>CALOBR010000006.1:0-25083 GCA_942491665.1 Jiangellales bacterium
GTCCCGGCCGGCCCGCACCCCGGTCGTCCATGAGGGCCGGGCACCCAGCGGACCTGGTAAATGGCCGGGCGAGGAGGTCGTGTGTCGGCTGAGCAGGCCGAGCTGCTGGCCACGGCAGCGCACCTCGGCTTCCAGGGGATCGTCACGGTCGTCGTCTGCCCGGCACTCCTCGACCTCGCGCCGCTTGACTGGGCACGCGGGCACGCCGCTCACATCCAGCGCATCATCATCGTGGTGGTCCTGGTGTACGCCGGCATGGGGTTGGCCCTGGGCTGGGCGCTGGCGACCGCCTGCTGCTCGATAGCACTGCTCGTGGCTACCACCGCGACCCTCGTGGTCTGGGTGACCACGGGCCTCGCCGCAGCACCCACCCACCAAAGGCTGAAGGTGGACGGGCCCACGCCGACACTCGTCCGCCGCCTGCGCCGCGCGGACGCCGTCCGCCTGGCCGCTGCGGCGGTCGCCTGCGGTGCCGCGCTCTTCGTCTAGCCCGCGGAGCACGGTCCATTGGGTCAGGCCCCCCGCGGGCGGCGGGTCAGGCCAGCTGCGCCGCGAACATCCAGCGGTGCGCTTCGATCGCGTCAGTGACCTCGATGATGAGGTCCTGGGAGACCAGGTCCACCTCGTCGAGGACGGCGATCCTCTCCCGGAGCCGGCTGGTGATGGTGTCCAACGCAGCCACCATCGCGGCGACCGCGTCCCCGGTGGGTACCCAGGTCGCGCCCAGCGGGCTCAGCGGCGACTCTTTCGCGACGGTCCCGGCGGTGCCGTCAGGGTTGACGCCGAGAGCGACAGCCCGCTCGGCCACCTCGTCGGAGTACTGCCGCGCCGTGTCGACCACCTCATCGAGATGCTCGTGGACCGTTTTGAACAGTGGGCCTACGACGTTCCAATGCGCCTGCTTGCCGAGAAGCGACAGGTCGATGAGGTCGACCAGCGTTGCCTGGAGCGCCTCACCAGCGACCTTGGTTGCGTCCGCGGACAGGGGGCTGCTGATATTCATGGTGTCCACCGTAAGGGCGGACCCAATGCCTCGCTCGGCGTGAGCCAGGTTCCTCCCGCGGCAGGTCCGGGCCGGGTGCAACACCGCATCGACAGCCCCCCGTGCCCGTTCGGGTACCTGCCTCCGCGCGTCGGGGCAACGCGGAGTCCGGACCCCCGTCACAGGCCGCCCGTGGCCGTGCTGGCGGGGGCACGAAGGAGCCGGACCGTGTGACCGGGGGACGACGTCGCCGCAAGGCCTGCTCGTCATCCACGCCTGCTGGGCGGCACGGCTCCCTGTGACGCCCAACAGGTCCGTATGGGCGGGGCATGTCGTGGCGCCGACTGTCCGGGGCAGGCGCAGCCGATCCGGCGACGCGGGCCGAGCCCCGCCCCCGGGCCCGCCGGAGACGATACGGGCCACTGGAGGCCGATGGCGATGAGTGGCGGGGCTCAGGGGGGGGGGGGGGGGGGGGGCCGGCGGGGTCGGCGCCGCGGCCCGCGCGCCCCGCGCCCCCGGGCCGGGGGGGGGGGGAGCGTGGGCGAGGGGGGGGGGGGGGGGGGGGTGGGCCGGGCGGGACACGGGGGCCCAGGAGCGCGGCGTGCGGGGGGGGGGGGGGGGGGCCAGGGACAGGTGGCGTTGCCGGTCGAGGCGGTGAGGCGGGGCATCGAGGGGGGGGGGAGCCACGCGCGGCGAGGACCGTCACCCCGCCGCGAGCCCGCGCGAGCGGGTCGCGGGGGAGCGATGCGGGACAGCGCCGCGTAGCGTCCCGCTCGCGCGGCCGTGTCACTCCAGCCGCTTGTGAACCACCACGCTGCTGGCCCTTTGCCCGGCCGTCGGTGGCGCTGTGCTTCTCGTCGACATGACCGGGTCGAGATCAGTCTCGACGCCGGTCTGGGCTGGTCGATGTCCCTGCGCGCCCCGCGGGTCGTGGACTGCCGGACGGGCGCCGGTGCCCCGCCTGCTTCGAGGCTTCCAGCCGTTCGGCTTCCCGGGCGATGTTGCGCTGCATGCTTCCGAACACGATCCCGTGGAACGGCGTGACGCTCCACCAGTACGCCTGGCCACCGAGGCCGTGTGGGTAGAAGATCGCTCGCTGGCCGAAGACCGTACGACCCTGGTCGTCGGTGTTGATCGTGAGCTCCAGCCATGCCCGGCCCGGTAGCCGCATCTCAGCACGCAGCCGCAGCAGCGTCAGGTCGACGACTTCCTCGACCCGCCACCAGTCCAGCGCGTCCCCGACATGCAGGTCGTATGGGTCGCGGCGACCCCTGCGCAGGCCCGGCCCCCCGGAGAACCGGTCCATCACCCCGCGCACCCCCCAAGCCAGTGACCAGGAGTACCAGCCGTTCGTGCCGCCGATCCCCTCAATCACCCGCCAGAGAGCCTCCGGGCTGGCGTTGACCACGCTCACACGAGCGTTCGTCCACGTACAGGCTGCCGCCGGCCCAGTCGGGGTCCGACGGCAGCGGGTCCGACGGGGCTCCCCTCAGCTCAGCGTCCGCCCAGTGTGTCGGGACATCCCCGCTTCGCACTCGTGACAGGGCCAGCTCCACCGCACGGTCGAAGCCGATCAGGCCGCCCGGAGGATCGGGGACGTACTCGGCGATGTCGTGCTCCCGGCACACCACGGTGTTACGCAGGCTCTCCACCAGGGGTCGGGCGATGGCGTTCGGGACGGGCGTCACGATCTGCCCCCAGTGGCTGGACAGACCTGGGGTGAGCACGGGTACGCGGATGATCCGCCGTCGGGGCAGGCCGACGACAGCCGCGTAGCGCTGCATCATCTGCTCGTAGGTCAGGACGTCGGGTCCACCGATGTCGAAGGTTCGGTTGACCTCCGGCGGGAGGGCCGCTGCCCCGACCAGGTAGTACAGGACGTCCCGGACGGCGATCGGCTGGATGCGCGTCTGCACCCAGATCGGCGTGGTCATGACCGGCAGGCGTTCGGTCAGGTAGCGCAGCATCTCGAAGGACGCCCCGCCCGAGCCGATGATGACAGCCGCCTGCAGCACCGCCGTCGGGACTCCGCTGTCCAGCAGGATTTCCCCGACCTCCTGGCGGCTGCGCAGGTGAGGACTGAGCTCCTCGTCCTCGGGTACGAGTCCAGACAGGTACACGGATCGCCCGACCCCGGAGTCGAGGGCGGCCGTGGCGAACGTTCGCGCAGCCTGGCGGTCCAGCTCCTCGAAGTCTTCGCCCTCGCCGATGGCGTGCACCAGGTAGTACGCCACGTCCACGTCGGCCAGCGCTTCGCGGATGACCTCGGGATCGAGCACGTCGGCGTGGGCGAGCTCGACCAGGTCGACCTAGGGCTGGTCGCGGAGCTGGATCACCTCCCGTGCGCCGGCCCGCACGGTGAATCCGGCGTCGAGCAGCTGGAGGACCAGTCGGCCGCCGATGTAGCCGGAGGACCCAGTGACGAGTGCGCGCACCGTCCTAGTGTGGCCGTCGGTATCCGGACCAGCGCGTCGGGGAGAGGGCTTGCGGGCACGCTCGGGCGCCGCGCCGACACCGGTCGCCTATGCCAGTGACCAGCGAGGGTGCCCGGGGCTCAGGACCGCTTGGTCGCCGGGGCCCGCCTGGAGGGCGGCGCCACCGGTCTCAGCCGAGCAGAGCCGACGTGCCGACCGCACCGCCGATCGCGTATGTGACGACGGCCGCCGCCGCGCCGATGGCCAGTTGTCGCAATGCCGAGATCCCCGCGGGCGAAGGCCACGCCGCGCCGCCTTCCGGGCACCGGGCGACCAGGTCCAGGTGCTCAATCGGCAAGGCGATGTGCATCATCTCGACGGCCAGTCGCGGGCGACCGACCCGCGTCCTACCGCCGCCTGCGGAGGCAGTGCACGCCGTGTGGAGCGTGGCTAGCGTCGCTGCAGTCCAGTTGATTGGCCGTGTTGGTCGCGGGGGGTCTGGGCTTGTCGCTGCGTGAGGTCCCGCCATGTCCGCTTCGACGACCTCGCTGCCGTCCCAGCCGTCGACGACGTCGACCGCTGAGCTCCAACGTGAGACACCGCGTCGTTAGCTCGCGCGTGGTCGACGAGGCGCGTCCTTTCCCGCCGGCTGTGGATCACGCGCGTGCCAGCCGTTGAGTGCGGGTTGCTGAGTGGCGCAGGTGGAGATCGGTTGGGCCTGCTCACCAGGCCGAGACGCCGACGACGGGCCACGATGGATGCATGGACCATGTTCTGGTTACGGGTGGCACGGGCCTGATCGGCATCGAGGTCGTTCGGGAGCTGTGTGGCGCGGGGCTGCGCCCTCGGGTGCTCGTTCGCCGACCGCATCGGGGGACGCTGCTGCGTCGATTCGACGTTGAGCCTGTGTTCGGTGATCTGTCGGTGCCTGACTCCCTGGAGCGGGCTGTCGCCGGTGTGGACACGGTCATCCACCTGGGCGGCCGGGCCACGTTCGAACGCTACGACCGGCTGGCCCCGACGCTGGTCGAGGGGACCGCGCGGCTGGCGGAGGCGGCGGCCCGGGCCGGGGTCGGCCACTTCGTCTTCGCCAGTAGTGCCCTCGTGTACGACAGCCACGCCACGCCGATCAAGCACGACACCCCGACCGACCCGCAGAACGGGTATGGACGCGCCAAGGTGGAGGCGGAGACCCGGCTCGCCGAGATCAGCGGGCGAACCGGGTTGCCGGTGGCAAGCCTGCGACTCCCGCACGTCTACGGCCCGCAAAGCATCCTGTTCCAGCAGGTTCGCCGCGGCTACGCCGTCTTCCCCGGCAGCATGACCAACCAGTACTCCCACCTGCACGTCGAGGACGCTGCCCGGTCCCTCATCGCGGCCGCCCGGACGCGGTGGACTGGCACGGCCCCCATCGCTGATGGGTACAACGCGACCTGGGAGGAGTTCTTCGATGTCGTCACCACCTACCTCCCGCAGCTGCGGCTGGTCCGGCTGCCCCAGGCGCTCGGCTACGTGGGCGCAGCCGTCGTGGAACCTGTGCTGTCCGGGCGTTCCCGCACCACCCTGTTCTCCACTGGCACCGTGACCGGGTTCAACCTCAACCTCCCGATCGACGCCGACCGAACCTGGCAGGAACTCAGGATCAGCCCCACCTACCCCACCATCGCCGACGGCGTGCCCGCCACTCTCGACGGGTACGTGCAGTTCCTGTGGCGCCACCCCGCCTACGACCACCGACGATCATGACCAGGCGCGGTCACTGGCGTGAGCGAAGGCCCCCCACTGCGGGCCGTCGCACGGCAGCATCGCGCCAGACGCGGTGGCCGGTCCGGCACGGGTGGTGCGCCTGTCGCCGACTGGTCTGCCTTGCCCCACTCCCGGACGGGGAAGCCGGCGCCGTCGTGGCACAACTTCATCCGGGCGATCTTGTAGATCACCACCACGACGACCACTTCGGCGATCACCCGGTCGTGTAGCCGACCTGGCGCGACGAACGTGTCCGCCGTTTCGAAGCCGAACACCGCGAACATCAGGCGATTGGGTGGACCACCGCGTTGCATTCCTACTCGCCCCGCGCCGCGGGGATCGCGGTCGCCGGGCCCGCCAGGACTGACTGCCCCTGTTGTCGATAGTCCAGGCAGTGTTGTCACCGGGTCTGGTGACGCTCCGATCACCACCGCTCTGAACGTCGACGAGATGGCGACTACGACTGCCTGGGGACAGTTGGATGCGCGCTCGCCGCTCACCGTCGCCCACCAGTTCGAGAAGGCGATCTCGGACACGGACTCGTCGTGATCGAGGGTGCAGGCCACCCGAGCAATCTCGAGCGACGCGAGCGAGTGAACGACGCCGTGCGCGAATGTTGTCACGCCCACGCGCCGCATCCGAGGCAACGGCACCGGGCAAACATCCCAAGGCTCCCACCCACTCGGACCTGCCGCGTTGAGGCAAGTGAAGAGCAGACCGGAGGTGCGTCACTCCGGCTCCGCCTGTGGACGCGCCACGACCCGCGTCGATTCCGTCTACTTCTGACGCACACCAATGCCGGACGGTACTATCGATCGACGGTAGTATCCGGGTGTGGCTATCCAGTCCTTCGCTGATGCGAGTACGGAAAAGGTCTGGCGTCGCCAACGGACGGCTCGGCTGGGCGCGGACATCCAGCGGGCGGCGCAGAAGAAGCTCAGGCTGCTCAATGCGGCTGGCGCCCTCAACGATCTGCGCGTCCCACCAGGCAACCGTCTGGAGAAGCTCACCGGGGATCGAGTGGGTCAACACTCGATTCGGGTGAACGACCAGTACCGGATCTGCTTCACCTGGACCGCCGGGGGACCAGCCGACGTTGAGATCGTCGACTACCACTAGGAAGGAGGGAGCGAGATGACCAAGGCACACGATCCGATCACTCCGGGGGAGATCCTGCGCACCGAGTTCCTCGAGCCGCTGGCGATCAGCCAGTACCGGCTGGCCCAGGCCACCGGGCTGAGCCAGACCCGCATCGGTGAGATCGTTCGAGGCAGGCGGCGGATCACCACCGAGACCGGCCTGCGGCTGTCTCGCGCTCTCGGGGTCAGCGAACGGTTCTGGATCAACCTGCAGGCTGACTACGACATCGAAGTCGAGCATGACACCCATGAGGACGCCCTGAACCGAGTCGAGAGCCTGGTCAGCTAGCCAGCCGACCTGGCCGAGACTCCGTCGGCGCCGTATCGGAGCGGACCGAGAACGTCATCGCGACGTCTGTCCCCGCCGGAGTTGACGTCGTGCAACTCAGCCAACTCGACGTCGGTGTACCGGGCCTGCTCACCAGCCAAGCCCGGCGGCGCTCGCGGCGCGACCACTCCCAGAACCAGCGTCACTCCGTAGCCGCGTGTGGACGCATCGCGACGAGAGCGGTCTTGGTCGCAGCATGCAAGCAGCGGCGTGCGTTGTTAGATCGGGCCGCCGGCGTCGGCCTAGGCCTGCAGCACGCCAGCCGCGTCGGGGCGCAGCACCTCGCGGTGCACGGCGATGCCCCGCTGGTGCAGCGCGCTCACCCAGTCGGGCGGCTTGGGGCCCTCGTCGAAGCCGATAGCGCGGGCGTCGCCGTCGGTGGCACCACAGACCAGCGTCTGCACCCCGAACCACACCACGGCACCCAGGCACATGGTGCACGGTTCGACACTGGAGACCAGCTCGTAGGGCCCGCCCGCACGATCAGCCCGGTGCCCCGCCGCACGGTTGTCAGCACCGGCGGCGCGTTGGGGGGTCGTCCGTGGTTCGCCGGTGTCGACCCGAGCAAGGGCCGAGGATGAACGACTGGGTGCTGCCGACACCGGGCGCGCTCACGAGGGTCAGCGCGAACGGTTCGTCCTCGGTGGTGATCCGTTCCTAGTTGGACTCCTCTCGGCGCACCAGGGCACGTGGTGACCTGGCAGAGCAGGTCGTCGCTCGACACCCCGGAGAAACCCCACCTGCGCGCCGCGCGGGGGTTCAGCCGGGGCCACCGGCACCGGCTCGTGCTCGCACGACGGCGCGGCCGCTGGTGCGTGCGGCAGCACGAAGGAATGGTGCCGCCGGTAGCGAGCGGACGACGGCCACGACGTCCCGTCCGCGAGCCTGCCCGTCCAGGAAGCGCAGAACGCTGTCGATGCCGGTGCCCGCGAAGAGCGACAAGAACGCGGGCTCGAGACTCGCCCGCTCCTGGGCCAGGGCACTGAGCCAGATCGTGTCCAGGGCGCGCTGCCACGGTGGGTCTGCAGGGATGTCGAACGGATGGCCGTGCCGGCGCAGCGAGGCCAGGATGGCCGCTGTGTCGTCGAGCACCCGCATGATTGCGTAGCCAGTTGACGGTCGGACGCGACCACCGCGACGTCCTATGGCGAGGACGCTTGGGCCGAGTCGACGAGCCGGACGGTGCCCGACCAGCACGGTCTCACCCGATTCCTCGGCGGTGACGTCCCACGCGCTCGTCCCGGCCAGCCGCGCGGCCACCGGCAGCGGGTCGGGGAGGCCCGGTTCACCGCCCATCCGGACTGCCATCACCATGGCCGTGGTCGGCGATGTCGGTAGGACGTAGCTGAAGCCGAGGTCGGGTCCGCCGTCGCCAGAGAAGTCCAGCAGCGTCGCGGCCGAGGTATCCAACACCCCCTCGCTGGTCTTGATCCACACCCCGCGGAAGACCTGCATCAGCGACGGCTCGGGGCTGGGTCGTGCACGACCGAAATCGGTCGCCAGGTCAAGCGCGCTGGGCGGTCGGCTGTCGTAGACCCATGCGGCACTGGCCTCACCCGACGAGGTGACCAGGGCGGCGGACGGGTCGCCCCCTCGCGTCGTGTCCCGGATGTCGAGCGCCGAATCCTGCAGCCAGCTGACCCGGCGATCAGCGGTGAGGCCGTCCAGCAGATGGGATCGGGCCTGCCCCCAGGCAACAGCGGTGTAGCGCCAGTCACCGAGACCAACCAGCGCGGCTCGGCCTGCGGGGTCCACGAGTCGAAGCGCGTCCCACCTGTCGATGACCCAGGGGTCGAGGGGTGTCGGGCGGCGTGACCAGTAGGCGAAGGTCACGGACTCGTTGTGTGCGACGTCGGGGTCGACAAGCAGGATGCGCGGTCGGTCTACCCCGGGCGGTGCGCAGCGCAGCAGCGCCCGCGCCAGCAGGAGGCCGGACAGGCCTGCCCCGACGATGGCGTGGTCGACGTCCGGCCGACCGCGCGGGGCGAGGGGAGTCACCGGGCTAGGGGGAGCCGAGGTGGGTGCCGAAGAACCGCACGATGCGCTCCCGTGCCTCGCGTGTGCTGGGCTCGTGGGGCCCGGTGTTCACCATCGCGCCGAGAGCCGTGAAGACGAACGGCACCTCCCCAGGTTCATGGTCGTTCATGAACCCGTGGCCGGCGTCGGGGTACTCCTTGACGTCGTGCTCGACGCCGGCGGCAGTCAGTGCACCCCGCAGCTTGTCCGCGGCACCCCGCAGCGAACGGTCCCTCCCGCCGTAGCTCGCCACGATTGGGCACGCTCCGGTGAGGTACTGCGCGGCGTTCTTGGGCAGCTGGCCGTAGTTGGCGCTGGCGGCGTCAAATCCATGACCGGGGGCCAGGGACAGCGCGAACGAGCCACCTAGGCAGAAGCCGATCACGCCGACTCGTCCGGTGCAGTCCGCCCGCTCGGCCAGCCACCCGCGCACTGCCTCGATCTGCTCGAACGTCTCCCCCTGCCAGGACGCGTAGTCGCCGATGACGTCGCGCAGGCACCGCGCAATCGTTCCTCCCCGCAGCAGGTCAGGAGCGACGGCAAGGAACCCGGCGGCGGCCAGCCACCGCGTCTGCATGACCACATCGGTGGTGAAGCCGCCGGCGTCGTGGATCACAACGACACCGGGCCACGGTCCGTCCCCGGCCGGTCGGCTCAGGTGAACGGACAGCTCGCCGTGCGGTGCCGGGACATGGTGGGACGGCTGAGGTCGAGCCATATCCGCCAGTGTTGTCGCCGCAGAGTCAGCGCCGCAGGCAACTCCACCGATCCGCGTCGATGCGGACAGCTCACACAGTCCGGGGGACGGCGCCGGTCAGGGTGAGGAGTCGGCACATGAACCGGTGGCCGCCATCAGACGTCGACCCGTACATCAGAGGGCACCCGCCGTCGATCACCCCGCGCTCGTGGCGATCACCACCGCCTCGACGCCGCCGGGAACGGAACGCAGGTCGGGATAGCAGGGGTCGCCTTCCACGCTCGCAGCGTTCGGGTTGACCGCGGCCACCTCGTACCCCCGCTCACGCAGCCGCTTGTACACCACGTTGCTGCCGTGGTTCGCCGCCTCGCGCGACACCCCCGTCACCGCGATGCGGCGGTGGGCCAAGAAGCGAGTAGCCGCTTCTTTCGTCTTCATCTCCGCGCCTCCTGTGGCCATATTCGCCCGACGGTCCCGTGTGACGGGCGTTCCGGGTAGGGCCGCTGTACCCCCGCCCGCCGAATCCGAGCAGACCAAGGACGACGCCTACCCCGTAGACACGGCCAGCCGGCGACCGAGCCGTCAGAAGGTCGACTCCGTGCGGCTCAGCGCCGAGGTACAGCGGGTTGGCGTCGCCAAACACCTCCCAGCCGCAACCCTCGGCCGCTCCTGGATCCTCGAAAGACTCGACCACGAACGCTCAGCCTGACCTAGCCCCTTTCGCCGCGTAGCGTTCGCCCTGGAACGGCCATCACAGCGTGCAGAGAGTCCCGTGTTGCGGGACGTCAACTCTGGGCAGTCGGGCGCGTTCCCGAGCAGCCACGGTCGTTGACACTCGCGGATCACGGTCCACTGCTCGGGCGTGCGTACTCCAGCGACTTGTGAAGCTGGCGATCGGAGTTGTCGCCGCGTTTCAGCCCAGCTCCATCGACCATTGGCTCTCCGCCTCCGGCAACGTCTGAGTGCGCAGCACCGTGACCGGGCAGGGTGCGTGGTGCACGCAGTAGTTCGTCGTCGATCCGATGTGCATGCCGGGCAGTTCACCTTGCCCGCTGCTGCCGATCACCAGCACTTGGGCGCCCCTGGCTGCCTCGACCAGGGCCCGGGCGGCGCGGTCCCCGGTCACAGTGCGCTTGACGGGCACGGTCGTCTCGGCACCGAGAACCTCGGTGATGGCCTTGTCCAGCCGCTCGCTGGCGTCGCGCAAGTAGTCCTCACCTGTTGGCGAGTCATTCAGCGCGGCCGTCATCTTGATCTCGGGAGCTGCCACAGCCTCGACCTCGCCACCACAGGAACCGGCGTACTCCACCGCCCATCGCAGGGCCAACTTGCTGTCCTCGGACCCGTCTACACCGACCACGACCCGTCGCGCATCTGCCATCAGGCTCACCTGTCCTCCAACTTCATGGCAGTAGCGACAGCGCGCCGTGGCAAGGGCCGAAAGCCCGGACAGTCACGACGAGGTCTGCGTCGAAACGCGATCGACGTTCTTCGTCCTCACATGGCTTATGCCGCCGCGAATCGCCCCACTCGTGGCGCGCGACCACCAACTCCCTCAATGCGGCCATGTTTGTGCGGGTGGCTCCCGGGCTTGTGCCTTCAGGTGGCCGCCTTCGAGCGGGTCGGTGGGGCCTACGTCCCGGGGTGATGTGCGCGTCGGTGCGGTGCGCAGGGCAGCGCGGGAGGACATCTGGCCCTGGGACGCCGGCCCCCAGGGCTGCACCATCGTGGGAGGGCCGAGAGGGGCAACCATGCCGATGGCACTCGATTCCCATCACCGGCAGGGCGGGCAGCGTGTGGTGCGCTCCCCTGGTGTCGGTGTGCTGGCTTCGATGGAGGGCGTGGCCCTCATGGTGGGACATCTGGTGGCCACTCCGATCATCGGGCGGGAGCGGCTGCGGTGGGGCACCCGGGGAACCGAGGCCACCGATCCACTACCCGGTGACGAGCTGGTGCCGGTCCCGAAGTGGTCGCACACGCTGGGGGTGGCTGTGCACGCACCACCGGAGGCGGTGTGGCCGTGGATCGCGCAGATCGGGCAGGGCCGTGGCGGCTTCTACAGCTATCAGACGCTGGAGAACCTGGCCGGGTGCCAGATCACCAACACGACCACGATCCTGCCCGAGTACCAGCATCCGGCCGTCGGCGATGCCGTGTACCTGTTCCCGGACGGGCCTCCGCTGCGTGTCGAGATCGTCGACCCGCCGCACGCGTTGGTGCTGTTCGGCTCACCGGCCGACGTCGGCCCCGAGGACTTCTGGGGACGGTCGACCTGGCAGTTCGCCATCCATCCGGCCCCCGAAGGTGGGAGCCGGCTGCTGCTGCGCTACCGATACGACCACGGCCCGGACTGGAAGAGCCGCCTGATGTTCGGGCGCTTCCCGCTCGAGGTGATCAGCTTCGTGATGAGCCGCAAGATGCTGCTCGAGATCAAGCGGCTCGCTGAGCAGGAGACCTGACAGCCATCAGGTTCGGCGAGGGCCGCAGACTCTCGTGCGCAGCGGGATGGGAGTGACATGCGTTGGACGGGGATCGGTATCGGCGTGGCCGTCGGCTCGTTGGCGAGCGTGGTGATGTGGACGCGCCGGTCCATACGATCCGGCGCGACGGTCGAGGAGATCGCCTCACCGAGCACCGCGCAGGACTGGTTCGACGGTGTGTCCGGCTCGCGGGTGCGCATCGTGCGGGCGATGTCGATCGATGCCCGACCAGAGACGGTGTGGCCGTGGCTGGCGCAGAACGGGCGCGGCGCGGGCTGGTACAGCTGGGAGCGCCTGGACAACGGCGGCCGCGCGTCGGCCCGGCACATCGTGGGGTGGATTCCCGAGCCGGCCATCGGGGACGCGGCGGGAATCGGCTACCTGCGCGGTCTCCAACCGGGGCGAGAGATTGTCTGGTGGGCGCCGAACGACCCCTTCCTTGGCGCAGCGACGTGGTCAGCGTGGCAGTACACGGTCACCGGCCAGGGCGACGGCTCACGCGTGGTGATGCGCGTGGACATCGCCGCCACCGGCGCGCTCCGCTGGGTGCCGCTGCTGGCCACACCTCTGGTCGACGCGATCATGGCGCAGCGACAGTTCCACAACCTCAAGGGTCTCGTCGAGCGGTACGGAGCCCGCACTACCGACCCTGACAACCCCGAGACCGGAGCCCGAGACCAGTACCAGCTCTTCCACGTCATCTACGCCGCCGGCGGCGAGGCCGGCGTGCCCGGTGTCGAGAACGCCCAGCAGGCGCGGACCTGGGCTGAGACCGACGGCGTCCTGCCCGCATCCTGAGGGGGAGTCATGGACCAGATCTTCCCCGGCGCCAACATCGTCGCCGGCGTCCTTGTCCTCATCGTCGGGTTCGGCCTCCACTTCGGCGGCCAGCTGATCTCGGTCGTCGACTGGGACCTCGCCACCAGGTGGGGACTCCAGGAAGCCGGCAAGCGACCCGAGTACCGCGTCTACGAACACGGCATCGCCATGGCCGACGTACTCATCGGCTGGACCTACGCGGTCGCCGGAATCGGACTCCTCATCGACGCACCCTGGGGCTACCTCTGGGCATGGATCCCCGGAGCCATCCTGACCTACCACGCGCTCAGCTTCTGGTTCTGGACAGGCGGCCAACTCACGGCTGGCGATCACGACGCCACCACCAGGCAGCCGTTCCGCTCCATCTGGACGACGGCAAACCTGGCAACCGGCCTCCTGACGATCCTCGTGGCCAACTCCCAGACCTTGGTTCGATGATCGGATCACAACCTGATGGCCAGGGTGTGTGGCCTCAGCAGTCCGCTGCAACGCCCGACTCTCGGCATGTTGGGGCGTTGCCGCGCAACCCGAGCGACCACGCCGGCCCCGCGTCATATCGCCGCCTGCGCGCGCACCCCGACAACAGCGGTCTTGGCCTCCCCGGCGAGAAGGCACTGACCAGCCCCGCCACTGCAACCCGACGCCCATCTGGAGGATGTCGTCGGCCAGGGTCCTCGACCCGCTGCCCGTGGGTATGGGCGAGCGCCGTTCGTGGCCGTCCTCTGGTGAGCTCAGGCCGACAGCTCGGCCCCCTGGGCGGCGTCCCAGGAGTCCAGCAGGCGCTTGACCTCGGCTCGGTAGAAGGTCTCCCCGTCGGGGTAGATCCAGTCGAGCTGGCCGAGGATCTCCAACGTCACCATGCCGTGGAAGTGGGCCCACGCGCCCACGAAGGGAGTGAGCCATGAGGCGGGGAAGTCCGGGTCCACCAGCGCGAGAAACGCCTGCTCGGGCGGGGTGGCGGGACGAGGCCGGGCCGGCAGGTCCAGCGTGTCGGTGCGCCAGCCGTCGAGAACCACGTCGAAGAACGCGGCCCCCACCCGGCGGTTCGCCTCGACCGTCGGACCCTCCTCGGGGGCGGCGTAACCGGGAATCGGGGTGCCGAAGATCAGCAGAAACTGGTTGGGGTGGTCCAGGCTCCATCGGCGGTAGGCCAGCATGCCGGCCAGAAGCCGCTCGCGAACCGTCCCCGGGCCCGTCGTGGCCGCGACGACGGCGTCGGCCAGGTCGTTGTATGCGTCCGCGATGAGCTCGGTGAGCAGGCTGTCGAGGCTGTCGAAGTACCGGTACAGGCCCGCCGGGCTCATCCCGATGGCACGGGCGATTCCGCGGATCGACAGCTCGCCGGCCCCGGCGGTCGCGATCTGGTCCAGCGCCGCCTGCTTGATCTCCGCGATCGTGGCGAGGCGGAGCCGTTCTCGCCGTGTGCTCGTCACGGCCCCAGTATGGCGTACGCCTGACTGTTCTGCAAACACCGTTGACACAAAGCCGGCCATTCCCTAATATGTGAACGGTGTTCGCGCTTTGAGATGGAGCGCCCTGAGACCAGGAGATGACCATGACCCCCACCCAGCACGTCGTGCTCGGCGCATCCGGCGGTGCCGGCAACGCCATCGCCCGCGCCCTCCACGACCAAGGCCTCGCGGTACGAGCGGTCAACCGCTCCGGGTCGGCAGACGTGCCCGCCGGCGTGGAGCGCGCGGCCGCTGACATCAGCACCCCCGAGGGGGCACGCCGTGCCACGGCGGGAGCCGACGTGGTCTACCTCGCTGCCCAGCCCCCGTACCACCGCTGGCCGCAGGAGTTCCCCGCCATGCTGTCGACGGTCCTCGACGCCGTCCCCGACGGCGCGAAGCTCGTCATGGTCGACAACCTCTACGGCTATGGTCCAGGGTCCAGCCCGATGTCGCAGAGCACCCCGGAGCAGGCCACCGACCGCAAGGGCCGGGTGCGCCGCGCGATGACCCAGACCCTGCTCGACGCTCACCGGTCGGGACGGATCCGGGTGGCGATCGGACGGGCGTCGGACTATGTCGGCCCCCGGGCAGACGTCTCGGCGATCACCGCCCTGGCGATCAAGCCGGCCGCCACGGGTGGGACGCTGCGCTGGACGGCGTCGCTAGACACGCCCCACTCCATCGCCTACCTACCCGACATCGCCCGCGCCCACGTGCTGCTCGGCACCCGGGACGAGGCCGACGGCAGCGTCTGGATCCTCCCGCACGCCCCCGCTGTCACCGGCCGGGAGTTCCTCCAGCTCGTCAACCAGGCACTGCCGACGCCGCAGAAGACCAGCGTCCTACCCGCCGCGATGCTGCGACTGGCCGCACCCTTCCACCGCATCTCGAAGGAGACCCTCGGCATCCTCTACCAGTGGTCGCAGCCCTTCGTGGTCGACGACGCGGCATTCCAGGACGCCTTCGGGCCGTTCGCCGTCACCCCCCTCGACGAGGCGGTACGGGTCACCGTCGAGGCCTATCGCTCCGCCGAGACCGCCGACGCGTAGCCCCGACGGCGGCGCGGGCGGGCCCCCATGGCGGTGGTCAAGCGGTCCCCCTCGGTGGCGATGTCACAGTCGCGGGTCGGGGTGTCTCTCATCTTCTGACAGCAGTTGGCGATGAGAGGAGCGACATGTACATGGAGATCGTGATGATGGCGGTGCGCCCGGAGGACGCGGCGCTGTTCCTGGCGCGGCGGGACGCGGCCATGGCCGCGATTCGGGAGCGCTTCCCCGATCTGTCCACCGCGACGCTGGTGCGTCTGGACGAGCGGCGGTGGGTGGACTGGGTCGAGTGGGCCTCGGCGGAGCAGGCCCACGCCGCGGCCGAAGCGGCACCGGGGATCGAGGCCGTCGCGGAGTGGTTCGGGGTGATCGAGGCGGTCGAGTCGATGCAGCACGGCCAGGTCGTCCACCGTTTCGGGCCCGACTCAGCTGCCGCCGTCGGCGCCGATGGGTGACGATGGCGCCATGGATGAGTCGGAGGTGAGTCTGGAGGAGCACGCCGCGCGGGCCGCCGAGGGGGACTCTGCGTCGCTGGAGCCGGTCTGTCGGGGGGTGCAGAACCTGGTGTACCGGCTGGCGCTGCGCTTCTTCTCCGAGCCAGCGGACGCCGAGGACGCCACCCAGGAGGTCCTGGTCAAGGTCGTCACGCACATCGGGCAGTTCGACGGCCGGTCGAAGCTGACCACGTGGGTGTACACGATCGCCTCCCGGCACCTGCTGCGCGCAAAGAAGGGCCGGGTGGAGGGCACGGTGGCCAGCCCGCAGGCCTTCACCGAGTGGCTCGACGCCCATCTGCAGGCCGAGCCGGACGTCGTCGACGCCGTGGCCTACGCGCAGCTGTGCGGGGACGTCCGGATCTCGTGCACGTACGGCATGCTGCAGTGTCTGTCCCGCGAGCAGCGCATCACCTACCTGCTCGGTGACCTGGTCGGCCTGAGCGACACCGACGGCGCGATGGTGCTCGACATCAGCCGGGCCGCCTACCGCAAGCGCCTCCAACGGGCGCGAGACACCATGCGGGAGGTGATCGCCAACCGGTGCGGCCTGGTCAGCGCGTCCAACCCGTGCCGGTGCGGGGGCATCATCGAAGCCAGCATCGACCACAGGCTGCTTGACCCCGCCCGTCCCGTCTGGGCCAGCCACCCACGGGTCGACCCGGGTCCGATCCCGTCAGGCGTGCTAGCCGAGGCTGCCGGGCAGCTCGACACGGTCGAGCAGATCGCCGCGATCTACCGCAGCGACCCCGACTGGCTCACCCCGCCCCGCGTCCTGCAGCAGCTCACCGCCACGGCACCGGCACTGTTCGGCGCCGACTGAGAGGTGGTGCGCTGGGACGTCGACGCCCCCGCTGTCGAGCGGCACTCAGCCGGCGGCCAGCTCGTCGATGGTGTCCCAGTCGGTGAGGCACACGACCTGCCCGTGGCGAGGGTGGGTGGCCAGGGCGGGGAAGACCGGGCCGAGGGCAAGGGCGTCGCGGGCGGCGGGGAACCCGAGCTGGTTGCTGGCCCCGCCCGCGGGGGCGACACCGACGTGCACGCAGGCGGTGGTGACCTGCACTCCGTCCGGACCCTGCTCGGCGGCCAGCCCGGACGTGAGCGCACTGACCGCGGCGTTCTTCACGGTGCCGAGCCACAGCTGCGGCGCCTCCGGTGGCACGCCGTGCGCGAAGCCGCCGCTGACCAGGGTGAACGACGGGTTGGTCCCGCCGTCCTGAAGCGGAAGCAAGGCCTGCGCGAACCCGACGTTCGGGTACAGCCCGTCCTGCATGGCCTGGCGGGCAACCCCCAGCGGCGTCACGCTGGGTGCGTCGGCCATCGTGACAAACCCGAGCGCGGACACCGCGTGGTCGACCGGCGCCCCACCCAGAGCAGCCTCGACGTCATCCCGCAGCCGCAGCACCGCGTCGTCGTCGACCGGGTCACCGACCACGCCGCGAAAGTCGGCGCCGGCCGGCAGCACGGCCTGCAGCTCCTCCAGCCGCTGCGCCGAGCGGGACACCCCGACCACGGTTGCGGCGGCGTCGAGGAACGCCCGGACCGCTCCGGACCCGACGACACCCGTCGCGCCACCCACCACCACTGTCTGACCGTGCAGTTCCTTTCTCGTCTCCTTGGTTGTGTTGATTGCAGCCGGAATGTAGAACGATCATTTCCTAATCAGGTCATGACAAGTTGCATCGCCGCCTCGCCTGGGTCACCGCAGCGCGTCCAACGCCAGCATCAGCGTCACCCGGGCGTCGTCACGGCTGATGCCCTTGCGCCCGTCCAGCTGCACCCCGTTCACCGTCGTGCACAACAGCCGGGCCCCCCGCTGCGGATCCCCGGACAGCTCCCCACAACGGTTGGCCGCCTCGATCGCCGACGCAACAAGGGCACGCAGCCGCTGGTCATGGGCCACTAGGCGCCGGCGCACCGACGCATCCGTCGCTGCCAGCTCGCTGGCGCACACCACCGCGTAGCAGCCCCTGGTCGGACCCGTGCTACTCGCCCGCTCGGCGATCCACTCCAGCCAGTCCTGCAGACCCGTCACCGGTGACGCCGCCCCTGTCAGGATCGCCACGACCCGCGCCAAGCCCGCCTCGAGGTAGCTGTCCAGCGTCCGCGCGCACAGCTCACCCTTCGACCCGAACGCCTTGTACAGACTGCCGACCGACAGCCCCGTCGCCTCCGACAGGTCAGCGATCGACGTCGCGTGCACTCCCCGAGACCAGAACGCCTCGCGGGCAGCGTCGACCACTACCTCCTCGTCGAAGGTTCGCGGCCGGCCCATGCGAGTCAGCGTAGTTTGGAAACGGACGCTCCACAACCGTTCAGGGTCCAGGTCGCTCCGCGGTTGGCAGCCGCTGGAGGCGTTGCAGGAGGCCCTCCCGATCCTGGGTGGCCTCGCGTACGAAGTCGGGGTCTGCGGCGGTGTCCGGGTCCTCTCGGGCGCTCCACAGGATCATCTCCACGAGCACCGGGATGAGGCTGAGCCCACGCTCGGTCAGCGAGTAGATCGATCGGCGCAGGTCGTCGGGATGCGGACGCTTGTCGATGAAGCCCTCGGCCTCCAGCCTCGCCAGCCGGTCGGCGAGGATGTTGCGGGCGATCCCCTCGTCCGAGGCGAGGAAGTCGCCGAAGGAGTCCTTGCCCTTGAAGGCCAGGTCGCGGATGACGAGCAGGGTCCAGCGGTCCCCGAACAGGTCCAGCGCGAAGCTGATGGGGCAGTCAGACCGGCGCGTGGCGGTCGGCATGACACTCCTTCCCTGCTGTTGGTTGCATCGTAGGACCTACCTGTGTAGGTTGCACATCGCAACCGAATCCGAGGCCCTCAGCGAACGGAGCAACGATGTTGAACGCAGCAATCTTCGAGCAGTACCTCGACCGGTTCACCTCCGGCGATGTGGACGGAGCCGCCGAACTGCTCGACGAGTCCTTCACCTTCCACGGCCCCATAGTCCAGGCCGACAACAAGGCCGACTTCCTCGCCGGCACTGAAGGCCTCCTGCCGATCGTGCAGGGCTACCAGATGCACCGCGTCTTCACCGATGGCGACGAGGTCTGCGCCATCTACGACTTCAAGGTGGCGACTCCGGCCGGCGCCGGATCCATCGCGATGGCCGAGTGGTCAGTGGTCCGCGACGGCAAGCTCGTCTCGTCGCGGCTGCTGTTCGACACCGCCGCCTTCGCAGCACTGATGCCCCAGGGCTGACGATTCGCGCCATCAGCGCACGACGACACCCGGCACAGCGTCCTGACCGGAGCCCCGATCACGTGCAGCACCCGCCCACCGAGCCGAAGGAGCCCGCATGACCAAGTTCGTCCTGCTCGCCCACGGAACCATGGACCCCACCCCGGAGTTCCAGCAGGCCCACCAGGCGTGGTGGGCGTCCATGCAGGGCCACGTGATCGACTCGGGCAACCCCCTGGTCAACGGCCGCTCCGTGGCCAAGGACGGCCAGGTCACCGAGCCGGACCGCCCCGCGCTGGGCTACTCCATCATCGAAGCCGACACCCTCGCCGACGCGCTGTCCCTGCTGGAGGGCTGCCCGATGGACATGTGGGTCTACGAAGCCGTACCCATGTAGCGACCGCGACGTCATCTGGCCCAGGTGGGGGGCAACCAGATACTTCGTCCGGATCCGGCGGCCCTCCGCCATGATGGGCCGATGGCCTACGACGATGTCCTTGCCGACCGGGTGCGCGCCGAGCTCGAGGGGCGGGTGGAGTTCACCGAGAAGGCGATGTTCGGGGGGCTGGCGTTCCTGGTCAACACCCACATGGCCTGCGGGGTGATGGGCGAGGACCTGATGGTGCGCGTCGGCAAGCAGGCCCACGACGACGCCATCGCCGCAGGAGCCCGAGAGATGACCAAGACCGGACGGCCGATGCGCGGCCTGGTCGTCGTCCCCGCCACCGGGCTCAGTGAGGACTCCCTCACCACATGGCTGGAGCAGGCGGTGCAGTTCGCCCAGTCGGAACCACCCAAGCCACCCAAGCCATCCAAGCGCTGAGCTCCTGCGTCGCGCCTCGCGGCCGCCCGGTCGCCGGCGCGAGCGACGTACGCTGGCGCCTCCACGAGTCTCGGATCGGACATGGCGTACACCACCTCAGGTCACCTGCTCATCGCTGACATCAGCGGCTACACCCGCTACCTGACCTCCTCCGAGCTCGAGCACGCCCAACAGGTGCTGGGGTCGTTGATGGAGCTGCTCGTCGACCGCACCCTGCCGCCACTGCGCGTCGCCGGACTTCAGGGGGACGCGGTGTTCAGCTACGGGATCGCGAGCGGGGCACTCGGCGGGCAGGCGCTGGTGGAGATGATCGAGGACACCTACGTCGCGTTCCGCCGCGCGGTCGAGCAAATGGTCCTCAACACCACCTGCCAGTGCAACGCGTGCGCGAACATCTCCACACTGGACCTGAAGTTCTTCCTCCACTACGGCACGTTCTCGATCAGCCCACTGCGCGGAAAGGACGAGCTGCTGGGGCCAGCGGTCATCGAGATCCACCGGCTGCTCAAGAACCACATCACCGAGGCCACCGGAGTGCGCGCCTACACCGCCTACACCTCAGCAGCGGTCGACGCGCTGCGGCTGGACGGCTTCACCGAGCGCCTCACCCGGCACGCCGAGACCTACCCGGACCTGGGCACCCTCACGGTGTGGGTGCAAGACATGCACCCGGTCTGGGAGAACAATCGCGACGACACCCGCCTACGTGTCGACCCCAACGACGCCCTCGCCCAGGTCCAGGACGAGCTTCCCGTCCCGCTCGCCATCGCCTGGCAGCTGATTCTGCAACCGGAGTATCGGTCGATCCTGTTCGGCGTGGACCGGCAAGACCCGAGCCAGCAGCAGCACGGCCGCATCGCCGAAGGCACGGTGTTCACCTGCTACCACGGCGCCAGCACGGTCACCACCCAGACCGTGCTGGCCCTCCAGCCGCTGCAGCACATCGTGACCGAGGACACCACCCCCATCCCCGGAGCGCGCATCGTCGGCGAGATATCCCTCCAGTCCAGCGGCGACTCCACCGCCATCACCGTCACCTGCAGCCGAGGCCGCGGGCCATGGCTGTCCCGTACGGTCAACAACCTCGTCGGACGCCGGCTCATGGGACCCCGATTCCGCAAAGGCCTGAGCGCGCTGCGCGAGCAGATCCAGCGCGAGATCGCCGACGGCACCCTCCAGATCCCCGAACCCACCAACGCCATCGCACCCGACGTCAACCCAGCCACCGTCAGCGGCTCCGCCACCACCAACAAGGACGGCTAGGCGCTGTGCGATAGACAGCCACGAACAAGTCGCACGTTCGATCGTCGCTGCCAGATCGTCGCCGCGCTCTGGGTCTGGCGGTGGCTACGGGACGGGTCCAACTGGCATCACGCACACCACTCCCTAGCCCCTCAGCAACGCACGCTTCAGCAACCAGTGCGTTCCCCAGCCGGGTGAGCGCACGTTGCGGCGGACAGTGTGCGGTGCGGTCTGTCAGGACTGGCGAAGGTCCACCGCTGGCTGCGCCTCTGCGGACCCACGCGATACGGGAGAAGGGGGTGATGGAGGCACCCGCTCCGTGACGACCCCCGGCACGTCCCGAGGACGACCCTCAGGCCCCTCCGAACCGCGGATTTCACGTGGCAGATGATCTCCGCGGTCCCGTTCCCACGGACCACCCGTCCTGAGCAGCCACACGAGTGGGCTCCTGGCTGCGCCGTTCCCATCGCGTTCCCACGAGGCTCAGAATCCGCTGGTCGTCGTGCTGGTTGATCCAGACGAGCCGCAGGTCAAAGGGGGGACAGCCCAGTGGGCCCCGTGGGACTCGAACCCACAACCCGCGGATTAAAAGATTGGCCTGACCCGTGATGGGCCGTCCGTCCTGGTTCGGCCTGGTGCCGTTTCCGCTGCTCAGACGCTACTCCCGCGTCCGGGGTGGTGTCCATCGCCCGGCGTCGTGTTGGCCGGTCCGTTCCCATTGCGTTCCCAGTCCCGTTCCCAGTCCGGTGCCCAGCCGCCGTTCCCCGTCACTCCTCCCACCTGCTCTCCCTGGGGGTGCCCCATGACGTCCACCCACACCCACGCCACGCCGACCGGCGACACGCTCGTGGTCGAGCCGCAGCGGTTCGCGATCATCCCCGAATGGGTCCTCGACCTCGACGTCTCCGACGCCGCCCTGCGCCTGTACGCCCTCCTGCTGCGGTACGGCGGCACCAGCGGCACGCGGATGCCGTCCCGGCGGCTGCTCGCCGAGCGGATGCGCCGCTCGGTCGACTCGGTCGACCGGGCCATGCGCGACCTCGAGACCGCCGGCCTGGTGCGGGTCGAGCGTCGGCGGCGGGGGCGGGAGAACCTCACCAACCGCTACCACGTGCGCACCACCAACCCCACCGAGAAGCAGCGGCCGACCGCAGCTCATGACCACCGTCCCGCCACGACCGATGAGCCCCCAGACGAAGCCGAGGGGGGTAGCCGCAGATCTGCGGCTACCCGCACCACTGCGGCTACCGGCACTCCTGCGGCCAGAGGCACGGCTGCGGCCAGGGTGGCCGCAGATCTGCGGCCCAACCGAAAGCAAGAGACCCAGAACCCTCCTCCCCCCACCCCTCCACCACGACCACCGCGCCGAGCCCGGACCCGGACGGCGGAGGAGGAACAGGCGACCGATCGAACCGAGCAGGTGCTGGCCCGGTGCGGCATCACCGACCTCACCGCGCTCGCCCAGCGCTGCCAAACCTCGAGGCGCGCACTCGGTCTGTCCCCGACCCGCTGGGCGGGGCCGTGTCTGCTGGCCGCGATCCAGCTGGCGGTGCTGCGTGGCTGGCCGCCCGAGCAGATCCAGCCCGCCCTGCTCGCCCTCGCCGCTGACCGGGAGACGCGCTCGCCGATGCGGCTCGCCGAAGCCGGCCCGTGGTGGGACCAACCCCCACCCCCACCACCCGAGCTCGAGGGCATGGACCTGGCCGCGTTCGAGGCCGAGCTCGACGACATCCCCGAACACCGCCCCGCCCTCCAGAAGAAGGCCCGGCAAGAGCTCGCCGCCGAGCACCTCCCGGTCACCCGGGCCACCGTCACCGCCCGCGCCGTCCAGATCCTCCACCGATCCCGACAGGAAGTCGCATGAGCAAGCCACCGCTCCCCCTCACTGCCCCGCCGCACGACACCGTGCGGCCACCCGACCCGAGACCAACCGAAGATCACAGGACCCACCTGAGCGGCGGAGCAAGATATGCGTCTGGTCCCCAGACGCGGGGAGCGCGACCAGCGGGTCGCAGCCTCAGCTACGGCAGGCGGGGTCGTTCGGGGGAGCTTCGGTGACCGGCCGGATCCGCAGCCAGGGCCGCGACCGCGACCACCGCCACCCCCGGCGGCCCCGCCTCGTGCGGGTCCGGCTCGGCGAGGACGAGTACGACGTCGTCGCAGCCGCGGCTCGTGCCTCGGGCCTGACGCCCACCGGCTACGCCGCCGAAGCCGCACTCGCGGCCGCACGACAGGCCGGGCAGCAGGCGCCGAAAGCCGACGTGGAGGCCGTCCGCGAGCTGATGACAACGCGCGCCCAGCTACGCCGCTACGGCAACAACCTCAACCAAGCCGCCCGGATCCTCAACGCCGGCGGGGACCCCCCTGACTGGCTGAGGAACGCCATCGCCTTGACCGACCGAGTCGTCCACCGCATCGACAGGGTCGTCCAGGACCTGCTCGAGTTACGGCTATGTCGGTGTCGGAGCAGATGGCGTTGGCGGACGTGAAGAATCGCCTGTCCGAGGTGGTCGACCAGATCGAGCGCGAGCACGGCCGAGTCATCATCACCAAGCACGGACGCCCCGCGGCGGTCGTGCTCAGCGTCGACGACATCGAGTCGCTCGAAGAAACCCTCGACGTGCTCAGCAACGACAGCCTGCTCGCCGACATCCGTGAGGCCCTCGCCGAACGAGCCCACACCCCTGCCCAGACGCTGAGCAAGGACGAGGCGCTTGAGCTGCTGAGCCGTCGGTGAGCGACTACCGGATCGACTGGTCCGGTCCCGCCCGACGAAGCCTGCAGCGCATCCCGGAGAAGGTCGCCACCGCCGTCGTGGAGTTCGTCTACACGACGCTGGCCGCCAACCCGCAGCGCGTGGGCAAGCCCCTCACGCTGGGGATGGCGGGCCTGCACTCCTCCCGACGCGGCGACTACCGCGTCATCTACGCCATCGATGACGACCAGCGAGCCGTCGAGATCGTCGCCATCGAACACCGAGCCGACGTCTACCGGCGCAAGTAGTGCCCACGTCCAACGCCCGCCCTCAGAGCGGAAGCGGGCGTTCTCAGTCGCCCTCGGGCTTGCGACTTGTTGGGGACCGTCCTGATCCGGGTGCGGGCGTGGCAGCGCAACCCGATCAACCACCCCGGGAACCCGCGTCACTGCGCCGCCTGTGGACGCACCTCGACCCGGAGTCGAATCCACCCACAGTGGGGCAGGTCAATGAGGGGATTCGAGCCGACGACGACACCCTGAACGCGCCACAGCGACTCGCCAGCAGTCAGGCCTGCGCCGTCAGCGACGTCGGTTGAGATGCGCTCAGCCGGTACCTCGCCGCCAGCTGAGAATCGCCCTCCCAAACTGCTGCTTGTGCGCGTTGGGTTAGGCCCGATATGTGCGCCTCCGCGACTCGGAAAGGCATGCGGCGAGTCAACATCCACGGGAATCGCGACTTGGGCGGAGGCAAAGCCTGGGTCGTGACGACACCAGCCGCGCCATCGCCGCGAGCTCCGGTCACTCGGTGACGGTCACCCCGGCGGGCTGCGCCGCCCAGGCTGCTGGTGGTGCCTCCTCGTCCTCGTAGGTCACGCATACCAGGACGTGTTCCCCGGCGCCGAGCGGGAAGGAGAAGCCATCCGTGGTGCCAGGGGTCAACGACGACCTGGGTCTGCGTCTCTACGAAGTCGGGCGCTGCGACTTCCTTTTGGTTCGGGCTGGAAATACTCGACGAAGTCATCGACGGTGGCGCCGTCGACGAGGAGATCGACGGACACCCTCAGGATGAGGTCGCTGTCGTTGGTGCCCTGGACTGTGACGTCCCCAGCGCTCAGCTGCTCGGGCCCGTCATAGGAGCAACGGACCCGTCGAAGGTGACGCTCAACGTCTCCTGGTCTGTCCCGCCATCCGCTTCCTCGTCCTGCGCGAGGTCGGAGGTTGCCGTCTCCACCGGCTCCTCACCCGAGGAGTCCCCACTATCGCAAGCCGTCAGAAGCAGTGCTGCCGTGAGCACGAGTCCCGCTATCGCATGCGCGCGCACCGTTTCCCCCCGTCCGTGTTCAGCGTGACTTGGGACTATCGCGGAAGCCACTTCGCTCGTCAAGGCCCGAGATCACCACGGCATACGCTGCGCTGAACAGCCTCACGACTCCAGCAGGCGCGTTCCTCCCGCGGCCCAGATACGAACTCGCTCAACTCGGCATGAGCAAGCATTGCCCTGCAACCTGAACGACGACGTTCGACGGTGACC
>CALOBR010000007.1:0-193483 GCA_942491665.1 Jiangellales bacterium
ACCGCTGCCGATCGACCAGACCCTGTGACGTCACCGACAACCAATGAAGGCCGAGTGACCCGACCCAGCGAGGCCGGAGTCTTCCAGTGTTGGATCATCCGGCCTCAGGTCGGCCTGACCAAGCACGCTGTCATGCCGCAAGTCGGGCGTTCCCGGCCGAACCGCGAGTGGGTCGACTCGCGGCCGAAGTGACACGGGTTGCCGGGTGGTTCATCGGGTTGCGGGGCAACGCTCGCACATGCCAGGAGAGTCGGGTGTTGGGGTGTGGCTGTCGCTGGGGCGGTCAGGGGCAGTTGGGGGTGTGCAGGTACTCCTGGCATTCGGCTGGAGTGAGGGTGCGGGTGACGTTCTGGCGGGCGATGTCGAGGAGATCGTCGCTGTTGACGGTCCAGATGCGGACGACGCCTTCGGGGTGAGTGTTGGTGGCCAGGTGGCGGCCGTCGGGTGAGAAGGTGACGCTGGTGACCTCTCCGGGCAGTTCTGGCAGGCGCAGAATGGGTTCGCCGTTGTCGGCGCTCCACAGTCGGGCGGTGCCGTCGAGGCTGGCGGTGGCGATCAGGCTGCCGTCGGGGCTGTAGGCGAAGTCGACGATGGGTGCGGTGTGTCCGTCGAGGGTGTGGAGGAGTTCCCCGGAGGCTGGATCCCGTACCTCTGCGGGCCCTCCGGTCCTGGGTGCTGAGGCGAGCTGGCGGCCGTCGGGGGAGTAGGTGGGCCTTTCCCCGTTGAGGGCCGGCCACACCTGTGTGGTGTCCGAGCGCCAGTCCCAGAGCAGGATCGGGGAGTCGGGACTGGGTCGATCGCGTGAGAACTGCTGCACCGCGATCGTGGTCCCGTCGGGACTGAAGGTTGGGTCTTGCAGCCCGTAGCCGTCGTCGGCGTAGAGCTGGGCGCGCACGGTGCCGTCGCGGTCGTAGAGGCTGAGGGTTCCGCTCTCGCCGGCGAGGGCGAGCAGCGCGCTGTCGGGGCTGAACTCGGGCTGCGAGAGCCACCCACCGGGTGCCTTGGTGAACAGCTCGTCGCCGGTGACCAGGTCCCAGGCTCGGGCGGGGTTGCCGTCACCGGCGGCGAGCATGGTGCCGTCGGGGCTGATCGCGATGCTGGCGATGTCGTCTGCCCAGTCTGCGGCGACCGCGGACGGCTCCGGGTAGGACAGGCGGGTCTGCTCGGTGGCGGCGCTGGTGTCCCAGACGGTGACTGACCCGCCTCCGGTGGGGATGGCGAGGTGACCGTCTCCGGTGTAGGCGGGCTGGATCCAGGTGTTGGGGTTGCCGGGCAGGTTGGCGACCTCGGCGTCCCCGCCCGGCCCGACGTCCCACAGGGTTGCCGCGGTGATGCGGTCATCGCCGGTCAGCAGCTGGCCCCCGTCGGGGGAGAACGCCAGCCCGATGACCCCGCTCGCTGTGGTCACCCCGGCCAGCGTGTACGCCAGCTCGGCGCGGTCGGTGCTGATGTCGAAGACGCGCGCGGTGCCGTCGAATCCGCCAGCGGCGAGCCGACGTGAGTCGGGCGCCCACGCCACGCCGTGCACGGCGCTGCCGAAGTCTGTGAGCGTGTGCACGGTTTCGCCGGTCTGGGCGTCGCGGACGCGGACCGTGAAGTCCTCGCTGGCGGTGGCCAGCCAGTCGCCGTCGGGGCTGTAGCGCACGCTCCTGATGCCGGCGTCGTGGCCGGGCAGGACGTGAACGGGTGCTCCGGTCTCGGCGTCGAGCACGCGAGCGTGTGTCGGGTCGAAGGACGCCACGGCCAGCGTCCGCCCGTCCGGGCTCAGCGAGGTCGACCGAGGACCGCCCTCCACCGCCGCCTCCACGATCGTCTCGCCATCGGAGACGTTGACGACGCGGACGGTCCCCTCGTCGATCCAGGCGGCTGACACCGAGCCGGAGTCGGCACTGAACGAGGGCCCCCAGACCCCACCGCTGCCAATCACCTCGACGACCATCCGGCCGTCCTGGGGATCCCACACCCGCAGGGCGCCGTCGTCGCCGGTAGTTGCGAGCAGCCCGCTGGGGCTGAACGCGACGTCGTTGATGTCGACGTCGTGGCCGACGAAGGAGCGCACCGACTCACCGGTGTCGGGGTCGCGTAGGTCGACAAGGCCGGTGTCTTCGGGTCCTTCGGTGACGAACAGCTCACCGGTCGGGCTCCAGGCCACGCTGCCACCGAGGTCGGGGACGACCTGCTCGATGCGGGAGGCCACGATGGCCCCGTGCAGGGCCTCGATGGCTTCCCGGCCCGGGTCGCCGGACGTCGACTGCGACAGGTCGGCCGCTTGCAGCGCCAACAGGACCGCGAGTTCCGGGTCGGTTGCTGTCGATGCGCGCGATGCTGCCGCCAGCTCCCGCACCTGGGCCAGTCGCGCCTCGTTGTCGGCGCGGTTCGCCTGCGCGTCGGCGCGCTGCCCCTCGCGGACCGCCAGCGCACCGGCGACCAGGGCCACAGCAAGCAGTGCGGCGACGCCGAACAGCGAGAACCGCAAGCGGCGGTTCGCCCGGTGTTGCTCGACCAGGCGCTGCTCGGCCGTGCGTGACTCGGCGTCGGTAAGGTCGCGTCCGGCGTCGAGGAAGGCCTGCTCGGTCGCGGTGAGCTCGGTGGTGGTGTGGGCACGCCAGTCCAGGGCTCGGGCCAGCCGGGTTCCCCGGTACAGCTCGCCGGTGGGGCGGCCCATGGCCTGCCAGGTGTCCGCGGCCACGGTCAGGTGGCGCAGGATGCGTTGGCCCTCGACATCTTCGTCGAGCCAGCTGCGCAGCCGCGGCCACGCCTGGATCAGGGACTCGTGGGCGAGCTCAACCTGCTCGCCGTCGCTGGTGACCAGCCGTGCGGCGACCAGGGTCTCCACCAGCGACTCCCGCTCGCCGTCCCCGGTCACGATGCGATGAGGGACGGGGCTGCGGGTCGCCTGCCCGTCGGGGCTGGCGGTGACCAGACGCAGCGTCAAGTCCCGCAGGGCGTGCTGCTGGGCGGCGGGCAGCTGCTGGAACAGCGTCTCGGCGCTTTGGGCGACCGCGCCGCGGATGCCGCCGGCGGCCCGGTAGCCCTCCACGGTCAGGGTCCGCCCCTCCCGGTTCACCCAGGTCTGCGCCAGCGCGTGGGACAGCAGCGGCAGGGCCCCCGGCTCTCCGGACACCTCAGTGACCAGCAAGTCCACCAGGCCCGGCTCCAGCAGCAGCCCCGACCGGTGCGCCGGGCCCTCGACCGCGGCGCGCAGGTCCTCTTCGCTCATCGGCCCGAGCAGGTACAGGCCGCGTTCGATCAGCCGGGCGAACCCGCGATGCCCGCTCAGCAGGCCGAGGCGGTCCGCGCGCAGCGCCACAACCAACCCCGAGCCTGAGTCCGCGTGCCCGACCACAGCGTCAAGGAACGCATCCCGCTCGCCCGGGTCCCGGCACACCGTCACGACCTCTTCGACCTGGTCGACCACCAGCACCGTCGACGTGCGCAGCACCCCGGCCTCAGCCAGGACTGCCATCGGGTGTGCCCCCGGCGTCACCACTGCCACCCGGCGGCCGTCCCGGTCCAGCCCAGCCGCGACACCGGCCCGCACCAGGGAGGACTTCCCCGACCCGGACGGGCCGACCACGGCGAGCACACCCTGCACGGCCAGGAGCTCCCGGGCCGCGGCCACGTCACGATCGCGACCGAAGTAGTCCTCCGCGCTGTCGATGTCGTAGGGCAGCAGCCCCCGATACGGGCACGCCTCCGAGGCGGCTCCACCGTCCTGGGCCGGTAGCAGCCCAGGATCCTGGCGCAGCATCGCCTGCTCGAGCGCCACCAGGTCCGGGCCTGGGTCCAGCCCAAGCTCGGCGACCAGCACCGCCCGGGCCCGCTGCAGCGTGGCAAGCGCCTCGCCCTGGCGTCCGGCCTGATACTGCGCCCGCGCCAGCAGCCCCCACCGCTGCTCCCGCAACGGCTCCTCGGCCACGAGCGCCCCGGCTTCAGCCAGTACCTCCCGCCAGCCCCCCGCCCGCAAGGCCGCGTCTACCCGCAACTCCTCGGCGTCGCGACGCAGCTCCTCCAGCCGCTGCGCGGCTGCTACCCCCGGCTCCCAACTCTCCAGGTCACCTAGTGCCGGGCCGTGCCACAGCCCCAGCGCCTCGGTCAGGGTGAACTGGGCCCGCTCCGGCTCGCCCAGCGCAAGCAGCTCCCGCCCACGCCGAACCCCCCGCTCGAACCGCACCGCATCGATGTCGTCGGCCGGCAGCGTCAGCACATACCCGCGGTCGGTCGTGCGCACCGCCTCCGCGCCCAGCACCTTGCGGATGCGGACCATGCTGCTCTGCACCACCTTCGGCCAGGTCGCCGGTGGTGCCTCCCCCCACAGCGCATCGGCCAGCACGTCGGCACTCACCGGTTCCCCCGCGCGCGTGACCAGCGCTGCGAGCACCACCCGGTCCCGCCGGGGCAGCAGCGCGCCGTCGCCGTCGACCGACAGCGTCCCGAGCACGTTGACCCGCACACAGCGAGAGTCACCCACATGTCTGTGCTCGTCAACACCATGTTTACCGCGGCGATACCGCCCGCTGCCCCGGCGACACCGCCGCGCGGGACAACAGCAACGACCGATCCCCCCGAAGGAGGAGCACCATGAACATCACCACACGTCGCGCCCTTGCCACGACCGCGGCAGCCGTCCTCGCCCTCGGCGCTTCAAGCCTGGCAGCCGGCGCCGACACCACCGCCGACAGCCCCAGCACCGTCAGCGCCCGCACCGCCGAGAGGCTCTACACCGACTGCATCGACGGCGCCCCCACCACCCCCGACAGCCACGAACGCTGGGTCGCCAGCTGCCGGCAGCGCGCCGCCGCCGGGCTGAGCTAGCCAACGGCCCGACCCCCAGCACAGCGCCCCCAGCAGCCGCCAATGGTGCGTCCATGGTCATCCCACGGGCAGGGCGACCCGAGGTCGTGACGCGCTGGAGGTCGACCCGAAACGCGAGCATGTTCGGCCGCGGTTGCCGGAGCCGTATCCGGCGCCCCGAGTCGGCCGAGTCGGCCCGTCTGCTCTGGGTGACCCCGCTGTTCAGGTCGACCCGCCGCCAGCCTAGGACACGCCCGCCACACCCAGCTCCGAGCCGCCCTAGGCGACGTCCTCACGATCGACTTCCACAGCAGCTGATGGTGTGGGATCCAGCGGAGTCTTCAAAGGTGCCGGTCGAGCTGCCTCACCGCTGAGAGCAACTATGAGGGCGCCCGGTGCGGCCAAGACCGCTCTCGCCCTGGTGCGTCCACAGGCGGCGGTGTGGGGCATGAGCCGCGGCGCATGCAGGGTCGGGTTCAACGTCTCCCGGGCGCGGCGTGCTGGACGCACGTTCGTGCAGTTGGCCTGGCATCCAGCCGCGCGACGGGGATGGGCTGGTGGCACACCTCGCAGATCCCGTAGCCGCCGTGGTTCAGGCGATGGGTCGCGGCGTCGATGCCGGCGAGATCCTCCCTCGCAGCCTCGATGAGTGCCGACAGTTGTGCTCGTTCGTAGGCGATGGTCTGACCCTCGGGGTCGTGCTCGTCATCGGCATTCGAGCCCGCGGATGCGGCGAACAGGGATTGGAGACCCTTGGTCATGGTCTCGAGTCGGGAGCGGACCCGCTCTCGCTCCGCACGCAAGCGCTCAGTCGCAGCCTCAAGTCCAAGGTTCGCCCCAGTATCGCCGGCGGCGGGATCTGGTGAGGTTCGCGGAGTAGGACGGGCCATCTCCCGAGCATCCTCCAACCAGCACGCCCTCGCGTCGTCAACTACGCGGTCGGAGTGACTCACCTGTTGGTAGCGCTGCGCGATGATTCGGGCCCGTGGGTGGCCGGGGGTAGGGCGTACCCGAGGTGGACGAGCGCGTCGCGGAAGGCGACGTCGTGCTCGGCGGGCACTGCTAGATGCCGGTCGCCGAGCAGGCGGCAGTAGGCCGCGGTTCGGGTGTCGCGGGCGATCAGGGCGGCGGTCGCCGGGTCGGCGCACTCGATCAGGCGCATCACCCCCCGGTCAGACAGCGCCGAGCCGCGTGCGGCTGCGTCGTCCAGCAGCCTGGTCACGGTCTCGGGGACCGAGCCCTTGTTGGCGCTGTCCAGCAGCTGGTGCAGGTCATCGAGGATACGTCCGCCGCTGATGCCGGCCAGCAGGCTCGCCATCGTCAGCCGCCAGGTCCGCTCGTTGGTCTGCTCGGCGAACGCCGACAGCGTCATCGCCTGCCCTGGCGGAAGGTCGCCGACCGCGACCACGTCGTGGTTGGGCAGCACCTTCAGCGCCGCAGTGGGTGTCGGGGCGAGAGGGGGCCGGTCGGTGAGTCCCAGCACGTAGGCGCCCAGGTCGTTGACCCGCACCGCGGTCAGGCCGTCGTAGCGGCTCAGATACGCCAAGTCATCGGCGCCCCAGATGTGTTCGAAGTCTCCGCGTGCCCCGGACGGGTCGGTGAACGCCACGTCGAGCAGGCCCAGCGTGGCCGCGTACTCGAACAGGACCGCCAGGGTGTAGCGGCCCTGCAGGATCTCCCATCCGTGGTGGCCAGCGTACCCGAGGCTTCCGTACTGCGGGTCGGCCAGGTAGAGCCGCCACAGGCTCCGTGCGTTGCGCTCAACGGTGGGGTCCCACCCGCTGCGGCGCATCTGCGTGAACAGATCATCGACCTGCACCCAGGTGCCCGCGGGCAACGAGCCCACCGCCGCGGCAACGGTCCTGCGGCGGGTGGAGACCGAGGACAGTACGTTGGTGCTGCGCTGACCCTTGATGTTCTCGACCCGGCTGAACTCGTCGATGACGCCGCTGCTGACCCACCTGCGCCACAAGTCGCGGACCGTGGCATGCGGCGGCGCTGAGAGCGCCTTGCGACCCCGGGCGGTCAGCTGCAGCCGTGTTCCCGCAAGCTCGGCCAGTCCGCCCGCCTGCACGATCAGTGGCCACGCGTAGGCGGCGATCGCCTCGTCCGGGTAGAAGTCGCCCCGCACCAGCAGACCGGCCAAGTTGGCCACCGCCGAGGCCGAGGGACGGCGCGTCTTGGCGCTGCACCGCACCCGACCCAGGGCGCACTGCTCGAGCACGACCCGCAGGTTGGCCACCGCCTCCTCGGCAGTCTCACGCACAACGGTCATCGACTCGTCGGAGATGGCGCTCACTCCTCGACCCTACGTTCGCCCGAGCCCGGCCCCCGGTCCCCGCGGACTCGGCCACACCGCCGAGTGTGACCCGGTCGCGGCCCCGTGCAGGCAGGTCCGGCCCTCCACCAGCATGTGCAACCACGCCGGCGTTGATGCACCGGCGCACGTCGATGAGGGCGGAATCGAAGCCGGCGCGGCCAAGAGCGCTCTCGTGACGGTGCGTCCACAGGCGGCGGTAGGGGGCACTTGCCGACCGATAGGACCGGGAGAACGTCCTGGCTGGCACGCGGCCCATTTGGCTGTCGCGGGACCGCCGTAGGGCCTCTGCGTAGTCGAGGTCACGGGCTCTTGGTGACGAGATCACCGTGGATGCCGCCATGCCCGAGCGGGAACGTCCGGCTCGAATGCTGCTGCATCTGGTCAACTCGACAGAACGCGCCCCCCGAAGAACACCTGGACTTCGGCAACGCGTCCGTCGCGGACGGTGAGTACCTCGCAGTTGCGGTAGCGCGAGCCATCGGCCAGCTCGTACTCGTAGAGAGCAAAGACTTCGCCGTGTGTGGCAAGTAGGACGTGGCGCAGTTCGTGTGTGATGAAACGGTCAGCTGTCGGGAAGCAGCGGCGCAGATACGAGGCACGGTCGATCCTGTCGTCCTGCGGGCTGGTGAACACGAACTCTGGAGCGATCAGCTGCTCGGCCGCCCCAACGTCGCCGGCTCGCCACGCCCGGAACAGTGCCCGCACCACGTCCACTTCGTCGGCGCTGCGTGATCCGGCATTGCCGTTGTCGCCGATACCTGTCGCCATGACATCGACTATCCCAGTGCTCAGGGCACAGCCAGCACATCTGGAACGTTGCCGTCGGTGGTCTCGCGCAGCCCCGCCCACACCCTGACGTCCCCGCGGAGAGGAAGGTCGATTCGCGGCGCTGTTACTACGCTCAGGTAGTTACTACGCAGGTTCCCGGCGTGGTGATCGTGTTGCGCGGCAACGCCCACTCAGCCGAGAGTCGGGCGTCGCCTTCGGTGTCGGCGAAACTGCGCGACGCCGGCATCGACGGGCAGGCCGCCAGGGAGTTCATCACCGCGTCGGTGACGGAGAGGACCTGAGCGCGTCGGTGACTACGTGCGCGCCGCCGGCTAGACAGGGCCGTGGGGTCCGACAGGCGTCTACGCCGCCTCGACCTCCCGGATGAAGTCGGTGATGATCCTCGACCCGGTGTCTGGCTGCTCGACGAGCACCATGTGCCCGGCCCGGGGGATGGTTACCAGGCGCGCGTTGGGGATGGCCTGCTGTGCCTTGCGCGCGTCGGCGTCGCCCCCCGCCTCTTCCTCGCCCACGACGACCAGGGTCGGTGCCTGAACCTGGGCGAGCAGCTCGGGTGGGTTGCCGGCGGTGCCGAACACCTGCCGCAGCATCGGCACGGCCTGCGGGATCATCTGGGCCTCCCACCGCTGCCGCCACGCCTCACGCTCGTCCGTGCGGGCCGGGTCGGACATGAACGTCGGGCCCAGCATGTTCCGCATGGACTGGGTGGCCAGGCGTGACCGCAGCCCGGTGCCGAGCGGGCCGAGCAGGCTGCTGGCGCGCATCAGCCATCCGAACACATCGACGTACAGCAGGACCGGCCGTGAGAGCGGGTCGACGTTCATACCGATCAGCACCAGCGACCGGATCCGCTCCGGGTGGCGCACGGCCAGCCGGACTCCGACGAACCCCCCCACCGACGCCCCCACCCAGTGGCAGGAGTCGACCTCGAACTCGTCGAGCAGCGCAACAGCGTCCTCGTACAGCCCTTCCGTCCCCAGCACGTCCAGTGACGGCTGGGGTGCTCCCAGCCCGCTCTCTCCCTGACCACGGTGGTCGTACCGGATGCACCGGTGATCCCCACTCAGCGAGTCGACCAGAGGGTCGAAGAGCTCCTTGTTCGTGAACAGGGCCGGCGAGCACACCAGCGTCTCCGCCCCCGCGCCCGTCTCCTCGACCATCAGCTCGGTGCCGTTGACCGGCACCAGCGACTTCTTCCTGTCCTGCTTCGTCGCCACACCCCCTCCAACCCTCGAGGCTGTGGATCCCCCTTGAACCCTCCGGCGACCCCCGGGGCGCCGCAAGTGCCGGAAGCCCTCATGCCGGCGCCGGGGAGGCGTCCTCGGCCTGAAGGCTCGACAACGGTCGACCACAGGTGCGCTCCACGAAGGCAGGTGGCCATGGCGCGGATGTGTGGCCGTGCCGGCTGTAGCGGAAGTCGCACCGGTCACAGCCCCAGGCCAGCGTCTTGGTCCGGTCCAGCCGGTAGCCGAGCATGTCGGCTTGGACCAAGTCCAGGTCGCAGAGGTACGGCGTCAAGTCGTCGGCGTCGTGGGCGTGCAGGTACTTCACGATGCCGCACTCGGTGATGTCGTAGCCGTAGTCGAAGAGCTCGCCATCCCCTTCGACCATGTCGAACACCCAGTCAGCCGGGTAGCGGCGGGCCTGCGACCGAAGGGCACCCTTCTCTTTGCGGCGCTGGAATCGCCTACTGAAGACGTAGCTGCCCATCCACCGACGCAGCACACCAGGGACCCGGCCCAACTCAGCACGCAGGTAGCGGTGCAGCAGCTCGCCGGCGTCCTCGGCCTCGCCACCGTGCGCGCGTACGACCCGGTAGACCGAGAGTGCCATGGGCGCGCCCGACAGGGCGGACGCCATCGGGTTCTCCTGTCCCCCGACGTCCGGAACCTGAGGCAGCAGGCGCCGGAACTCCTCGAGCATCTCCCGCCGTGCCGCCTCCGCACCTGTGGGGCCGAACAGGTCGGTCAGGGCCGCCTCGGAACGCTTGAGCAGCCGGTCGAATCGACGCACCTCCCGACGGGCACGCCGATCGCTCATCGCTACTGCACGCTGCTGCGCGACGGGTCTCCGCGGTGCCGGCGCGGGAGCGCCGTGCCCGGGCAGGAGCAGTTGCGGTTGCAGTGCCTGGATCGCCTCGGCGGAGCGAGTCGCTTGGTCAGGGTCTTCCGCCAGGCGGGGGTCCGGAGGGAGGACGTTGCCGTGCTTGTCGCAAAGCAGGGCGTCGCCGGAGAACACCACGCCGTCCTCGCGCACCAAAGCGACGCTGCCTGGGGTGTGGCCGGGGATGTGCATGACGCGCAGTCCGCCGACCGTGTCGCCGTCGTGCAGCAGCCGGTCCGGCGTCAGGGGCTTCATCAACAGGCGGTACAGGATGCGCACGGGGCGCGGCATGCGCTGTCCCGGCTTCTGCTCGCGCGTCAGGACCGGGGCGTCGGCTTCGTGGATGCACACGCGGGCACCGGTGCGTGCCTTGAGCGCGGCGGCGCTGCCGACATGGTCCCCGTCGTAGTGGGTGAGCACGATGTCGTGGACCTCGCCGGGATCGTGCCCGATCGCCTCGATGAACCTGCAGATCCGTCGGGCATTGCCAGGAAGACCGCTGTCCACTTGCAGCAGACCGTCGTCGGTGACCACGACGTAGGCGTTTCCCTCGACGTGGTCAATCCGGAACACGTCATCGGTGACCCGCACGGCCCATCGCCTCCCCACGCGACGAGACTCCACACCCACCGTCGACCCGCCGATGCGGCGAGGGCAGGGGCCAACGACCCGCGCTGCCGAGGCGACACAAGCAGCACTCCAACGCCAGCCTTTGCCGCATGTAGCGCGTACATGATCGTGCCGCGAGTTGCCCAACAGGCGGCGGAGTGACACACGTCGTCGAGTTCCTCGTCCGCGTGGCGCGACGCGCCTCGCGCGTGCCTGGTCCGTGGGCGGTCTTCGCGGACGTTCGAGTGACGTCATCGCGGGTCCGCCGGGACCCCAGGCGCGGCGGATGCCCTCGCGGAAGATGGGCGATAAGCCGAGCTAGTCGACGAGTTCCTTGGTTTCGCGCCTGGCGATCTGGTTCACCCGCTGATGTGAGATGTCGAGGATCGTGGCGACGTCTCGAGTGGACATCCCCGAACGAAGCAACTTCCTTGCCGTGATCGTGGTGCTCGACCGCAGCGTCTTCTCTGCCTTCGCGATCTTGATCCTGTCGCGGCGGACCTTCTGGGCCACGCGGTCGATGTCGGGATCGCCGGTGTGGTAGACGAAGTCGATGTCCAGATCCTTCATCGCCTCGTCGGGCAGGTCCTCGGCGAGCACGATGACTTCGCGGACGTACTGCATCAACTTCGGCAGCGTCCGCGCGAACGTGTGAGCGCCCTCGAGTTCTGGGACGTCAGCCAGCCAGTCCCTGCCTTCACGGGTGACGATGGCGCGGTAGGTCTGTGCGCTCATCGCAGCCACCCCTTCCCGAATATCGGCTCCATGTCCTTCTCGATCGCCCTCAACGTGCCGGCAGCGATGTCTCGACTCCCGTGCATCGGCACCGTCGTGAAGCGTGTCTCGACTCCGTCCGTCGCGCGGTATCGGGCATGCGACCCGGTCTGGCGGACGAACTCGCCCCCCAGCCGTTCAAGCCGTCGGACGACCTCCCGAGCACGCATCAAGGCTAAGTCTAGCCGCTAGACAACGCAAGCGTCTAGCGGCTAGACAGATTGCTCTCCGCCGGCGCTGCTCCCGGCTCACCACCATCCCCCGCACTTTCAAGGCCACGATTCGCGTGTGCGGCGTCTACTGACGCTCATACTGACTGTGCGTCCGCAGGCGGCGCAGTGACGCGGGTCGGGGGCAAGGGCTTCATGGGCGGCCCAGCCCGGCTACGCCTACCTGCAGCACCCCTTGGACGACCGCTCACGGCTGGTCTGCTCCGCGATCCTCACCGACGAACGGCCTGCTGGCCGGTTGGGATGGGGCGGCCATCTGGGTTGGGACGTTGGGCACTTGCGGGCGCCCCAAGACGGCATCAGCGTCGGTAGCAGTTGGTGGAGGTGGGACATGAGCGAGAAGACTGCATCGGTTCCCGTGAGCGAGAGCGCACCGGTATCCCAGCGGGGGCCTAGGTGGTGGGTCGTGGCCGTTGCGGTGCTGGTTGCCCTCGGTGTGGGACTGGGCCTCGGATATCTCGTGTGAATCGCCCCAGGTTCTCGGCCGCTCCTATACGGGTGCCGGCTCTCGGTTGAGGGCGGCGTGGTGGGCTTGCTCGAACTCGGTGGGGGTCAGGTAGCCGAGGCTACTGTGCAGCCGGCGCTGGTTGTACCAGTCGACCCAGCCGGCGGTGGCGTACTCGACGTCATGGACGCTGCGGTAGGGGCCGTCGTGGAAGACGGTGGTGCGGATGCACTCGGTCTTGAACAGCCCGATCACGCACTCCATGAGGGCGTTGTCGTAGGCGTCGCCGACTGATCCGATCGAGGGACGGATCCCTTCGAGGTCGAGGTGCTCGGTGAATCGCACCGCGGTGTATTGGCTGCCCGCGTCGGCGTGGCCGATCAGCTGCCCGGGCACGACCGGGTGCCCGTCGCGGGCTCGCTGCCAGGTCGCCATCCTGATCGGGGTCATCACCAGGTCGACGTCCTTGGTGGTGGCGGCGTTCCACGCCACGATCTTCTGGGCGAACACGTCGACGACGAAGGCGACGTAGACCCAGCCGGTCCAGCAGCGAACGTAGGTGAAGTCCATGACCCAGGTCCGGTTCGGGGCGGCGGCGGTGAAGTCGCGGTCGAGCAAGTCCCCGGCGCGCTTGCCGTCCTTGGCCGGGATCGTGGTCCGGATGCCCTTGGAACGTCGGATGCCCTGCAGGCCCAGGGTGCGCATCGCCCGGTCCACGCTGCCCGGTGACGCCTCAGGCAGCCGTCGGCGGACCAGGGCAGTCATCTTCCGGCGCCCGTAGAGCCCCTCCGGGGTGAGCCTGCGCCGGCCTTCCCGGTCGAGGGTCCAGGCGATGTCGCGGACCATGTCGGTGACCAGCGCGTCACTGACGGTGCGAGCGGCGACCTGACGCGAGGGTTGGCGCCAGGACCGGTAGGTCCTCGCGGCGACCCGGCAGCCCTGCTTGCGCAGCACCCGACAGATCGACTCGACCGCGAAGCCCTCAGCCCTCATCTCGTCGATGAACGCCACGATCAACGGTTGCGGGGGTCGAGCTCCCCCGCGAAGAAAATCGATGCCCGGCGAAGGATCTCGTTGTCCTCCTCCAGCCGGCGCACCTCCGCCCTGAGCTTCTTGATCTCAGCCAGCTCCTCACTGGTCGCCCCCTGCCGCTGGCCGCCGTCGATCTGGGCCTGCACCACCCAGCGCCGCACGGTCTCCTTGCCCAGCCCTTCCCTGCGGGCCACGACCGCGGCCGCAGCCGTCAACGACGAGTACTCGCCCTGGTGCTCCAGCACCTGGCGCACACAGCGCTCCTTGACCTTCTGATCGATCTTCTTCGGCATGGTCTCGCATCCTTCCAACTCACAAGGACGCGGCAGGAAACCTGGGGCGCTTCACGTGTTCGAGTCCAATCCGTCAGATGGTGCACGCGGCGGCGTTTCGGCCGACGAGTACGAACGTGTCGTCGCCACGCTCGACGCGTACGAAACAGCCTGGAACGCCAACGACGTCGAGGCCGTGCTGGAGCTGTTCACCGACGACTTCGTGCAAGCTCCCGGGTTCACGGTCGACGCGTCCATGGCGTCGCTGCGCAACGCGATGGCCCACTCTGCCGAGGTAGGCGTCCGGTGGGAGTACGTGGGTGACCCCTTCGTCGTTCGAACGGTGGGCGGGAATGGAGAGTTCGACGTCGCCGCCATGTGGCTCGAGTTCTTCGAGGGCTCGGAGGACATCCGCGAGGGGACAACAACGTACCGACTCGTGGACGATGGCGGAGTCTTCAAGATCTACCGCGCTAGCCCCTTCTATGACTGGTTCCGCTACTGATCCGGTGCGCCTGCCCGCAGGCTTGGTGCCCGAGGAGCCATGGCGACGGCCCCAACAGCGGTTGACCGACAGATGGGCGAGACCCCAAACAAGCGTCCGGTCAGCGGCAGATCCAGCGTTGGGGTCGCGTCACAGTGGGACGGAGACGGAGACGACGCGGGTGAGTCCGATACCGCCCTCGTCGAGAGAGCGTCGACAGGCGGCGGAATGCAGCACCAGGACCGGGCGAGTGGTCGGGCTCACACCTGAAGTCGTTCAGTGGGCTGTCCGGTGATTCCAGCGATGAGCTCGAAGTCCTTGTCGAGGTGCAGCACCGTCAGCCCCGCCAGTTCGGCCGCGGCGGCGATGATCACATCCGGGATGGATGGCGCCCGGTGCTGGCCCTGGCCGGCCAGGAGCAGCTGAACCTCGACGGCCCGGTCTTCGATCGCCGGGGTGAGGTACTCCACCGGCATCGCGGACAGCGGCGGGCGGGCGAACATCGACCGGGCGTCTTGCCCGCTGCGGGCCGAGTAGCCGACCTCAAGCCGAGTCACCGTCGTGATCCGCACCAGACCCCGCTGGATTCGCTGCGCCCACTGCACGGTGTCCGGGCTCTCGCCCAGACGGACCAGCGCCGACTTGTCGACCAGCCATCCGGTCACTGCCACGCCGCGCCCATCACCTGCGGGTCGACCAGGTCTACGGCCAAGTCGGCGAAGGAGCGCAGGTCGGCCGCGGACACCGCGTCTCCGGTGGTCGCCGCGTCCGCCGCGAGCCTCCGACGGATGTACTCCACGCGCGACAGTCCCAGCCGCGCCGCGTGCGTGTCGACTCCAGCCAGGACCTCCTCAGGCACGTCACGGACCAGAACGTCAGCCATCACGACCACCTCCGATATCAAAAGATATCATGACGTGGTCCGACGCGACCGGGCCATGGGCCCCCAGGCCGTGACCCAGTGCGTCCGCAGGCGGCGGAAGGACGCACGTCGGTTTCGTCGTCACTCGCCTTGCGCGGCAACGCCCCAACATGCCGAGAGTCGGGCGTTCATTTTGCGCCCGGTGGGGGTCGCCACATGTCGGGAGACGGGGCGGAAGGAGAGGCGGCCGACTAGTCCCATGCAGTCCGACTTTGTCCTCTGGACATCTGGGGCTGGGTCAGGACGGTGGAAGCGACCGTGGAGGTGAGCGTTATGAACGCCACAGTTCAGACTCCTGAGAAGTCCTCCTCGCCGCATCCGGAGCCAGTCAGTCGAGGGACGCCGTGGTGGGTGACCCTGCTGGTCGGGGTGGTTGCGCTAGCGGTGGGTGCCGCCGCAGGGTCGCTGCTGCTGGCCGGCGATCCGGCGGACCCGAACGCCGGTATCCCCGACGTGGATCGCGTGGAAGCCGTGTTCGAGGAGTGGGTGGCGGCCTGGAACGCCCAGGACGGCGACGCCATCCGTGCCCTGATGACCGAGGACGGCATGGCCTATGGCTACCTGGCAAGCGCCGAAGGTGTCCGAACCATCGAACGGGCCTTCGTGGACGGAATCGACTTCGAGATGGGGCCACTCCTGGTGCGCGAGACAGTGACGATCCCGGTCACCGGCGAGGAGGTTCTCGACGTGGCCTACGACGTCACTGCCAAGGGCGACCTTGTCGACCGGACGACCGGAGAACCTAGAGGCGAGAGCTATCTCGAGTACTACCGCGTCGTTCCCACCAGCGACGGCGAGCTCAAGATCCACCACGCATCCGTGCTGAACTGGGTGCCCCTGCGCAACAACGGCCTCTAACCGCCAGCGCACCTGCGGAGCCGGCCACCGAAAGAGCCGCCGCAGGTCGGACTCGACGGCCGAGTCAGAAGTCGTCGGGGCCCTAGGTCATGCCCGAACCATCAACGGTCAAGACCCCGCTTCCGACGCTCGCCCATGCCGAGGTGCGGTCGGCGCGTGTCTCGGTGGGGTCGCGAGGTCTGGGGTCGGTGGCCTCTGGACTGGTCTGGACCCGGGTACTACCGATGAGGTGTGGCGGCTACCGGCGAGACGGTGCGGGAGCATGCGTGTCGAATTCCCGCCGTGGATGCCTTCCCGCTCGGGGCCACTGTCACTCGGCCGGCCGAACCATCGCAGGATTGGGTGGTGGTCAGCACCGCGTTCGCGACTGCCGCGGGGTTCTACGGCGCGTTCGCCAACGCTCTGGCCGAGGCAGGGTTCGCGGCGATCACCTACGACTACCGAGGGGTCGGCGCGTCCCGGCCGGCCAAGATGTCCGGCTTCCCGGCGACTTTGACCGACTGGGCGGTGCTTGACATGGCGGGCGTCGTCCGGTGGGTGCACGAGACCCAGCGCCCCGCGCGGTTGTTGATGTTCGGCCACTCGACGGGCGGGATCCTGGCCGGACTGGCCGGCATCGGCGAGCTGGTCGACGCGATGGTGACCGTGGGCAGCGAGAACACCTACTGGCGTTTCGATCCCCCTCGGATGAAGGCCGCGCAGTGGACCCGCACACTGCTGACGACACCGATCGCCACGATGTTCGGCTACGTCCCGTGGAGCCGGTTCTCTGACGCCCAGGACGTCCCCGCTGGGGCGGCCCGGCAGCTGGCCGCGGCGATCCGCCGCCCGCGCGGCGTCCTGGAAGACCCAGACGTGCCCGCAGACCGCTACGCCGCATTCACCGCCCCCGTACTCGCCTACAGCATCGATGACGACGAATGGGTCTCAGAGTCCTCCGTCGACGACCTCGCCGCCGCCTACCCCAACAGCACCCGCCGTCACGTCCACCCCGAACAAGCCGGCGTCACCAGTGTGGGCCACTTCGGATACTTCCGGCCCCCCCGAGCCCGGGCCCTGTGGGACGACCCCTTCACCTGGCTGAGCCACCAGCCCGCCCGAGACCGGCCATAGCCGTCACACGCCCCAACGCCCGCTTAACGCGCAAGTAGTGCGTTCCCGGGCATGCTGTAGGTAGGGCGACACGCGGCGGAATGCAGCACCAGGACCGGGCGAGTGGTCGGCCTCACACCTGAAGTCGTTCAGTGGGCTGTCCGGTGATTCCAGCGATGAGCTCGAAGTCCTTGTCGAGGTGCAGCACCGTCAGCCCCGCCAGTTCGGCCGCGGCGGCGATGATCACATCCGGGATGGATGGCGCCCGGTGCTGGCCCTGGCCGGCCAGGAGCAGCTGAACCTCGACGGCCCGGTCTTCGATCGCCGGGGTGAGGTACTCCACCGTCATCGCGGACAGCGGCGGGCGGGCGAACATCGACCGGGCGTCTTGCCCGCTGCGGGCCGAGTAGCCGACCTCAAGCCGAGTCACCGTCGTGATCCGCACCAGACCCCGCTGGATTCGCTGCGCCCACTGCACGGTGTCCGGGCTCTCGCCCAGACGGACCAGCGCCGACTTGTCGACCAGCCATCCGGTCACTGCCACGCCGCGCCCATCACCTGCGGGTCGACCAGGTCTACGGCCAAGTCGGCGAAGGAGCGCAGGTCGGCCGCGGACACCGCGTCTCCGGTGGTCGCCGCGTCCGCCGCGAGCCTCCGACGGATGTACTCCACGCGCGACAGTCCCAGCCGCGCCGCGTGCGTGTCGACTCCAGCCAGGACCTCCTCAGGCACGTCACGGACCAGAACGTCAGCCATCACGACCACCTCCGATATCAAAAGATATCATGACGTGGTCCAACGCGACCGGGCCATGGGCCCCCAGGCCGTGACCCAGTGCGTCCGCAGGCGGCGAAGTGGGTCACCGTCGAACGTCGTCGTTCAGGTTGCAGGGCAATGCTTGCTCATGCCGAGTTGAGCGAGTTCGTATCTGGGCCGCGGGAGGAACGCGCCTGCTGGAGTCGTGAGGCTGTTCAGCGCAGCGTACGCCGTGGTGATCTCGGGCCTTGACGAGCGAAGTGGCTTCCGCGATAGTCCCAAGTCACGCTGAACACGGACGGGGGGAAACGGTGCGCGCGCATGCGATAGCGGGACTCGTGCTCACGGCAGCACTGCTTCTGACGGCTTGCGATAGTGGGGACTCCTCGGGTGAGGAGCCGGTGGAGACGGCAACCTCCGACCTCGCGCAGGACGAGGGAGCGGATGGGGCGACAGATCAGGAGACGTTGAGCGTCACCTTCGACGGGTCAAGTTGCTCCTATGACGGGCCCGAGCAGCTGAGCGCCGGGGACGTCACAGTCCAGGGCACCAACGACAGCGACCTCATTCTGAGGGTGTCCGTCGATCTCCTCGTCGACGGCGCCACCGTCGATGACTTCGTCGAGTATCTCCAGCCCGAACCAAAGGAAGTCGCAGCGCCCGACTTCGTAGAGACGCAGACCCAGGTCGTCGTTGCCCCTGGCACCACGGATGGCTTCTCCTTCCCGCTCGGCGCCGGGGAACACGTCCTGGTATGCGTGACCTACGAGGACGAGGAGGCACCACCAGCAGCCTGGGCGGCGCAGCCAGCCGGGGTGACCGTCACCGGAGTGACCGGAGCTCGCGGCGATGATGCGGCTGTGTCGTCACGACCCAGGCTTTGCCTCCGCCCAAGTCGCGATTCCCGTGGATGTTGACTCGCCGCATGTCTTTCCGGAGTCGCGGAGGCGCATGGCATATCGGGCCTAACTCAACGCGCACAAGCAGCAGTTTGGGAGGGCGATTCTCAGCTGGCGGCGACGCAGCCCCCTGCACCATCCCGAACGCACTCCGCTGCCGCGTCCACAGGCGGCGGTGTGACGCAGGTGGCCCGCAGTTGTCGCTCATGTTGCGCGGCGACGCTCGCCAGCCCCCAGTTGCCGTGTGTTCGGCGCCGAGGCGGGTGTGGACGGAAGGGTTGTCCTATTGGCAGGCGTCGGTCACCGCGGTGAACAGCGCGGTGGTCGAGCTCTGCAGGCTCGACAATGCCGGTTCGAGCTGTTGGGCAGCCTCGCCGAGGTTGAGGTCGGCCGCCGACTCGACGACTCCGCCGAGCTGGTCGACTGCGGCGCGCACGGCGTCGGACTCATCAGCGAACTCGGCCTGCGCTGACCCGAGGAGCTGGTCGATCTCATCAGCGAACGTGTCGTAGCGCTCGCTGAGGGTGTCGGTTCCTTCGGTCAGGACGTCGGTGTTGGCAAGGTTGTCGTAGGCGGCCTCGCTGCTGGCGAGCTGGCTGCAGTAGTCCGGCTCGGTGGAGCAGCCGGACAGCATGAGGAGGGCGATGACGCCTATCCCTGCCGCCGCGGTCCTTGTGCTTCGAGCGGTCCGGGTCATTCTCAGCCCTCCCCAGGCGGATCTTGGCAGCGGTTCAGCTGCTGGTCGGCACCAGCCTAGGGTGCCATCCGCTTCACTCGGCCCGGTGGGGACGTGCCTCGGTGCGAGACGGCGTCTACCTCGGCAGGATCGAACGAACGCTGGCTGCCCCGCCACCTGGGCAGGGGACGTCCGCGACGGCTGAAACGGCAGCACAGCCGACGACACGGCCATGAGTCACCTCACGTGGCGACCTCGCAACCGGCCAGACCTCGCCCGCCGCCGACACGGCCAGGCACCCGGACCAGCCGACGCTAGCCCCGATCCGCAGCCCGTGAAGTGCGTCCGCATGCGGCGAAGTGGGTCACGCCTGGGAGCGACCGGATCGCGGCAGAGTCGCGCGTACGGCCAAGCGCGCAGGATGCGCGTTGAGCGGTCTCGCGAGTCGCTCGATTGTCTGCGGTAGATGTCGTCCGCGCTGTCCTTCGCCTCTGGACGGCCGCGCCGGACGGGCGTATCGGTCGAGGGGAGGGGCCGCCTGGGCCCCAGGGATTGGGGGATGTCATGGCCAAGCTACTTCGCGTGATCCTGGTCGCGATGTTGGCGCTGGTGGTAGGTGGCTCTGTCGCGTGGGCAGGTCACGGCCCACCCAAGCCGGTGCCCATCCAAGGAACACTGACGGGTACCCACTGGGTGGACATGGCTCCACCGCCGGGCACGTGCGATGGGGCGACGTTCAACTTCGTCAGCGTCGGCACCGGCAACGTTTCGCACCTAGGGAAGGTCGACTTCGTCCAAGACAACTGCACGACACTCGACATGACGACGATGACGGTCAGCATCGTGGGCACGCTCACGTTCACCGCAGCCAACGGTGACGTCCTCGTGCTCGTGCAGGAAGGCGGTGGGCCGTTCGACCCCACAGCTTCTCCCACGTCGGTGACCGGCTACTACGACTGGACGGTCAACGGAGAGGACTCCACCGGGCGGTTCATCGAAGCCAGGGGGTCCGGGACGTCGACCTTCGTGTCAACTGTGCAGGCCGACCCTGAGGTCACCAACGCCTGGCTGAGCGGCACGATCCAGTACAGCGCCTCGAACCGAGGCAACCGCTGAACCTTCTCAGCCTCAGCGGACCACGACACGTCCAGTCTGGAACACCCACCGTCGGGACCGACGGAACGTACGGGTTGCAGCATCAGCGCGCGCTCGACCATGCTCTGGCTGGTGAGTCCCCAGCCGCCGGAGTGACACAGCCGCAAGCGTCCACAGGCGGCGCAGTGACGCGGGTTGTGCGAGTCGTCGCTCGTGTCGAGCAGCGCAGCTCGGTTATCCGCGAGTTGCGGGTGATGCGTCTCGTCTGGGGGCTATCGCGATGGGGCGTAGGCGATGTCGGGGAGGAGGCGGTGACGTAGCTGGTTCGATACGTGCAGTCCGCCTTGGGGGCCCGGGTCTTCCGGGGCGCCGAGGTCGATCCAGTTCAGACCGGTCACCGCGCCGAGACCGGGGCAGAAGCTTGTTGGCAGCGGCGCCGAGGGATCGGCCAGGTATCCGCCCGTGACAGGTCCGGCGCAGAAGAAACTGATGCCGAGAGAGGTGTGGCCGGGGTCGTCCACGGTCAGGAGCTGGGCGTTGCCGAGCAGGCCGGCGGTGGTTGTGGCGCCTTCGTAGCGGGTGGCTGGGTCGTACAGGTTCCCGATCACGAGCACCGGGTTGGGGGTGCTGGCGCCGAAGCCGTCGTTGCCGTTGTAGCGGTCTTGGTCCTGGCGTGGCCATTGCGCGCACGGGCTGGAGGCCCAGTCCCAGAGCTTGGCGAAGTACTCGTCAGGGTCGGAGATGCCGGTGTTCTGCCACGTGTTGTAGTCGGTGGGATTGCGTGTGTCGACACAGCCCACCCCGGGGAACGACTCGGCGAAGTTGACGTAGTTCGGGAAGCCGCGCTTGTTGACCAGGGCGGTCTCGGTCTGCAGCTGGCGCAGGAAGCCCCCGACCTCCTCGGGTGGAGCACCCGCCTCGACCACGCTCAAGAGCTCACCGAGGAAGTAGTAGTCGAACGGGTTGTACAGGATGCTCAACGTGATGCCAATGACGTCCTGCTTGGCCAGCACGAACGGCTCACCGGTGAACGGGTCGGTCACCTGTAGCGGAGAGTCCGCCAGCCGGTCGATGATCGCGGCGAACCGCTCGGCTGCGTTCCCGGGGGTGCCGTCCGAGAGCAGGCAGCTGCCGTCGTCGCCGTCACCCGGCGTCGCGTCGCACAGCTCGAAGAACCTCTCCAGGGTGGCCCGCGCCCCGAGGTCGGACCGCAGCCGGGTGGAGAACGGGATCTGGGCGTCCTCGTTGGTCCAGGCCTCCGGGTCCAGGACGCCGTCGATGACCAGCGCGCGCACGTTGTCGGGGAACAGGTTGGCGTACACGGTGCCCAGGAACGAGCCGTAGGACAAGCCCAGGTAGTTCAGCCCCGCGTCGCCGACGGCCTGGCGCAGCAGGTCCATGTCGCGGGCCACGTTCGCCGTGGACATGTGCTCGCTCGGGCGCTTGGCCCCGCGGTCGCAGGCCTGCGCCAGCACCGTGTCCGCGGCGATCTGGGCGGCGACCTCATCCTCGCTGATCGGGTAGGCCGCCGGGGCAAACACCTGCTCGGCCTGCCGCTCGTTCCCGAAGCACTTCAACCCGGTGCTGCGCCCCACACCTCGCGGGTCGAAACCGACGATGTCGAACCCGCGGCGCACCGCGTCGCCGAGCTCCAGTCCGGCGAACGGGCCGAAGAACAACGCGAAGTCCACCCCCGACCCGCCCGGGCCACCCGGGTTGAGGAACAACGACCCGACCCGCTCCGACGGCGGACCCGCGGCGGGCAGACGAACCAGCGACAACTGGATCGTCGGCCCGTTCGGCTGGTCGTAGTCCAACGGCACCGGAACCGTCGCACACTCATACGACACCTCCGGCTGACCCACCTGCACCATGTCCACGTTGATGTCGGCCGCCAGCTTCTTGTAGCACGGCGACCACGACACCTTCGGCACCTTCGGGGCCTTCTCCGGCGGGGCGCTGGACGCCGTGGGAATCCCCACAGCCAACGACGAGGCCACCAACCCCAGTAGCACGCCAAGGACACGAGAAACGGGCTTGCTCACCAGGAGCCCCCCAACGACCGACGCCAGATCGCAGGTGTCTACTCCCACCCCCGCCCGCCTGTCAACGCTCCCGAGGCAAGCACAACACCGGCCGACCCAGTCCTCCGGCGCCCTGAACCCGACCAGCAGCGGCACCAAGTCATCGCCCGACCGAGTTCGGGCCGACGAGTGGGCGCCCCAGCGCCCGCGACTGCCGTCCAGAAGTTGGTGCCGGGTCTACCCGGGCCGGAGGCGAACGCCGGGGCAGCCCACACTGGTCCCGTCGCGGTGCGGCCTCAGGCGGCTACTAGCCGGGGTGCCCCTGGTGGGGCGCCCGTTCGGGGCTGAAGATGGGGTGTGGCCGTCCGGCGACGTCGCTTGTCTATGGTCCTGCGAGGCCGTCTACTAGCCAGGCGGGAGTTGCGTATCGGGCTCCTTCATTGTCGCCTCCCTCAGGAGAGCACGAGGATTAGATTCGCTGTCTGCCCAGCAACTCCCCGGACGGTCGCAGCTGTGAGCGAGGGGTCACCGTGTCGACGGTGACCGACGGCGGGGAAGGGGTGAAGTTCGGTGTTCGCGGATGCGCACCGAGATGACCTGCCCATGGGTGCGGTGGACCTGGGCGCGAACGACTCCGACACGGGGAGCGGCAGAGCAGAACGGCCTTCAAGCTGCCGCTGAGGGACAGGGCCGCGCGCTGGGTGCTCTGTGTAGCACCCGAGGGCGTGGCTGGATCGTGCTGACCGCGGCGTCCGCGATCGTGACGCAGCGGGCCGGTTGGCCCTGAACCTGACGCGGGTGAGGAGAATCATGGATGCGTGCGCGCTGCGCGAGTGATTGTCGCTTCGGGCAGCCTGACCTCGCAGGTGACGATCCCTGAGCAGGGCTGCTGCCGGTCATGCCGCCCTGGTCGGGCAGGTCAGGTGGACGACGTGACTGGTGCTGCTCGCGATCCCCGAGCGCGCCAACCCTGTACCCGGGAGGCTTGCAGATGAAGACGAAAGACGCCGCCGCTCACTTCTTGGCCCACCGCCGCATCGCGGTGACAGGGGTGTCGCGGGAAGCGGCCAGCCATGGCAGCAACGTGGTGTACACGCGGCTACGTGGCCGCGGGTACCAGGTAGCCGCGGTCAACCCGAACGCTTCGAGTGTGGAGGGCGACCCCTGCTACCCCGACCTGCGCTCGGTCCCCGGCGGCGTCGACGCGGTGGTGATCGCCACGAGCACCGCGCACGCCGAGGGCACCATGCGCGAAGCCGTCGACCTGGGCGTCACCGACGTGTGGATGCACCGCTCCTTCGGCCCCGGCAGCGTCTCGGACGCGGCCGCCGCCTACGGCCGTGAACACGGCGTCACCGTGATCGACGGCGGCTGCCCACTGATGTGCGGACCGGCATCTGACGGCGGCCACCGGTTCATGTGCCGGCTCCTCACCCTGACCGGCGCCGTCCCCCGCACCGTGTGAACCGCCGCACCCGCAGGACACCGGGGACGTTCCCCGCAGCTCGACCCGACCGCCACAACAGCGACGACACCCGGCTCGACCCCGGCCGTCCCACGAACTCGGCGCACCTCACGGTGACAGCCACGACAGCTCTGCCCGCCGCGGGACTGGCCGCGTTCACCGGCTACGGCGCGCTGTACTGGCTGGGAAAGACGGGGCGCGCGAAGTTCGGCGGCGGCGTTGACCGCGGGACTAGGGTGCGCTCATCCGGAGCATGATCGCCCGCCTGGGCCTCGCTGCGAAGCCTCCGGCTCTGGAAGGGGTCTGCGCATGGCCGATGACAAGGCGATGGTCCAGGAGTTCTACGACGGGCTGTCTGCCGGGACGGACATCGACGCCACGATCGACCGCTACGTGGCTGAGCACTTCGTCGAGCACGAGAGCTGGCCTGGTATGGAACCGACCCGGGAGATTCCGCGGCAGGGGTTCAAGATGATGCGCACTGCGATGCCGGACTTCGCCATCACCGTCCACGAGATGCTCCATGACGGGGACAAGGTGGTGGTGCGCGCAACGTTCAGCGGCACACACCAGGCCGAGTTCATGGGCCTTCCTCCCAGCGGAGAGCGGGTCGAGATCCCCGTGATCGACATCCATCAGGTCCGCGACGGCAAGATCATCGCCCACTGGGGGGTCTCGGACACGTCTGCGCTGATGGGGCAGACCGGATCAGCAACAGACACGTCCTAAGCACCTCGACCCGGCATCGCCGCGAGGTTGCCGCGTTCCGTCGACTCCTGGCGAGTTGCTGTAGCGCGTTCAGGGTGTCTTCGTCGAATCAGATCCGCTCATCGACTCGCCGGACAGTGGGCCCGGAAACGACCCAGGTGCGGCCCAGACAGCTGTTGTCGGAGTGCGTCCACAGGCGGCGGTAGGCCGCGTCTCTTCTGGTCGCTGATCTTGAAGTCGCGTCGCCGATCTCGATCCCGGGTAGGGAGAAGTCCACCCCCGTTCTCGGGTTGGGTGCCCTGCTGCGGGACCGCCGGCCCTGGGCGCACCGCGAGGCCGGCGAGCCGGCGTGGCGTGCTTGTAGCGGGAAGGCACATCGTCGGACGTTTCGTGGCAGTGGCGATTCTGCACCCGCGCAGCTGTGCGCCGGCCAGTTCAGCGCGGGTTGCGGTCGCCCCGGGCGGCGGACGCCACGATGCGCGCGATCCGCGAGGCGCGCGCGTCGCCGGCCGCTTCGCGGTCGCGACCCACGACAGCAGGGTCTGCCGGGTGGAGGGCGGGAACGAGGTGAAGGCCTGCTGGGCCGCGGGGTCGGCCGCGAGGGCAGCGGCCAGGTCCTCGGGGACCTCGAGGCGCTCGGCAGACATCAGGATCGACCACGAGCCGTCCGCCCGGGCCCGCTCGATGGCCGCCAGGCCTGCCGGGGTCATGCGCCCCTGCGCGATGAGCCTCTCGGCTCGTTCCCGGTTCGACCGCGCCCACACGCTGCCGGGTCGGCGCGGCGCGAAGTACAGCTTGCCCCGTTCGGCGTCGACGGTGCCGGCGGTGCTGTCGACCCAGCCGAAGCACAGCGCCTCCTGGATCGCGTCCTCGTAGGCCAGCCGGGGGGAATGGCCGGTCCGGGCCCGCCAGGTCACCAGCCACACGCCACGGCTGGTGGCATGGTTCTTGGCGAGCCACGCGCGCCACGACTGCGCGTCGTCGGCGTGGACGGTGGGGGCCTCGTCGAGCGCCGACATGCGTCCGAGAGTAGGAGCCAGTCGGCCCGGTTGGCGGCGGCGAGTACCAGCTGGTCGACCGTCCCGCGCGGCTGCCGGTCACCGATACCCGGCGGGCGCGCAAGCCGCGCAGACGGCGCCGCCCGCCAGGGGGCCGTGGCGTCGGGCTCGGCGGAGTCGCCGTGCTCGCGGGAGATCGTCCGTGAGGATGGTGTGGATGGCTCCGTGGTGCCCGTTCGTGGCATCAGCGCTACCGGCTGCTGTCGTCCGGCTGCTGAACCGAGTCCGACCTGCGGGACGGACGGCACGGCCGAGACCACCCCATGCCCTCGTCGAGGTGCGTCCACAGGCGAAGTGACGCGCGCGGAGACTGACGGGATCGCGGCGTTGCGCGGGCGGAATACCCCACATTCTGGGCCGGTCGGCGGTGCGCGCGGGCTAGTGATGCATGGCACCGATCGTGCCGAGTGAGGCGACAGCGGTCGCGAAACGGCAGTGCAGTAACCCTCAACCCTGCACGGGTGTCTGGCCCGTGCGGGAGGACTGCGAGATCATGCCGGGTCGGTCACGACGATCTCGCAGCCTTCCCTGTGCACTCGGCTGCTACAACGCTTCGGCGATGAAGGCACACGTCGCGGCGAGGTTGCCCCGCTCCACCACGTTCGCCAGCCCGACGCGCGGCTGGTCGGCGTCTCCGGGGCCCTTGCCGTCGCCGCTCGGGTCGCTTGCGTGCGGGCCCTGGGCGAAGCCGCCTGCGATTGCCTCGGACGTCAGCTTGCCCCAGTTGCAGTCGGGCGGGTCTGCCTGAGCAGGGGCCACCGACAGGCCGACGAGCAACGCTGCGGCTCCTGCGGCGGCGAGGGTCTTCTTCATGGTGGTCTCCTTCGGTCTTCCCGCTGCCCTGCGCAGCGGGAAACGGTGGCGAAGGTGTACCAGAGTGGGTGGCACGCGTGAGGCGAAACGCGAAGACGAGGGAGCGGCGAACCGACCCATCCGGATCGGGTGGTGGCCGCCCGATGACGTGATCGGTGCGGTTCTTGCAGTCCATGGAACCTGCCACCGACCCGTCGCGGGGTCGACTGAGTCGACCTCGCAGGACCGGAGATCGCCGGGCGGCCCTCTACCGAGACCACGGCCCGACCCCGCCCGATGCATCACCGTGATCATCGCGTCGTCCGCCAGCGCGATGAGCGGTAGGCCGTACTCGTCTCGGCAGATGCGCCTGTCTACTGCGGCCGAAGTGGCGCGGCCGCGAGTAGGGCGCTTCGCGGCGAACTGGGGCATGCCTGGGCGCACGACTGTGCGTCTCCCGACCCGAGGATCCGTTGGCCTGCTGCGGCTTGGTGGGGAGCGTCCGGACAGGTCAACGGGAACGGCATGTAGACGTCTTGCGGGCGTGGCGATGTTTGCTTCCGCCTATCTCGTCTGCCGCTGGTTCCTCCCCGTGTCGGCGATGTTGGTGCAGAGGGCATCTGTCTTGGCCGCGTCTATCGAAGGGGCGTACTCCTCGAGGGCCGAATCGGGGCGTGAGGTGGAGGTGGGCGTGGGCCACGCAGCGGCGGACGGGCGTGTTCTCTGTCCGTCACCTCTGGCTGCGGCTGCGGTGAGGCGGCCGTGGGGGTATCGCTGGTGCTGGTGGAGGGTCTACCGTCGCGCAACTGTCCCTGGAAGGGAGATCGCCATGAAGTTGCTCAGAGTTGGTGCGTTGGCGGGTGCTGCTGCGCTGGTGTTGACCGGGGTGCCGGCGGTGGCCGGTGCGGGGCCGGCGTCGTGCGATACCCGGGTCAACAACACGAGTAAGAAGCTTCTTGAGTGTGTGACCGTGGATGGGGTGCGTGGGCACCAGGCTGCGTTTCAGGCGATCGCAGACGCCAACGGTGGGACGCGGCAGGCTGGGACGCGGGGGTACGCGCAGAGCGCGGAGTACGTGGCGTCGACGTTGGAGGCGGCCGGGTATGAGGTGACGCTGGACCCGTTCGAGTTCACGTTCGTGCCCCCGGCCGTCCTCGACCAGTTGACGCCTCTGTCGGCCTCGTATGAGACGGGTGCGTTCACCGGCAGTGGGTCCGGCGACGTGACCGGGCGGGTCATCCCCGTCGATCTCGCGCTCGGGACCACAGCGTGGCCTGCTGATCCGGCATCGTCGACGAGTGGGTGCGAGGCCAGTGATTTCGCCGGTTTGGACTTCTCCGGCCCGGCCGACATCGCGCTGGTCCAGCGCGGAGCCTGCTTCTTCTCCGTGAAGGCGGTGAACGCGCAGGCCGCGGGTGCTGAGGCTGTCGTGATCGTCAACCAGGGCAACAGCCCGGACCGGGAGGGGCTGATCGTGGCCAACGCCTCGGCCTTGCCGGACGGGTCGCCGAGCAACCTCACGATCCCGGTGGTTGGGGGCAGCTTCGCGAACGGCATTGCCTTGGCCGAGGCCGGGGCCGCAGCGCGGGTGACGGTCGAGCCGAGTGAGATCCGCACCGATGTCAACGTGCTGGCGGAGCTGCCTGGCAAGCGCCCCGACACCGTGGTGATGGCCGGGGCGCACCTGGACTCCGTGCCGGCGGGCCCGGGTGTGCAGGACAACGGGTCCGGGAGTGCAGCGATTCTGGAGGCGGCGGTGCAGATGGCGAAGGTGCGACCGACCAACACCGTGCGCTTCGCCTGGTGGGGTGCTGAGGAGCTCGGCCTGGTCGGCTCAACCCAGTACGTCGCGGGCCTGTCCGAAGCAGAGCTGGGTCGCATCGCGCTGTACCTGAACTTCGACATGATCGGCTCCCCGAACTACGTGTTCTTCGTCTACGACGGTGACGACTCCGACGGTGTCGGTGCCGGTCCGGGGCCGGAGGGTTCCGCGCAGATCGAGGCACTGTTCGAGGGGTTCTACGACCAGGTCGGTGAGCCGTACTTGGGCACGGACTTCTCCGGGCGTTCCGACTACGGCCCGTTCATCGCCGAGGGCATTCCGTCCGGTGGGCTGTTCACCGGGGCTGAGGGCATCAAGACCATCGAGGAGGCCGCGGTCTGGGGTGGGACGGCTGGGGAGCAGTACGACCCCTGCTACCACCTCGCCTGCGACACCTTCGACAACATCAGCCTCAAGGCCCTCGACGTCAACTCCGACGCCGTGGCCTACTCGGTGCTGCAGTACGCCATGAACACCCAGGACATCAACGGTGAGCGGGGCAAGGGCAACTTCAAGCCCGCACCCTTCCAGGACACTGAGTAGCAGCACCTGAACACGCGAGGTGGGGCCGACCCGACGGGGTTGGCCCCACCTCGCCGTCAGGCTGCCGGCTGTTCACGGCGTTGGCGTTCGGCGCGACGACGCGGTCGCGGTCGGTCTACATCGAGTCCGCCGCCCCATAGGGCAAGACGCCCGGACCCGCAGACGCCAATGGCGATCCCCCCGCCCGTGAGCTGCGTTCGCTGCGCGGCGCGATGACGCGGTTGGCCTGCAGTAGTCGCTCGAGTTGGGGCGGCGAGGATCGCTCATGCGCCAATGGATGAGTGTTCGTGGCGGAGCCTGTTGGGCTTGGGCTCGATCCGCTGGTTGGCGTCTACTCGTGCAGCGGATCAGGTTCAGCGTGGTGCTCTGGCAGTGACATGGCGAGCGGTTGCGTCGCGGGAGAGGTCGCTGGTTGATGCCCGGGGTGGCGTGGGGCTTGATGCCGCGGGCCTCGGGCGTCTAGGTTCCACGGCGGTGGTCGAGCGTCGGCCGACCGGGTCTGAGGAGGGCGACGTGGGCGACACCGACCGGGGGCGTCCGGCGCGCAGGACGAGTGGCCGCCGGGTGCTGGCCGCCGTCAGCATTGGTGCGTTGGCGCTGGCCAGCGTGACGGCAACCGCGACGGCAGGGCCCGGTCGAGACAAGCCGAACCCTCCCGGCAATCCCGACCCGAAGGGCCAGCTGGTCGATGTGCAGGTTCTCGGCTTCAACGACTACCACGGTCACCTCGAGCGCGGCGCGGCTGGGACGGTAGGCGGCATGGCGGCCGGTGGCGGTGAGTACCTGTCTGCCAAGTTGAACGAGCTGCGTGAGGGGCAGAAGCACAGCCTCACCGTGGCTGCCGGCGACCTCATCGGTGGCTCGCCGGCCTTGTCCGGGCTGTTCCACGACGAGCCGTCTGTGGAGTCCCTCAATGCCATGGGGCTGGACGTGTCCAGTGTCGGGAACCACGAGTTCGACGAGGGCGTCACCGAGCTGCTGCGGATGCAGAATGGCGGGTGTCACCCGGAGGACGGCTGCTACTTCCCTGATGAGCCGTACGCGGGGGCTGACTTCCCGTGGCTGGCTGCGAACGTGGTGAACGAGGACACGGGCGAGACTCCCCTACCCCCCTACTGGATCGAACGGTTCCAGAACATCAAGGTGGGCTTCATCGGCATGACCCTGGAGGCTACGGACACGTTGGTTGCCGCAGCCGGTATCGAAGGGTGGGACTTCCTCGACGAGGCCGAGACGGCCAACGCGCTCGTCCCGGTCCTGAAGGCTCAGGGCGTCGAGGCGATCGTCGTCCTGCTGCACGAAGGCGGGTCGCAGAACCCCGCCCCGGGTGAGGTGAACGCGTGCGTCGGCATCTCCGGGCCGGTCGTCGCCATCAACAACGAGCTCGACCCTGAGATCGACGCCATGATCACCGGCCACACCCACCTGCCCTACAACTGCACGCTAGACGACCCGTCGGGCGAGCCACGCATGGTCACCAGCGCCTACTCCTACGGTCGTGTCGTCACCGAGATGAACCTCGTACTCGACAAGCGCACCAAGGACGTCCGACGCGACCTCAGCACCACCACCAACCACGCTGTGATCCAAGACGCCCTGCTGCCGGACCCTGCGATCACGAAGGTCATCGAGAAGTGGCAGCCGCTGTTCGACGAGGCCGGCAACACCCCTGTCGGCACCATCACCGAGGACATCAACCGTGGAGGCGACCCGACCGGCAGCGACCGCGGAGTCGAGTCACCGGCCGGCAACCTCGTCGCCGACGCTCAGCTGTGGGCCACGTCGTTCAACGGGGCACAAGTCGCCTTCATGAACCCGGGTGGGGTGCGATCGGACCTGACCTACCTGGCCTCAGGCGACGAGGGCGACGGAGTCGTCACCTACGGTGAAGCATTCACCTTCCAGCCGTTCGGCAACACGCTGCTGACCTTCCCGATGACCGGGGACCAGATCATCTCCGTCCTCGAGGAGCAGTGTCAGCCCGAAGGCACCTCACGACCGTTCCTGCACCTCGGCGTCTCGGCGGGGTTCACCTACGACCTCTCGAGCACGATCGAGGATGGGACATGCACCTCGGTGACGGTCACGAACGTCCAGCTGAACGGCATGGACCTCGACCCGACAACCACCTACCTAGTAACGGCCAACAACTTCCTTGCCGACGGGGGAGACAACTTCACAACCTTCACCGAGGTCGCCGAGGGCTCACGAATCGACGGTGGCAACGATCTGCTGGCCCTGACCAACTACCTGGGCGCCTTCAGCCCCGTGCCGCCCCCAAGCACCGACCGTGTGAACGAACTCCCCTAGCGGACTCGCACACACGTTGGTGACAGGCCGCCGGCGACGTCCCGCGCAGCGCCAGAGCAGCCACGCACGTACTGAAGCCGCGCTTCGTGTGGGCGCAGTGACGTAGGGCCAGGGACCGAGCCCGCTCTCGTCGCGATGCGTCCATTGGCGGCCGGAGTGGGTCGTGCCTGGCCGCAGAGCTGTGCGTTTCGCGACTAGAGGATCTGACGGCCTACTGCGGTCTGGTGGGGAGCGTCCGGACAGGCCAACGGGAACAGAGGAGCCCGACCAGCCGAAGTCCGTCCGCCGCGATGCGTCTGCTCTCCTGCAGGGCTGACGGCGGGCGGGGGGTCGTTGACCGTGGTTGTACGGTGCGTGGATGCCGGACCGGGCGAGCGTGGACGATCAGCAGTCGGGCCGGCGGGTAGGTCTGTGGGATCGGCCTCGGCTGCGCTTCCTGGTTATCGCGTACGGGGTGTCGTGGGTGTTCTGGCTGGGAGCCTGGGTCGCGGCGGCGGCCACCGACGCCGGTGATCTGCTGTTCAACGAGGCGCTGGTCTTCGACGTCCTGTTCGGTGGGGACCCGTCGGGCACGCTGGTGGCGTTGTCGTTGCTGTCCCTGCTCGGGGTGTATGGGCCGATGGTCGCCGGGATCGTCGCGTCCCGTGTGGACCCGGCGATCCCGGCGGGTGACCTGCGGCAGCGGGTGCTGCGGGTGGGGGTCGGGGGCCGCACCTACGGCCTCGTGGCGCTGATCCTGCTGCTGGTCACGGTGCCGACCTTCGCGGTGACGGCTGTGATTGCCGACCCGGCCGATGACGCTCCCGGGGCGGGCACCCTGCTGCTGTTCCTGCTGGTGTTCTTCGTCGTGCAGCTGGTGACGTCGGGCACCGAGGAGGTCGGCTGGCGCGGCTACCTGACCCACACCCTGCTGCCAGGGCGTGGCTATTGGGACACCGGGTGGGCCGTCGGGCCGGTGTGGGCGGTCTGGCACTTCCCGGTGGTCATCCAGATCTTCCTGGCCCAGGGCATGCAGCCGGCGGCGATCGTGGGCTCGCTGGCCGGGTTCAGCATCGGCATCGTGGCCATGGCGATCCTGCAGGCGTGGTTCTACCAGCGCACCCGTAGCGTGTTCCTGGCGATCGTCATCCACGCCGCGTTCAACACTGTCCCGTTGACCATCGTGTTGCTGTTCGAGGGCTCCCCGGCAGCGGTGCTGGCCAACCTGCTGCTGTGGGCGGTCGTGATCGTCCTCAAGTCCCGCACCGACCGCGAGGCCCGCACGGGCGCCACCAGCTCGACGGCGTAGCGGCGAGCACGCCAACCCCGCACCGATCCGTCCCGTCGGTGAGGAGACTGGGGTCATGTCGTGGGTCAGGCCGGGCACGGATCGCGGGGCGCGGCGCAGGTGCCTGGCCCCGTGGGTGGCGGTGTCAGGGGTGGCGGTGCTGGGGGCCGCGACGCTGGCGGCCACCGACTCGTCCGGCCGTGAGCGGTTCATCGGAGGGCTGCCCGGCCTATTCGTCGTTGCCGCGGCGGGGGTCGCCGGCCTGGGGGCCCTGACGTTCCTCGAGCGCCGGGGGTTCTGGTCGTGCAGCACCCGGGCGACCATGCTGCGGGGGGTCGGCGTTGCTGCTGCTGCGGCCCTGCCGTTGGCCGCGGTCGCGATCGGCGTGGACGTGGCCGTGGGGTTCCCGAGCGACACGAACGTGGCGTGGCCGCAGGCATGGGTGGTGTACCCAGTCATCGCCGTCGTGGCCGAGACGGCCTTCCACCTGCTGCCGCTGAGCGCCCTGGTGGGACTGACCCGCTCCCACTTCCACGATCTGCGGCTCACCGAACGGACATGGGTCCTGGTGCTCGCCGCGGCCGCGGTCGAACCCGTCGCCCAAGCCGTCCTGGGCTCAGGGCTGCTGCCCTTCGTCGTGCCGCACGTGTTCCTCATCGGCGTGGTCGAGATGCTGCTGCTGCGACGCTTCGGCTACCTCCCCATGGTGGCGTTCCGGCTGCTCTACTACCTGGCCTGGCACGTGCTGTGGGGCCACGCCAGACTCGAGCTGCTCTTCTGACCCAAAGAGCCGACCCGCACATGGCAGCACCCCTGCGAGCCACGCGGAAGCCTGCCGCGAGTGGTGCGCTCCGGCCGAACCGCGAGTACCCGTCAACGATGGCCCCGACCAGGCCCCGGGTATGCAGCCGCGGAGGGACGTCAAAGCAGTTCCAGAACACGACATCAGCAGGCACCAGGCGTGCCAGCGCATCAAGCACCTGTTCCAGGAGCACGTCGACAGGCGACGCCTCGTCGCAGGCACGGGCAGCCCCAGCAGCAATCGAACGTCCGACTCGGCAAGCAGTAGATCCATGGCCATGGCCCACCAACCCAGACAGCCGACCCGCTGCCTAGGCGTGCCCAACAATGGGCGAAACACGACACGCATCGCGGCATACCGGCGAACGCAGAGTCGAGCCAATGAGCTGCTGGTAGTGCTAAGTGCTCGTGCCGTGAGTGGCGCGATACGCGCCGAAGGGAACCTTCGTCCTGGCCTGCCACAGCCATCAAGAACCGCTGCCCGATCGTGGTTGAAGTGATCTCGAGATAACGATTAGGTAACGACGACTGGCGTGGCCCGTCACAGATGCGAGGGTGCGACGGGTCTCACAGGCAGCGGTGGGGAGCCTCCTTGGGGCTGGCGGCCGGTCGGGCGCGGCCGGACACATCTGAAGGAGGCAAGGTGCGACCTGCGACTCGTCGGCGTCTGAGCACAGTGGTTTCGGTGGGACTGGTGGCAGGGCTGGCGGTGGTGGCCCCCACCGGCGCCAGTGCGGCTCCCCCGGCCACGGTCGTCTTCGACGACATGGAGCATGGAGACCCGTTCGGCAACGGCTGGTTCGCGTTCAACGGGGAGGTTGGCGGTGGGGGAATCAGCCCGAACGGCGCCGACGTGCCACCGGTCGGGGGTGGGTCGTTCTCGCTGGAGACCGGCTGGGGGTCGGGTGGCACACCAGGCTTCTACGGTGGGTTCGGGCGCGGGTTCGCCGTCGACACGAGTGGCACGCAGCACTTCAACGTCTGGATCAATCCCACCGCCGGGCAGTCCTACACACTCGAGTTGAACCTTCAGGAGGCTGGCGCCGACCCGGACGAGTTCCAGTTCGACTGTGTCGTCTCCGACAGCGGCCCGTGTGCGGTCAGCGGTGCCGGCTGGCAGCTGGTGTCGATCCCTCTGGGTGACTTCTCCGACGACAACTCGAGCATGGGAACCGGCGACGGCAGTCTGGACACCGCGCTGGCGGCCGTGGTCGTAGTGGTTGTCGGCACGGGCGCCGACGTCAACTTCCGCACCGACTATTGGGCTTTCAGTGCCGGACCGCTCGTGCCGCGGACAGTCGTTGACGACTTCGAGAACGGCTTGCCGGACGGTGTGGACGCGGACGGAGCCCCCCTGGGCTTCTACACGTTCCAGGGTGCGGGCAGCAGCATCGAGATCACGACGGAGCTGACACCCCCGGCGCCCACTCTGCCGGAGGTCGGCGAGCCGAACAACGTCTTGACGATGGACGTCGATTCCACGTCGTTCGCGGGTTTCATCCACGCCTTCGAGAACGACGCGGTCGACACGTGGGTGCCTCAGGACTGGTCGAGGAACGAGGGAGTGTCGTTCTGGATGTACGGGCAGAACTCAGGTGCCCAGCTGTTCATCGACATCCTCGACAACCGCACGCCCGGCTCCACGACGGACGACGCCGAGCGATTCACCGTTCCGTTCGTGGACGACTTCTCCGGCTGGCAGCTGCTTGAGTTCCCGTTCGCCGACTTCGTCCGCAAGGAGATCGGCAACGGTGCACCCAACGACGGCCTCGGACTCGTCGAGATGCATGGGTACGCGCTCGGGGCGCTGGGTACGGGCGGCCCGCAGACCTTCTATGTCGACGAGGTCAGCGTCTACGGGGTGGGAGAGCCACCTGCCCTGGCTGTCAACTTCTCCCAGCAGAACACCTTCATCGAGGAGGGCACGACCGGGCAGGTCGGCGTCCGGCTGAACCGTCCGATGGGTCCGGACGATCCTGCCGAGCTGAAGATCGACTATGCGACCGAGCGGTCGAACGGGGTACCGGGCGAGGACTTCACCCCGACCTCCGGCACGCTGACCTTCGTCAACGGAGGGCCGAGCGAGCTGTTCTTCTCTGTCGAGACGTTCGACAACACCAAGTTTATCGGTGACAAGCAGATCGTCATCCGCCTGACCAACCCCGTCGACGTGGAGCGCGGAGCCCTGTTCCAGGGCTCGGTGCTCATCGACGACAACGACGACTTCGACCCCAAGTTGCTCGACGACTTCGAGCAGGGCGCCTTCCTGTGGGACGCCGAAGGAACGGTCGACATCGACGCCCAGCGGGTCCAGGTCGGCGACGCCGACGAGCGTCCCGGCCAGGACCAGGTCGAGAACATCGGCGACGTCACGTCCTCTGCCTCATCTGTGGACAAGAAGGCCTTCGACAAGGCGGAGCGCGACGTTCGACAGCTGGAGCGTGCGGGAACCCCGCAGGAGCAGATCGACGAGATCGTGGCATCCGCAGCGGACTGGGCGAGGGACGCCGTCGAGATCGCAACGCTCAACGGAGGCGACGAGAAGCGGCTCGATCGGGCCGAGCGCAGGATCGCCCAGGCGGAGAAGGCCGCATCTGCGGGCCGCGCCAGCAAGGCGGTGCAGGACTACCGCAAGGCGTGGCAGGAGGCGACCAAGGCGCTCGACGCGCTGGCCAAGCAGGGTGAGTCGGTCTCTGCCGGTTCCATCGTGCGGGACTTCCCCATTGGCCAGGACTGGACAGGCACCGAGAGCCTCGACTTCTGGTTCAAGGGCACCGGCAACGGCGACCCGGTCACCGTCACCCTCAAGGACAACCGCACCCCCGACCCCGGCCCGTCCGGCTGGGATCTGGCGTGGGCCGACGAGTTCGACGACCCCGCCGGCACCCCACCGAACCCGGCCAACTGGGCCTACGAGATCGGTGACACCACCCCCGACGGCAAGAACGGCTGGGGCAACGAGGAGCTCCAGTACTACACCGACGACCCCGACAACGCGGCCACCGACGGCGACGGCAACCTCGTCATCACCCTGGACGAGGCCGACGGGTCGCAGGAGTGCTACTACGGGCCGTGCGAGTTCGAGTCAGCACGCCTGATCACGCAGAACAAGGCTGAGTTCGCCTACGGGCGCATCGAGTCTCGTCTGCAGGTGCCGACCGGCGGCAACGGCCTCTGGCCGGCCTTCTGGAGCCTCGGCACCGACATCACCTACAACCCATGGCCGGGCGCCGGCGAGATCGACGTCATGGAATACGTGAGCCGTATCCCCAACGAGATCTTCGGCACCATCCACGGCCCCGGCTACAACGGTGGCGGCAGCTTCAGCGGCATCTACGACTTCGGCGAGCGGGTGGACCTCGGCTACCACACGTTCACCGTCGAATGGGAGCCCAACCTCATCACCTGGTACGTCGACGGCATCCAGTACCACCAGGCGACACCCGCGGATGTTCCCGGGCCATGGGTCTTCGAGAAGCCGTTCTTCCTCCTGCTCAACTTCGCCATCGGCGGCAACTTCGGGGGCGCCGTCGACCCGGCCAACACGTACCCGCAGGAGTATCTGGTCGACTACGTCCGCGTCTACCAGGGGCCGGACACCGCCGAGCGGTTCGAGGCGACCTTCACCGACAGCTCCACCGACTGGCAGCAGGTCTCGATCCCGGTCACGGACTTCGTCCGGAGCGGCAAGCAGCCCGCTAGCGCTCCCGACGACGGGCTCGGTCTGGACGAAATCTGGGGCTACTCCGTCGACCTGGCGTACCCGGCGTCCGGCGGCGTCAAGGTCGACCTCGTACGGCGCACGCCAGTACCGCCCCCCACCGACCTCGTCGTGACGACCCTGGCCGACAGTGGAGCCGGCTCGCTGCGCGACGCGATCGGGCGCATCGCCGATGGCGGGACGATCACCTTCGACCCGTCGCTGGCAGACGGCACGGTCACGCTGACGTCCGGGCAGATCACCGCCGAGCGCTCGGTCACCGTCGACGGACCCGATGCGAAACCGGTGACGATCAGCGGAGACGGCGCATCCCGCGTCCTTCAGGTCAACGCCGGGGCAGAGGTGACCATGGACGACCTGGTCATCAGCGACGGCGTCGCGGCGCCGCAGGGCGGCGGGATCCTGAACTACGGCGACCTGAGCCTCGACCGCGTCGTGGTGACCAACAACTTGGAGAACAGCGGCGGCGCCGCCGCCTTCGACCTAGGCGGAGGCGGCATCTACAACGGTGACGGCGCGTCGCTGTCGCTGACCGACAGCACCGTCAGCGACAACGCCACCCTGGGTCAGCCGGGGGGCGGCGTCTACGGGTTCTTCAACAGCACGATCAACGTCACCCGCAGCACTATCAGCGGCAACGTCGGCGGAGACGTCGCCGGCGGTCTACGCACTCTCGGCGACGCCACCATCATCGCGAGCACAATCAGCGACAACACCTCGACCGGCTGGCACGGGGGCGGCATCTTCGCCACCGACGGCACCGTCGTGATCGAAGACAGCTCGATCGTCGACAACATCGCCGTACCGGCAGGCACCGCCGGCGGCATCATGGTGGCTACGTTCGGTGCGCCGGTCCTGGTCACCGTCGAGAACAGCATCATCACCGGCAACGTCTCCAAGAACTGCCAGATCGAGGGGGATCCCGCGGTTGCCGTCCTAACCCTGCTGGGTGACAACACCATCGACGACGGGAGCTGCGCGCCCCCTCCCTGATTCGGGAGAGCCACCGGTCACGCGCGAGAGTGAGAGGCTTGGGCGACGGTGGCCGACAGGGCGGTGGCGCCGCATCTTCATGAGGGAAAGCCGCGTTGTGTCCGGACCTCCGGAAAGCCGGCAAACGACCCGGGGACCTCGACCACGAACACGGCATCGCCACGGCCGACGTGCTCATCAGCCGAACCTACGTGGTCGCCGGAATCGGGCTCCTCATCGGCGCATCGCACGGCCACTTCGGGGGGAGTGGGTCCCCGGCGCCACCTGGCCAACCACGCCGTTGGGGAGGCACACGGGCGGGGGCGGGCGACCGGACGCGGCCGGGGGGGGGGAGGGGGCGTGGGGCTGTGCGTCCGGGCGGGGCGGGGCGGCGAGCGGCCGTGGGGAGTCGGGGTCTGGGGGGGAGCTAGGGGCGTCCCTGGGCGAAGTGACGCGGGTCTTCAACCCTTCAGAGGACGTCCTGCGATTGCCCTCAACTCGGCTGTGCGAGCGTTCGCATGCGGGAGCGCGGGCGGGCGCGGTCGAGGTTGGGACGAGGCCGGGGTAGGCCGGGGGACTGGTCACGTTGGGTGCGATGGGGGAGTGCTGAGCGTCGTTGTTCCACGTCCGCGCCCTCGTCTGCGTACTTCGGGCGAGGGCAGGGTGGGCCGTGCTGATCCTTGCTGTTGTCTGCGCCCTCCGCGCTTGGGCGGCGTCGGCGCGGTGATGGAGGTGCCGTGGCCTCAGGGCAGGCCGGCCCGGTCGAACTCCTGCTGGAGTCGGGGGCGGCGGCGATGGGTCTGGCGCAGCTCGGCGATCAGATCGTCGACGTGTGCCTCCTGTTCGGTGTTCGCGGCGAGTCTGCGCATGGTCGCCAGTCGCCGGGCGGCGAGGCGGTAGTGCTGGGCGCTGGTCTGGACCAGCTCGTGCTCGACGAGTCGGTGGTGGATGGGCAGGACGGCGATCGGGTCGACCTTCTGGTATGCCTTGGCCAGGTCGCTCCAGGTGTGGTCGCTGTCGAGCCCGAGCTCGTGGGCGAGCTTCCAGGCCAGGTCGGTGTCCTTGAGGGTCGTCAAGGCGAAGAGCACCGCGTCGCTGGGCTGCGCGGCCAGGGTGGCCATCACCTCCTCTGCGTCGTCGGGCCAGGTCTGGCCGGCGGCGGTGTGGAGGCGGGCGGCTGTGGTAGACGATGGCCAGCGCCGGAACACCCACAGGCGGGCCGGGAGTGACTGCCCCGGGCGGTGCTGGTCGAGCAGCCGGCACCAGTAGTCGGCCGCCGTCAGTGCCTGGTGGCCACGGTCCATTTCGGCTGCCTGCTTGGCCCAGTCGAGGGCGAGGTCGATCTCGCCGATCTCCTCGAACGCCTCGGCGGTGTCCTGCAGCCAGGCCGCGACGCGGCGGTCACGGGCGTGGGTGCGGATGATCGCGTCGATGTCGCGGTCGAGGACGGCGAGGCGTTGGGCGTTCCATTCCAGGGTGAACCAGTCATGGGAGTGGGGGGAGGTCCAGCGGTCCGCATCGCTGGGTCGTGGTCCGAGACGCTGCTGGATCTGGGCGAGCCGAGCGCGGTAGGTGCGCATCCCGGTCTCGCCGAGTGCTGGGGCGTAGGCCACCGGGTCGAGCTCGAAGTAGTCGACGTCGCCGTCGAACTGGAACTTGATCAGCCAGTCGACCAGCCTGCCTGCCGGTACCCGCGCTGCGGCGGCGGTCTCCGGGTGCAGGTCGAGCAGTCGGCGGCAGGCGTCGCCGATGATGCCGCTGGAGTCATCGGCCCGCGCGATCACCTTCACCGCGCTGGCGAGCGCCTTGTGGGTGACGGCGTACACCTCGGCTGGGTCGGTGTCGGGGATCGCCGCTTCGAGGATGTCGATGGCCTGGTGCATCTGCCGGCCATGCTCGTTCGCCGCTCCCCACCGCCACAGGTCGGCACGGGTCCGAATCAACGGCAACACAGCGTCCGCGAGGCCGCTCATCCGGCGCCTCCGTCCACCGGGTGGGCATGACAGCCGGAGGCCAGTGTTGGTCGGTGGCGCACGACGTAGATCCGATCTGGTGTTCGCGGTCACTCGGGCCTGATGGGCAGCAGCGTCAGCCGGTGCTTGGTGGGGTCGATGGTGACCAGTGCGCCGGTGTCCAGATGGGGCTGGGCGGCATCGATGGCGGCCAGGAGCGCAGGGCCAAGATCGTCGGGCAGGACGGCCTGGGTGCGGAACTGGATCACCGAGGTGGTGAGTCCCTCGCGAGCCAGCAGGGTGCCGAAGTCGAGATCCTGGGTCAGGATCACCTGCTCGTGCCGGGCGGCGTAGGCGAGGAGCTGGTCGTCTGGTGCGTCGCCGGGCCCGATGGTGGACCAGTGCTGCGCGTGGTGGCCGGCGTGGGTGAGGTAGTCGACCCAGCCAGGGCTGAGGTTCATGTCGATGAGGAACCTCATGCGGCAGGAAGTGGGATCTCGATCTCTTCCACGCGCCAGGCGGCGTAGGACAGGGCTTGGCGGACGTCGTCGGTGGTGAGGTAGGTGTAGGCGGTGGTGATGTCGTCCACGGTGGAGCCGGTGGCGATCAGACCGACGATGGTGCCGACGGTGACGCGGGTGCCGCGGATGCAGGGCTTGCCGCCCATGACATCCACCGAGCGGGTGATCCGGTCGAAGGTCATGTTCCCAACGATAGGGCCCACGGACGCCGATCGGGCCGACCGTCACCTGTGGCTGCCATGAGGACGCGCTTCCTTGGCGAGAGCCGCGTCGCGCCGGGTGAGACTCACGTAGGCCCCGGTAGTCCCGTCGGGACCCTATTCGATACGGATCTCCGCGGACGTGGCTGAACGCCGACGGACGATCGACCGCTCTGAACAGCATCGATGCGAACGTTGGTGAACGGTGCTGGACGGTCTGCGATCCCTGGGGGTCAAGGGGTCGTGGGTTCGAATCCCGCCGTCCCGACAGAGAATCGCAGTTCAGGGGCCTGTTTCAGCTCTGCTCGACTCGACGAGCTGAAGGTTGGGGACCCATTCGGGACCCTACTGTCGTCGCGGACTGTGCTGGACGCCGGCGGACGACGTCGGACGGCAGCGCCGCCTCTCCGGCTCCAGAGCCTGGACCTGGGTGAACGGGCACGCACCAGCCTGAACCTCGTGACCCCTTGACAGATAGATCCGGGCGAATCGCGTCCGCAGCCGTGTCCTGGTCCTGGCCAGGGTGTCGACGGTGCTCGTTCGGTGACGTCGCGGCACTGAGTGATCGCGTAACCCGGTGCGCTCGCCAGCGCGAGGGCGGGTGCTCGTAGCCCTACGGCTACTGGGGGGTGGCCAGAGCGGTCATGGCGTGCACGTGTCGGGTGCGTACGGATTGGAGGGGGTGGCGGTAGATGTCGGCGGTGATGGTGACCGAGCGGTGCCCGAGGGTGTCGGCGATGTCTTCGAGCGGAACCCCGGCGTCCGACAGCAGGCTGTCGGTGGCGTGGCGCAGCTGGTGAGGGTGCACGTGTCCGATGCCGGCGTCGTTGGCGATGCGGGTCAGGGCGCGGCGCACGTTGGAGGGGTCGAGCGGTGCGCCGGTGTCGGTGGTGAACACCAGCAGCTGCGGGTTCGACCAGGCCGGGCCCGCAGCCCGCCGGTCCTTGTCTTGGCGGGTCTGCTGCTCGCCCAGGGCGGTGATGCAGGGTTCGGGGAGTGCCAGGGTCCGCCGGGAGGACGCGGTCTTCGGCGGGGCGAGGGTCAGGGTGCCATCGGGTAGTCGGCGCAGGGAGTGGTCGACGGTGAGGGTGGGCGGGTCGGTGTCGAGGTGGACATGCGGCCAGGTGAGTCCGGTGGCCTCGCCCGGGCGGAGCCCGAGCAGCAGCGACACGGTGATCAGGGGCCCGTACCGCTCACCCCGGGTGGCCTGCAGCGGGCTGCGTGCCTGGTCGACGGTGAGGGCGCCGCGGGGCTTGGTGGAGGCGGCGTAGCCACGGTCGGCCATGCCGTCGAGCAGGGCTTCGACGTACTCGACGGTCAGGTCGTCGGCGCGGGCCTCCCCGAGGGCGGGCTGGACGTGTGTGCCGAGCACGGTGGCGTAGTTCGCCCGGGTCCCGGGGCTGCTGGCGCTGGTGGGCAGCCCGCGCTGCAGCCACAACTCGACCAGCTCGCTGATGGTTTGGTGGCGTTGGGTGAGGTCGACCCCGGCCTGATGCTTGTCCCGCAGCTGTTCGAGCTTGCGCCGCGCCTCGGCCCGGGTCGGGGCGGTCGCCTTCACCCGCACCCGCTTGCCGGCCGGGGTGATCCCCAGGTTGAGCCGGGCCACCCACCGCTCGGCGTTCGTGTCGTAGGTGATGGAGCCTGACCCCTTGTCCCGCCGTTGCCCCACACGCCCACTCGACGCGTCGACGCCTACGTCGTCGGGACCCTACCCCGAGCAAGCCGGCCGTCCCTCGGCGCCGGATAGAGACACCACCGAGCCTTCTCGGTGGCGCCCCGGGGGCAGCAGTCATCCGCCGGAGCACGGGCTCAGCGGAGCGACCCAGAAACGCGCGCATCGCGGCTACCTGCGGTCGTTGCGTGCTGCTGGCCCGACGGTGTTGGTGATCAGTCCAGATTGAGCCTCATCAACACTCGGGGGAAGCCGTTGAGTACTGAGGTGGTGGCGGCGACCTTGGTGAACCCGGCCGTCTCGAACAGGTTTCGGGTGCCGACGTAGGCCATGGTGAGGTCGACCTTCTGACCGTGGTTGTCGACGGGGTATCCCTCGATCGCGGGAGCACCGGACTGCCGAGCGAAGTCGACCGCTCCGGCCAGCAGCCGGTGGGAGATTCCCTGCCCACGGTGCCCCGGCCGCACGCGCAAACACCACACCGACCACACGTCCCGCTCGTCGACGTGCGGGATCTTGCGGCTGGTCGCAAACGACGTGTCTGCACGACGGTGAACAGCGGCCCAGCCGACAACTACCGAGCCGTCGTAGGCGAGCACACCGGGGGGACCCTGTCGGACCAGCTCCGCCACCCTGTCTGCACGCTCGGTGCCACGCAGAGCTCGATTCTCCTTCGATGGCAGCCGGTAGCTCAGGCACCAGCACACGGTGGCATCGGGGCGCTTCGGCCCGAGCATGCTCGCCACGTCGGCGAACTCCGTCGCCGGCCGCACCTCGATCGTCATCCCCGTCACCCTGGCACCCTCGACGGTGCGCCGGCAACAGGTGACCATCACCTCGCAGCTCGACCCAGCCGCTCCACCGCACAGCGGGCGTCGAGCCTCTGGGTTGCGCATCACACGTGGCGAAAGTACTCACGGGTGCCTTGCTGGCGCGCCCGTTGCCGAGTGGTTGTCTCGGTAGGCACACGATGGCACACTGGTACTGAAAGTCGTACCACGAGGAGTCTTGGCATGGCCGTCACCGCGAGCGAGGCCCGCAAGAACCTGTTCCCCCTCATCGAACAGGTCAACGCCGACCGCAACCCCGTCGAGATCACGTCTCGGCGCGGTGACGCCGTCCTGATGTCGCGCGCCGACTACGACGCCCTCGAGGAAACCGCGCACCTGCTGCGTGTCCCCGCGAACGCTCGCCACCTGCTGGAGAGCCTGCAGCAGGCCAAGACCGGCCAGCGAGACGCGCATGACCTGGTGCGATGAGGCTGGTCTTCACCCCCCACGGGTGGTCGGACTACAAGTACTGGCTGGCAGCTGACCGGCAGACCCTCAAGCGGATCAACCGGCTCATCGACGACGCTCTTCGCGACCCGGTCGCTGGGATCGGGAAACCCGAGCCGCTGCGCCACATGCTCAGCGGGGCTTGGTCTCGCCGCATCACCGAGGAGCATCGGCTGGTCTACCTAGTTGATGGGGACGACCTGATCATCCTCCAGGCCCGGTTCCACTACGAGTGACCGCCGGGCGAAGCCGACGAGGAGGTCGTCTCGCGGCGGAAGGCAACGGCCTGCCCGTAGGGAACCTAGGCCGGGTGCACTTGCATCGGTTGTTCGCCCTGATTACGGAGGGTTTGGGTCGGCGGGCGGTAGGTGATGCCAAGGCGTTCCTGACTGCGGGTGTTGTCGAAGCAGAAGGGCTCGCCGAGGTTCTTGCGGATGACCGACCAACTGAAGCCCGCCAGACCGTGCCCGAGGAGACACAGCAGCGGGGTGGGCATTGCTCAAACGGGCCCCGCGGAGATCAGGCTCACCGGAACCTGTCAACCTTGTCGGGTCAGTTTCTTGTTTCGATTGTTGAGTCGGTCGTTGTCGTTGATGTAGGTCGGTTGATCCAGGTGGTGCCGGGCAGCGCCGGTGGTTCGTTGGCTTGCGAACGAACCGTTCCGGGGTGGCGGCGTAGGCCGCGGCCAAGGTCGTGGCTCGTGCCTCCCGCACGGCGTCATCCCGGCCGTGGTGGACGTCGAACGGGGTGTGCATCCCGATCCCGGAATGGCGATGCTCAAGGTCGTGACCAGCGGTAGAACACGTCGCAGAACGCTCGGGCGTCGGCGATGCTGGCGAACCTGTCGGGGAAGTCGGGCCGGTACTTCAAGGTCTTGAACTGCGCCTCGGAGAACGGGTTGTCATCGGAGCAGTGCGGTCGGGAGTGGGACTTGGTCACCGGCGAGGTCAGCCAGCAGCAGCGCGACGGGCTTCGATGCCATCGACGAGCCGCGGTCGGCGTGAATGGTCAACCGGCCGCGGTCGATGCCCTGCTTGGCGATGGTGTCGGCCAGCAGCCGCTCGGCGAGGTCCTTGGACTCGCGGGTGGCCAGCATCCACCCGACGGTGTAGAAGGAGGAGATGTCGATGATCGAGTACAGGTAGGAGTAGGTCCACTTCACCGGCCCGGCCAGCTTCGTGATGTCCCACGACCAGCACTCGTTCACGCCGTGCGCGACCAGCTCAGGCCTCGCCTTCGGCGGGTGGGTGGCCTGCCGGCGGCGCTCGCGGACCTCGCCGTGGGTCTCGCGCAGGATCCGGTACATCGTGGAGGTCGAGCACAGGTAGCGGCCCTCGTCGAGCAGGATCGCGTGCACCTCGCCGGGGGCCAGGTCGACGAACCGCGGCGAGTGGAGCACGTCGAGGACCTCGGCGCGCTCGGCCGGCGACAGCGCGCGGGGCTGCGCCACCAGCTCCGGGCGCGGTGGGGCCAGGGAGGAGCGGTGCCGGCGGTAGTGGGTGGCCCGCCGGCCTACTTCCACCCCTACGCCGACGCGGTGGCCGCACTGGTCGACCAGCGGCTGGCCGCGACCGGCCGGGCCGTGATCATCGACGTGCACTCCTACCCGCAACGGCGCCTGCCCTACGAGAGGCACCCGGACCGTCGCCGTCCGGCCGTCTGCCTCGGCGTCGACGACCAGCACACCCCGGGCTGGCTGCTCGCTGCGGCCACCGACGCGTTCGCCGCCATCGGCGACGTCGCCGTGAACGAACCCTTCGCCGGCACCTACGTGCCCATGCGCCACTACGAGGCCGGCGACACACGCGTGGCGTCGGTGATGGTCGAGCTGCGACGCACCGAGGCCACGCAGCCGTCAGGCGGGCGCGACCCACTGTCCCCCGGCACGGCCCAGGCGCTGGCGTCCCTGGTCGACGCCGCCACCGACCGGCCCTGGTGAGCCCCGAGGCAGACCCCCGGGATGTGTCGGACCTCCGCGCGACCCTGGACCTCCACCCAGCACCCAGGAGACCCCGGAGGAGACGATGACCACCGCACGCACCGCCGGCGCTGCACGCCGCACCCTGCACGTCGTGGATGCCGACAACCTCACCGCAGGCCCGACCGAGCACCAGTGCGTCGCCGACCGGGCCGCCCGCCTCTACCGCACGGCCGCAGGCGTGCGCGACGGGGACCTGGTCGTCGTGGGCAGCGACCTGCGCTCGGCCGCAGTCACCGCGTTCGCCTGGGCGGGCGCCCGGCTGCTGCGCACGACCGGCACCGACGCCGTCGACCGCCTGCTGCTGGACGACCTCGTCCCGTCCCTGGTTGTGGGGCGTGTCGAGCGGGTGGTGGTCGGCTCAGGTGACGGCATCTTTGCCACCCGCCTTGCGCAGCTGCGCGCCGCAGGCGTGCGGGTGGAGGTGGTCGCGCCGGCCGGGTCGGTGTCGTGGCGGCTCTTCCCGGCCGCCCACCACATCGGCCGGATCGAGACGGCCTCGAGCTGCACCCACCAGGCGTGCCGGCTCCCGGTCGGCCGGGTGTCGCTGCGGCTGGCCGCCTGAGGGCCGGCCCACCCGCGCCCTGCAGGTTCAGTCGGACCCACGTGGTCTTCTAGGAGCAGAACACCCAGTCGAGAGAAGAAGGGAAGCAGCATGACGATCACCTGCCCGCACTGCCTGAACACCGTCCAGGCGTGGCGCGAAGGCATCATGACCGTGGTGGTCGCTCACCACCACCTCAACAACGGCGGGCTCTGCCCGGGCTCGGGCCAGCGGCGCTCCCTCACTCGGTGAACCCGTCCGCCACACCGACGGCACGCAGGTGGGCGGGTTGCGGTCACGCTGGTGGAGACTCACGTGGGCTCCGGGCTTCCCGGCGGACCCTGTTCGGGACCCTTGTGAGGACGGACTCCTGTGGACGCCGGTGAACGCCGACGACCTAGTAGTCGTGCTGAGCAGCGCCGACGCGAACGGTGGTGAACGTGTCTGGACGATGGCGATCCCTGGGGGTCCAGGGGTCGTGAGACGGTGCCGGGGTCGATCGGAGGTCTGCACCTGGCGGTCGATGACATCGAGCGGGCGCGCGGGGAGCTGCCCACCGCGCTGTCGATGTCAGCGACGTGCAGGACGTCGGTGGAAGCGTGAACGACGCGGGCTTCAGCGACCCCGACGGCCCGGCTGGACCTCGCAGGGGATGGCCTGGCCCCACCGGTGACGACTACGGAGATCGAGTACTGTCCCGAGTCGCCCGCTTGTCCGGGTGGTATCGGAGACACCGCAGGAACGGAGATGTGATGACCAGTGCATCCGGGCTGTTCGACTCCGGGCTCGTGCGCCTGTGAGCGCCGAGGCCGATCTTCAGACCGAACCGCGGTTGGGCCGTCAGCTGACCTGGTACTTCGGGGGGCTGGCCGTGGTGTACGCAATTGGGCTGGTTGTGTTCTGGCCGCCGGCCGGTGAGCAGCCCAGCGAGCTGATCTTCCTGGTTCTCATGTTCGCTCCGACGGTGGGGGCGCTGCTGGCCCGGTTCGTCGCCAAGGGGCGTATCCAGTGGGGATGGCCGAACCTGTGGCTGCTGGCCGGGCTGCTGCCGTCCGTGGCGGTGCTGGGCGCCTACCTGCTGGGGGCCGCGCTGGGGTGGGACACCGAGGACCCTGACGTGCTGCGCGCGGCACTGGTCGGAGCACCAGCGTCGATCGCGGTTGCGGCCCTGTCGGCCGTGGGCGAGGAGATCGGCTGGCGCGGGTTCTTGTGGCCGACGCTGCGGTCGCGGTCCGGGTTCTGGCGGGTCAGCCTGATCGTCGGAGTGGTCTGGTGGGTGTACCACGTGCCTCTGATCCTGCTGGGCTGGTACGGCAGTCTCGCCGGACTGGCGGCGTTCACGGTGGCCATCGCCGGGTTCACCCTGTTCGTGGGGGTGCTGACCGACCGCTCGCGCTCGCTGTGGCCCAGCGTCGTGGCACACGGGGCGTGGAACGGGCTGGTCGCCACCAGCTTCGCCGCGACCGAAGGCATCGAACGGGTGCCGGCGTTCTCCGGCAGCGACGCCCTGCTCGGGGAGTTCGGCTGGCTGGCCGCCGTCACCATGCTCGTCCTCGGGCTGGCTACCGCGTGGTGGCACACCCGCCGGGACTGACCGGGCACGACGGCGCGGGTCTGCTCACCCAGCGGTGTCGCGGCGGGCTCGTCGAGCGCGCAGGATGCCCGCCACCCCGGCTGCCACGGCGACCGCGGAGCCCGCCAGGGCTGCCCAGGAGTACCAGTTCGTGCTGTCACCGGTGTCAGCCAGGCTGAGCATGACCGCAAGCACGAAGAGCAGCGCCCCGACGAGCAGCAGAACGACAGGCATGGCGGTCCGTCCTCGCGGTGATCGGTCAGTCGTCAGTCGCGCTCGACCCAGCGGTCGACCGCCCACAGCACTGCCAGGGCCAGGCCGGGGTCGACCCCGTCGGCGACGTCGAGGGTGTAGGCGTCGCGGACGGTGACCCACTTCTGGGTGATCTGCACGACCGGTCGGCCCTGGGAGGCGATCGCGTACTCCTTCTCGATGAAGCTGCCTTCCAGCTCCCAGGTCTGGCCGTCGCTGCGGGTCAGCGTCATGCGGGACTTGATGGGGGAGAACATCTGGGCCTTCAGCGATGCCACCTCGGTGCCGGCGGCGTCGGAGATGGTCATGTGCTTGGGGATGCCGAGCAGTTTCCCGCGTACCTGGAAGACCGTGGCGTCGGAGCTGTCGCGGATGTCGGCCTTGGGGCGGGTGCCCATCTTGCCGTCGACGAAGTACTGCTGCTGCTCGGTGGCCGGGTCGAGCACGGCGAAGTCCCGGCCTGCCCCGAACTTGCTCTTGACCAGGTAGCGGGTCCACCCGGCGGGCGGCGGTGGCAGGGCCATGAGGGTCTCCTCGACGAGTCAGGTGTGGTGGCGCTGCGCAGTCAACCATGGCCACCACCCGAAGCCGCCGAGGCTGCGCCTGCGGGTCGGACTGGTGTCCGGCCCGTCGTCAGCAGTCCGGGTCGGTGAGGTCGCAGAACTCCGCCCATCGGGTGAACGGGAACCCGAGGCTGGTGTCGGGGGCAGCGAGGTCGACGAGCGTTACGCGCATCGGGGTGGTCTGCCCGCAGTCCCCGACCAGCGCCGGGCGACGGAACCCCACCGCTCCCACGCTCAGTGGTCTGTCGAGGCTCACCGGGGAGTCCTGCCCGGACGGCGGGCACACGACCAGCTGCCCGGTCGGCTCACCGAGTGTCGCTGTTGCCGTGTCCGCTCCCTCGGTGAGGGTCACCGTGTCGTCGGCGATCGTCATCTGCGGCGCACCGGCAGCAGTGAGCCCACCCTGTGCCGACGTGGCGAACAGCCGGTACGTCCCGTCCTGCACGGCCGCCGCCGACGCACCGTCCCCACACCCGGCAGCCAGCAGCATGGTGGCGACGACGAGCCACGTCCGGGCGGTCACTGGCTGGAGAAACGCTGTCCGGGCTGCAGGGCCGTGCCGAGAAGCTCGGGAACGGTGACGAGCACGTAGCCCTCGGCCTGCAGCTGGTCGATGATGGCTGGGTAGGCGTCGCGAGTCGTCTCGTGGATGTCGTGGGACAGCACGATGTCGCCCGGACCGGTGGTGGCAAGCACGCGCTGCTGGACGATGGCGCTGTCCCTGTCCTTCCAGTCCTCGGGGTCGACGTTCCAGAGGATCTGCGCCATGCCGAGCTCGGCGGCCACCCCGCCGACGGTGTCGTTGGTCGCCCCGTAGGGCGGCCGCAGCAGCACGGGTCGTTGTCCGGTCGCGCCCTCGACGATGTCGTTGACCTGCTCGATCTCTGCACGAACCGCCGCAGCATCGAGCTTGGACAGATCGGGGTGGTCCTCGGTGTGGTTGCCCACCGCGTGCCCCTCGGCAACCATGCGAGCCAGCAGGTCGGGCTGGGCAGCGGCGTTGCTGCCCACGACGAAGAACGTTGCGCGCACGCCCTTCGCCGCCAGGGTGTCGAGCAGGTCGGCCGTGCCTGCCACCGGTCCGTCGTCGAAGGTCAAGGCGACGCACTGCTGCACCTGGCAGTCCACGGCGGCGGTGTCCGGAGGCGGGGTGACCGCGCTCGGTTCCGGTGTGGGGGTGGGCTCGGGTGGCGTGAGGCCGGGATCACTGGGCGCGACGGCTGCGCTCTGCGCCGCGGTCCCGAACTCCGACAGCAGGGACTCCGGGTCCACCGCCAGCACGATCGGACCGGCGAGGTCGTCGGCAACGGTGCCCTGGTCGAACTCCACCAGCAGCCGCCCGTCGGCACTGAAGCCGAGCGCGTCGAACACCTGGTCATCAGCGGCAATCTCGTCCGCCAAGAGATCACGGTCGACACGGGGGTCCGCCTCGCCGGCCTCACGGACGCGGGCCTCGAGCTCGTCGATGGCCCCGTCGGCCAGCAACGCTTCCGATGACACCGACGTGCCGGCGGCGACGTCGTACCAGGCTGTCGTGACCCGGCCGTCGTCCCCGGTCGCGTTGAGCTCCGTGGTCAGGACGCGTGCGCCCAGAGCCTGGGGCGAGGCTGCCACGAGGTCCCATCTGACCAGCAGCTCCGGAAACGGCGCCGCATCGACCGGGACGGTGTCCGCACGGAACCGCTCGATGTCGGCGTCGACGACCATCTGGATCTCGTCGGCGAACCCTTCCGCACCCGGAACCTCCGGCACCGTCGCGAACGTCAGTCGCCCCGGCCCGAAGTCCTCCTCCACCCGCGTGTCCAGTCCCTCGATCAGGCTCGGCGGGACGATCACGAACCGCGGCAACGACACCGGCTCGGGCGACTCTCCCGTCTCGTCCTCCGTCGCCGTCGGGCTCGGTGCCGCCGGATCGTCCCCGGAGGAACACCCGCCGATGAGCACGACGGCAGTCAGCAAGACGACCACCCCAGCACGCGCGACCATGGGCGGAGCGTAGGCCGGGCAGCGCCGACAGCTGTGCATCCGACCGGTGGGCACGCCGCGATCGAGGCACGGACGGCCGTCATCGGCCACACTCTGACGGTGACCTTGGCGCGGACGCTCTGGGGCTCGGTGTCGGCGGTGGACCGGTCCAAGCTCCGACACTGGTCGGCCCTGCGCCGTGGGCTCGTGGTCGTGCTCATGCTGGTGGTCGGCTCAGTCGTGGTCGACCTACCGACCGGTGCCCTGGCCAGCGTCGCGTCCTTGTATGTGGCCCTCCAGGACCGCAATGCCTCGGCGAGCTACACCTCCCGTGTCATGTTCACGCAGTCGTTGCTGTACTCCGGGGTCGTCCTCGTCGGCGGCCTGCTCGACCGCTTCTGGCCGGTCAGCGTCGTCATTCTCACCGTTGCCGCGGGGCTGTCGGGGTTGGCCGCTCACCATGACAAAGCTGTCAGTCGCATGTTTGGCGACGTCCTGCCGGTGGCCGCGTTCCTCGGCGTGACCCTCGTCCGGCCGGACGAGGCGCCGACGATGGCGCTGGCCGTCCTGCTGGGCGGGCTCGCGCAGGCGCTGTTGGCGCGACTGTGGGCGCGGATCGAGGCGGACGTGATGGAGCGGCGGCCGGTGGCCGCTGCGCTCGTGGCGGTCGCGGACCACATCGACGACGCGCTCCCGCGCGGGCGGACGACGACCGGCCGTGCGGCCGAGGACCGGCTCAGTGCGGCCCTCGCCGCCGTCTCGGTCTCCGACCTTGGTCGGCAGCGACGGCGGCGTCTGCTCCTGCTCGTCAAGGACTCCGAGAAGCTGAGGCAGGAGGCGGGGGCCGTCCGGGTGCGGCGTGCCCTCGGTCTGCCGACCGCCGACGGTGTTCCCGCTGCTCTGGCGAACGCGTCGACCGCTCTGCGCTCAACTGCTGCCGCGCTGCGGGCCACCTCGGTCGCCGGCCGGATGAGCGCGAAGTCCGAGGAGGCGCTCGCCGGGCTCTACCGGTGCCGCATCGAGGCCGAGCGAGTGCTTGCCAGCGAGACGGCCGACTCCACCTCGCGGTACCTGGCTCGCCGCACCCTGCGCCTGTACCGGCACGTCGCCGCCCTCGTTGTGACCTCGGCGAACAGGACGTCGACGACACGGCGCCGCGTCGGTGACGGAGCCTCGGCCTACCTGCGACACCCCCAGCGCCGCGACCTGGTGATCGCCGGCCGGCTCGCACTGGCGACACTGCTGAGCCTAGGGATCGCCCTTCTGCTGGACCTTCCCCACGGCGCCTGGGTGGCATCCACGACCGTGGCCCTCCTGCGCCCGGACTACCGTGCGCTGACCGCCGACACCGTCGCGCGCGCACTGGGTACAGCCCTGGCCGTCGCCCTTGCCCTGCCTCTGGTTCTGGTCACCGGCAACAGCTCGGGCATCGACCTGCTTCTGGTGTTGGCGCTCGCCACCGCCACCTTCGCCATCGCCTCGGTCAACGAAGGTCTCTACGTGATGACCGTCAGCATGGTCACGGTGTTCACCCTCGCGGTGGTCGGCGAGGATCCCACCACCGTCGCCGTGGACCGCATCGTCGACGTCCTGCTCGGGTGTGTGTTGGCAGTCGGGTTCCTCCTCCTCATCCCGGTCACGCATGGCCGACGCCTCGCCCGCGACCTGGCCGACTACGCCGTCGCCACAGCGACGTTGATGGACGCGGTGGCCGAGAGAACAGGCGGCGCGACCCCTCGGGGCAGCAAGGCACTGCGGCGGTCCGTGCGCGAGGCTCGGGTGGCAGTCGAGCACGGCGTGGAGCTACGCGTCGTCGAGCCGCAGGGTCCCGGCATGTCGGCCGCGCTCGCCGAGAAGATCTTCGACGGCCTGCACACGACCGCGCGTGTCGGCGTCGCGGTGGACCGCTCGCTCAGACATGGCGAGTCAACCGGGCCGACGTCCGGCGAGCTGGCCCGATCGACGGCCCGCACACTGCGCCAGGTGGCTGAGACTGTCCGCGACCCGGCCGGCGCACAGACGCAGACACCGTCGGCGATCCCGCTCGACAGGGAGGACGACATCGCGGTCCTGCTCGCCCACGGGTACCGGTCCAGCCAAGCCGCGCTGCTGCTGGCCAGAACAAACACGTAGCCACCATCGAAGCCTGGCACACCCGCGCTCATCCCCGGGGGTTCACGGGGCGGCACCTGCCCGGCCGCTCATGAGCCGACAGGGCCCGCGGCAGCAGGCCGTTGATCGCGCCTCAGGAGTGGCTCAGACCGCAACCATGATCAGCAGGACGACCACGACGAGCGCACCGATGATCGGCACCCAGCAGGAGGTGTACCAGCGCCCCGACCCGCCTCCTCGGGACAAGGCACCAAGGTTGCGCATGGTCACGGTGTCCGGGGTCGGGCTGCTGCCGGAGGGGCCCTCGTCGTCGTGGCCGTCGTAGCGAGCCAAGGTCGTCCTCCCTACCCGGCGTCCCTCGTGTGCTCCACAGGGTCGTGGGTGGTCGAGAGCCGGTCAGCCGACGTCCCCCGGGTGTCGTTGCGGGTCGTCGATCGCCTGCGTCGGACCCGCCAGGGCCTCCTGCTGTCGGGCGGCCAGCGCGGTGGCCTCGTCGCGCTCGCGTCGCTCGCGTCCGAGCTGCTCGCTGCGCCGTGCCATCCGGTCGCGCATCGTCGCACGATCGACGGGGACGGGATCGGTGGAGTCGAGGAAGTGCAGAAGGACGCGCGAGAACCGCTCTGGCTCGTCCATGTGCGGGAAGTGCCCGGATCGCTCGAACACCTCCAGGACGCTGCCCGGGATCATCTCCTGGGCCTGGTGGGCGTGGGCGACCGGGATCACGGTGTCCCTCGCCCCCCACACGATGAGGGTGGGCCGTCCCTCGGCCAGGTAGAGCAGGTCGCCGGCGTGAACCCGCTGGCCGCGCGGCTCGACAACGCTGCGCAGGGTGTGGACGAAGGCTGTCCGCGCGGTGCTGTCGGCCAGCGAGCCGTACCCGCGGGCTACCTCGGTCATCGACGGGGCGATCCCCACCGGTAGCTTGCCCAGCGCCCGAAAGATGGCCACCCCGGCGTCCCGCACGCGCGTGTGCGCGATGACGGGCAGCACGAGCTCCGAACCCGGCAGGGTCGCGGCCCGCAAGGCGAGGCTCACCTCCTGCCCCAGCCCACCGCTGGACACCAGGGCCAGGCGGTCGCAATGCTCGTAGAACTGGTAGGCGAACTGCATGGCCACACCTCCGCCGAGGGAGTGGCCCACGACGTTGACGTGCTCGTGGCCCAGATGCTCCAGCAGGTCGCGCAGGCTGCTGGCGAACCCTCCGAGCGAGTAGTCCGCGCGGGGCTTGTCGGAGTCACCGTGGCCGAGCAGGTCTGGTGCGATGACGTGGGCGTGCTCAGCGAGGCGGGGGATCACCGGGTCCCAGGTGGAGCTGCTGCTGGTGATGCCGTGGACAAGCAGGAGAACCGGCAACGATGGGTCGCCTGCGACGCGGTAGGCCACACGATGACCGTGCAGCACGACGTCGGTCTGACGCATCCCGCCTCCGTGGGTCGGCCTTCAGGACGGCATCGCCCCGGTGTCGACCACGGGAGCGGCTGCCCACAGCCACTGTGTCACGTCCGGCGTCGCGCAGTGACGGCAGCCGCCCGTGGCCAGGAACACGGGCCGCCCCCTGGCCGCGGGCGTCACGGCAACCTCAGCGGTCGACCGGTGTGCCGACCCAGAGCTGCATCTGGGCTGTGGCGGGCACGTTCGGCCCGCGAATGCCGACGAGGACGCTGGTCTCGCCCAGGACCACGGGCATCGCGTGCGAGCCACCCCCGAGGGGGAGATCGGTGCTGATGTCCTCCCAGGCCTCACCGTCGGTGGTCACCAGCAGCGAGGTAGTGCTGTCAGCGGACTCGGCGTCGTTCTGCGACAGGCCCTCACCCACCGCCAGCAGCCCGAGGGACGATCCACGCAGCTCGCCTGGGACCAGCTGGGACGCGGGCACAGCACTCATGTCCACCGCGGACCAGGTGCGGTCCTCAGCCAGGAGCCAGATCTGTGTCTGCCCCATGCCCTCCTCAGGCCCCGGCGCGTCGTCGCCGAACACCTGCGCGACGACCGCGAACCCGTCCTGCCATCCGGTGGACCAGCCGGTGCCGCCGCCGGCTATCACGTACTCCTCGGTGGAGGTCACCACCTGCCAGGTCTGGCCGTCGCTGGACACGGCCCCGACGAGCGGCACCGGGCCGGGAGCGCCGCCGACCGGCGTCGAGAGCAGGTACTCACCGTTCGGGTTGGCCGTCACTTCCAGTCCCATGTCCCCAGTCGTCGACAGCGGTTGCTCCACCTCTTGCCAGGTCTGCAGATCCTCGCTGAGCAGCACGACGGACGTCATGCCGGTGCCGTCTCCCATGTTGGCGGCCACCATCACCCCCGCCGGACCGGCGGCGTAGGACCCGGGCCCGAACCCCATCGAAGCCTTGCCCAGGACATCGTCGGGAAGCTGCCCACGCATCCACGTCTCACCGTCCGGTGTGTACAGGAGGTCCGGGACCGGGCTCTCGCTGCGCTCGTTCATCACGCTCGCGACGGCGCCGAAGGGGCCCCCGCTCTCCCAGACCACGCCCTCGTCGGGCCCGACGACGTCGATGTCGGCCTGGGTCCACGTCACACCGTCCGCAGACGTCACCACCGTGAAGAGGTAGGGCATCTGCGTGCTCTCGTCCGCTCCGTGCTTCACCTCGATCGTCTGGCCCACGAACCCGTCGCCCAACGCCACCGCGCCCTCCATCTGCACGTCCAGATCGACGCTGACCCAGTCGAAGAGATCCCCGGCGACCGGCGGCTCCGCTGTCGCACCGGCCGTTGACTCCGACTCCTCGCCTCCGCAGCCGGCCATCACCACCAGCGCAGCCGCCGTGATCACACCTGCTCCTGCACGCCACCGCATGCTCCGTCACCCCCACGTCACGGCCCCGGCCACGCGGAACCTCTGCGCGGAAGGCCGCACACTTCGGTTGTACCACCGGGGGAGAACGTCAACGAGAGGACTCCGACCCATCGAGCAGGTGCCGCGACACCCGATGTCTACAGCACGGCCGAAGGGTCCGTCAGGCCCGAGTCCTCGTTGGCGGCGCATGAGCCTGACCGCGGGTTCGGTGCGTCATGGGCACGTCGGGGTCTGCAGGTACTCCTGGCACTCGGCGGGGGTGAGGTCGCGGGTGACGTTCGCGGAGGCGATCGCCACCAGCTCGTCCTGGTCGAGCGTCCAGACGCGCACCAACCCTTCGGTGAGGGAGTGCGTGGCCAGATGCTGCCCGTCCGGGCTGAAGTCGACGCTGCTGACCTCGCCGGGAAGCCGGGGGAGCCGCAGAACCGCCTGTCCCGTCCCGGAGTCCCACAGGCGCCCGGTCCCGTCGAAGCTGGCGGTGGCGATCCGCTGTCCGTCGGGGCTGTAGGCGACGTCCACGACTCCGGCGGCGTGGCCTTCGAGATCGAACACCCGCTCACCAGTGCCGACGTCCCACACCTGGGCTGGGCCTGCACCGTCGCCAAGGGCGAGCTGTGTCCCGTCCGGCGAGTAGACCGGACCGCTCCCGGTTCCGACGTCCCACACGTCCGTGGTGTCGGAGCGCCAGTCCCACAGCAGCAGCTGGTTGTCCGGAGTCTCGCGATCGTTGGACCGCTGCACGACGGCAATGGTGGTGCCGTCGGGGCTGAACGCGGGGTCGGTCAACCCGGTTCCCTCGGCGGCAAGAAGCTGCGCTGCCAGGCTGCCGTCCCGCTCGTAGAGATTGAGCGTGCCAGCACCACTCGCCAGCGCCACCAGAGTGCTGTCCGGGCTGACTGCGGGCTCGGCGACGTCTGCCCCCTTCGAGAACATCTCGCTGCCGTCTCGCAGGTCCCACACTTGTGCGCTCTCCGCGGTGGCGCCGGCGGCGAGCATCGCACCGTCGCTGCTCACGGCGATGCTGCGCAGGTCGTCGGCCCACGTGTCGCTCGACTCGAGACGCAGCACGTCGGTGCTGTCGGTTGTGTCCCAGACCGTGACGGTCCTGTCGTCGGTCGTTGTCGCGAGCGTGCCGTCGGGCAGGTAGGCGGCGTCACCGTAGGTGGTCGTGTTGCTCGGCAGGTTGGCCACTTCCGCGTCCCCGTCGATCCCCAGGTCCCACAGGGTGGTGGCGGTGACGGGCCAGTCCCCGGAGACCAGGCGGGTCCCGTCCGGAGAGAAGGCAAGCCCGACGACGCCCTTCGCGGTCGAGCTGGCGGCAAGACCGAACGCCGTGCCGGCTGCTGACTCCGTCACGTCCACGACTCGGATCTCGCCGTCCAGGCCACCAGCGGCGAGTCGACGGGAGTCCGGCGTCCACGCCAAGGCACGCACCTCGGTGCCGAACTCGGCCAGCGTGTGCACGGTCTCGCCGGTCCGGGCGTCGCGGAACTGGACGGTTCCGTCGACGCTGGCGGTGGCGACCCATGCTCCGTCGGGGCTGTACTCGACGGCGGCAACGGGGCCCTCGTGACCGGGAAGGTCGTGCACCAGCTCTCCGGTCGTCGCGTCGACGACCCGCGCTGCCACGGGGACGAACGTGCCCACGGCCACCTGCTGCCCGTCCGGGCTGATCGCCGTGTCGCGCGGCCCACCGGGGATGTCCACGGCCATGACCTCGTCACCACTCGGCACATCCATCACCCGGACAAATTCTTCCTCGCCGTACCAGGATGCGGACAGCCGGCTGGAGTCGGCGCTGAACGAAGGCCCCCATACCTCGCCGTCGCCCATCACCTCCATGACCAGCTCGCCGTCCTCGGGGTCCCACACACGCAGTGCTCCGTCGTCCCCGGCTGTGGCGAGCAACCCACTGGGGCTGAACGCGACGTCGTTGATGTCGATCTCGTGGCCGACGAACGACAGCACCGACTCGCCGGTCTCGGCATCGCGCAGGTCGACCAACCCTGAGTCCTCGGGGCCCTCGGTGACGAACACGTCGCCTGTCGGGCTCCAGACCACGTTGCCACCGAGCTCGGGGACGACGCGCTCGATCCTGGAGGCAACGACAGCGCCGTGCAGTGCCTCGACCGCCTCACGCGACGGCTCGTCCGATGCTTGCTGCGAGGTCTGGGCCGCCTGTAGTGCCAACAGCACGGCGAGCTCGGGGTCCGTGGGTGCCGCGGCGCGTGACGCCGCGGCGAGCTCGCGTACCTGCGCGCCAAGGGCGGCGGCGTCGGCGCGTTGGCCCTCACGCACCGCCAGCGCACCGGCCACCAGAGCCACGACCAGAAGCGCGGCCACGCCCACCAGCGACCCTCGCAGGCGGCGGTTGGCCCGCGTCTTCTCGGCCAGGCGCTGCTCGGCCGACCGCGACTCCGCCTCGGCGAGGTCGCGTCCCGCGTCGAGATAGGCCTGCTCGATAGGGGTCAGCTCCGCGGTGGTGTGGGCACGCCAGTCCAGCGCCCGGGCCAGCCGGGTCCCTCGGTACAGCTCGCTGGTGGGGCGGCCCATGGCCTCCCACGAGTCGGCTGCCACCGTCAGGTGCCGGAGAATCCGCTGTCCGTCGACGTCCTCGTCGAGCCAGCTGCGCAACCGCGGCCATGCCCCGACGAGGGACTCGTGTGCGAGCTCCACCGTCTCGCCGTCGCTGGTGACAAGTCGTGCCGCCACCAGGGTCTCGAGCAGGGACTCCCGCTCGCTGCTCCCGGCCACGGCCCGGTGGGTGACCGGGCTGCGCACTGCTTGGCCGTCGGGACTGGCGGTCACCAGGCGCAGCATCAGGTCTCGGAGGGCCTGCTGCTGACCGGCAGAAAGATGCTGGAACAGCGTCTCAGCGCTCTGGGTGACTGCTTCCCGGATCCCGCCCGTGGCGCGATAGCCGTCGACGGTCAACGTGCGTCCTTCTCGGTTCTCCCAGGTCTGCGCGAGGGCGTGCGACAGCAGGGGGAGCGCTCCGGGTTCCCCGGCCACCTCCTGGAGCAGGTCCACCAGGCCCGGCTCCAGCAGCAGCCCTGCCCGGTGCGCGGGACCCTCGATCGCGGCGCGGAGGTCCTCGTCGCTCATCTCGCCGAGCAGGTACAGGCCGCGCTCGACGAGCCGGGCGAACCCGCCATGCCCGCTCAGCAGACCGAGCCGGTCGGCGCGCAGCGCCACCACGACACCGGCCCCGGAGTCCGCGTGCCCCACGAGGGTGTCGAGGAACGACTCGCGTTCCCGCGCGTCCTGGCACACCGTGACGACCTCTTCGAGCTGGTCCACGACAAGCACCGTCGAGGTGCGCAGCACGCTGGCCTCGGCCAGGGCCTGCATGGGATGCGCACCCGGGGTCACCACGGCGACGTCGCGGCCGTCGCGGACGAGTCCAGCCCCGACTCCCGCCCGCACGAGCGACGACTTGCCCGACCCGGACGGGCCGACGACGGCGAGCACGTGCTGGCGGCTCAGGACGTCCCGACACGCTGCGGCGGCGGCGTCACGGCCGAAGTAGTCCTCCGAGTCGTGCACGTCGTAGGGCAGCAGCCCTCGGTAGGGGCACTCCCCGGACGCGGCCGCAGGGTCCCGGTCGGGGAGCAGGGTCGGGTCTTGCTGCAGGATCGCCTGCTCCACGGCCACCAGCTCGGGGCCAGGGTCCAGACCCAGCTCGGCGACCAGCACTGCTCGTGCGCGCTGGATGGTGGCCAGCGCCTCACCCTGACTCCCTGCCTGGTACTGCGCCCGGGCCAGCAGCCCCCATCGCTGCTCGCGCAGCGGCTGCTCGGCGACCAGCGCCGCCGCCTCCGGCAGCACCTCCCGCCAGCCACCCGTCTGCAGCGACGCGTCCACGCGCAGCTCCTCGGCGTCACGACGCAGCTCCTCCAGCCGCTGCGCGGCTGCGGTGCCCGGTTCCCAACCGTCCAGCTCGGCGAATGCCGCACCGTGCCAGAGGCCGAGCGCGTCGGCCAGGGTGAACTGCGCTCGCTCCGGCTCTCCCAGGGCCAGCAGCTCGCGCCCTCGCTTCACCGCACGCTCGAAGCGGACCGCGTCGATGTCGTCCGCCGCCACCGTCAGCGCGTACCCGTGCCCACTGGTTCGGACGGCCTCCGGGCCGAGCACCTTGCGGATGCGCACCATGCAGCTCTGAATCACCTTCGGCCACGTCGCCGGTGGCGACTCGGCCCACAACGCGTCGGCCAGCTGGTCTGCGCTCACTGGCTCGCCCGGCCGCGTCACCAGGGCCGCGAGCACCACACGGTCCCGCGGAGCGAGCATCTCGCCGTCGCCGACGCCGTCCACCGACAGCGGGCCCAGCACCTTCACGCGCACAGGGCGAGAGTCACGGAATCATCCGTGCTCGTCAACACCATGTTTGCCGCAGCGATACCGGGCGCTGCCCCGCCGACACCGCCCTGCGGGACAACAGCCACGTCTGATTCCGCAGAAGGAGGATCACCATGGCTACCACCGCCATCACCCGCAAGACGATCGCACGGGCCGCGGCAGTCGCTCTCGTCGTGGGCGCGCTGGCCTCGCCGGCCGGCGCCGCCGGCGCGGACGACGCCGCCCGGCAGGTCAGCCCGGCCACTGCCGAGCGGTTGTCCCTGGCGTGCATCGACGGCGCACCGACGACCCCCGACTCCCACGAGCGCTGGGTCGCCTCCTGCCACGAGCACGCGGCCGCTGGGCTGAGCTGACCCGACGCAGACGAGGCGTTCCGGGCGACCGGGGCGGCGCCTGCACCAGGCCGCCGTCCCGGTCGCCTACGCGCACACCCGACGAGTCGTCAGGCGACCTCGTAGAACGAAGTACTGCACCTTGATGGAGGTGCCGTACTCGGGGTGGTTCGGCAGGTAGGGCATGGGTTCGGTGCCGAAGACCCGTCGCCACACGCCCTCGCGCTCAAGCGCATCGAGCTGTTCGGTGTAGTGGCGCTCGCGCATGATGTCGTCGCGCTGAGAGAAGACGACGTGCCCGCCCGAGCGCGCCACGCGGCAGAGCTCGCGCAGCACCTCGTTGGTCTCGAAGTAGCTGAGCGCGCCGATGAACATCACGGCGTCGTACTCCCCGTCGGCGAAGGGGAACGGAAGCTGCTGCATGTCGACCCGACGCAGTCGCTGGTAGGCGCCGGTCCGCTCGGCGATCTCCAGCAGCCGCGGGGAGATGTCGATGCCGTCGATGCGCCCGTACCCGAGAGTCCTCATCGCCGACCCCGTCAGACCGGACCCGCACGCGGCGTCCAGCACGCGGCTGTCGGTCGGGAGGTAGTTCGTCGGGAGCGCCGCAGCCGTCTCGGGTCCGACGTACCCCCACTCGTCGAACGTCACAGGACCTGCGTTCGCCCTCTTGCCTGACGACTGTCGCCGATATATCTTCGAGTATCGAGCGAAGGGAGTCGGTGATGTCGACGTCAGCGGCATTCGGTTCGGCCGATTGGCTGGGCCGCCTCATGAACGACCTCGGCTGTGGGCACAAGGCGGCGATGGCTCCCCACGGGCCGCCCGGTGGCAAGGCCTGGGGCCCGCCACCGTGGTTCGGAGCCTGGGCGAAGACCTGGGGCGGTGCGGGCGACTGGCGCGGCCGTGGCGACTGGTGGTCCGGGAGCAGCGGACGACCGCGAGCCGGCCGCGGCGACGTCCGCAGCGCGATCCTTGCCCTGCTCAGCGAGGGACCCCGGCACGGCTACCAGATCATCCAAGACATCGCCGAGCGCAGCGGTGGCGCATGGAGGGTCAGCCCCGGGTCGGTCTACCCGGCACTCGCGGCACTGCAGGACGAGGGCCTGATCGATGACCAGAAGGTGGAGGGCCGGCGCGTCTACGCCCTGACCGACGTCGGTCTGGCGCATGTCGATGCTCGGCGTGACGAGCTCGCATCGGTGTTCGCCGCGTTCGAGGGTGCCGGTGGCGACAGCGCCGACGAGGACTACGGACGCCTGCTCTTCAGCGTCGGCGCCGCGGCGGTGGAGGTGGCCCGCAGCGGGACGCCGGAGCAGACGGCCGATGCGCGCCGGCTGCTCACCAAGGTGCGGCGGGACCTCTACGGCCTGCTCGCCGAGGCCGACGACTCGTCCGCGGACGTCGGGGACGAGCAGTGACACCCCCGCGGCCCCCGGCGGCGCCGGGCGGCCTGCGTCGGGTGCGTGCCGGCGACGGAGACCGGGCACGGGCCACATCGCTGCTCTCCGACCACTACGCGCACGGGCGCCTGGACGACTCCGAGCTCGACGAGCGAACGTCTCGCGCCCTGACCGCCGTCTACACCGACGAGCTCGACGAGCTGTTCGTCGACCTGCCCGGCGCACCCGTCGCAACGAACGTCGTGCGACCCGAACGATCGACGGCGGCGACGTCGCGAGCGCCGCAGCGCCGCTCGGTGGTGCCGGCTCTGCTCGTTGCGGCGGTGCTGCTTGTCGTCCTCACCCGTGGTGGCGCGCTCTGGCTGCTGCTCCCGATGTGGTGGTTCATCGGCCCTGCGCTGCTCGGCCGTCGGCGGGCGCCCTGGGACGGCGCGGGGCGCGGCCGGACGACCTCGCACCCGCGTGCGACTCCCGGCGCGGGACCCGTTGCCGTCGGTGCCGGGTCGTCGTGCCGCAGGTGGTCCGGCTAGCGACGACGACCGACGCGGCGGCCCACGCTACCGCGCCACCAGGGCCTTCAGTCCCCACCGGGAGCACCGTGGCGCACCTAGGGTTCGCACGACCGGTCGGTGTCGAGAGGATGGCAGTGTGAACAGGGTCGCGGTGGTGCTGTACGGCTATGGCGAGGTGGACGACCCGACCGTCCCGGGGGCGTTCGAGCGGTACAACGAGCTGTCGTTGCGCTACCTCGTGACCAAGTCGGTGCCGATCCCGGCCCGGCTGCACCCGCTCATGGCACGTCGTCTCGCCCGACGCGTCGCCAAGGAGTGGGCAGATGCCGGGGACTTCCGGTCCCCGCACAACGCCTTCTTCGAGAGCCAGCGCGCGGGCATCGCCGCGCACCTGCACGAGAGCTACGGCCACGACGTAGGCGTCTACGCCTCGCACGTGTTCCTCGACGGCATGCTGCCGGCGCAGGTTCTGGCGCAGGTGCGGGCGGACGGCTTCGACGCCGTCCTGCACTACCCGCTGCTCGTCGTCGACTCGGTGTACACCGGGGGGCTGGCCCTTGAGCAGGTGAACGAGTCACTTGACGGAGACGGCTGGCCACATGCCAAGCGCTATCTGCCTGGTTTCTCGCGCGTCGAGGCGTACCGCGACCGGCTGGCTGAGCGGGTCGACGAAGTGGCTGGTGAGTTCCTGGGCCGCTACGCCGCGTCACAGATCGGCGTCGTGCTCGTCAACCACGGTTGCCCGATGTCGGGTCGGGGCTGGGAAACCGGCCGGCAAGAGAGCGAGGAGCTCTACCGGGCGGTCTACGACCGGGTCGTGACCCGGTGGCCGTTGACATCAGTGGGATGGCTGAACCACCCCACGCCCGGCAAGTGGACCGAGCCGGCGGCCGAGGTCGCCGCGCGACACCTTGTCGCCTTGGGGGCGCGGGTTCTGGTCTTCGTACCCATCGGGTTCGTCACCGACAACCACGAGACGATCCTCGACGTCGAGGCGATCGGCCGGGGGTTGCGCGGCGCCACGCTCCACCGCGCGCCCGCTCTCAACGACGACCCCGCCTTCGTCGAGATGGCTGCCCAGTGGGCGGTGCCGCTCATTGAGCAGCTGCGGGCGGCGACACCCCGCCAGGCGGCCGAAGGGTCCAGCGCGCCGGCCGCAGCGAGCAGGTAGGTCTGCGACTCCGCGGTCCCTCGATCGTGGACCCATCGGGCAGCAACCGGCGGACTCGGCTGCGGGGCGGTCAGCCAGGCTCAGAGCCTAGGGTCGCCCCGACCGGTGTGATCACGGATCGTCCCACTGGACACTGCCGCTGTAGCCGTCGACACGGATGCCGGCACCGTCCGGGATACGCATCGCCCCCGCGACACTCACGACACACGGGATCCCGAACTCCCGGGCCACGATCGACGAGTGCGACAGAAGCCCGCCGGACTCTGCCACGACGGCCCCGGCGCGAGCCAACATCGGCGTCCACCCGACATCGGAGTAGGGGATGACCACGACGTCGCCGGCGCTCACCCGCCCCGCGTCGGCCACGCCGCGCACGACGCGGGCTCGTCCGGTGACAATCCCGCGCGCACTGGGAGTGCCGTGCAGCGTGCGCTCTGGGTCGCTCGGCGGGGCCGGGCGGAAGTCGTCGCCGAAGATGACCTCGGGCATGTCGACATCTGCCAGGGCCTGCATCTCGTTGCGTCGCTGCGACGCCTGGCCCTGCACGAGGTCGACGTCGACGCCCAGCAGCGCCTGCTCCATCTCCTCGCGCGAGAGCATGAAGACGTCGTCGGCATCCCGCAAGACACCCCGGTCGACGAGCCGGCCGGCGATCTCTCGCACGGTGGGCCGGAACAACCCGTACCCGCGGGTGTAGGTGTAGGAGACGCGTTCGCGCTCCCACCGAAAGCGGCGGGCCCTGCGCATCAGAACCCCGTCGGGACCGCTCAGGCTCGGCTGCCCCACGTTCCCACCGTCCGAACCAGGCGTCTCCCGACCCGCACCGAGCAACAACGGGGCGAGCTGCGACGGGTCTTCCCGCCAGGGCACCCGGGAGAAGTCGTTGCCGGAGTCCGAGACGTGGCCGAACCGCTCCAGGAACTCCCGAGCGCCGGGCACGTCGTCGATCTCGCCATCGCGCACCATCACCCGCGCCGGCTCGCCCAGGCGATCGACCTCGTCGGCGAGGTGCTGAAGATGAGGTGTCGGGTCGTAGGCATCCAGGCCCGGGTACCCCGCGGTGAAGTCCGTCGCGTGCGGGTCGATGCCCCGGCGGGCGAGCCGTCGGCGCAGCAGCGAGCCGTAGGCGTTGAGCAGCAAAGGCGCGACGATGTTGGCGAACGCTGCTTGCTGGACGAGTCGCTCGAGGACGCCCATCCGGTCGACGAGCTGGGTGTCGGACAGCGAAGCGGGGTCCTGCCGCTCCACCGCAGCGAGGTCGCGCTGCAGAGCTGGGACCCGCTGGTCCAGCTCGCGCTCGTAGCGGAGCAGCCGACCAGCCACCCGCGCCATCCTGGGCAGGTGCCGGGCGAGCGAGGGGCCCGGCCGGAACGACGGTCGGTCCACGCCGCCGTCGACACCGATCAGTACCTCCAGCAGGTCGCGTGGCATACCCACGGCCGTGAAGATGTCGCCGATCGCCTTCATGTTGAAGTACGCGCGATAAGCGAACTGGCGCGAGAGATCCTCCGGCTGCAGCTCGAGCGGCCCCACCAGCGAGGTGAACAGCTCGAGCCAGGCACGGTTGACCACCGGTACGTTCACGGACCAGACCAGCGGGCAGACCATGCCCGGCAAGAACTCCTTCGACAGCCGGTTCGAGTACACCGGCACGTCGAGCACGGTCATCGGACGGATCTGCAGCAGCCAGACCCGGTCGCCATCCCAGGCCCACTCGATGTCAATGGGCGACCCCCACGCGTGGGCTGCTCTCTCGACCAGCTCCACGACACGGCGCACCACTGGCTCGGGTGTGACGGGCTGGCCGGGCGTCCCGGTCCAGTCGCCCCAGTGCCACACCCACCGCTCGGGTGTGGCTCGGCCGGAGACGAGATCGTCGGAGGTCCCCGCTGTGGCCTCCACCACGATGTCGGTGAGCCCGGTGAGGGGGTTGCGGCTGAAGGCGACGCCGGAGTGCACCGCGGGCACCATCTGCTGGACGACCACGTTCATGCGCACGTCGTCCGGCGGGATGTCGGCTCGCTGGAGGTAGGGGAGAACACGCGGGTCTCGTGCCGAGGTCTGGACCGCTACGACGGCCGCTCGAACCGCGTCCGGCCCCACGACGCCGAGGACCGTGCGGAACTGCCCGGCGAAGGAGAACTCCGGCGAGTCCTCCACCGAGGCCGAGGACCGCACGGCGTACGAGCGTGTCCGGTCGATCCAGTCCTCCAGTGCCGACGAGGCGTCGACGGACGTCACGATCCCAGGTGGCACGTCGAAACCGTGCTCGATCAGCCACGCGAGGTGTGCAGCCTTCGCACCGTCGACGTCACGCGCCCGTGACAGGGGTACGACGTCGGTCACGATGTCAGAACCTGCCTCATGTGTCCCTCCCGGCGCCATACCCTGGCACAGTCCTCCCAACGGCAAGAGCGCCACGTCGGGACTACGACTGCCGGCGGGTCAAGCCGCGGTTCTACGCTGGTGCTGGCGACGGCGCAGCGCGTTCAACGGGGACGGAGGTAGCCGCGTGACCGGACGAACGGCATTGCGGGCATTGGCAGTCGCGGGTGCGGGCTACCTGATCGGCTCGGTGTCGTTCACCCGTGTCGTTGGTCGGGTGGCGCGCCCTGACCTGGTGCTCGACGCGACGCCGCTGAGTTGGCGCGACGGTGTGGGGATCAGCTCGGACGACGTGTCAGGCACCACGCTGGAGGTGAATGACGGACCTCGCCTCGGTGTGCTGGCATCCACGCTCGACATCGCCAAGGCGGTGATCCCGGTGGCGCTGCTGCACCGCGCGGCACCGGAGGAGCGGTATGACCTCGTCTGCGCCGTGGCCGTGATGCTCGGGCACAACCGTCCTGTCTACTACGGCTTCCAGGGTGGTCGGGGGACGTCGGTGCTGCTTGGCTCGCTGCTCGTCGTCGACCCGGTGGCGATCCCCATCTCGATCGCGCTTGGCCAGGTGGTGGGGATCTACGTCGTGCGTGACGTGCTCTTCGCCCAGCACGCAGGATGGCTTCTCGTCCTCCCACTGTGGTTCGCGTTGCGACGTGACCGCCCGCTGGTGCTGTTCGCCCTCGCCGCGAACGTGGTGCGGTGGGCAGTGAGCATCGACGAGCTGCGGCAGTGGTGGCCGCTGTACCGGTCAGGCGAGCTCCGCACGCGCGAGTTCCACGACGCGGTCGAGCAGACTCATCTCGGGTACGTCCATGCCTGGCTACGCCGGCGCGGTCTCGTGACCTACGACTACATGCGCCCGCCCGCCTGATAGCCGCGAAGCCGGAGGCGCCACCTTGCCTGAACCTCCGAGCAGTCGGGCCGCATCTGTCAAGGCTCGACGGGCGCCGCTGACTGACAGCGCGCGTTCCCCATGGGCGGCCAGTTGATCTCGCTGCGGGCGGACACGTGATCTGCCTGTCCGCGGACATCTGAAGTCCCTGTCGGGCTGACTCAGGGGCATCACTCCTCGTCCGGCGGTGGTCCCTGAGACGTGGAGTGAGGTGCCCCCGGTGACGGCGACCGTCGGTGAGATAGTCGACGCAGCCAGGTTGTGGATGCGGAAGTCGTCGACCAGCGTTCCGTCGCGGTCCACCGCTTGAGCTCGCACGCCGGCTGTACCGGGAGCGACATCGTCCATCCGCAACTCCGGAACGTATCGCTGTGCCCGAGCCAGGAACACTCGTTTCGACAATGAGCCAGCCATCTCAGCCAGACCCGTGCGCCAATGCTCACGCGCCAGCGGTCGGAAGCCGGGCCACCGAACGAGGTCTGCGAGGTCGTGCCAGTCGGCCTCACGACGGCGGTACCCCTCGCGAGCGAAGGCAAGGACCGCGTGGGGCCCGATATCAGTCCCACCCGTCACACGCGGAGTGAAGTGAACGCCGAGGAACGGGTCGCGGGTAACCGGAACGGGGTAGATCAGCCTCGTGACCAGATCACGCTTGCTGGGCACGAGTTCGAGGTACTCGCCGCGGAACGGGACTACGGCTGGGGCAGATTGGTCTCCAGCGTGGAGTCCTGCGTGATCCTGGTGACGGCGGCTCCGAGGTGGAGCCTTCTATCCGCGTGGGCGATGTCGTGGGCGAACGCGCGAGCCACACCCACGAAGTCGGTTGTGGCGGTCCTAGGTGAGAACACGGCCGCCCGCCCAGCGACGTTCGGCTCGAGACGGCGCAGTCAGCCGCGCTCAGCCATCGCAGGCCCGGTACGGAATTCTGACGTGACCGTCGCCGAATCCCCTGCAGTCTGCCCCGCTCGTCGTCGCTGGTCGCAACCACGAGTTTGCCTGTCTCACGCTAGGCGATGCTCGTCGCGGAGCGGAACTCCCGAAGCATTCCCATGCCCTGACGGCACAGTGTCGCCTTCAGCGAGCCAGGAGCGTAGTGCAGACCAGCGTGGACGACACCACCGTTGTGCACGGTCTGGGGCTCGGCAACGACAGGTTCCTTCTCGATGACCGTCACTCTCAACCCGGGTATGTCAGGGCCATGTGCCGGGCCACAGCAAGCCCGACAACGCCAGCCCCGACGACACAGAGTCCCTCCATCGGCCGATTCTGCTTCATTGCCGACCCGTTGTGACGATCGTCAACCTCATGCCGCACGGGACAGCGTGGGCTCTGCGGGTTCACACGTCGATCTGACCCTGCGCGCCTTCTGCGATCGGGGCCTCGTTCGTGGTGAGGGCCTGAAGGGCCTCTGGAACGTCCGAGGAAATCACGGAGCAATGCCACCGAGACTCCACCCACCCCGTCGGTGTCTTCTTCCAGATCAGCGTCGCGATGCAGTCGAACGTCGCCACCAGACCGGCGACAGTCAGTGTCTGCCTGAAGTCGAGCACCCCGTACCCCAGGTCGCCTCGGCGCAGAGCTTCGTACCCGAGGATCTCGCTGTCCGTGTCAGCGCCCATCTCCTCCAACGTGGGGAACAACGAGTCGCGGAACCACGCCTCCCACTCCGGTCGGGTTCGAATGGGCACACCAGAGCCGTCCGGGGCGATGTCGACGATCCCGAAGTCGTCGTCGCACAGCCCAGCGAGTGTCTCGAAGTCGTGATCACGCACAGCGCGCAGGAGCGCCAACGTCTCATCGAAGAAAGGCTTGTCCGCATGTTCCCTCGGCGCTGTGTCCAATGACGAGGCACGTGTCGACATCTCTGGAGGCATCCCCGACCATGACACGCGATGTGTGGCCGCGCACGTCGGGCACCGACCTGCCCACGCGAGTCATCCCGGGTTTCGTGCAGCCCCGGTCGTCTGGTACCAAATCGGTGATTACCCGGGGTTCCTGGTTGCTGGTGGTTCTGCTACCAGGCGATCTGGACGCCCTCGCGGCTGAGGGTGGCGTGGATCTTCCGCGCTCCGTAGTCACCGCGGTTGGCCTTGTTGGCGATCTTGATGTCCTCGACCAACGGACCCGTGGCTGTTGACAGCCATCGGCACGACCGCGCCCAGGCCGGCGGAGCTCCGCCGGGAGTGCGAGCTGGCGGTGATCGCCGGTTGGCCCGTCCTGGCCCGGCGGCCCTGTCGAGTTGGCATGCTGACCACACCCAGGCCAGAAGGATGAGGTTCCCGATGCCCTACGTCGCCCGAGACGTTCCGAGTCGCTCCTTCCTCGCCGGGACCACCAACCCGGCCTACGCACGACGAGATGCCTGGGAAAGCCTCGGCCGGGTGGCCGAGAGGCTGTCGGGAGCCCACCGATCGGGCGTGGACGTGTCCGAGCTCGAGGACACGCTTGCCGATCTGATCGCCTTCCTACGCGGGGTCGAGGGCATGTGGCTCTACCCGGGGCTGTCGGGCCTGGAGACCCTCGAGGGCTGGGCAGCCCGAGGCGACTACGACGTCCTGTCCGACCAGGCCCGGGTGGCGGCGTGGCAGCTGGGTAGGTGGGGTGACAAGGCCTCGATGTTCGGCGGTATCGGCGCCACGGTGCGCCAACCGGAGCCCGACGAGCGCCTGCCCGGCTACTTCACGCTGCTCGTCGTCAGCGACACCGACCCGTCGGTGCTCGAGGCGGGGCTGGCCGAGCTGCGCAGCTACTCCCGTCCCCACGACGATCTTGTGTTCGACATCGTCGCAGTGAACTCGTTCGAGTCGGCGCTTGCCGCGGTGCTCGTCAACCACGACATCCAGGCGGTTCTGCTGCGCTACGACTTCCCGTTCCGCTCGGACGCCGCGTTCGGCTTCTACGGGGCGCAGCTCGACGAGCTCGACGAGGAGTACGGGCTCGGTGGTCCCCAGTCCCCGCCGCGGTCGTTCGCCCTGGCACGGGTGATCCGCCAGATCCGCCCCCACCTGAACCTGTACATGCTGACCGACGAGTCCATGCCCGAGCAGCACGACGCGACGTATGAGGTGTTCGACCGGGTCTTCTACCGCTACGAGGCCCGCAGCGAGCTCAACGTGACCGTCATGTCGGGTGTCCGAAAGCGGGTGGACACTCCGTTCTTCGACGCCCTCAAGGAGTACGCCCAGCGCCCCATCGGCAACTTCCACGCCCTACCCATTGCCAGGGGCAACTCGCTGTTCAACTCCAAGTGGATCCACGACATGGCGGAGTTCTATGGACGCAACATCTTTCTGGCCGAGACGTCCTCCACGGCGGGAGGGCTGGACTCGCTGCTGTCCCCGCACGGCAGCCTCAAGGAGGCGCAGGACAAGGCCGCGCGCGCGTGGGGTGCCGAGCACACGTACTTCGCGACGAACGGCACGTCGACGTCGAACAAGATCGTCGTGCAGGCCCTGACCCGGCCCGACGACATCGTGCTCATCGATCGCAACTGCCACAAGAGCCACCACTACGGGCTGATCCTGGGCGGCGCGCACCCGATCTACCTCGACGCCTACCCGCTGGAGGACTACGCCATCTACGGCGGCGTCCCGCTGCGCACGATCAAGCAGAGGCTGCTCGACCTGCGCCGTGCCGGGCGCCTGGACGCCGTCCGCATGGTGCTGCTGACCAACTGCACCTTCGACGGCGTCACCTACAACCCGGGGCGGGTCATGCAGGAGGTGCTTGCGATCAAGCCGGATGTCGTCTTCTTGTGGGACGAGGCCTGGTTCGCCTTCGTCAACGTCCACCCGCTGATGAGGCACCGGGCAGCGATGGCGTCGGCACGCGCGTTGGAGGCTCGGCTGCGGTCGCCCGACTACCGCCAGGAGTACGAGGCTTTCCAGGAAAGGATGGCCGACCTGGACCCCGACGACGACGCCACGTGGCTGGACAACGACCTGTTGCCCGACCCGACCAAGGCGCGGGTGCGGGTGTACGCCACGCAGTCGACCCACAAGTCGTTGTCCGCGCTACGCCAGGGCTCCATGATCCACGTCTACGACCAGGACTTCGAGCGGATGGCCGTCACGCAGTTCCACGAGGCCTACAACACGCACACGAGCACCTCACCGAACTACCAGATTCTCGCGTCCCTCGACCTGGCCCGCCGCCAGTTCGATCTCGAGGGCTATGGGCTGGTGGCGCGAACCTACGAGATCGCGCTCACCATCCGACGCCGGATCGCCAACGACCCGCTGATCTCGTCGTTCATGCAGGTGCTGCGTGCACGCGACCTGGTGCCCGAGGAGTTTCGGCCCATCCACCACCATGACGACGCGGCGGTGCTCGCCGAGAAGGCCGAAGGATGGCCGAACGCCCGCGCCGCGGTCGAGGGGAACGAGTTCGTGCTCGACCCGACCCGCATCACGCTGTTCGTGGGGGGCACCGGCTGGAACGGGGACGAGTTCAAGAACGACGTGCTGATGGACGAGTACGGCATCCAGGTGAACAAGACCTCCATCAACAGCGTGCTGCTCATCATCACCATCGGCGCAACGTGGGGGGCGGTGGACTACCTGCTGGACGTGCTGCGGCAGATCGCGCGACGGCTGGAGCTTGAGGTGGCGGAATTCAGCCCGGCCCAGCGCAAGGTGTTCGAACGACGGGTGCACCGCAACACCGCCGAGCTGCCGCACCTGCCCGACTTCAGTGCCTTCCACCCCGTCTTCTCGCCTCACCCCGGCAGCCCGGAGGGCGACATGCGGGCGGCCTACTTTCTCGGCTACGACCAGGACAACGTCGAGTACCTGTCGATCGAGGAGACCCGCGATCGGCTGGAAGGGGGCCGGCAGGTCGTCTCGTCCGCTCTCGTCGTGCCCTACCCACCCGGGTTCCCGATCCTCGTCCCCGGCCAGCTGGTGAGTCCCGACATCCTGGAGTTCATGGACAAGCTCGACGTGCGCGAGATCCATGGCTACGAGCCCGACCTCGGCCTGGCCGTCTTCACCGAGGGCGCGCTGGCGAGTCGCTGAGCAGGGCCCACGAATCGAGTGACCGCCACGGGCACCCCGCGCCAGGCTCGAGCACCCAGCCACCGCGACCGTGCGGGGGTCATGGCCAATGTCTGGCTACGCCAGGCACGGGCGCTGACCGTGGAAGTCGACCGAGTGCCTCCCTGCTGACATGTGGTCGTCCTACTCTCGGGCCGTGCGCGAGCGCCCTTCCTGGTTCGACCCCGACGTGTTCCCGGTCGAGTCCCACTGGCTCGACATGGACGGCCACTGTCTGCACGACGTCGACGAGGGAACCGGCCCGACCCTTCCTGCTGCACGGCAACCCGACCTGGAGCTTTCTCTACCGCCACCTCATCGCCGGGCTGCGCGACGACCTTCGGTGCGTGGCACTCGACTACCCGGGATTCGGTCTGTCTGCGCCGGCTCCTGGGTACCGGTTCACGGTGGCGGAGCACTCCGAGGTCGTGCGTCGGTTCGTCGAGTCGCTGGACCTGTCGGAGGTCACCGCGGTCGTGCAGGACTGGGGTGGGCCGATCGGCATGGGCGCAGCGGCAGCTGTCGGACGCCGAGACGGCCAGGTACCGCGGCCCGTTCCCGACCCCGGCCTCGCGCGAACCGGTGCGCGTGCTTCCCCGGGAGATACGCACCGCTCAGCCGTTCCTGGCGCGGGTGGAGGAAGCGCTGCCGCTGGTCACCGACAAGCCGACTCTGCTCGTGTGGGGGGACAAGGACATCGCGTTCAAGCAGCCCGAACGCAGGCGCTGGCAATCGATGCTGACCCGCCGCCGCGACCACACGTTGCGCGGCGCCGGTCACTTCTGGCAGGACGACGCCGGCGAGGAGGCAGCCCACATCATCAGGGACTGGTTCGCCGAGGATCTCAAGGAGGGCCCGGACGGGTCATGACGAGCAGGCGCAGGGACACCGCGGCCATCCACAGCAGCGCCGGCCACATCCCCGCACGCTGGAGAAGGCCGTTGGCACCGGTGACAACGTCGGCGGCAATGACCGGTCCGGAGGCGAGACTGACCGCGCCAACGACCAGGGACACGACACTCCAGCGCCTGCTGAAGCGGCCGTCGTAGGCGAACGCCCATGCGGAGACGATCGCGGCGGTAGGCAGCCCGATAGCCGCTGGCGCGCTGAACACCCCGTGGAGCCGGCCGGTCGCGGTGACATCGACACACCCAGCGTCGCAGGGGAAGAACCCCACGAGCACCATGCCGAGCCCGGCCACCACCATGAGGCTCACCGCCGTCCACTGGGCCCAGCCGCCGCGCAGAACCACCGCGTAGGCGGCGGCGAATGCCAGGATCGACAGTCCCAGACCACCGAACCCGGCGAGGTTCATCACCGACTGGTACGGGGAATCGACCGCGCCAAGCTCGCTCTGGGTGTCTCGGATCGGGTCGTAGCCGCGCCACAGCAGGCCAAGCAGCACGGTGAGAACGATGTACAGGACCGGCCCGGCCACCGCGACAACTGCCAGCACGGTCACGGCAGACGGCGGGACCCGCTCTCGCCAACCGCTGACCGAGCGCTCGCGCACGTGCGACCTCCCGATCATTCGGTACCGAGGGCAACCAGCATCGCCACAAGCCGCATCTGACAGTACGACAGGCGCCGACGCGCCATCCAGCACGACCGGCAAGCCAACGCGCGAGAACAGGCGCGGATGGTGGGTCCCGCACCTGGAAGGCGTGGAGGACTACTCTCGCCCTTCTCAGGCACACCTCGAGTCAGGGAGTTGACCCATTGTCCAGCGTTCGGCCCACCGCCAGGCCCGGCAGCGTTACCACCGTGATGGTGCTGACCTGGATTGTCGCGGTCTTCTCGATCCTCGCCGGCGTGCTGCTGCTCGTAGCCTCTGACCAGGTGCTGGCCGACGCCGGCCTCAGCACCGGCACCGCCAACACCTACGCATGGGCCGAGATCGTCTTCGGTGTCATCACGGCGCTGGTGGCGATCGGGCTCGCCAACGGCAACAACTTCTCCCGCCTGGTGGTCACCACGTTGATGGGCCTGCGCGCAGCCCTGTCGCTGTGGGTGGCCATCGTGCTGTGGGGGCACGCAGGTTTCTGGTCGGCTGTGATCGCCGGCCTCATCGCGGTGCTCGTCCTTGCCCTGCTGTGGAACGACCGCGCGAACGAGTTCTTCCGCACCAACTGAGGCATCCCGGCCGCCCCAAGCGGCTCTCCTTCTGCGCGACCCGCTGGCGTCCTCCGTCGGGATCAGCCAGGGTTGCGTCATGACAGAGACGACGGCGGAAGCGGCGCCGACAGGGCGTCGCAGAGGACGCAGGGTCGCGTGGGCGCTGGGCATTGTGGTTGGTGTCCTCGCTCTCGCGTTCGTGGGAGCATCCTGGTACTCCAGCAACGTGTTGATCGACGGCATGGGTATCCAGGCCTACACGGATGACCTGCCCGACACGGTGGTCGCCGTCGACGACGAGTCGATCACCTTGGCGATGGCCACCGACCCGGCGACAGACCCACGGAGCCCCAGCTTGGCCGGTGTGCGGTTCGGCGGAACGGACGCCTACCTTCAAGTGGGCGCGGTCGTCGAGTCGGACGGGGTGAACGCGACCAGGCCTGTGATCTCGGTGCTCGGTGAGCTACCACCAGCGGGGACGACGGCTCGAGTCGAGCGCGAGTACTACCCGCGGGACCCGAAGGTGGGCTTGGGTCTGGACTTCACCGAGGTTCAGATCGAGACGCCGCTGGGTCCGTCGCCCGCGTGGTTCGTGCCTGCCGACGGGAACACATGGGCGATCTACAGCCACGGACGGGGCGCGCTGCGCCAGGAGGGGCTGCGCATGTTGGAGACGTCGCACGCCCTGGACATGCCCACTCTGATGGTGACGTTCCGCGATGACCTCGTCGGCCAGCCCGAGGACGGTATCTCCAACTTCGGCCTGACGGAGTGGCCTGACCTTGAGGCCGCGGTGCAGTACGCGCTGGACAACGGCGCCCAGGATGTCGTGCTGCTGGCAGGCAGCACCGGTGGTGCCATCTCGGTGAGCCTCCTGGAGAACTCCGACCTGGCCGACAGCGTCGTCGGCATGGCGTTCGACGCCCCGGTCACATCGTTCGGTCAGACCGTTGATCTCAACGCCGCTGAGAGGGGATTCCCGGCCCCGGTCGTTGGCCTTGGCAAGTGGATCACCGAGCAGCGGGTGAACATCGACTTCGCGGAAACCGACTACATCTCGCGAGTGGGTGACCTGGACGTCCCGACCCTCATCATCCACGGCACGGAAGACACGACGAACCCGCTCGAGGCCAGCGAGCAGTTCGCTGCCGCCGCGCCCGACGGCGTCGTGACCGTCGAACCGTTCGAGGGTGCCGAGCATGTGTGGTCGTGGAACCTGAGTCGCGACGAGTACGAGACCGTCCTCTCGGAGCACCTGAGCGACGTCCTCGGCGGCTGACCTGGCCACCCAGGCAGCGCCATCACACCGCTCGGTGAAGGACGTGACGGCGACCGTCAGGTCTGGCGTGGCGAGTCATCGCCCAGGGCATCAGCGCGGGCCAGCAAGAACGTGCGCTCGGCGTCATTCGTGACGAGCGCGAGCGCCTCCTCGTAGGCCGCCCGGGCATCGTCGTTGCGGCCGAGCTGCGCCAGCAGGTCGGCTCGGGCTGCGGGTAGGTAGTGGTACTGCGCGAGCCGCGGGTCTGATCCCAGCGCATCCAGCTCGGCCAGGCCGGTCTCTGGGCCGTCACGGAACGAAACCGCGACTGCGCGGTTGAGGGCGACCACGGGGGAGGGCCACCGTTCGAGCAGCCGGTCGTAGAGCAGCACGGCTGCCACCCAGTCGGTGTCGTCGAAGCTCGGCGCCTCGGCGTGCACAGCGGCCAGGCCCGCCTGTAGCAGGTAGCGCCCGGGGGGTCGGTCCGGGCCAAGCCGCCGCCCCGCCAGCTGGAGGTGTGCGAGCCCGCGTTCGATCAACGCCGCATCCCATCGGCTGCGGTCCTGGTCGGCGAGCAGCACAAGCGTTCCGTCCGGGCCCTCGCGTGCGGCCTGGCGTGCATGGGTCATCTCGAGCAAGGCGAGCAGCCCGAGTGCCTCTGGCTCGTCGGGCATGAGGACGGCCAGCATCCGGGCGAGGTCGAGAGCCTGAGCGGCCAGGTCAGGGCGCTGCAGGGTGCCTCCTGAGGGCGCCGTGTGCCCGGTCGTCGAGATCAGGTGAATCACCGTGAGCACGGCATCCAGCCGCTCCGGCAGGTCTGCGTCGCCCGGCACCCGGTAGGGGATACCCGCGGCGACGATCTTGTGCTTGGCCCGTGTGAGCCGCGCGGCCATGGCTGACTCCTTCACGAGAAGCCCTGCGGCGATCTGCTCGGTCGTGAGCCCCCCGAGCAGCCGCAGCGTGAGCCCCACCTGCGCTTCGGTGGCCAGCGCCGGATGGCAGCAGGTGAAGACCAGCCGCAGCCGGTCGTCGATCAACGCACCGTGCTCACCCATGGCATGCACCTCCGGGGCGGGCTCGCCGGTTCGCTCGTCCTGCCTGGTAGCCACCATCGGCAGCTTGCGTTGCAGGGTGCGGTCCCGACGCAGCTGGTCGAGCACCTTGCGCTGCGCGGTTCGGACGAGCCAGGCCGTCGGGTTGCGTGGAACGCCACGCTCGTCCCACGAGAGGAGGGCCTGCACGAATGCTTCTTGGCCGGCGTCCTCAGCCAGGCTCAGGTTGCCGCCTGCCGTCCGCGCGGCGGTCGCGACAACCGTCGCCCAAGCCTGGCTGTGTGCGGCGGCGACGGCCTGACGAACCAGGCTGCTGGGACCGTCGCCGCCGCCGGAGCTCACTGCTCGGCAGATGTGGGCACGACGGGTCGCACCTCGACGCATCCCGTCGTGGGCAGTGTCTTCGCGAACGCCAGCGCCGCGTCGAGATCAGAGGCTTCCACGAGGTAGTAGCCGCCCAGGGCCTCCTTGGTCTCAGCGAAGGGGCCATCGGTGACCAAGGCGTCGCCGTCCTGCTGGGGCCGGACAGTCGTGGCGGCCGTCGTCGGCGCCAGCGCCTCACCACCGAGAACCTGGCCACCGCTGGCGTTTACGCCGGTCTGGAACGCCTGGTGAGCCGCCATCATCGCCTGCCACTGCTCGGGCGTCGGGGGAGTCCCGCTGAACGCGGCCTCGTCGCCGTAGATGAGGAACATGTACTGGGTCATGGTGGACCTCCCGCGTCTGCGCAGCCTTGTTGCTGCACCTGTTCGACGAACAGACTGACCCAGAATCGACACCACGGGGAAAGAACGTCCGACTCCGTGGTCGGGACGCCTAGCGGCGGCTCGCCGGTCAGCGCTCAGGTCGAGCTCGCGAGCGCCCTGCCGGCCACGCGCTCCACGCGCCTGTGCACCACAGGGCCCAGGCGACGAGAACGGGCTGGAACGCCAGCCGGGCCGCGCGTGCTTGGTCGGAGTCCAGGCCGAAGGCGTCTGTCTGCTCGACGTACTGGGCGATGTTGCCCGGGAAGATCAGCACGAAGAATGCGGCCGTGGCCCAGCCCACGGCCGTGCGACGTTCCCGCCACACCAGCAGCGCCAAGCCCAGCGTGATCTCAGCGACGCCCGAGGCGAGCACGACGAGGTCTTTGTCGACGTCCAACCACGAGGGCACCTGAGCCTGGAACTCCTCGCGCTGCCACCCCAGGTGAGACAGCCCGGCCCACAGCAGTCCGGCCGCCAAGACCCAACGGGCGACGTCCTGGGCTCTCTTTGTCACGGGGCGACAGCCTGGCTCGGGAACGGAGCGGGGACAACCGGAGCCCCGAGAACGGCGGCCGCCGCCGTCCTCGACAAGGTCGTCGCGCGCTGACGCTGACCCGCCTGCGCGACGTTCGGCAGCCAGGGGACTCCCGCAGCCGCCAAGCCGGCCGCCCCTGCATCTGAGGTAGCCGAGCGCGCGAATGGGGTAGCCGACCCGATGCGCCCATCCTGCCCATCTCGAGACAGTCAACGTGGCGAGCCCGGCGCCGAATATCGAGTGTGATCGGCACCACACTCCTCTAGTCTCGATGAACGCTGCGGAGCCGAATCGTGGTCGGGGGTGTATCGGCATGTCGGGACGCACCAGCGGTCCGTTCGTGGGTCGAGCCGACGATCTGGCGTGGCTGCGGTCTCGCTTGGCCGATGCCGTCGACGGTCACGGCGGCTCGGTGCTGATCGCTGGCGAGGCGGGCGTCGGCAAGTCTCGGCTCGTCGACGAGCTGCTTCGCGGCCTGGATCCGGGCGTGCTCGTCCTCACGGGCAACTGCCTCGACCTGAGCTCGGAGGAGATCCCGCTGCTCCCGGTGATGGGCTGGCTTCGGCGGGCCGTGTCGGTGCTCGGCGCCGAGTCGGTGGCGGAGGCTGCTGGCCCATTCTGCGGTGAGCTGGCGCGGCTTGAGCCCAGCCTTGGCGAACCCGACACGACGTCGCAAGACAAGTACCGGCTGCTCGCCGGCTGTCGATTTCTGCTGCGCCGGCTGAGCGAGCAGCGGCCGACCGTCGTGGTGATCGAGGATGTTCATTGGGCTGACGCCATCACGGTGCAGCTGATGCAGTTTCTCGCCGTCGAGATGCGCGACACGACGTCGCTCGGCATCGCGACAGTACGAACAGACGAGCCCAGCGACGAGTTGGCCGCTGCCACGGTGGCCGGACGCATACCCGGGGTGGCTCGACTCGACCTGGCCCGCCTCGACCTCGACGATGCCACCAGTCTCGCCGCTGGGCTTCTGGACGATGACTCTGAGGACGGAAGGCTCGCGCAGGAGGTCGCGCAGCGATCAGAAGGCAACCCCTTCTTTCTCGAAGAGCTGGCGATGGCCGACGGGCACGGGCTCTCGGAGACGCTTCAGGGACTCCTCCTCGCTCGCATGACGGCCCTCGAACCCCGCGTCACGGCACTGGTCGAGCTGGCCGCGGTTGGCGACCCGCCGATTCGGTTCGAGCAGTGGGCATCCGCTGCGGAGATGATCCCGGATGCGCTGGATGATGTCCTGACAGCGGCCAGGGCCGGGGGAGTGCTGGTGACCGACGGCGAGAGCCACGTGACTTTCCGTCACTCGCTGGTGCGAGACGCCGTGCTGGCGAACCTGTTGCCGGGCCGTGCCGCCGCGCTGCACCGGTGCTGGGCCGACTCCCTCGAGACGGATGCTGTCGTGTCAGCTGAGGCCGCGCTGGCCTCGGCTCGCCACTGGTACGCGACCACAGACCTGACCCGGGTCTGGCAGTCGTCGCTGCGCGCAGCGGACGCGGCGAAGTCGCTGCACGCCTACGGGCTTCAGGCCGAGCTGCTGGATCGGGCGTTGGACTTCTGGGGCCGGGCTGACGAGGGCAGAACCGCCGGTGTGGACAGGATCCAGGTGCTGCGAGCCTCAGCTCGCGCACACATGATGAACGCCAGGCACGTGACGGCCGATGAACGTCTGGACGAGGCGCTCGCCGTGGTGGACGTCGACAGCGACCCGGCGACGGCGTCAGAGATCCTGTCCGACCGAGGCGAGCTGGAGATGTACGGCTCCGAGGTCGATCCGCGTCCTAGCTACCGTGCGGCCCTTGAGGTTCTCGGCGACACGGGGTTTCCCGGGCCGCGGGCGCGCGCACTCGCCGCGTGGGCCGACTACGCCACCATGACGTCGGTTCCGCACCAGGTCTACCCCGAGGCTGACCGGGCTGTGCGGCTGGCGCAGGAGGCGGGCGAGCGCGCCACGGAGGCGCTCGCGCTTCGCGGACGAGCCATGGCGGAGGCGTTCGACGACCCGGAGAGGTCGATCGAGGACCACCGCGCCTGCCTTGCCGCGGCGCTCGAGTCCGGCGCCAACAACGTGCTGGTTGCCGGCATGAGCAGCCTTCTCCTCGTGCTGGGCGTGTGCCTGGGTCGCGACCAGCAGGCCTTCAATGAAGGCTCCGGCTTCATCGACGCGGCCGAGCAGATGGGGCTGGGCGGTCACCCGGTCTCCGCCTTCATCCATCAGTGCGTCGGAGAGGCGCTGGTCAACCTCGGTAGCCTCGGGGAGGCCGAGGAGCACTTCGTCCACGTGCTGTCCCAGCACTCTCCCTACGGCGTTCGCCTGCGCGCGCAGTCGTTCCTGACGCAGATCGCCCTGATCCGCGGCGAGGAAGACCTGGCCCGCACCCGCTATGCCGACCTGACCTCTAGCAGCCATGACGCCCCGCAGTCGGCGTCCCCCATGTGGCTGATCCCGGTGGCCCGACAGCAGGCAGGGTTGGCGTGGGCGGACCGCGGCCCCGCGGCGGCGTGGACGGTCATGGAGCCGTGGGTTCGCAACGGCGTCGAGCAAGGCGGCGGGCTGTCGCTCTTTCAAGACGTCGACCTGGTCTTCGGTTCGTTACGTGCGGCGGCGCTCGCCGGTCACCTGGACAACCCAGCGAGTCCCGAGGTTGCGCTGGTCGAGCAGGTCCGGGCCCTGGCCTGCGAACAGATGGCGCGCATGCCGCACCCGCACGTCGTGAACGCCCACCTCGCCCGGGCCACCGGCGACGATCCCGCGAAGGCCTGGCGGGCCGCCGTCACCGCGTTCGACCAGATCGACGGTCCTGCCTACTGGCGGATCGACGCCCGCATCCGGCTCGCCGAGAACACCCCCGACAGAGCCGAGGGCCTGGAGTGCGTCGACCGGGCGCAGGCCGAGGCGACCCGGATCGGTTCCCGGGCGCAGCTCGAAGACATCGCGGTCGTTCGGCATCGGGTCGACGGCGCACCCATGCCAGGTGGCGTCACCGCCCGCGAGCTCGAGGTTCTTCAGCTCGTCGACCAGGGGCTCACCAACCAGCAGATCGCCGACCGTCTCGTCATCAGCCGTTCGACTGCGGGCGTCCACCTGTCGCACATCCTCGACAAGCTCGGCGTCTCCGACCGCGGGGCCGCAGCGACCTGGGCGCGTGAGCATGGACTGATCGCGCGCAGCGGTCGGTAGCCCGCACTGGGCCCAGCGGTGACGGCCTAAACCCGGCTGAGCCGAAGATAAGTACCTGCTCCTGATGCCCGGCGATCCATGCTCGCTGGCAGGTGGGGATGTCCCACCGACGGCGTGACGAGAACGCGCCGAGCCACAGCAGGGAGCAGCACATGACCAGGACCTCGTCCCTTGTCCGAGCGGCGGCGGCAAGCGTCGCCGTCGTGTTCGTGATGTCTGGATGCACCAGCCCCGACGACGAGCCAGCCGTGGCGCAGCCCACTCAGGACGTGACGACCACCGACGACGGCGGCGACGAGGAAGAGGACTACTACGGAGGTGGCGATCTGCCCACGACCGAACCCGGCACCTTCACCTACGACAACGGTCCGTTCCCAGTGACCTTCACGACCACGGTGCCGACGGTCGACCCGTCCCAGGGAGGTGACCCCTACCGGGTTCTTCTCGGTGACCCCTACGGCATATTCAGCTTCGACTTTCCGGTCAGCGTCGCTGACCTGTCCCAACCGTGACGTCGGAGGAGCCGGCCAACGCGGAGTCTGTCGAGGCCGGGTCCGACGACCTCGTGTTCGCCGGTCCTCTCGACGTCCCCACCGACATCGGCGCGTGGCTTGAGGGGGCGGCCTCGCTGGAGATCGTCGACGAAGGCACCCTGAGCCTCGCCGGCGGCGACGCGTCGTGGTGGGACCTGGAGGTCACCGACCCGTCGGCGATCTGCTTCGCCGACACCCCGCCGGACGAGGATCCCTGCGTCGTTCTCTGGCCGTACCTTGCCGAGCAGAACGATCGTCAGATCGGGGACTGGGTTCTTGACTCGGCCCGTGTGTACGCGATCGAGTTCGGCAGTGGGCCGTTGATGGCGGTGGCCGGTAACGGCGGAACCCCGGACGAGGAGGTCGCCGGCTGGCTGGCCACCACGGACGAGATCGTCGCCTCGATCACGCTCGAGTGAGATGGTGGGGTGGCTCGGGGGAGTGGCGCTAGCGTCACGGTGATGGTGCTGGTCTTCGCCTACGGCTCGCTTCTGCACCCGGCGTCGCTCCGTAGGACCATTCCCGACGTCACCCTCGCTGAATGCCGGCCGGCTCGCCTTCACGGATGGCTGCGCTGCTTCGACCTGGCCTTCCCCAACGACGGCTCGCAGCCCGACAAGGCGTTCCGGGACGCCGAGGGTCACCGACCGCCGTGGGTGTTGCTGGCGAACCTGCGTCGAGGGGGTGCTGGCCATGCGGTGAACGGCGTGCTTGTCGAGGTCTCCGGCCCCTCCCTGGAACGCTTGCGGCGACGAGAGCGCCGGTACCGGCTGCGCCGAGCTCCTGGAACCCTCGAGCGCTACGACGCGAGCGGCCCGGTTGTGGGCGACGTCCTGACGGCCCGTGGGCGGGCCGAGTTCCAGGTGCCGCAGGCCGTGGCCGCCGGTGTCGTGGCGCGCAGCTACGTCGAGGGCATCCTGGCCGGCGTCGAGCACTGGTCGCGGCAGGCACCCGGGTTCACGGCGGACTTCCACGACTCCACTGTGCTCCCGAAGCCGGAGCAGGTGGCCGATCTGGAGTGGGTGGACCTGAGCTGACCGCATCGCGCGAACGTGCCTGCGGTGGTTGGTTGATCGTCATCTGGATGCCGGCGCGTGCCCGTAGCCGGTCAGCAGCGCCTCGGTCTGCCTGGCGGATATGGTCCCGGCGAGCCCGCGCGGCAGCCCCGGTGTGGCTGTCCAGAGCGCGGCGATGCCGTGGACGGCGGCCCACAGACCGACGGCGACGACGAGGGGATCGTCGCCTGTGAGCTGGCCGGCTTCGATGGCGGCCGAGACGTCCGCGACCAGGTCCGCCAAGCCCTCTCCTGGGTCGTCGACAGTGGTCGGCACGTGGTCGGGGACCGGGCGGTCCAGGAACAGCACCCGGAACAGGGCGGGGCGTGCGAGGGCGAAGTCCAGGTAGGCCTCGCCCCGCAGGCGGATCCGGTCCACGGGGTCTGTCGTGGTGGAGGCCGCCGTGGCCTGGCTGCTCCTGAACCGTGCGAATCCCAGCGCGCTGGCCTCTCGGAGCAGTAGCTCCCTTTTCGGCCAGTAGTGGTACAGCGTCGGCGGGGTGCAGCCCACTTCGGTAACGATCGCCGCAACGTTCACTGCGGCCGGGTCGCCGGTCTTCTCAAGCAGCCGCAAGGTGACCGCCACGAGCGCGCCTCGTAGGTCTTCCCCGGCGGTGGGCCGGCCTACCCCTCGTCTGGATCCTGCCGACGCCGTCCGGGTCACGTTCGTCTGCTCCTTGTCGTCACGTCCTTAGAGTATTATAGTACAACTAGAAAAAGTAGGGAGACCCTGTGAGCACACTGAGGGGCGACCAGGCCCGGACCCGGTCCGTCCCGATGGTGCGCGGGTGGGTGTCCGACCATCGACTGACCTCGTACGTCGTGCTCGCCTACGTCCTGTCGTGGGCCTACTGGGTTCCCCTCGTCCTGGGCAGCCGGAGCGTCGACACCGGAGTTGGCTGGCCCAGCCAGATGCCCGGCCTGGCCGGACCGGCGATCTCTGCGTTGGTCGTCACCGCAGTCATCGGCGGGCGGGCGGGGCTGGCCGGCCTGTGGCAGCGGCTGACCCGCTGGCGGGTGGGCTGGTGGTGGCTGTCTGTGCCGGCCGTCCTGACGGCCGGCGCGCTAGGCCTGGCTCTGGTCAGAGGCGCCACCGACACCGGCGCGCTGACCGGCTACAACGGGATCAGTGCCGGTGTGGGTCCCGTCGCCACAATCGTCCTGGTGCTCGTCCTCAACGGCTTCGGGGAGGAAACCGGGTGGCGAGGCTTTCTTGCCGATGATCTGCTGCGCCGGCACAGCCTCACCGTCACCGCGTTGCTCGTCGCGCTGGTGTGGGCGCCGTGGCACGCCCCGCTCTTCTTCTTCCAGAGCACCTTCAGCGACTTCAGTCTCGCCGCGGTCGTGGGCTGGGCCATAGGGCTGACCGCCGGCTCGGTCGTACTCACCTGGCTCTACCGAGGCGCTTCCCGAAGCATCCTGCTCGTCGCTGTCTGGCACACCGCTTTCAACTTCACCTCCGCAACCCCAGCTGCTGCTGGCACCGTCGCCGCGATCACCTCCACCTTGGTGATGCTTGCCGCCGTTGTGATCATCGTCGCCGACCAGCGGAAGCCGGAGCCAGCGGCTTTGTCGTCGCCAACGCCGGATGAGCGCTAGTCGTCGGTCTGCCCCCCCGCAAGCGTCTCGACGAGACAACCGGCCCCACGTGGGCGTAACCACCCCGGCACCCGGGTCTGAATAGGCCCGGGCTCAACATGAACAGCATCGCCTGATGTGGCGGCCCCATGCCCAGGTCGAGTCTCGGTGGTGTCCGCACCACCAGCCTCGCCAGGAGGAACCCATGAGCACCACCACGCGTCGCGTCACGGCCGCCCTGACCAGCGGGCTGCTCGCCGTGGGACTCACCACCGCTCCCGCCTCAGCCCTTCGCCTGGTGCCGGTCGACCCCGGCCCGACGGCCAGCGCTACGGCCCAGCCCACCGAAGACCCCTCCCTGTTGCTCAACCATGGGCGGCTCGCCACCCACCGCGCCAGCACCGAGCGCAAGCAGAGCGCCAGCTCCGCCCAGTCGTCAACCAGCCCCACGAAGGCGCAGATCGAGCATGAGGAGCGGGCGGCCATGCAGGAGGTGGCCCGGCCGACGAAGGCGCAGATCGAGCATGAGGAGCGGGCAGCTTCCCAGGAGTCGATCCGGCCGACGAAGGCGCAGATCGAGCACGACGAGTAGTGCCGCCAAACGCGCCTGCAGCTATGCGGCGGCCTGGGCGACCCATGCCGCCGCCTGGGCAGCCAGCAGCACCAGCATCGCCAGCACGGCCGGCAGCGGCCGCCGACGGGTGATCGATGCAACCGCCCACACCGAGAACGGCAGCGCCAGCAGCGATGCCGCGCCGACAGGCACGGGGATGGGGTCGGGCACGAGCACGACGAGGCCCCCGTAGGCCGCGAGGGTGCACGCCAGGGCCACCGCCTGCACCTGCCCGCTCGTCAGCCGTGTGACCAGCGTCATCTTGCCCACCTGCATGTCGGCGTGACGGTCGGCCCATTGCGTCTCGAGCAGGTTGACGAAGACCACCACGGCGAAAGGGGCGAAGATCAGAAGGTCGGCCAGGTTCACCTGGCCGGCGACTGCGGACATCCCGAACAGCGGCAGCAGCAACCCACCGAGCACTGCGTTGGCGATCTCCCCCCAGCCGAGCCGCGACAGGGCACGCGGACCGAGTGAGTACAGCCAACCGCCGAGCAGACCGAGCAGCAGCAGTACGACGGCGACTCCGGACAGCTGGCCGGCGAGCATCCCCAGCGCTGCGAGCGCGGCCCCCGTGCCCCCGGACGCCCAGGCGCCGCGCAGCGGCAGGCGACGATCGAGCCCCAGGTCGTGCAGGGCGCCCGATCCCCCAGAGAACCGGGTGCGCTCGGTCACGGCATCGGTGTCGGCATCGGCGTACTCGTTGACGAGGTGGACGCTCACCGCGACACCGACGAGTGCGCCGAGCGCCCACGCCGCACCAGCCCACGTCGAGATCATGTTGGTGGCGGCCCCGGCGGCGACGCCCGTGCCGTACACGGCAACGACAAGGAGCACCTGGTCCGGACGGCTCATGCGCCACAGCCCCTTGGCGGTGACACGGGCGCTGGGCGCCGGGCTCGCTCCGTCCACGGTCACACCGGGTCGAGGCACGCTGCTCAGCCTGCCTGGCGACGGGCTGGTGGGCACGTCGACGCCGGCGCACTTCCACGTGGCCACCGGGCAATGTGAGGCAGGGGATTGGTCGAGCCCTGTCCGAGCAGTCTGCCTGCACCATTCGGTCGCGACTTGCTCGTCAGGTCGGTGGTCTGAACGGGCCGTCGACGCGCCGGGTCTACCCGGCCCTTGTGGCGACGAAACAGGCAAACGCTGGGTGAACGGCACCTGAACCAGTCATGATCCGACCGTGGTCGAGATCCCGGACAACATCGAGCGCCCAGACGGCGCGCCCCTCATGCCGTACGGCCACGTCTACGCCGGCAAGGGACCGTTCAAGCGAGCCAAGCGACGCCCGCTCCTCTACCGCACGCTGCCCCTGATCGACACGCTGCGTTCGTACTCCGGTCTACGGCTGCGCATCGACGTGCTGGCCGGGCTCACGGTGGCGGCTCTCGCCCTGCCCTCCGGCATGGCCTACGCGCAGATCGCGGGCGTGCCGATCTCGATGGGCCTCTACGGCTCGGTGCTGCCGGTCATCGCGTTCGCGCTGGTCAGCTCGTCGCCGCGAGTGGTGATCGGGGCCGAGGGGACGACGTCCATCTTGGTTGCCGCCGCTCTCATCGGGACGGCCGTCAGCGGGGAGGAACGAGCCGAGCAGGCAGCCCTGCTGGCACTGTTGGTGGCGGGTGTCTACCTCGTGACGTTCGCGTTCAAGATGGGGTGGCTGGCCGACTACCTTTCGCTACCGGTGCTGGTCGGGTACATCCACGGGGTTGCGCTGCTGCTCATCGTCGGGCAGCTGCCTGCGCTGCTCGGTATCGAGGTGAGCGCGGAGAACGTGGTCACGGAGGTCACGCAGACGATCCGCGGACTCGGCGACCTGCAGCCTGAGACGGCACTCCTCGGCGTCGTGTCGCTGGTGGTGCTTGTCGTGGGCAAGCGCGTCATGCCTACGTTCCCCGGCGCGCTGGTGGTGGTGATCGCCGGCATCGTGATCTCGTGGTGGCTGTCGCTGGCCGAGCAGGGTGTCGAGACGATCGGCCCGGTGCCGGCGGGTCTTCCAGGGTTCTCCCTGCCGGAGATCTCACCTGACCTGTTGTCGAGCCTGCTGCCGGCGGCCGTCGGCATCTACCTGGTGACGTTCTCCGACTCGATCCTCACGGCCCGCTCGTTCGCCGAGCGACACGGCGAACGAGTCGATGCCGACCAGGAGATGCTCGCGCTGTCGATGGGCAACCTCGCGGCGGGAGTCACCACGGCCCTGCCCATCAACAGCAGCGGCTCGCGCACGGCGGTGAACGACGCGATGGGTTCGACCAGCCAGGTGTCGGGCCTGGCCGCAGCAGCAGGCGTCGCCTTGGTGCTCATGGTGCTCACCGAGCCCATGCAGTACTTGCCCAGCACTGTGCTTGCCGCAGTGATCATCCAGGCGTCTACCGGGCTGTTCTCGAGGCGTCAGTGGCAGGAAGTGCGGCGCATCAGTCGGTTTGAGCCTGTCATCGCTGTCGTGGCCCTCGTCGGAGTTCTGGTGCTCGGTGTGCTGCCGGCGATCGGGCTGGCGGTCGGTCTGTCGATCGTGGACGCCATCCGGCGCAGCGCCCGTCCGCACGACGCCGTGCTGGGGTACGACCCCGATCAGGAGCGCTACGCCGACGTCCGAGACGTCGAGCAAGCCTTCGTCACGCCGGGCGTGGTGATCTACCGCCTCGACGACCGGCTGTTCTTCGCCAACGCGTCGTGGACGAAGCAGCGGCTGGGGGAGGCCATCGCCGCCGCCCCGTACCCGGTGGAGTGGGTGGTGTTCAACGCCGAGGCCGTGACCCACATCGACTCCACAGGCGCAGCAATGCTCGAGGACGTGGTGGACGAGCTGCGCGAGCAGGACATCACCTTCACGGTCGCCCGGCCCAAGTCGCGTGCGCGCCGACGTCTGCGCGAGGCGGGGATCATCGCGCAGATCGGTGAGGAGCACCTCTATCCCACCGTGCACGCCGCGGTCGAGGCCTACGCCGATCAGCGCGACGACGTCGAGCCCGACGAGGTTGCGCTGCCCAACGAGTAGCGGTGACCCGCAGGGCTACGGCCCCGCTGCGGACCGACGCGCAGAGCGGCGAAGGTTGGCGAGCTGGGCCTCGGTACCCACGGCGATCACGACGTCACCAGGTCCCATCACCAAGTCCCCGGGCGGGTTCGTGACGAAGCCACCGCTGTCGTGCTGACGAAGCGCCAAGATGAGCGCCCCGTCGCCTTCGTGCAGTCGAGCTCGGCGGACTGACGACCCAGACAGCCCTGACCCGGGGGCGATGGCCACCTCTTCCAGCCGGAACTCGACGTCCGCGTCGTGCATGGCGATCTCGAGAAAGTCCACGACGTGCGGCTGCAGGGCGAACGCGGCGATGCGTGAGCCGCCGATGTGCTGGGGGTTCACCACGCGGTCGGCCCCGGCCCGGAGCAGCTTCTGCTCGGCGTCCTGGGTGCGGCTGCGCGCGATGATGGCGAGAGACGGCTTCAGTGCGCGTGCGGTCAGGGTGACGTAAAGACTCGCCGCATCGGTGTCGAGGCTGGCGACGAGTGTCGTGGCTCGCTCGATCCCTGCGTGCTTGAGGACGTCGTCACGGGAGGCGTCGCCGGTGACCGCGGGGTACGGGCAGTCGACGAGGCGTTCCTCGTCGGCGTCCACGACCACCACCTGTCGCCCGGACAGCGCGAGCTGGTCAGCCGCTGCTCGCCCGACTCGTCCCCATCCACACACGATGGCGTGGCCGTCCAGCCGGTCGAGGTCGTGGTCCATGCGCCGCCTTTCCCATGCGTTGCCCAAGTACCCTTCGATGGCGAGCCCGAGCAGGGCAGTCAGCGTGTAGAGCACGACACCGACGCCGACAAGGATGAGCACGATCGTGAAGACCTTCTCTGCGGTCCCGAAGGGCGTGACCTCCTCGAACCCGACCGTCGTCACTGTGGTCACCGTCTGGTAGACGGAGTCGAGAGGACTGAGGCCCAGAACGAGGTAGCCCACCGTGCCCAGAAGCAGCACCGCACCCAGCCCGGCCAGGCTGCGGCGGAAGATTCGCTGCGCCGACGGTCGGGTCTGCTCGGGCACGCCCCATTTCAGCATCTCGCTACCAGCCCGGTGCCCGCCGCCGGCACGCCGACGCGCTGGGCGCCGGTCTGACCCTTCCGGGGCGCGACGTCATGCCCGCACGAAGTCGATGATGCCGGGGGCCTGGCGCAGCAGAGAGGGCCCGAGCACCGAGGCTGCTGTCACCACTCCCGACATCAGCGCCGACCCGACGCCGCAGAACAGCACGTCCTGACCGGTGAGGTACAGCCCACCGATCGGTGTGCTGGGCTTGATCCAGGTCTGGGTGAAGCGCTGCGGGCTGTGCTCGATGCCGTAGATCTCTCCGGTCTGGTAGCCGGTGAACTCGGTCGTGGACAGCGGCGTGGACAGCTCGTAGTAGGCCACGTTGCCCCGAGCCCCCGGCACGTGGGCGTAGACGTCGTCGAGCATGCGTTCGGCGAACTGGGCCTTGAGGTCGTCGTACTGCGCACCTCGCCGGCGCCACGGCTCGTCCTTCCAGGTCGCGAACCAATCGTGCGGAGCGAGCGTGATCACGTCGATCGTGGACTTGCCGGGGTAGCGGCTGGCCCACGACGGGTCTTTCGCCGACGGGAACGAGAGGTAGCTCAGGGGAAGGTCGGTGCTCGGCGTGGCGAGGTAGGCGGCCACGTTCGCGTCGTGGTCGTCGCCGGGGTAGAGCCACAGGTTGGTCTGGCTCAGCCCGAGGTCGGCACTCGTTCCGTTCAGCCCCACGTAGAGCCCCACGTGCGCTGCGGCCGGACGAAGCCTGGCCACCTTCGCCGGCATCGGCGACCGGGTGCCCGCCTCGGGGGGCACGAGCCGGCCGAAGGTGGTGCGCAGCCCCACGTCGCTCACGACTCGGTCGGCCCGAATCTCGTGGCCGTTGCTCAGCCGCACACCGACCGCGCGGTTCTTCGTGATGACGATCTGGTCGACCTCGGCGTTGACGACCACCGAGCCACCACCTCGTTCGATGGTCGGCACGATCGTGCGCGCGATCTGCGACGCCCCGCCCACGGGAAAGCTCGCCCCGCCGAGGTAGTGCTGGGCCACGATCGCGTGCATGGCGAAGCTCGACTGCCCCGGCGGCAGCCCGTAGTCGCCCCACTGCCCGGTGAGCACGGCCGCCAGTCGCGGGTCGGAGACGATGTCGGACATCACCGACCTCGTCGTACGGGAGAAGTAGTCGGTGCCGACCCGGGCGGCCACGGCACCGACGACCCGCCGCAGCGGACCGGGCAGGTACCTGGGGCCGAAGTGCGCCGGCAGGCTGGCGCTGGCCGCCCTGATGTGACGCAGGTACTCGTCGATCTCGGCTCGCGCGTGCGGGAACGACCTGGCCAGCTCGTCCCGGAAGGCCCGGGCGCCGGCCACGAAGTCATAGGAGTCGTCGTGGACGACGATGCGGTCGTAGGTGTCGTCCATCCGCGCCCACTGCAGCTGCGCGTCGGTGATCGCGTCGAAGATGCGGCGCAGCCGCGACGCGGGGTTGTGCACCTCGCCGATGTAGTGGACGCCGACGTCCCACTCGAAGCCGCGCCGTCGGTAGGAGTGCGTGAAGCCGCCGGCGGTGTAGTGCCGTTCGAGGACGAGTACCTTCTTGCCGGCCTTGGACAGCAGGGCGGCGGTGCTCAGACCGCCGAGACCGGAACCAACGACGATCACGTCGTAGTGGTCGTCGATCGTTGCGGCGGCGTAGCGCGTGCCGACGAGCATGCGACCTCCCGTCGCCAGCCTAGGCAGCCCTCGACCCGGTGCCCGGCGTGGGGCCTGGGTCAGGCGCGCAGCGCCCGGGCGAGCTCGGCGTAGTGCTCCACCAGGTGGCCCATGTCGTCGTCGGTGTGGGCGAGCGAGACGAGCCACTGCTCGTCCAGCCCGGGCGGGGTGAGGACGCGCCGGTTCACCCCCCACAGCCACGACAGCTCGGCGACGCCGAAGTCGGTGGCCTTGTAGTCGCGGTAGTTGCGCACGGGCGTGGGCGCCCAGGTGACGCAGCCCTTCACGCCGAGGCCAACGGTGTGGGCGGGCAGCTCGTACTGCTCGATCACGGCCTCCAGCGCAGCCATCGCGCGCATGTTGGTCGCCTCCGCGGCGTCAAGCGCGTGTTGGGTGCAGATCTCATCCACCGCGCGGGCCGCGGCCATCACCAGCGGGCTGCCGTTGTAGGTGCCGAAGTGCGCCATCCGGCCGTCGACGACGACCTGCATGATCTCGCGCTTGCCGCCGAACGCCGCGAGCGGCAGGCCACCGCCGATGCTCTTCGCGAGCGTGATCAGGTCGGGCTGCACACCGAGGCGCTGCGCGGCCCCCGCCGGCCCGGCGGTGAGACCGGTCTTGACCTCGTCGAAGACCAGCACGACGCCGTAGGCGTCGCACAGCGCGCGTACGCCTGCCAGGTAGCCCTCGTCGGGCAGCACGATCGCGAGGTTCTCGATCACCGGCTCGAGCACGAAGGCTGCGACCTCGTCACCGTGCTCGGCAAGGATGCGCTCGAGCATCGGCAGGTCGTTGTAGGCGACGACGTGCACCGTGCCGGCCTCGACGTCGAACGGAACGTCACCGATCGGTGCGTCCGCCGGCCCGATGTCGGCCAACGCCGGTTTGACCGACACCTGCAGGCCGTCGTAGCCGCCGTGGTAGCCGCCCTCGATCTTCACGATGGCCCTGCGGTGGGTGTAGGCGCGGGCCACCCGGATGGCGTACATCAGCGACTCGGTACCGGAGTTGGTGAACCGCAGCATGTCGAGCCCGAACCGTCGGCAGAACCGCTCGCTCATGTCCGTTGCCTGCGGCGACGGGGTGACGAACAGCGAGCCGGTCTCGTGCAGCGCACGCTCGACGTGCTCGACCACGACCGGGTTCAGGTGGCCGGCGAGCATCGCACCGAACCCCATCGACAGGTCGAGCATCTGCCGGCCGTCGACGTCGGTGAGCCAGGCACCCCGCGCCGACTCGATCGAGATCGGATAGGGGTCCCAGTGCTGGAACGACGAGGTGACACCGAGCGGCAGCGTCGTGCTCGCGCGCACGTTGTGCTCACCGGAGGCGCCCGTGTCGGCGGTGAACCGCTCCCACTCGGCAGCGAGCAGCGTCTGGACGCGAGCCGGCGAGATCGGGGTCGACGCCTCGGGCAGCCACCGGTGGGTGCCCGGGTCGTGGGCGGGCCAGGTGCTGCGGGTGGCGAGCTCGGTCATGATGCCTCCGTGGGGATGCTGGACTGGTGTCGCTCCCCGAGCTCTCAGACTAAGGCGCTTGCGCGAGTGCAGAGGTGACGACCCCGCTTGTCGATCAGCCCGGTGACCTACGGCAATGGCTGCATGAACTCGAGTCGGTTGCCGAACGGGTCCGAGGCGTAGAAGCGTCCGAAGCCCGGGAAGGCGTCGTCCCAGAGAACCGGGACGCCGGCACGCTCCAGTCGGTGGGCGAGCGCGCGAAGATCGGCAACCACGATGCCGGGATGAGCCTTGGCGGCCGGAGCGAAGTCGGGATCCACGCCCAGGTGCACCTCGAGACCGCCACCCCGGAACCAGCATCCGCCGCGAGCAGCAAGGACGGGCGGCTTCGCAACCTCGGTCATACCCAGGACGTCGCGCCAGAACGACCGGCACCTGTCCTCGCCGCCGGGGGGTATCGCCAGCTGCACGTGGTGCAGTCCGACGAACGTGGACGGGCCGCTCATGCTCGGCCCTTCGTAGCCGAGAAGGGTCGGATGGCGACGGGGTGCACGGTGTCTCGTGAACGCGACCATGCGAGCACAGCGCAGAGAAGGAGCAGGACGACACGACAGGGACGCACGCCGGCGATGATGGCAGCAGCGGGTGCGGGTGTCTGCCGCCGTTGCTCCCGGCGGCGCCGTCGGGCTAGCGGCCCTGGCAGCTTGGGCACCAGAAGATGGAGCGGGCTGCCAGCTCGTCTGCCACCACTGCCTGGCCGCATCGGCGGCAGGGCAGGCCAGCGCGCTTGTAGACGTAGTGCGCATCCACGCGCCGTGCTCGACCGCTCGGACGGTCCCGGTGCTCGCGCTCGGTCGTCACGATCCGCCCCGAGCGCGCACCGGCGCGCAGCTGTCGCACCGTGTCGTCCCACAGCCCCACCCACTCGTACTCCTGCAGGTTGCGTGCCTCCCGGTGCGGCGACAGTGCGGCGCGGTGCAGCAGCTCGGCGCGGTACACGTTGCCGATGCCGGCCACGACCGACTGGTCGAGCAGGATCGCGCCTATCGCCAGACGGCGACGCCGTAGCTTCTCGAACGCCTGCATCGGGTCAGCATCGCGCCGCAACGGGTCGGCCCCCAGACGGTCGTGCAACGCCTGCTTCGTGTCGTCGTCGATCAGCCGGCACGCCGTCGGTCCGCGGAGGTCGAGGTACCCGTCGGCACCGACGAGACGCAGCCGCACCGCACCGCGTGGGGCCGGGGCGGGTCCGTCAGCCACCGTGACCCGCCCGAAGAGACCGAGATGGACGTGCACCCACTCCTCGCCGAATCCCAGGAAGAGGTGCTTGCCATGCGCGTCGACCCGGTCGAGGACGTGCCCGTCGACACGGACGGCGCCGTGCGCGAACGGTCCCTGCGGGCTGCTCACGCCCAGCGCCTGCCCGGCCAAGTGGCTGCGCACAGCGCGAGCCAGCCGGTGGATCGTGTGACCTTCGGGCACGCGCGTCCTCGTCTGGATGGGTGGCTGCTGGGCGGATGCCATTCTCCCAGCACCCGTGAGTCTGGCGTGGGCGGGTCAGGCACGTCCCGGGAGGTGCTTGCGCCAGGCGGAGAAGCTGGTGAGCGGCCCCGCGCCTGGCCTCCTGAGCCAGGGGTAGGGGTGGATGGCCACCGGAGCGATCACCCGTGCTCGGTGCGCGAAGCCGGGCACCGGGGCGAACGTGACGGCCAGTGCCCGGCCCGTCAGGACGTCGCGTGGATCGCCTCGATGCACCTCCACACGACGCCAGCGCGCCAATTCGCTAAGAGTCTCGGCGAGAAAGACAAGGCGTTTGCCCGAGAGCCGCAGACGCCGCAGCAGCGGGTCGTCGAACACGAAGACTGCGGGCAGGTCGGGGTGGGCGGCCAACGCGGGGTCGTCGCACCCCAGCGACTCAGCGGTGAGCCAGACCGCCTCGGGGCGCCCGGTGGTCTGCGGCTCGGACGGTCCCGCCGTGCGTTCGAGGTCGACGTCGTGCCGCAGGCCGGGAGGCGGGTCGGTGGTTGGCCCGGGGTCAGTGGTCGGCCAGTCCTCGATCGGGCAGGCCCGCGACAGCGCGCACCGTTGGCACAGGCCGGGTGCGCGCTTGGTGACCTGGTGACGGCTGAACCCGTACGGACGCCCCGTGCCGGTGCCGACGGTCCATTGCCATCCGAGCCGGTTCGCAGCGCGGGAGCCGTCGAGCAGGTGCGCGAAGAAGGCGTCCTCGCCGTCGCGCCACCTCCAGCCCGCTCGCACGGTCCACTGCGACGCCAGCCACATGCGCGTCTGGTTGACCAGCCACCCGTCCTGCTCGAGCTCGGTGACCGCGAGATCGACGCAGGCCATGCGACGGTCCCACGGGTTGCCCACCGCGTGGCTCTCTCGCGGCAGGTGCCGCAGAGGCCGGGACAGCGCAGGGCCGAGCCGGGCGTACAGGTGGCGTGCGTACTCCTGCCACAGCAGCTCGTCGCGGTACTTCGCCACGTCGCGGGGCGGGCCGCCGTCCACATGGTCCCAGACGCGCGGCAGGCAAAGCAGGTTGTGCCGGATGTAGGGCGACAGACGGCTGGCGCCGCGCCGCGGCTGCGGCCAGACCTCGTTGCGCGCCCTGGCGTACCCGGTGACGTCGAACGAGGCCAGTGCTGCGTCCGCTGCGCTCTGCCCACCCCTGAACGAGGTACTGGCGCGGATGCTCGACGCGTCTTCGGCAGCGAGGTCTGCCAGGTGCGACCGCACCCAGGCGACCTCGTCGCCGACCTCCGGTGTGGGAAGGCTGCTGCTCGCGGAAGTGTCGGTCACCGCGCGCGCCACTCGTCCCATGAGCGTGCCCACGCTTTGCGCCAGGTCATCGGGCGTCCGCATGCCACGCACATGATCGTCGGCTGGTCCTGTGCCACCCCACCATCGTCGCGGCGCAGGCCGCGCGTCGCGACCCAGGCGATGCCGCTGACGCGCCCCACGGCCGGTAGTTGCCGCTGCGAAACGTTCGGCACCATGGGATCGCGCGTCAGCTCGTTTGGGGCCACACCGGGAGTGCCAAGGTCGCGGCGGCCAGCGCGGTGGCCAGGAGCAGGTGCAGCCCGGCGAAGAGGCCCGCCTGCAGGCCGGTCTGCTCAGCCATGCTGGCTGCGTCCGAGGCGGGGCCACCGCGGCGGGCACGCCACTGCGCGACAGCGTCCACAACTCCGCCGCCGGCCAGGAGTCCCGCCAGGCCGGCCACCGTCAGGACGACGGCCGTCGCGGGGGCAAGCGCGACCACCGCGCCGCCGACGCCGCCGAGGGCCACGGCGAGCAGCGCGCCCCACCAGGAGCGGATTGCCAGCACCAGCATCACGGCGAGCACTGCGACCAGAAAGGCCAGCCACAACGCGGCGACGCCTGCCAGGACGGCCTGCACACTGGCCAGGGCGACGATCCCGGGAGCCGGGTACCCGGACGCGGCCACGACGAACCGGCGGACTGGGCTGGTGCCGGGCAGCCGCGTATGCGCTGCACCCGACCCATCCCGGCGCATCTTGAGCCGACTGACCCGCCCGCCGAGTGCGGCGGCGGCGAGTCCGTGCCCGAACTCGTGGACCACGGTGGACACGTGCGTCGTTGCGACCCTGGCTCGTCCGGCACCCAGGACGATTCCGGCGATCAATGCGGCCAGCAGGGCCGGGGTCGACACCGCGTCCGGTGACGCCAGCATCGGCATGGTGGCGTCGACCCACGCAGACACGTGCGGTGCCGCCGGCGCGCCGATCAGTGCCCAGCCCACCGGTGCCAGCACGAGCAGGGACAGCAACAGCCACACCGGTGCCACTATCCCGTACCGAGGTCGCTGGCCCGCACGCCGTCGCGGCGAGCTCGGCCACCGAGCCGCTAGTCTGTGTTTGAGTCTGCTCTTTCACTAACGCAGATCAACACAGACCGATCAGGCGCAATCGCACGAGAAGGTGAGCACATGACCCTGCTGTACCTGGTTCGCCACGGCGAGACGGAGTGGAGCCGCTCCGGGCGGCACACCTCGGTGACCGACCTCGACCTCACCGACCACGGTGTCGAGCAGGCTCGATCGTTGGACTCCCGGCTCGACCAGGACGACTTCGGGCTGGTTCTCGCCAGCCCTCGGCTGCGGGCCCAGCGGACCGCCGCCCTGGCCGGCTTCGACGACGTCGAGACCGACGACGACCTGGCTGAGTGGCACTACGGCCGGTACGAGGGGCTCACCAGTGTGCAGATTCGCGACCACTACCCGGGCTGGCGGATCTGGTTCAACGGCTGCGTCGGCGGGGAGTCCGCCGACGACGTGCGCGCGCGACTCACTCGCGTGGTGGCCCGCGTGCGCGCGTCCGGGGTCGATCGGGCCATCTGCTTCGGGCACGGCCACGCCCTACGGGTACTGGCGCTGGCCTGGCTCGACTTCCCCGTCATGTTCGGCCAGAGCTTTCCGCTGGACGTGGCCAGCGTGTCGATCCTGGGACGGGAGAAGGAGTCGCCAGCCGTCCTGAGGTGGAACAGCTGAGGCGACGACCGACGTCAGGGACCACCCGGCGGTTCATGCTGGGCTGCCCTCTCCACGAACGAGCAGAGCGCTGAGATGAGGGCCATCTGGTCGACGTCGTGAGCACGGGTGTCGAGCAGCTCGTCTGTGCAGATGAGAACAGCCAGGCAGCGAGCGCGGCTGACGGCGACGTTCAGTCTGTTCTTGGAGAAGAGAAAGTCGGCGTTGCGAGGCATGAACGCCGCTGACGAGGTGGCCATGGAGAAGATGACCACTGCTGCTTCCCGGCCCTGGAACTTGTCCACCGTTCCGACCTGCACGCCGGCGGCTGCGGGCGTGGCCGCGAGAGTCGACGCGATCAGCCGTCGCTGGTCGTTGTACGGGGCCACCACGATGATGTCGCTCGCGGTCAGGGGGCGCGTGACGCCCCGCTGATCGGTCCAGCCGGTGCCGACGAGCCGCTCGATCGTCGCGGCGACGAGGGCGGCCTCCTCGGGTGACTCGGTGGACCGCGTCGTGTGCTCGGCACGAATCCAGCGAAGGCCGGTACCTGCGCTGGTGGTCTGCCCAGCGCAGGACGGATGGCTCGTCAGCCGCGCGTCGTACATGACGTCGGAGATGAACGAGCACACGTCCGGGTGCATCCGCCACGTGACGTCCAGCAGCACGCCTCGATCCGCAGGGATGGTGCGTGTCCCCTCGCCGATCAGGTGGTCGAGGGCACTGACGCCGGAACGGTTCGGGTGAGCGGCCTGCGCCACCTGTGGCAGCTGCTGGGGGTCACCGAGCAGGATGACGTCGGTCGCGGAGACCGCGGCGGCCAAGGCGTCGGCGAGCCCGAGCTGGCCGGCTTCGTCGACGACGAGGACGTCGACGGGGTTCTCCCGCATCGCCTGGCTGGCGAACAACCACGACGTACCGGCCACGACGTCGTAGTTGCCGGTGGCGCAGGTGCCGTTGTCGTCGCTGTAGGCGACACCGTCGACCAGCGGGCGAGTGGCTTTGCGGACGGCTCGCAGCTCGACGCCGTCCTCGGCGAAGCGCTCGACGACGGCCTGCATCAGGTTGTCGATCGCGTGGTGGCTCATGGCCGTGAGCCCGACTCGCTTCCCCTGCTCGACCAGGGTCTTGACGACGTGCGCGCCGGTGAAGGTCTTGCCGGTGCCCGGCGGGCCCTGAACAGCGACGAAGCTGCGGTCGAGGTGGGGAGCCCAGTCACAGATCGCTGCGTACCCAGCGGTGAAGACTCCCTTGGCCGGGCCACGTCCGGGGAGGAACCTGGGGTGGTCGGCACGCAGGATCGCGTGGCCGACCGCGTCGGCGCGTCCGCCGAGCATCTGGTCGGCCAGGTCGCACAGTGCGACAAGCTTGGCGCCCTCGTGGAAGTTGACGTAGTGCACCAGCGAGGTCGGACGCACGCCCTGGTCGATCATGGCCTGGTTCCAGCTGATCTCGAGCGTGCCGGCCTCTCGGTCGAGCGCGGCGAGAGTGAAGAACGCCCACTGCTGCTCGTTCAAGGCGATGATCAGCTTCGAGCCGGTTCCCATGTCAGCGTCGATCAGCTGGGGCGGGAACGTGAAGACCGCGGCCGGCCACTTCAGCTTCTTGCCTGTCTTGAGGCTGTGCCGATCATGCAGACCCTGGAACGACAGGCCGCCGATCGCTCCCGGTGATGCCAGCTGGTCGTCGGGGTCGGCCATCGACAGGCGCAGGCAGTCGGCGGCCACCACCCGACGTTCACGCCGCCAGTAGCCGAGCAGGTCGCCCATCAGGTGCTCGTGAGTGCCGGGTCCGTAGGCGTGCAGCGCCTCGATCCGGGCGTCCAGGTCCGGATCGGTGACGGCCGGTTCGAGCACCGCCGGACGCCAGGGGAGCCCCGCCGGACGGTGCTCGACGAGCCAGTCGCGCACGGCCAGCGTGGCGCGCACGTCGTCGTCGTTGTACGTCGCGATGCGCTCCAGGCGCGATGCGTCCTTGTCACGCATCCAGTGCTCGTACTCGAGAACGGCACCGGCTCCGCGATCGATGTCGTGGCTGCGCTCGAAGGCGGTCAGCCGCTCGACGTGCTTGAGCCCGTACGACTCGGTCCCGACCTGCACGGCGCCGGTCACGATGGGGTAGAGGTCGACGAGAGCGCCGGTCGCCACCAGGTTCTCCAGGTCGAGCTCGGCAACGGCGTAGTCGCTCGTGAGGCGCTGCAACGCGGAGCGCTCCGTGTGGTTGTAGTGGTAGGCGTGCATGCCCGGAAGCTGCCGCCGCCGCTCGGTCAGGTACGCGACGAGCTCGGCTGTCGCCCGGGCCTCCGCCGCCTGGTCGTGCGCCCAGAAGGCTCGGTACCCCCACTCTCCGTTGACGCGTTCGATCAGGCCGAGCAAGAAGAAGAGGCCGACATCGGCTCGCCAGAACGGGTGGCCCTCGAAGTCCACGAAGACGTCGCCGTCGTCCGGCTCAGGGAGGGCGGCGAAGCCGGTCAGCGTCGCCTCGACCGACTCGCCGTCATGGGCTGCCGGTTCGCCGTCGTCGGGGGAGTCGAGCAAGGCGAACGGCACACCCGACTCGTCCGCGGCTTCTCGCGCTCGTACCTGCAAGGCTGCTTGACCCACCAGGCGCCGAGAGCGCTCCGGATCGATGTCGTCGATCACGTGATCGAGGCTGGCGAGGCTGGCGATCGTCGTAACCTCCGCCGACTCGAGCACCTCACGATCGGCGCGACTGATGCCGGCGACGTGCACGAGCGAGTCGGCTGAGCGCCACTGCGCCTCGCACACCGGCTCGAACTCGCAGAACCCGCAGTGCGCGCACGGCTCGGGCGTCGTCGGTTGGCTGGGCGGTTGGGCAACGAGAGCGGCGAGCCGGCCACGCAGTCGACGCCAGTACGCCAGGACGTCCGCGACTCGCACCGTCTCGCGATTCCCGGAGCCGAGCTCGACGTGCACCCGCTCAGGAAGGCGGCCGGTGCTCGCGGCGATCGCCTCGGCGTAGAAGCACAGCTGGAGCACGTGCCCCGGCTTCGCGGCGCTGCGGGCGAGCTTCGCGTCGACCGGCTCGTAGGTGACCGTGCCGCTCTCGTCCTCGACGCGCTCGAGAAAGTCGGCGACCCCCCGCACGCCGTCGTGCACGAAGGGCATCTGGGCGATGACGTCGTGCCCCTCGTCCAGCACGGGTCCGACGCGGTCCACCCAGTGCGCGAACGACTCGCGTGAACCCCGCTCCGGCACGTCGTACACCAGCCGTCCCGTGGCCTGGTACCGCTCACTCACCTGCCGCTCGTGCACGAGGCCCTTGTCGAGCAGCATCTGGGCCATCTCGCCGAAGAGGTGCGGCGCGGCGTCGCGCAGCCCCTCGTCCACCTCGTGGCGCAACGTCAGGTAGTGCGAGCAGTCCAGCCACGCAGTGATCTTGGACGGGGTGAGCAGACGATCGGCCACGCAGGCATTGTCTCTCGTGGCCTGGCATTCTTGAGCCCATGACAGAGCAGCAGCCCTACGACGTGATCAGCCGGCACCCCGGGTTCGAGCTACGGCGCTACGTGGCCCACGTGGTGGCCGACGTGGACGTCACCGGGTCGTTCGAGTCGGCGGGCAACTCCGGCTTTCGTCCGCTCGTCGGCTACATCAGCTCCGGCGGGGTCGCGATGACCGCCCCCGTGCTGCAGCAGGCACGCGACGAGGTGGACGACGTCACGTCAGCGGGGGCCTACCGTGTCTCGTTCGTCATGCCGGCCGACGCTGACCTCGCGTCGCTGCCGGTTCCCGCCGACACCCGGGTCGTGCTGCGCGAGGTGCCCGAGCAGGTCGCGGCTGTCGCGGCCTTCTCCGGCCGATGGACGGCCGCGTCGTTCCGGCGGCACGCGCACGACCTGCTGACCGCTGCCTCGGCCGCCGGGTGGACGCAGGACGGTCCGATGCGCTGGGCCCGGTTCGACCCACCGTGGACTCCCTGGTTCCGCCGGCGCAACGAAGTGGTGGTCCCGGTACGCGAGGCGTGACGTTCGTGCCGTCAGGACGGCGACGACGCGGCCACGGGGCCGCCGTCTGTGCTCTCCGGGTCGACCTGGGACGACGTCGCGTCCCGACCGGCGAGCCACCCGCGCACGCGGTGCACCGGACGACCGAACCGGGCCGCCGCATACCCACCGAGCGCCACCGCGATCTCTGGCGACGCGGCGCCGACGCAGGCCACACACATGACTCCAGGGTAAGCCTGAGCCGGACGAGACGCCGAGTCGGTAGCCACCATCCAGCAGCCCCCGACCACGGCGCTCACCCTCGTTCGTCGGTGCCCGGCGGGTAGGCCGTAGTGAGGCCGAGCCTCTCCCGGGGCGTCCGTTCCTGGCCAGGCCCACCATCGGGACGTGTCGCGAGCAGGGCCGCTGCCAGCGCCGTGCTCAGCGGGACGGCGCCGACGATGCCGATCGCGCCGACGAGGGTGCGCACTACCTCTTGGGCCACCAGCTCGCCGGTGAGGATCTGCGCGAGCCCGCTGCCCGACAGCGTGAAGAGCAGGAGAAGTGGCAGGGCAGCACCGGCGTAGGCGAGCACCAGGGTGTTGACGGTGGCGGCCACGTGGTCACGGCCCACCCGCAGCCCGGACGCCACGAGCCCGCGACGGCTCAGGCTCGGGTCGGCCGCAGAGACCTCGGCGACCGCCGCCGTCTGCGTGATGGTGACGTCGTCGAGCACACCGAGGGCACCGATCACCAGACCCGCCAGCAGCAGTCCTCGTGGGTCGACAGTGGCGCCGTAGGCCTGCAGAAAGGCCGACGACTCGTCGGCCAGACCGGTGAAGCTGCCGATCTCGATCACGACCGAACCCAGAACCGCGATCAGGAGCAGGCTCGCCAACGTGCTCAGCAGCGCCACCCCGGTGCGCAGCGAGGGGCCGTGTGCCATGAGCATGGTGATGATCGCGATGGCCGACGCACCGACGGTCGCCACCCACAACGGGGATGACCCGGCCAGCACGGCCGGCAGGACGAAGACCATGAGCACGCCGAGGGATGCGACCAGCCCCACCAGGGCGGCCACGCCACGCCAGCGGGCCAAGGCGACGACCGCGACCGCGAACACGCCGGCCAGCGCCCACAGCACCGAGCCGCGCTGGAAGTCCACGATCACGTAGCGCTGGTCGGGGGGAGCGTCCAGGTTGCTCTGCAGGACGACAGCGTCGCCGACGCTCACCACGGGCGCACCGACGCCCACCGGGGCTCCGGCGAGAAAGACCTCACCCGCATCGGGGCCGCTGGTCACCGTCACCTCCGCTAGGGCGCACTGCTCCAGCGACAGGTCCGGGCATGCCTCGATGGCCTCGACCGTCGCGTTGACCAGCACGCCTGCCTCGATCTGCGGGGACTGCTGCGACGGCCAGAGCAGCACCAGCCCGACGACGGTGGCGAGCACCAACGGCACCAGCGACGCGACGACGAGCCACCCCACCCGACCGAGCCTTCGCGCGTCCTGCATCGGGCAACCGTAGGCGGCGCACGAGCGCCTGACCTGCTGCACCGACTCAGGGGGTCGACCCAGCCACGACCGGCGGTGATCCCCCGGAGGGCATCGACCTCGAGGCCCTGGGGTGGCCGCACCTTCCGGTCGAGGCGTAGCCACGTCCTGAGCAGCGCCGAGCGTGCGTAGGTCCGCCCGATTCGACCGTCCCTCCTTGTCGTGCTCGCGTCTGCTCTCGAACTGGTAGCTCGGGCGGGTCAGAGCGCTCGCAGCTGGTGAGCCGGGGTGAAGAGGCGCCGGCGGAGACCGAGCGCGACAAGGGTGGTGGTCATAGCGACCGACCCAAGAATCAGGTACATCACCACCAGCTGCACCTGAACGGCCTGGACGGGGCTGACGCCCGCGAGCAGCAACCCCACCATCGCCCCGGGCAGAAAGACGATGCCGACCGCCTTGGTCGTCTCGATCTGCGGAACCAGCGCTGTGCGTAGGGCCTCACGCAGGTACGGCGACGCGGCCTGCGCCGACGGTTGGCCGAGGGCCAGCCGCGCCTCGACCTCCAGCCGCTTGTCGGCGAGCTCCGCCAGCACGCGGCGCGAGAGCAGCACCGTCGCCGACATCGAGTTGCCGATCATCAGCCCGGCCAGCGGCACGATCGTCGTCGCGTTCACCGGAAACACCTGCGCCCCGAACAGCACACCCAATGTGACCATGGCGGCGGCCGCGAACGCTCCCGCCGCCAGCCAGCCGAGCCCGGGGACGCTGCCGACGCGGCGGTGCACCGTCCACCCGGCGAAGGCGATCATCACCAGCACCCACAGCCACGACAAGGCGAGTGGTCGTCCCGGTGCGAGGATGGCGGTCAGCACCAGGCCGAGCACGGCCAGCTGGACGAGCGCTCGCAGCGACGCCCCGATCAGCGAACGGCCGAGCCCGAGCCCGGTCCATCCGGAGAGGGCGATGGCCAGCGCCACGAGCGTGGCGGACGCGGCGACGCCGAGCAGCTGGAGCGGGGCTTCCATCTACCTCTCCTCTGCTGGTCGCGGGTGAGCGCGTAGGTCGTGTGGGGCGTCCCCGCTCCACGGCGACGTGAGCAACGCCGCCACCCCACCCGGGACGCCACGCAACGTCTCGAGGGACCCCGCTGCCGCTACCTGCCCGTCGGCCAGCACCACGCCGTGGTCGGCAATCCGGTCGAGCTGGGCAAGATCGTGCGTCACCCACAGCAGCGGCACCCCCGACTCGGCCGCAGCGCAGGCGAGCCGTTCCAGCTCGCGGGTGGACGGCTCGTCCAACGACGCGGTCGGCTCGTCGGCCACCAGGGCCTCGGGTTGCATCAGCAACGCACGCGCCAGGCAGACCCGTTGAGCCTCGCCGCCGGACAACGTCGCAGCGCTCTGGTCGAGCTGGCCGGTGCCCAGCCCGACACGGGAGAGAACCTCGGCGTGGGCCGACTCGTCCACGACCCCGGTTGCGGCGAGGTTGTCACGAACAGTCCCGGCGAACAGGGTCGGCCGTTGGAACACCATTCCGACGCGTCGGCGCAGGTCGAGCACGTCCCACGAGCGGACGTCCATGCCACGAAACGTCACGTCTCCGGACGTGGCGTCGATGAGTCGGTTGCACAGGCGAGTCAGGGTGGACTTGCCTGACCCGGACGGGCCGACGACGACCGTGACGCCCTGGTCGGGGATGGCGAGGTCGAGCTGGCGCAGGACGGGTGTGCCGTCGAACGCCACGTCCACGTCGTGAAAGCCGAACAACACCTCGCCGCCCACCCTCCCATCGTGACAGGTGGCGGCGTTGCCCCAGCGGGAACCTCGGGCGGGAAGGCGAGGCGTCACATGCGCTCGCACCCGGCCAGGTCGGGGGAGGGGAACAGCTCGATCAAGCGCCCACCGTCCGGCGAGGGCGGGCACAGCGGTCGACGTCGCTTCGAGGCCCGGGCTGGAGCCGGACGAGGGCATCGGGTAGCCGGGCTCGTCGATGCCGTGCGCTGGACCGATCGCAGCGCTGGGGGTGCCGGCTCCACCCTGACCTTGCGTGAGAGTCAAGCCCGACGCGCCCGCGGCGCTGCGGATCCCTGGTGCGGGCCGGCAACGTCGGGCGACGGGCCGACCGGACGTCAGGCGCCGCGCAGCAGTCTGACTGCGAGCACGAGCATCACCAGCGCGATGCCGGCGTCGAGCACCTGCCAGGCACGTGGGCGAGCGAAGACCGGTCGAAGCAGGCGTGCACCTGCCGCCAGCGACGAGAACCAGAGGATGCTGCCGACCGCTGCGCCTGCGCCGAAGTGCCAGCGGAGGTCGCCGTGGGTCGCCGCCACCGAGCCGAGAAGAATCACGGTGTCGAGGTAGACGTGCGGGTTGAGCCAGGTCAGTGCCGACGCAGTCAGAACAGTGGGCAGCAGCGGCGTCCGGATCGACGGCCCCGCTGCGAGTGCCCCGGCTGGCCGTACTGCGCGGCGCGCGGCGAGGGCGCCGTACCCGAGGAGGAACGCGGCCCCGGCCCACCGCATGACCGTCACCGCCTGCGGCGCTGCGTCGAGCAGAGCGCCGGTCCCGGCGATACCGGCCGCGATGAGGACGAGGTCTGACACGGCGCAGACGGCGACGACGGGGACGACGTGCTCACTGCGCAGCCCCTGGCGCAGGATGAAGGCGTTCTGCGCCCCGATGGCCACGATCAGGGCCAGGCCGAGGCCGAGACCGGAGACGGCCGCTAGCAGTGCGGAGGACACCCGCCGATCCTGGCTGACCGAGCGGGCGAAGCCCAGCGAAGGATTTTTCACTACCATTAGACTCGCTACATGGAGTTGGAGCTCGGTCAGCTGCGTGCTTTTCGCGCAACCGTCGACGCCGGGACGCTGGAGGGTGCAGCCCGGGTTCTGCACGTCACCCCGTCGGCGATCAGCCAGCGGCTCAAGGCCCTTGAACACGCCACCGGACGGGTGCTGCTCGTGCGGTCGAAGCCCGTCGCGGTCACCGAGCCGGGACGCGCCGTCTTGCGCCTCGCTCGAGAGCTCGAGCTCCTCGCGGCCGACACCGCACGCGAGCTCGCGGACGCCAGCAGCCCCGCTGTGCTTCCCGTTGCGGTCAACGCTGACTCGCTCGCGACCTGGTTCATGCCGGCTCTTGCGGCACTCCACGGCCAGGTGCTGTTCGACCTCCAGCGCGCCGATCAAGACCACACAGCCGCGCTGCTGCGCGACGGAACCGTCGTCGCCGCCGTCACCGGCTCGGCTACGCCGGTCCCGGGCTGCAGCTCGACACGACTGGGCGTCCTGCGCTACCGGCCTGTCGCCGCGCCCTCATTCGTGCAGCGATGGTTCCCCGATGGACCCACCTCAGCGGCCCTCGCCACCGCGCCTGTCGTGCACTTCGACCGCGCCGACGATCTCCAGCGGGCCTGGCTGCGACGACGGACGGGGAACACGGTCGACCCACCCGCGCACCACGTGCCCTCCACCGAGGGCTTCGTCCAAGCCGTGCTCGCCGGGATGGGCTGGGGGATGATCACCGATCTCCAGCGCGACGACCCGACCCTGCATTCCGCAGTCGTCATCCTTGACGAGCGCGACACCGTCGACGTCCCGCTGTACTGGCAGCGGTGGAAGGTGCGCTCGCCCTCGCTCGACGTGCTCAGCGACACCCTTCTGGCCGGTGCACAGCGGGCCCTCCAGCGGCGCTGAACGGTAGACGCCCACCCCACGGAAGCGACCCGGACGCAGTGCCGAGCGCAGTACGGCGGGGCCACGGGAAACGTGACGCGACGCACAGCCCCAGCGGCGTCAGCCGACGGCGCACCGTGGTCGACGGATCGTCCTGGTCCGAAAGGCTGCCTCAACTCCACCGGGTACGACGTGCACCGTCTGGGGGTCGAGGGTGAGGGCCAGATCCTCGTGCTCATCGATGACGGGGACGACGGCGACGTCGACCAGCCCCGCTACTGCGTGGTCTCTTGTCACCGAGGTGCGGTTCGGGATGGGGAGGCCCAGCATCCGGGGCTCAAGGCGAACGAATCCATGCCCACGCGGATCACTCTCGACGGTCGGCGCGGCAACGAACCTCAGCCTCACCCGATGCCGCGACCAGACACCACGCAGGACGACCCGGTCGGCTTCACGGGTCACCTCGAAGCCGGGGACGTCCGCGTCGCCACCGTCGGCGGCCTCAACCGCAACGTCCACCTCCGTTGCCCAGCCGGGAGCGCGCAGCACGAGCGCGACGCTGCGCGGAGGGCTGCTGGTCACGACCCTGTCGGCGGCCAGCTGCTCGGGGTACTCGGTCTGCTGCTGCACCGTCACTGTGGCGCCCGCGACATCGAGGACGGTACGCATCGGCCCGTAGAGCGCCATGACGATCTCGTGCTCGCCCTGCAGGACGGCGCCGCGCAGGTACGTCGGCAGCAGGCGACCGGCGTTCGGCACGCAGCAGACCGCCGCCTGCCTGTGCACCGGCGAGTACCGGTACCTGGTCTGGTGAGGGTCATCGGGCACGTCGGGCCTGGCACCGGCCATGGCCAGGGCGTTGTCGGTCTGCAGGTAGGCGACCCGCCGACAGGCTCGGGTGCCAGGCGCCCAGCCCGGCGATCCACTCGTCTCCGAGAGGTCCGTGCGCTGGAGTCAGGCACGCGCGCAGCCGTGTCAGGTACGCGGCAAGGCCATCGGCGAGCTCGGGGCGTGGACAACCTGGCTGGCGATCACCAGCGCGCGCAGGTGCTCGTAGGTGTGTACGCCATGGCCCACGAACATGGCGTGGGGGTCCAGCAGACTGCCGAGCTGGGCGTCCCTCTCCGAGGTGTGCCCCTCGCAGAAGGCCGTGCAGAGCCATGCGGCGTAGTCGCGGGAATCCTCCTCGCCGGTGAGGTATGACAAGCGGTCCAGGACGTCAACCAGCATCAGGCCGTGCGCGCCCCCGGCGGAGGACCCCACCGGGAACGGACTCGCCCCACCCATCGGCCAGGCAGACATCGTCACGCGCATGGCGCGCACCGCCGCACGCTCGGCGGGATCTCCCACGACCAAGATGTGCCGCAGCCAGCCGTCCCGCCAGTTTGCTGTTCCACCAGAGGAACTGCTCGGGATGCTCGTGATCGGCCCCGTTCCGACCGCAAGCCGATCGCGGCCGTAGGGGTCATCTGCCTCGATCGGGTCCGGCACGAGACGGTTCAGATGCCCGACGAAGCCGTCCAGATCCCGGCGCGCTTGCCGGCTCGCCTACTCCCGGACCCGTGACCACGTCTGCGCGCAGATGAAACCTCCACGGTTCCGGCTGCACACAGGGCGACACCCGCCGCAGCGTGCCACGCGCCGGCCGCAAATTCGGTGGAGCTGTCGGCGGCTCGTGGAGCATGCTGCCGATTGTGATCGCCAGCCACGTCCCGGGGCCATGGCACCTGCGTCGCCCAACCACGGCCGACGCCGCGGCGCTGCTTGCGCTGTGCCATGCCGACGAGCGGCATGCGATCGGCCGGACGGTGTCGACCCTGGCCGAGGTCGACGAGCTCCTGCACCCTGCGCACACGAGCCTGGACGCCGACCAGTGGCTGGCGGTCCCGGGCGATGGTGGCGGTGATCGGTTCCCGGTCGGATGGGCGATTGTCTGGGACCACGGCAACTCCGACCACCAGGATGTTGACGTCTTCCGCGACCCAGCTCGGGCCGATGAGCACCTGCGCGGCGAGCTGCTCGATCTCGTCGTGGCGCGGCTCGCCGAGCGCGCGTCGTTGTCGTCCTACCCGCTCGTCCACGCCGCGGCCGGGGCCTTCGCCGACGACCTGACGTACCGGGCCACCCTGGAGTCGCGTGGTTTCGTCCATGCGCGCACCTACCACCGCATGAGGATGGAGCTCGACGGCGAGCTGCTCCAGCAGGTGCCGGCTGGCGTCGACCTGGCTCCGTTCGACTTCGAGGCGGAGTCTCGGCAGGCCCTTCACCGCGTGGTCGAGGAGTCGTTCGTCGACCACTTCGGCTACACGTCCGTCTCCTACGCCGACTACTGGGCCGACGCGGACGCGGAACCGGCTGGCGATCGCGATTTCTGGCGGGTGGCCCGCGTCGATGGGCGCATCGTCGGCGTCAGCCGGGCGAGCGGACGCAATGCCGAGCTCGGCGGCGGGTATGTTGCCGAGCTTGCGGTGCTGCCATCCCACCGAGGTCGAGGGATCGCGAAGGCACTTCTCACGTCCACCTTCGAGGCGTACCGGCGCGCCGGGCGCACCTGGGGCGGGCTGATGGTCGACACCGAGAACACGACCGGGGCCTTGGGGCTCTACACCTCGATCGGCATGGCCCCGACGGAGCAGATCTACGACCACACCCGCGACGTGCTCGCGAGCTGACCTCAGCAGCTACCTCCACGGAGGCTGCACGTGGGGAGTTCCCGATGCACTGCCGCCCCTTGACGTGCGGGGGCGCTGGTCGCGCCGGGCGAACGATCCGCGCCCGGCTGCTCCGGACCAGCGTTGCACGGAGTCACCGAAGAATGGGACCACAAACACTGGCGCACCATCGTTCGCCGCCACCCTGTCTCCCGGCTCGATGACCGCTGGCCTCGAGTCGTCTTGGCCCGGCAACAGGCTCGACGGGGTCCATCCGTTTGGCCGGCTCGATGGCCTTGATCAGGTTGCCTCGTAGGACCGACACGCGGCCACTACCGCGGCAATGAAGAGCCTGCCCGGTTGGTCAGCAGCGTCGCCGTCGCGGGATCCGAGGCAGCCCGGCTCCGCATCGCGCCGGTCGAGGCACTGCGCAGGGGCGTCGAGGTGCGTTTCGGTATGCCCCCGCCGCATCGTGCTGCAATTCGGGTTGCCTACGCCTTGTCGTGGTGCGGCTCAGGCAGCCCTGCCTACCCAGATGCCGCCTCGAAACCAGCGAGACCCGTGACGACGATCCCCCACCCAAGCCGCCACCGGTGCCAGGGCAAGAGCTCCCGGACGCGGCACTAGCCCAGAGCCTGCGTCGGTGTTGCCAAGTCCACCCAGGTGCCCCGCTTCCGCCGTGCCACGGCAACCAGGGCATCGGCCGGTCGGGCGACGACCCTTCTTGCCGCCGATCACGCGCCGCTCGCCCCGCGCTTGCGCGCGTCGATCCCGTCCGTCTTGCGACGCGGGCTACCGCGCTGACCGCTTCGAGGCGTGGTAGCTGATCAGGCCGGCGAGTGTGAGCGGACCGTCCTGGTGGGGCGCGAAGACCTGCACAGACCCGGTGGCGTCCGTGAACCGACCCGTGTCACCGACGCTGTTGACCGTACCGAAGGTCCGGGTGTCGAGGACGACCAGCTCGAGTCCCAGGCTGGCCGGGTCGACGGACGCAACGAAGGTGAGGTCGTCGCCCAACCACACCTCGTCGCCGTTGGCCGCGGTCCGCGTGTTCGCTCCATCGACCAGGCCCTAGGTGACGAAGGCTTCACTGGGGGCGACGGTCACGCCACGCAGCTGGAGGCGGTGGAAGCCCGACAACGTGATTCGGCCCAGGTGGGAGATCCTGCCGACGCCCTCGAAGTTGAGAGACGCACCCGACCCGCCCGGCCACATCGGGTCACATCGATCATCAGGTTCGCTCGACCAGTAGCTGGTGAACTTCTGAACCCCGTCATCGGCATCGGGCCGGCCCTGCCGGCCCGGTGCCGGTGTTGCGACCCCCCAGACGGTGAGCAGCACGACCAGCACTGTTAGCAGCACTGGTGCGATTGCGCTCATGGCAACGTCCCCCTTTTGTGGTTCCCGGTGCGGTCCGCCGTGCCCGCGCACCTTCAGCATGCGCCGGGGCTCGTGCGGATTGGTCCGGTAGACGCGCTGCTTCCAGTCGGCATCGTCCTCGCGACACCGCCCGACACCGGGCCTCCGCTGGTGGGGATCTGACTCGTCGGCAGGCAACGGACGCGCAGGTCACAGGCGAGCGGCTGCTTGCGCGACAGCGCCAAAGCGGATCAGTTCTTGCTCGAGACGCACCTGCGAGCCCCAGGTGTCTGTACACAGGTCTGCGTACAGATGTGCCTCGTCGTCGGTCAGATGCTCGAGGTCGCGCCTGGCCTGCTCGGCTTCACGGCCCCATCGGTCGCGGTGCTCCAGCAGCGTCGCGCGGTCCATGAGCATGCTCGCGACGTTCGGCAGCACCGCCCGCAGCCGGTCGAGGATGGCGAAGCCATGCGTGTCGATGTCGCCCCAGTAGTGCACGTCGACCGCGTGCAGCCACCCGATCGGGCCAAGCAGCTCCGGCGCCTGGTTGCCCGCCCCCCAAATCGCCAGGGCTCCGGCCATCTGGGGGAACGCGAGCATCGAGACCTCGTTCTCCACGACGACGACCCGGCGCACGCGCGGCGACATCCCGGCAAGTTCGTCAACGCCCACCGTGACGTCCAGCAGCCCGGGCACCGGGGCGGTCGCGGGGTCGAGTGCTCGGAAGCGGACACGAGCGGGGCGGCTGCGAAAGCCGTAGGCCGCCTCGAAGGCCCGCATCGTGCTCATCCGTGCTCGTGGTCGCCCGTCGTCGACGAGCGCGGCGATCGTCTGGCGGTGGCGCTCGACGATCTTGGTGTGCACGCCGGGCAGGTCGACCTGGCGCACGTACACGTGTGGGCTTGGATGGGAGCGCAGCCACTCGGCCACGGCGAGGACGGCCACCCAGTCCGCCCCGATGTCGAGCACCCGCAGCGGGTGCGCAGCTGCGTACCACCGAAAGAGCGCTGGAGTCCGCTCCACCAGCGAGTCGAAGGTCGCCGCCTCGCGGGTTCGACCGAGAAGGTCAAGGGCAGCGCCGTAGGTGTCGACCACACCGGCCACGGGCAGCGTCTGCGTCCCCAGCGACCGCGACGCCCGCGCCTCGCTCTCCACGCGGTAGCCGCGTGCCGACTCGTGCCGAGCCGCCCAGTGACGGGCCTCGTCGAAACGGGTGCCGAGCTCGCTCGCCGTCGGGCCGCGAAGGCGAACACGTATGGGAAATGCCGTCGGTGGCGTGACTCGCACTCCGTCGGGTACTACGTCGAGCGGGACGCGCGTGGCGAGCAGCCGACCCGACGTCCACTCCTTCCCAACCGCGGCGCGGACGTCCTCGGGGCGCGTCCACACGCGAGCGGTCGGCACTTCGCCCTACACCGACGCGCGGGCCGCCGACACCGCGGCCTTCTCGAAGCGGTACTCCTCGATCGTGACGTTGCGCACCATCGCCGTCTGCCCGCCCTTGGTGTGCACGTAGCCCACGTGCGAGACGTAAGGCTCGATCACGTGGATCTTCTGAAGTGGCGTAACGACGAGCAGCTGCAGGCCCATCCGTCGGAACAGCTCGAGCCCGAACCGGGCCGACTCGTCCGACCCGCGGCCGAAGGCTTCGTCGATCACGACGAAGCGGAACGTCCGGCTGTGCACCTCACCGGAGACGAGCCCGAACTGGTAGGCCAGGCTGGCCGCCAGCACGGTGTAGGCGAGCTTCTCCTTCTGGCCGCCGGACTTGCCACCAGAGTCGGTGTAGTGCTCCTGCTCGCTCTCGTCGTCGAGGCGGCGCTCGCTGGCTGCGAAGCGGAACCAGGTGCGCACGTCGGTGACCTTTGCGGTCCAGCGGCGGTCCTCCTCGGTGCGTCCCTCGCGCCCCTGGAAGCGGCTGACCAGCTCTTTCACCAGCAGGAACTTCGCCTCGGAGTACTGCTCGTTGCCGGGGCCGGTGACGGCGTCCTCGGTGCACTCGCGCAGCAGCCGCCCGAAGTCGCGCACGTCGGCGTCCTCCGACGGCGTCGGCTCGAGCTGGATGTAGGTGGTGGGCTGGTAGGCGATGTCGCGCAGCGAGGCGTTGATCGTGTCGATGCGCCGGCGGATGCCCGCACGAGCGGTGTCAAGCGCGGTACGGAACCCGACGACCTCTCGGATCGCGTTGACGTTGAGCTGCTGCTTGAAGGCATCCTCGAACCGGGGGAGGTCGTCGTCGACGAGTCTGGTGTGCAGCGTGCGGTACTCCGAACCTGCCTCGACCGCGGCGTCCATCTCCTGTGTCGCCAGCGGCCAGCGGTTCTTGAGCCGCGTCATCGCCCCGACGATCCTTTCGGCCAGCCGACCGGCGCGCCTGTCGTCGATGTCGATCGCCTGCTGGAGGCCTTCGCGTACTCGGCGCTCGACGGAGTCGCACGTCTCGATCGTCAACCCGCGCTCGCCTGACTCGCCACTCAGACGGGCATCGAGGTCACTGACCACCTGCGCCGGAACCGGCTCCAGCGCGCTGCGCTCGTGGTCGAGATCGGCGACGGCCGAGCGGTCGGCTTCGATCTGCGCACCCAGCCTGCCGATCTCGGCGTCGTGACGCGCCAGCTGCTCGGCCAGACCAGCCGCCTCGCCCTGGACTGCGTCCACCCGCCTGGTGAGCTCGTCGAGAACGTCGCTTGCCGCGCGCAAGGACGCCACCTCGCTCTGCAGCGACGTGATCGTCACCGCCTCCTGCTGCCAGTCGAGGTCGGCGAACGACTCGCGGCTGCCGAGCACGGCCACCGCCTGGGCGCGTTGGCTCAGGTGCAGGTTCTCCTCGGCCAGCGCCTTCTGCTCGACGTGAAGCTCGCCCAGCGTGCGGGTCAGCCTGCTGAGCTCGCCGGCGAGTGCCTCACGCTTGGCCTCGTTGCTCCACCCCAGCACGTAGCGGCGCCGGTCGCCCAGGGGATACCGGTCGTCCTTCTCGTGTCGGTTGCCCGAGCCCTTCATCTGGCCGTTGCGGGTGACGGCTCGACCGGCTCGGCGGAACTCCTCAGGTGTTCGCGCGCACACCAGGTCGAACCGGCGGGTCACCTCGGCGGCCACCCATGCCGACGCGGGCAGACCGGGACGCACGTCGATCTTGTGCACCAGCGACCGCTCGTCGACAGGCGGTTCGGCCTGGGCAGCGCCACGCAGCCGGTAGAACACCAGACGTCCGCGAAGGTTGGTGTCGTCGACCCAGCGCGACGCCTGCGCGTAGTGCCGGTCGGGCACCAGCAGCGACAGACCGAAACCTCGCATGAGCCGTTCGGCGGCCGGCTCCCACTCGGGGTCGTCGACCCGCATCAGCTCGCCAGCGAACGGCAGGTCAGATGCCTCGATGCCGAGCGCTTCGCACATCACGGCGCGGATGCCGACCACCCGCTCGTCGATGTTGCTCGTGCGCCGAGCCAGGCCGGCCACCTCGACGCGCAGCGCCTCGGCCCTCTCGCTGCTGGTGTGGGTGGCGACGGCGATCTCGGCCTGGCGGTTCTCTATCTCACCTCGGCGAGCGTCCGAGCGGTCCGTGGCGTCGGCCAGGCGACCGGCCAGCGTCTCGAACTCGGCCGATGACGTGGGTGGCTCGAGGCCGATCTGGGCGCAGAGCCGAGTGAACTCGTCGCACGCACGACGCTTGGCCTCGCGCCGGTGCCGGGCCTGATCGATCTCGACGTCCAGCTGGGTCAGCCGGTCGCCCCCGTTGGTAGCGATCGCTGTGCGTAGGTCGGCAAGGGTGCGCTGGGACTGCTCGCTGCGCTCACCGGTCTCGTCGCGCCGTCGTTGTGCCCGCGTCCGCTCACCCTCGCGGCGCTGCACCCGATCGTGCAGCAGCGCCACCTTCCGCTCGACGACGTGGGTGCGCAGCGCGTCGCGCAGCCCGCGCAACGCTCGGGCCTCGGCGACGGTGGCGACGTGCGCGTCGAGGTCGGCAACGATGGGCTCGAGCGCCTCGACCTGTCCCTTCGCCGTGAGCACGGCGTCGTGGGCTCGGGTGAGGTCTTGGTAGTGGGTGATGAGGGCGGCGATGCGCGGGGCCACGTCCGGCGGTTCGAGCATGTGGGCGCGCACGAAGTCGGTGAGGTTGCCGACCGACTTCATCGAGACCGTTTGGTGGAACAGCTCGAGAGCCTGGGGGTGCGCGATGCCGAAGCGGCGGCGAAAGTCTTGCGCGTACGGCGCGAACGCCTCGTACACCGACGCCCCAGAGGCGCGCAGTTGCGAGCGCAGCGCCGCCATGTCGGCGCCAAAGTCGGCGAAGGCGCCCTGGATCGACTGCTCACCCTCGGCGACGACGAACAGCTTGGCCGGACTGCCGGAGTGGTCGCGAAACCAAAACACCTGCGCCAGCGTGACCGTCTGGCCCAGGGCCGCGTTGTCGAAGACCGCGAGAAGCACCGAGTACTGGTCGGTGCCGCGCAGTGCCACCGGCTTGGCGCTGGTACCGGACCCTCGCTCGGACTTGTAGTGCCCCAGCACGTACGAGGTGACGCTCCGCTCGCGGAACTCCGCGCCGGCAGCCTTGTTGTAGGAGATCTTGGCCGGCGGGACGAGCAGGGTGGTGAGTCCGTCGACCAGGGTCGACTTGCCCGAGCCGATGTCGCCGGTGAGCAGCGCGTTGTCACCGTCGAGGCGCACGCACCACGCCTGCCGGTCGAAGGTGCCCCAGTTGCGCAGCTCGAAGCGGCGCAGACGAAAGCCGCCCGGCTGCTCGCCGAACAGGTCGAGCTCGATGTCGTCGCTCACGAGTCCCGCTGCTCCTCGTCGAGGTAGGCGGCCAGCCGCTGGTCGAAGTCGGCGAGCCATTGCGCGTCCACGAACGCTTTCAGCACCCGGCGTACCTCGAACGTGTGGGCCTGCCCACGAAGCCGGCGCAGAAACCCGAGCTCGACGATCTTGTTGAGGTCGGCCTCGACCGCGTCGGCCAGCTTCGCCTCCTGAAGCCGCAGCGGGTGGTGCGTGCGTACCAGCTCGACGGCCTCATCGCGGGTCAGCACCAACCGGGTCTCGTCACCCTGGGAGTCCAGCTCGAGCAGCCGACGTCGCAGCAGCGCGAGCATGAGACTCACCCGGTACGACAGCTGGCGGCGGGCGATGAGTCGGGGCACGTCCGACTCGCCCTCCATCGGCTCGATCGGCACCACGTAGGCGTACCCTTCCGCCTCGTCCACCGTGACCTCCAACCCGAGTGGGCGCAGGTAGTCCAGCGCCTGCGGGGCCAGCCGCAGCACGGCCTCCCAAGCCGTGGGGTGCTCGTCGGCTTGCACGATGCCGCGCAGCAGTGGCACGACCGCCGCCGACAGCATGGGCTCACTCATCGGCGCCTCCGGTGAAGATGACGAGCGGGATGTCGGCGCGCACCTGTCCAGAAGGGGTCTGCCACGACACCTGCTCGGTAGCAGCCGGGTCGAAGACGGCGCGGCCGTCGCCGTCCGCCACGGTCAGGTAGGTCATCACCTCGGCCAGGCCCTGCTCGATGGGGTGCTCGGCGAGCACCTGCGCCAGCGTGGCTTGGTCTCGGTACGACAGCGTCGCGGCCACCGCGTCGCGCAGCCGCTCCGGTTCGACGGCCACCAGGTCGAACAGCTCGTCGGTGGGCGTGTCGTCGTCGCCGGCCTCGACGGGGGCGGTGTCCAGCGTGATGCGTGGGGGAGCCGCGTACAGCCGGCGCGCCATGGGGACCGAGACAGCGGCCTTGGCCTCGTCCATCAGCATCGCCGTCCCCGGCGGCGGGTCGTCACGCAGCCGCAGGGCGCGCGCCTCGATCGACTGCATGAGCCCGGCGATGCGGCGGTTCTCCAGGTAGGCGCGGTCGTCGAGAAAGCGGCGCATCTGGTGGGACAGCGCAGCGACGGTGGACTGGACGCCGTCAGCGGCGCGCAGCCAGTCGGCGACGACGTAGCGCAGGTTCGGGTCTGCGTCGCGCAGCGCGGGCAGTGCGAGGGCGGCGTCGAGAAGGTGGTCGAACTCGTCCTGGCGCGCAGCACCCATCAAGAAGTCGTAGAAGGCGCGGAAGGAGATGCCCTGGTCGGAGTCGGCGATGGTCTCACGCTCGCCGAGCACCGCGTCGAGCAGCGTGCCGCGAGCGCCGTCCCACGCCGCGATCTGCTCGCGTACGCCCCGATCGAGGGCGCGGAAGTTGGCCTCGACCTCCCGGAAGTCCGACAAGAGCTCGCGCGACGTCGAGGCGAACTGCTGAAAGCGGTCGCGCACCCCGGTGTCATCCAGAACCGTGACCTGGCCGCTCTGCACCAGGGCGATCTCCGTGTCGATCTCCGCGCGGCGGCGGTGCAGCACCTCGAGGCGCTCGGCGGGGTCTTCCTGGGACTCCTCGACTATCTGCTGCAGCAGTCGCAGCACGGTCAGCAACCGTGACTCCGTGCCGACGAAGCTGCGCTGAGTCAACGACTCGAGCCAGACGAGCGCCTTCTCCGCCGCGGGCGTGATGTCGTAGGAGGGCACGTCTGAGCCGGCTGGGTAGAAGGAGCGCAGCCAGCCCTTCTCCGGTGTCGTCCACTCGCTGACGTACTCCCTCGCCGAGCGTGGCAGCGCGTCGGCGTCGACCTGTCGCTGCTGGTAGAGGGCATCGTCGACCGCCTCGAGCAGGACGGGCTCGGCGATCGTGCGTGCGTTGCCGGCGACGAACACGCGGTGCAGGACGCTGGCCACGAAAGCCGCGTTGCCCGCGCGCAGCAGCCGCCAACCGGGGTGGTGGCGCAGCATCGAGGTCAGGTAGTCGTGGTCCACGGTCCCCCATCAACGTCGGCGGTGTGGCACAACGGTAAGGCGAGCGTCCGACACATCCGCGCACCGGCAACGCGGACCGGTTGTCGTCGCGACTGCCCGTGCATGAAGCCAGGCTGCCTGAAACACGTTCGGTGGAGTCGTTGAGTCCGCGATCGACTCGTCGAAGCGCCTCGGTTGCCTTCGACCTGAATGGCGCCCCACTCGACCATGGGTCAGAGATGAGGACGTTCCGTGGCTGGCCGGTGTCGCGTGCGATGAGGTCGAAGTCCTTGTCCATGTGCAGCACCGTGAGCCCGGTGAGCTCGGCAGCGGCGGCGATGAGCGAGTCGGGTATCGAGGGTGCGCGGTGCTGACCCTTGTCCGCCAGCACGAGCTGGACCTGTGACGCCCGGTTCTCGATCGCCGCAGTCACGTACTCCACCGGCATCGTCGAGATCGGCGGGGTCGTGAACAGCGAGCGGACGTCTCGCTCGCTTCGTGCGGAGTAGCCGATCTCCAGCCTGGTCAGCGTGGTGATCCGCACCAGGCCTCGCTGGATCCGGGCTGCCCACTCTTCTGCGTCGGGGCTGTCGGCAAGCCGAACCAACGCGGACTTGTCGATCAGCCAGTCGGTCAGCGCCACGCCTCGTCCATGACTACGACGTCTGCTAGGTCGGTGCACCGCTGGGCGAACGAAAGCAGGTCGTCAGCTGAGACCTGCGATCACGAGCTGGCCGCATCGGCGGCGAGGCGTCGCCGGATGTACTCCACCCGGGACAGTCCCAGCCGTGAAGCGTGTGCGTCGACACCCGCCAGCACATCCTCGGGCACATCTCGGATCAAGACGTCGGCCACGGCGACCATTTCCAGATGTCACACGACATCGATGCGGTGGGTGCCAGCGAACGGACAAGGTGAGCCCGGGAGCAAGGATGCGCACCCCCGCTCGATCCTTCGTCGCACGAGTCGTACGGAGTGTGCGTCCTCAGTGCGCCCCCAAGCAGGCTCTTTGGCTGGCACCGTCATCGGGGGGCGGCCGTGACCCTGGTGAACGCGTGCGCCGCGGATGTACCCACGAATCGCCCCGCGGGACGCCCGGCTGCACGCCCGTCTGGGGTCAGGAAGGATCGCCGACGTGAACGACGCCGGGCTCTGGGACCTCGCCGTGGTCGGCGCCGGACCCGCCGGCACTGCCGCGGCGCTCGGAGCATTGCGCCAGCGTCCGGACGCCCGCGTGCTGCTGCTCGACTCGGCTCAGTTCCCCCGCGACAAGGCGTGCGGCGACGGTGTGGCTCCGCAGGCCTTCGACGTGTGGCGACGCCTCGGGGTGCAGGGTGTCGCCGACGGACATCACGCGGTGCGCCGCCTCGTCCTGACCGCGACCGGCGGCAGCCGCGCCGACCGAATCATGGCCCGGCCGGCACACGTCGTGCCCCGCGCCGTGCTCGACGCCCGCCTCGTGGACGCCGCTGTCGCGGCCGGAGCCTCCCTTGCCCGACACACCGTGCGGCGCCTGCACGTGCACGCGGACCGCGTCGACATCGACGACGTCGCGTCCGCGCGTGTGGTCGTGGGCGCTGACGGTGCCAATGGTGTGAGCCGCCGGTCGTCGGGGGCTGCTCACGCACCTGACGGGCACGTGGCCCTAGCCATCCGGGGGTACGCGGCGGACGCCTGGGCGGCGGACGCGGCGGAGCCGGCGCAGCGCATCTGGATGGATCGCTCGGGCTGGCCTGCCTATGCCTGGTCGTTCCCGTTGCTCGACGGGTCGCAACGAGCCAACGTGGGGTACGGCGTGCTGCTGCGTGACGGACGCGTCCCGAGGCGGGCGCAGCTGCTCGACGGGCTCGCTCGCTACGTGCCCGGCATCGACGAGGCGACGCGCCTGCGTGCCCACCACCTGCCCCTGGCGTCCTCGCGCCCGCGGCAGCCGCCTGGTCGGCTCCTGCTCGTGGGAGACGCCGCCTCGCTGGTGAACCCGTTCACCGGGGAGGGCATCTTCTACGCCGCGCTGTCCGGCGCCCTTGCCGGCAAGGCTGCCGTCACCGCCGCAGACCCGGGACGTGACTACGCCCGAGCCCTGAAGCGTTCGCTGGGCGGGCACCACCGCGACGTGCGGGTGGTGGCTGCTCTGGGGCGTTCGCCGCGGCTCGTCGACGCCGGCATCCGCGCCGGTGCACGGCGAGCCCGCGTCTTTGACGACCTGGTCGAGCTGGGGCTCGCCGACGGCCGGTTGACCTCGAGAGTGGTGCTTGCCACCGCGGCGGCGAGCACCGGACGCTGAAGGCCGCTCTGGTCAGTCGGTGGGTTCCTGCTTGACGATTCCGCCGGTGCCGTCGTCGTGTCGACATGGAACTCGGTGCCTGCGGAGTCGGCGTCGCGGACGAGGAGGTACCAGCCCTGCTTGCCCTGCTCGGCGGTCTGCCCGCCCTCGATCGCCACCCCACCGGCAACCTCGGCGAGCGCGACGTCGATGGCGTCAGACGCGGTCAGCTCGCCCGACATGGCATCGTCGGTGGTCTCCGGCGTCGCCTCCGCAGCCGACGAGACCGACGGCGGAGAGGATGATCACAGCGGTGATCACCAGGGACTCGTGGGTGCGCATAGGCCGGTCGTGACCCTCATCAGCCATCCGCGAGGCCTTTCGTGACCAGCGCCTCATCACGATCGGGGCTTTGGGGGATGCCGAGCGGACGATGGTGGTCCATACTGGCCAGTAACAACGAGGTACGTCGGCTCGATTGAGGTCAGCAAGAGCTCAAAGGTCGAAGGTGAGACACATGTCGGTGATCGCTGTCGCAGTGGATGGGTCGGAGCCGTCCCGGCGGGCGCTTCTCTGGGCGTTCACCAACGCTGAGTCGATGCGTGCCGAAGTTCAGGCCGTCATGGCGGTCGACACCACCGGGATGGACGAGGTGACCCGAGCCCCGCGGCTCGCAGAGGCTGAGCGCATCGTCGCCAACCTCGTCGACGCGGTGTCGGACGTGTACCCGCAGCCCCACGAGGTCACCTACGAGGTGAGAGAGGGCGATCCGATTGCGGTCATGCTCGACGCCACACGTCGCGCCGACCTCATGGTGTTCGGCGCCCGGCGCATGACGTCGATCAGAAACCCCGCGCTGGGCACCGTCAGCCTTGCGTGCACCCGATACGGCTCGTGCCCGGTGCTCGTCGTCCCCGAAGGAATCCCCGACCCAGCGCCCCGTGGCGACCTGGTTCTGGCCTGATCTGACACCGGGGCTCGCTCGCGGTCAGCTGCCGCCACGCTCTCGGAGTCACAGCACACCGGGTAGCGGGTCGTTCGGAAGGGCGAGTTCTTGCGCCGGGTGGACACCCACGGAACGTAGCGGTGGTGGCGAGTCGGCGGCGCTCGGTCGCCGGCAGCGTGCAGCCACCGCGACTTTCGCCGCCGTCTTTGCAGGCCCCACTGTCGTCCCCTCACTCTGCTTCGGCTGCGTCGAGCGCGGCCAGCAGGTCGGTGGCCGGCATCCCGCCGTCGAGCAGCAGCCGTCCGCCGGCCTCGGTCCAGGCGCCGATCACGTCGAGCACCCAGAGGTTCTCGAACACCACAACGACGACGATCGCACCGTCGCTCATCTGCTCGCCGATCCTCGTCAGGTCGTCATCGTCAAGCAGGCGGGAGGATGAGCCGTCCCACACGCTCAGGTCGACCCCCGCCGTTGTCGGCACCTCGGCGACCGGCACCGTGCGCACACCAGCGACGTCGCGGCGAAGGAACTCCACATCCAGGATCGCGATGATGCCCTGGTCGACGAGCGCGAGAGGGCGCTCGAACCCGCCTGGGGCGGCTCTGCCGTCGGCGAACTCGACGACGACGAAGTCGACAGACGCCAGAGCGTCGTCCGGTGCTGCTTGGGTCACCGGCGCAGACGACGTCGATGGCCCCGATCAGCCGTACCGACGGCGCAGCACGGCCTTGCCCGCTTCGACGAGGAAGAAGATGACCGCGGACAGTGCCAGGGGGAGGAGCCATCCCTGGGCGCTGATCGGTGCGGAGCCGAACCAGGTGTGCATGAACGGCGCGTAGACGAAGAGCGCCTGCAGCGCGACGAGCAGTCCGATCGAGACCAACACCACCCGGTTGGTCGTGAAGAGCTCGGAGCGCAGGCTCGACTCGCGAAGGTAGCGCGAGTTGAGCAGGTAGGCGGCCTGGCCGAGGGCCAGCATCGTGACCGCCCACGTCTGGGCCTGGTCCTCGGGCAGGCCCTGGCTGCGGGCGATCTGGAAGACGATCAGGGTCGCTCCGGCGATGAGCACCGACACGTAGGCGATGTGACCGATGTACTGCCGCGCGACGATCGACCCGCCAGGCGTGCGCGGCGGTCTGCTCATGAGGTCGTGCTCGGCGGGCTCGTAGGCCAGCGCAAGCGACAGGGTCACTGCGACGACCATGTTGATCCAGAGGATCTGCACCGGGTCGAGCGGAAGGCTCAAGCCGAGCAGCACGGCGACGAGAATCACCAGCGACTGGGCGCCATTGGTGGGCAGCAAGAAGACGACCGACTTCTGGATGTTGTCGAAGATGCGCCGCCCCTCTTCGACGGCGTGCTCGATGGTGGCGAAGTTGTCGTCGGCCAGCACGACCTCCGCGGCTTCCTTGGTGGCTTCGGTGCCCTTGATGCCCATGGCCACCCCGACGTCGGCTCGCTTGAGCGCGGGTGCGTCGTTCACACCGTCCCCGGTCATTGCGACGACCTCCCCGTTGGCCTGCAGCGCCTTGACGATGCGCAGCTTGTGCTCCGGGCTGGTGCGCGCGAACGTGTCGGTCTCGGTGACGATCCGGCGCAGCTGGGAGCTGGTCGCTGTCTCCAGCTCGGCGCCGGTCACGGCCGGGCGGGCGTCGTGGTCGGTGATGCCCATCTCACGTGCGATGGCCGCTGCCGTGCCCGCGTGGTCGCCGGTGATCATCTTGACGCGGATGCCGGCCTTGCGGCTGGTGGCGATCGCGTCGATGGCCTCGGGGCGGGGTGGGTCGACGATGCCAACGACGCCGATGAAGGTCATTCCGGCATCGACGTCATCGATGGCCAGACTCGCCTGATCAAGGTCGGCCGGACGAGACGCGGCGGCGAGCACTCGCAACCCATCGGCGCTGAGCGCGTCGATCTGGGTGTTCCAGAACCCGCGGTCCAACGGCTCGCGCGACCCGTCCGCGGCCTGCTGGTCGCTGCTGCGGTCCAGCAGCCGGTCCGGCGCACCCTTGAGCAGAACCACTCGGTTGCCGCTCGGGGTGGTGTTGAGGGTGGCCATGAACTTGTGCTCGGACTCGAACGGCACCACGGCCACGCGGGGGTAGGTGGTGTGGTCGAAGTCGACCTTGAGCCCGAGAGTGCGCAGCGCCCCCTCGGTCGGCTCGCCGAGCACTCGCCAGTGGCCCTCCTCCACGACGACGTCGGAGTCGTTGCACACCGCCATTACGGTGACCAGCGAGCGTAGGTCGCGGTGGGCGTCCAGGGTGGCCGGATGCCCGTCACGCGCCAGGTGCCCGCTTGGCTCGTAGCCGATGCCGGTCACGTCGTAGCGTCCCGCACGGGTGACGACGTGGCGCACCGTCATCTCGTTGCGGGTAAGAGTGCCAGTCTTGTCCGAGCAGACTGTTGTCACCGAGCCGAGCGTCTCCACCGCGGGTAGCTGCCGCACGATCGCCTGGCGGCGAGCCATCTGCTGCACGCCGAGCGCCAGAGTGATGGTCACCAGCGCGGGCAGGCCCTCCGGGATCGCGGCCACGGCGAACCCGATCGCGGCAGAGATCAGCTCGGGGATCTCGAAGTCGTGCAGCACACGTCCGATCACCAGCATCAGCGCTGCCATGCCGAGGATCACCAGCGAGAGCACCTTGCCGAACTGGGTGATCTGCTGCGTCAGCGGCGTGTCGAACGACTCGGTCTCGGTGATCAGTGTCTGGATGCGGCCGATCTCGGTGGTCGAGCCGGTCGCCGTGACGACGCCGACGCCCTGCCCCGCGGCCACCAGGGTGCCGGAGAACACCATGGACGTGCGGTCACCGACTCCTGCATCAGCCTCGACCGGGTCGACACCTTTGGCCGAGGGCACCGCCTCACCGGTCAGCGCCGACTCCTCCACCTGCAAGTTGACGGCCTCGAGCAGCCGCAAGTCGGCTGGCACCCGGTCGCCGGACTTGATGCGCACGATGTCGCCTGGCACGACGTCGTCGGCCTCGACGTCCGTCCAGGCACCGTCGCGGCGGGTCTGGGCGTGCAACGACAGCATGGTGCGGATGCCCGCTAGGGCCTGCTCGGCCCGGCCCTCCTGCACGAACCCGATCAGCGCGTTGATCACGGTCACGGCGAGGATGACGGCGAAGTCGATCCACTCCGCGAGGATCGCCTTCAGCACGGCGGCCGCCAGCAGGATGTAGATAAGGATGTCGTCGAAGTGCCCGAGCAAGCGACGCAGCGCGCTCGGTCGCGGCGGGTCTGGCAGCCGGTTCGGGCCCACCTCGGCCAGACGCCGTGCGGCATCGGTCGCCGACAAGCCGTCCGGTGAGCTGTCGAGGGCGCCGAGGACGGCTTGGGCCGGCTCTGCGAAGGGTCGGGTCGTGAGTTCAGCAAGGGACGTCGTGGTCATCAGCTCTCCAGACGAGCAACAGGTGAGGCCAGCGGCGAGAGGGCATTGTGGACGCGGCGAGAGACGGCGACGCTGCCGCACGAGGTCGACCGGCGCTCGAGCAGAGGCAGGTCGCGGGGCCGGAACGTGCGGCGCAGCGGCCACGAGCCGTCCGCGAGCTGGGACGCCGCCACCACGTCCAGGGCGGCTTGCAGGCGTGGGTCGGGCCCGTGCGCATGGACGACCAGGTGCACGACCTCGATCAGGTCGGTGTGCCAGTCGAGGGGAAACGTGGGCTGCAACCACTCGTCGGGCCGCCTCGGGGGCGTGCCCAGCGGCACCGCAGCACCGGACGACGCCTTGAACAGCTCCCGCTGCACGAAGGCGCCGGCGATATCGTGGAGCAGGGCAGCGCTGCCGTCGTCAGCGTCCCCGGCCTGGCGCCAGGCAAGCAGGGCCAGTCCGCACTTGACCAGACCGATCAGGCAGGTGCAGTCGGCGAGGCACCCGCCGTAGCGCCGGGCCAGGTCAGGCGACCACACGGGTACTGGCGCGCTCCGCCTCGACCTCCCCGCGTATCGCACGTCCTGGTAGCGCACGATCCAGTCCACCTGGGGACGGGCCGCCCCGGGCAGACCGCCGTCGAGGTAGAGCAGGGCAGCGGTCCCGACGTAGCAGCTCAGCACCCCGGCGCGACGACCGTCGACGGAGAACACCCCGTCGTCGGTGTGCGCGGTGCCGGACAAGAACTGGGCGGCGTCCTGCCATCGTGGGTCGGCGCCGTACCCGAGCTCGGCCAGTACCTTCGCCATCCACAGGGTCGGCAGGATTCGGCGATCCGGGTCGGTCGCCTCGCCCCAGCTGCCGTCCGGTCGCTGGCTGGTGAAGGCCTTCTCGACCTGGCTGATCCACGGGTCGACTGGCTGCGCCTGCAGCCAGCGGTCGAGCCCGGCCAGGTCGGGTAGGCGCAACTCACCGTGCTTGCGTGCGTGCACACCATCAGTGTGTGCGCGCTCGGGCGTCTCGAGCACGGCATGTGGTCCCTAGGTGGGACGAGCGGGGTTCTCCGGCGGATCTTCGCCAGGCCCGTCTGCGGCCGTGGACGCGACTCTGTCCAAGCCCGAGCGGGCTTGCTGCGTGCCCTTGCGGATCGTCGAATCGTACTTGCCGCCGGTCGAGCTGCTGGCGAACTCGGCCGCTTTCTCGATGCCCTGCTCGATCGTGTCCCGGTTCTGGCTCACGGTCTGCGACACCATGTCGGCCGCGCCTGAGAGCGTCTCTCTCCAACCCATCGAACATCGTCCCTTCTGCCAAGTGGTCGAGGTGACCGTCCTAGGTTTCGCCGTCGTCCATTCTGCTCGCCCGGGTTGGGGACGGCGCGCCAGGAGTCGTCGCCCACCTCGCCACGGCTCCCGTATGCATCCCGTGCCCGTCCTCGACGACCGCGCCATACGATCGAGGTCGTGGAGTCTCCCCGTCTCGAGCAGACCTTTCCATGGGCGTCACGCGGCATCGAGCTCGCGCCCGACGAGCCACGCGTGGCGCTCCGGTGAGCCCCGAGGCAGCCTCGCCGATGCGACTGTTCCAGGCTCCCGGCCGCGTCAACCTCATCGGCGACCACACCGACTACATGGGCGGCACGGTGCTGCCGATGGCCATCGACCGAGGCACCTGGCTAGCCACGCAGCCCCGCGCCGACCGGCTGATCACCGCCACCTCGGTCAACCTGCCCGAGGTGGGCACGGTCACCGTCCAGATGGACGGGGGGCGCCCGGCTGAGGGCGGGGACTGGGCCAACTACCTCGTCGCGATGGTCTATGCGCTCACGCAGCGAGGCGCAGTCATCCCGCACGGCTTCGACGTTCACGTGTACGGCAGCATCCCCAATGGTGCGGGCCTCAGCTCGTCGGCATCGCTGGAGATGGCGTTCGGCGTGGCGCTCAATGAGTGGTTCGACCTCGGCTTCACGCCCACCGAGCTCGCCGTTGCCGGACGGGTCGCGGAGAACGAGTTCATCGGCGTGTCCAGCGGCATCATGGACCAGCTCGCCATCGCCACCGGGCGTCGGGGCTACGCCCTGGCGATGGACTGCGAGGCCTTGACGGTTGAGCACGTCCCGATGCCTGACGACGACGTCGTGGTAGTCGCGAACTCGCGCAAGCGGCGTGAGCTGGTCGACAGCGCCTACAACGAGCGACGCGCCTCGGCCGAGGCGGCGGAGGAGGCGCTCGGGGTCGGCCGACTGGTCGACATCGCCCCCGACGACCTCCCCGCGTTGCTCAACACCCTCGACCCGGCACTACGGCCCCCGGCCCGCCACGTTGCCACCGAGCAGCACCGGGTCATGGCCGCCGTGGAGGCGCTTAAGGCCGGTGACCACCTGCGGGTGGGCCAGCTCATGCGCGAGTCGCACGAGTCGCTGCGCGACGACTACCGCGTCACCGGGCCTGAGCTCGACGCGCTCGTCGAGGCGGCCTGGGCAGCGCCAGGCTGCCTCGGCGCCCGAATGACCGGGGCCGGCTTCGGTGGCTGCACGGTGAACCTGGTGGCCGCGGACGCCGTCGAGCAGTTCACGGCCGCAGTCGCGCCGGTCTACACCGAGCGCACCGGCCTGGTCGCGGAGTTCTTCGTCGTGCGCAGCGACCACGGAGCCCGCGAGATCACCGACCCCGACGAGCTCGCTGACAACCATCCGTCGACCTGGGAGTGACCGTGATCGAGTCATCCATCGGCAACCTGCTGGACTACGGCGTCAAGCACAGCCTGATCGAGCCCGTCGACCGCGTGTACGTGCGCAACCGCATCATCGAGGTGCTCGAGCTGGACGACTACGACCTGGCGCTGGAGACGGCCGACTGCGGCGACACGCCGGTCGACGAGCTGCTGGCACCGGTCTTGGACGACGCCGTCGCGCGCGGGCTGATCGAGCCCGACACCGTCACTCAGCGTGACCTGTGGGACACCGCTGTCATGGGCACCTTCGTGCTGCACCCGTCGGTGGTCGTCGAGCGGTTCTGGGCCTTGCACGCCCAGAGCCCGGTCGCCGCGACGGACTACTTCCACCACCTGTCGGCGTCCAGCAACTACATCCGCATCCCGCGCACCGACAAGAACATCACCTGGCCTCAGCACACCCGCTACGGCCAGCTCGACATCACGATCAACGTGTCGAAGCCGGAGAAAGACCCGCGTGACATCGCCAAAGCCGCGCGCGGGGTGCGGGCGAAGGCCCACGCCAAGTACCCCGCGAACCTACTGGCACGTGACAACGAGGGCTACCCGGGGCGCACCGACCACCCGGCCCGGCAGAACCTGCGGCTCATCCCGATGGAGCTCGACGGCGACCCCTGGCTGCTGCAGTACTCGCCCTACCGCTACTACCCGCAGCACGCCATCGCGCTGAGCGAGGCCGTGACGCCCATGCGGATCAACCAGGCGACGTTCACGCGGCTGGCCGACTTCGTCGAGCTGTTCCCGCACTACTTCATGGGGTCCAACGCCGACCTGCCGATCGTCGGCGGCTCGATCCTGTCCCACGACCACTTCCAGGGCGGCGCGTACGAGTTCGCCCTCGACCGGGCCGCGATCGACGCCGCCTGGGACGTCGACGGCACGTCGGTCGAAGTCGTGCACTGGCCCCTCACCGACATTCGGCTGCGCGGCGAGCGGTCGGCGGTGCTCGACCGGGCGACGGAGCTGCTGGACGTCTGGCGGGGGTACTCCGACGAGGAAAGGGGCGTGCTCGCCTTCACCGGCGACACCCCGCACAACACGATCACCCCGATCGCCCGGCAGGTCGGCAGCCACCTGCAGCTCGACCTCGTGCTGCGCAACAACCGCACGTCGCCGCAGCACCCGGACGGCATCTATCACCCGCACGTCGAGATCCACCCGATCAAGCGCGAGAACATCGGCCTGATCGAGGTGCTCGGGCTGGCCGTGCTGCCGGGACGGCTGGCAGTCGAGCTCAACGAGATCGCCCTGGCCCTGGCCAACGGCACCGAGCTGCCTGCCGACCTCTCACCGCACCAGGCGATGCTGGACGAGCTGCGTGGCGAGCACCCGAGGCGGGTCACGCTCACCGAGGCACTCGAGCTCGTTCGTGACGCGGCGGGTGAGTACTTCGTGCGGGGCCTGGAGCATTGCGGCGTGTTCGGCCCGAACGCAGTAGCTGGATGTACGCGACTGCTGGCGTCGATGGGCTGGATGGGGTCATGATCAGGGGATGGACGCCCACCTGCTGGAGGCCGAGTTCCCGCCAGCCGAGCGCACGCCTGGACTGACGCGGCACGCTGCCCAGCCCGGCGACACCTGACCTCACGCCAACCGGCTTGGTCATCGCACGCCGGGAGGGTCGAGTACGGGAGGTGACGTGTGCGATCACTGGCTCGGATGACCCTCGCCATGATGGGGGTCGGGCTGCTGGTGCTCGCCCTGATTGGGGTGATGGTGGCGTCGGACAACCTGGCGACCCTGGCCGCCATGGCCGTGTTCGGTGCTGGCGCCGGCCTTTTCCTCGGCACATCCGCGTCGTGGAGTGGCGACCGCGACGTCCGGGCGTCCGACGCGGCACGCTTCGCCGGTGGGGGCCTGGCGACCGTGTTCGCCCTGACCGGTGCCGGCGCCTTGGATGGGATACTGCCGCCCCTAGCCCCAAGGCCGTGAAGTTAGGGGCTGGCTGTTGGTGTCACGGCGGCGCGCCGGTGAGGATGTCGATGGTGAGGGTGGCTGGGTAGCTGGTCCGGTCGGGGTTGGGTCCTCGGGCCTGGTATTTGGAGATCGCTCGTTTGACGATGCGTGGGCAGACGCGTTTGCGTCGGGCGGGTAGTGGGTGGGCCAGGATGCTCGCGCCGATCGCGCCGACGAGGTCGATGACGGTCTCGGCGATGATGTTGGCGGCCTTGATCACCTGGTCGCGGGCGGTCTGCCAGGCGATGGTGAAGCTGGCGCGGTCGGGGTCGAAGTCGGGGCGGGCCGCGGTGGCGTCGGCGATCGCGGTGCGTATCAGCTGGTAGGTGACCAGGAGTGCGTAGACCTCCTGCTCGATCCCGGCCGGTGTGCGGGCGCGCAGGACCCGGCCGTTGAGCATGCTGGACTTCAGCTCCAGGTAGGCGGTCTCGATCTCCCAGCGCTCGTGGTAGAGCCGGACCAGGTCAGCCGCCGGGTACCGCTGCTCGTCGAGCAGGGTGGTGACCAGCCGGTAGTGCCCGCCGCGGCGGCCCGCGGCGGTGGAGATGGTGATCTCGGCGTCGATGACCCGCACCCGCAGCGTGCCCATCACCGAGAGGTGAGAGCCGTCCCGGTAGCGCGCCAGGACAGGGAACCTGCGGCCGTTCTTGCACCGCACCAGCACGTGCGCCCCGGTCCCGGCGATCTGGGCGAGGAGGTCCTGGGCGGCGAAGTTGCGGTCGGCCAGCACGATCATTCCCGGTCGCAGACTGCCCAGCAGCCGCGACGCATACCTCGTCTCCCCGCTGCTGGTCGGCCCGAAGACCGCGTCGATCAGGGCCCGGGTGCCGCCGGAGACCAACGCCAGCACCCGCACCTGGGGATAGCCGGTGCCGCCGTGGTTCCCGGCCTGCTTGGCGTACCTGGCCCGGACCGACTCGCTGTCGGGCACCGTCACGATGGTCCCGTCGATCGCGCACACCAACAGCCCACGCCACCAGGTCCCCCGCTGAGCGGGCCGGGCGAGCGGGCCGCGCAGCAAGTCGAACAACCACCGCATCGGCGCCGCCCCGACCCGGCGGCGTGCCTGAGCCATCGCACTGGCCGACGGTGCAGCGCACTCACTGCCCGCATCCAGGCCCGCAGTCAGCTTGCGCCACACTCCGCTGTAGCCGACCTCGGGGAACAAGCAGCCCGCCAGCAGCAGGTAGACCACCACCCGCGACGGCAGATCCCGCAGCCGCCGCTGGCACGCGCCGGTCGCCGCCAACGCCGCATCGACCATCTCGAACGGCACGATCTGGGTCAGCTCACCCACATGCCCCGGCGCGAACCTGGCATCCACCCCACTGAACGGACCCGACACCACAGACATGACACGATGAGCACGCAACGGAGCCTCCGGGGAAGGAGAAGCTTCTTGGTCGTTGCCTCTCTTACCCGGACTCCGTTGCCCCACCAGCCCCGACACGCCAGCCAGCAGTCCTTGACCGCACCCTCCAGAGCCCTAACTTCACGGCATTGCCCCTAGCCCTGCTGGCGATGCTCGTGGGCGGGTGGCTGCTTCACGAGTACGTCCGCGACAGCGGTGCGCCAGTGGCCCCCTCGTCGGGCTCGCGCGCCCGCGCGACCCGCCGCCTACCCCAAGTGCCCGAGCGGTGCGACTCGCTGCCGGTGACCCGGCTGCACGAGCTGTGGGAGCTGCTGTGCCTCGACGACAGCCGATCCGGGGGAGAGACCGAACAAGAACCTCTGGGTCCAGCAGATCCGCGGGTCGTCGAGCTGCGCTCGCGGGTTCTGGACGCATTGGCCCGCTGCGACCCGGAGGGCTACGCGACGTGGCTGCGCACGGATGCGCCGCGCAACGTCGCGGCCCACGTCGGCAACCGGCGGCCCGGGTCAGGCGACGCGCGACCGGGTCCAGGGCCAGAATGAGGGCATGCGGCGGGGCAGGGTGGTGGTGTTCGGACCCAGCCTGCTGCTGGAGGTATCGATCGAGCCAGCGGGCAACGGCCCGACCGTCCAGGTGATCCCGGGTGGTCAGGGTGTGTGGGTGGCGCGCATGGCCGCCACCATGGGAGCCGAGGTGACCCTGTGCGGGCTGTCCGGCGGACCGAACGCTTCGGTGCTCGCACCGATGCTGGACGCCGCGCCGTTCGCCGCCGTGGTCGTCCCGACCGCGGGGTCCACCGGGTGCTTCGTCATCGACCAACGCCACGAACCGGCCACCGAGGTCGTGTCGAGCTGGGCGCCATCTCCGTCGGCCAGCGAGGTCGGGGCGCTGGTCGACGCCACTCTCGACTCCTGTGTCCGGGCCGACGTGCTCGTGGTGGGAAACCCCATGCCTGGTGACGCCTTGACGCGCGACGTCTACACGTCCGTCGTCGCCGCGGCCACGGCGCACGGCGTCGCCGTCGTCGTCGACCTGTCGAGCCCCCGCGTGGAGGCAGCGGTACGGGGCGGTCCGGCGACGGCGAAGCTCAACGACTGGGAGCTTGCCGAGCTCGTGACCTCACCGGTCGGCACGGCCCACGATCGCCGCGCCGCGATCCACCGGCTCCTCGACCTCGGGGCAACGTCCGTGGTGGTCACGCGCGGGGCATCGACGGTGTTCGCGGTCGACGAGCGCGGCACGGGTACCGAGCTCACTCCGCCGCGCGTCGGCACGGGGCGGGCGGCGGGGTGTGGAGATGCCATGACGGGCGCGCTGGCCGCGATGCTGGCTCAGGGCGCGGACTGGCTCGACGCCGTCGCGCTGGGCATGGCTGCCGGGGCGGCGCACTACGCCGGGTGCGACGAGACGTCCCGCGGCGCCATCGAGGCCCTTGCCCGGCAGGTCAGCCGTCGACGCGTCCGGCTGTGAACGGCGCCTCGACGTCACGTCCGGCCACGATCGAAGCGGGCGCCTCGTGGGCAACCCAGTCGAGATAGGGACGCATCGCGGGTATCTGTGCGAGCGCGGCCATTCCGCTGCGCAGGTCCACCGGGCGGCCGGCAACCGCGGAGTGCGCGTCGCTGCCCAGCACGTGCACGACGCCGGCCTCTGCCAGCATGCGCATGCCGATCGACGCCGGGTGCTCAGCCAGGGTCGCCGCCGTCACCTGGACGAAGGCTCCGTCGTCGACCAGCGTGACCAGGCGGTCGATCAAGTCGGCGCTCAGGTGGCGTTCGGGGTGGGCGATCAGGCTGCGAAAGCCGCGGTGCTCGAGTCTGCGCACCGTCGCATCGAGGCTGTCGGTCAGCGGACCGGGCGCGGGCTCGAGAAGGATCCAGCGCCCTGCCGCACCGAGTGACACCGCATGCAGCTCGTCGTCGGTGAGATGTTCGACGATGGTCTCGGCCACCTCGCCGCCGGCTAGCACCTGAACCGGGCACCCGGCCGAGCGCAGCGCGTCGGCGACAAGAGCGATGTGGTCGGGCAGCTCGTAGATGTTCACGTCGTGGTCGTGGCGGATGTGCGGGGTGGCGCAGATGTGGGTGACCCCCGCCGCAGCCGCCTGCCGTCCCATCGCGAGCGCGTCGGACAGGTCACGCGGACCATCGTCGAGGCCGGGCAGCAGGTGGCAGTGCAGGTCGATCACGACGAACGCCGCCCGATCTCGCCGGCGAGAACGATGAGCACGATCGGCATGAGCAGCGCGGCCACCAGTGTCAGAACGATCACCTCGCCGCCCAGCGAAGCGGCGAGGGCGAGCAGCACGATGGCTGTGCCGACGAAGATCCACGAGCCGACGGAGGAAAGCACGTCACGCCAGGCGACCAGCAGAGCCGCGACGATGCCGATGAGAAGCCGAGCCGTGCCGAGACGGTCGCGCCCTCGACCGCCAGCGGGATGACGAGGGGCGCGTAGCCCACGGTGACAACTATGAGCAGCACCATCAGACCGCCAGCGAGCGCGGGGTCGCCCTTGGCCAGCCCGGCCAGCTTGGGCAAGAAGGGCGCGCCCGCCACGCAGCCGATCAGGATGATCGCGGTGGCCGGCGCGTCGTCGATCGGCAGCAACCGAGCTGTGGCTATGGCCACGGCTGGGACGACGACGAAGGTGAGCATCCCAACCTGGGTGACGACGGTCAGCGTCTCGGTGAGCACGGGCTCCTCCAGGCGTCGCGCAGAACCTCGCCAGCATGGCAGGTGCCGCTACCGCTGGTAGCTGGTTGATCAAGTGTCAGCCCTCGCCGAGCGCACGCAGACGGGTGACGACGGAGCGCCGCACGTCATCACCCACTCGAAAGGTGCCCGTGCCCAGCAGCGCGGGGTCGCCGGCATCGGCGCTGGAGAAGACCCGCCGGTACGGCCGGATGACCGCGTTGCCACCTCCGGGGCTGCACACCGAGCCACCCGCACGGTCGGCTCGGTAGGCACGAAACTGGCTCTCGTTGTCGTTGAACACGAACAAGGCGTCGTCGACTCGGGACGAGTGAGCATCCAGGCGAAGTCCCCCTCCTGCCGGGGTCCGACGAAGACGCATCCGGTGATCTGCATGAGGCCGATCCTGGCACGCGGCGTACCGTGGCGAGCATGGTCGCCAGCGTCGTCGCAGTGGGTCGTGAGAGGTGACCTCAGGACTCGAGACGTTGCAGCAGCACCTGAGCAGACGCGAGTTCACCGTGCTCATGTCGGCGACGATGGCGTCGGCGGCCCTGGCCATCGACATGATGTTGCCCGCCTTCCCGCAGATGCGCGACGACTTCGGGCTGGCGGCCGACTCCAACACTGTCGCGCTCGTGGTCACCGCGTTCTTCGTCGGCCTGGGACTAGGCCAGCCGGTGTGGGGTCCGCTGTCGGATGCCGTCGGGCGTAAGCCCGTGCTGTGGATCGGCCTCGCCGTCTACGGAGCCAGCGCGCTGGCAGCGGCCTTCAGCCCGAACCTCACGGTGCTGCTCGCGCTGCGCGTCCTCGGTGGCTTCGGCGCGGCCAGCCTGCGCGTGGTGGCGCAGAGCGTCATCCGAGACGCGTTCGTGGGTACCGAGATGGCGAAGGTTCTCTCCTACATCATGGCCGTGTTCATCCTCGTGCCGATCGTTGCGCCGGCGGTGGGCACGGCCATCCTGGCGACGGGCTCGTCGTGGCATGGCATCTTTGCGTTCCTGAGCGTGTTTGCCGCCGCTCTCGGCGCATGGCTCACCCGGCTGCCGGAGACGCTGCCGACGCAGCGACGGATGCCGCTTCGGTGGTCGAGCCTGGGGCGAGCGTTCCGGACGGTGATCGGCAACCGGTTCGTCATGAGCCTGACGCTGGCTCAGGCTGCCGGGTTCGGTTTCTTCACCTCCTACCTGGCCTCCAGCGAGATCATCATCTCCGATGTGCTGGGCCTGCAGGCGTGGTTCCCGGTGATCTTCGGGGCGTCGGCGGCCATGCTGGGGGTTGGGATGCTCACCAACCCACGGCTGCTCGAGCGCTGGGGGCTGCGCACGGTGCTGCGGCTCGGGGTGGTCTGCTACGCGTCGTCCATGGCCCTGTTCGGGGCGATCACGGTGGTGTTCGACGGGCGGCCGCCGTTGCTCGCCTATGCGCTCGCCCTTGCACCGGTCTTGGTCAGCCAAGCGCTGACGATCCCCAACGTGAACTCTGCGGCGATGGTGCCGATGGGGCGCACGGCGGGAACCGCCGCCGCCGTCATCGGCTCGTTGGCAACCCTCGGCGGAGCATTGGTCAGCACCGTCGTGAGCCGGGCGTTCGACGGAACGCTGTACCCGTTGGCACACACGGGTATCGCCGCCGGGGTCGTCGCATTTGCCTGCTGGAAGTACGCCGACAGCCAGTGGGAGGCCGTCGCCGTGGACGACCCCGGGCTTCTCACGCCGCTATGAGGTTCCCCTCGTGGGTCACCGCGGCCAGACGAGGGGAGTGATGAGCAGCGCTACGGCGAGCCAGACGACGAGCAGCACCATGGACGTTGCGGCGAGAAGGCCGGCCACCGCCGGCGGCACGAGCCCGAACGAGAGCAGCACGACCATGCCGGCGAGGAGCCAGGGCGCGCTTCGCCCGACGGCCGAGTGGCACGGCCTGACTGCCCGACCATGCTCGACCGGGGGCGGACGACGATCTCTGCGGCTCCGGACTCCCGCGTGAGCAGGGGCGCCTCGGTGGATGTCGGCTGGCGACGCATCGAGACAAGCAGCGCGAGGTCGTAGGACTCCGCCACCCGGTCGCCGTAGGCGCTGAGGTCAGGTGGCAGATGCCGCGACGAGCGCACGGGAACCAGCCGTGGGCCGAGCCACACTCATGGCGATCGTGACGACCACCAGCGGCAGGCCGACGATGGCGAACTCGAAGAAGCCGAAGCGCCCGGCGCCGGCGTCAGGCGAGGCGTCGGAGACGATCACGTTCACCGGGCTGCCGGTCAGCGCCAGCAGCGCACCTGCGCTGGCCGTGAAGGCCAACGGCAGGAGCAGCTGCGACGGTGAGGTCTTCATCCGCATCGCCAGCAGCGCCATGAGCGGGATGGGGGCGGCTGTCGAGCCGTTGGGGGTGACCACCGCCGAGAGCACGGCGACCAGGATGAGGACGCCCACCACCAGCAGGCGCTTACGCTCGCCCGCCCGCTCCATCAATGTCTGTCCCGCCCACGAGATCACTCCGGTGGAGTCGATGCCTTCGCTCACCACGAACAGGGTGGCGAGGAAGATGACGTTCGGGTCGCCGAAGCCGGCTAGGGCGGTCTCGACGTCCACCACTCCGGTTGCGGCCAGCGCCAACGCAGTTGTGATCGCCACTGAGCCGATCGGCAGCCGGTTCGAGATGAACAAACCCGACGGCGCCGAGCAGGACGATCAGCGTGAGCGTGGCGCCATCCGTGATGCGACGCTACCGCAGACGTGGGTCAACCGGCCGGCATTCGGGGAGGCGCCCGCATGGGCGTCCTCAGAGCCTGGCCGGCTCACTCAGGGCATCGGTAAGCAGCGCGACGAGAGCCTCGGTCTGGACGTCGATCGCGGCAGAGGAGTCCTCCGACGACCCGTCCAGGGCGCGGGCGGCGAGGCCGGCCTTGCTGTCGATCAGCTCGGCGACCTTGGCGTCGATCGTCTGCGCGGCGATGATGCGCCATGCCGTCACCGGCTGCTCCTGGCCGATGCGGTGGATGCGGTCGATGGCCTGGGTCTGCTCGGCGTCGGTCCACGAGAGCTCGGCCAGCACCAGGTCGGAGGCCACCTGGAGGTTCAGCCCCACGCCGGCGGCCGTGAGCGAGCAGACCGCGACGGCGACGTCCGGGTCATCGACAAACGCGTCGATGTTCTTCTGTCGGGACTTGGCCGTCTGGTCGCCACGGATCGAGCAGTACGCAAGGCCGCGCTGGGCGAAGATCTGCTCCGCGGCGTCCATCACGTCGACATGCTTGGCGAAGAACACGACCTTGCCGACGCTTCGGGCAAGCTGGGCGGTGTAGTCGGCGGCGAGCCCGGCCTTCGCCTGCCCGATGCGGCGCATCATGGCGAACACGTTCTCACCCGACTCGGCCTTGTCGGCGTTCTGCCGCTCGCGCGTGGCCACCTGGCGCACCAGCTCGTGGTCGATGCCTTCGACGGCGGCGCCGCCGGACCGATGCTCGAGAGCCGCGTGGTAGCGGGCCACCAGCCGGCGGGCCAGCTCGCGCTCGGCGCGACGGATGGAGCGACCGGCCTCGTCGTCGAGCTCGACCGGCAGGTCGGCCACGCGTCGAGCCGGGATGTCGGCGGCCACGTCGACCTTGCGCCGGCGCACGATGCCCTGGTCGATCACGCTGGTGCGTGCTGCCGGGTAGAAGCCGCGCTCGCCCGGGACGAGCCCGGTGTCGGCGAGGGCAACCATCAGGTCGCCGATCGGCTTGGTCTCGTCGATCCAGCCGAGGAACTCCCAGATGGCCAAGAAGTCCTCGATGTCGTTGATCAGCGGTGTGCCGGTCAGCGCCATGAGCAGTGGCCGTGCCGTCCAGGCGCGGATCCGCCTGGAGATCTCCAGCACGTGCTGGGATCGCTGTGACGACTTGTTCTTGATGAAGTGGGCCTCGTCCACGACCATGCTGCGAAAGCCCAGCCTGCCCATCCAGCCGATGTGCCGGTCGAGCACCTCGTAGTTGACGACCACGATGTCGGCGAAGCCGTCCACGCTCTCCCCGTCGCCATGGACCACGGTGGTCGAGCGCTGGGGCGTCCAGATTCCCGCCTCCCGGGCCCAGTTCGTCTTGACGACGTTCGGGACGACGGCGAGCAGCGGGTAGGCGTTGGCCGCTTGGGCGGCCAGCAGGGCCTGGGCGGTCTTGCCGAGACCCGGCTCGTCGGCGAGCAAGAAGGTGCGGTGCCCCGCGGACGCTGCCTCGACCACCTGCGCCTGGTGCGGCATCAAGGTCAGCCCCCCGGCCACCTGCATCACGGGCGGATCGGGCAGGGGCATGCACGAGGTGGCGCCGTTGCCGGCCTCCTCGAACGAGCGCAGCAGCGGGACGAGCAGCTCCCAGCCCGTCAACCGGTTGGGGCCGACGCGGCGCTGAGGCACGGCTGCCAGGTCGGGGGCGAGAAATGGGTTGGCGAGCTGGCGGGAGACCACCGACTGGGGCACGACGCGGCGTCTGGCCTGCTCGGCCGCCTGCTCCGGTGACGGGCCGAGGTCGTCGGCTGGCACCTCCATGCCGGCCGCCTCCAGCAGGTCGCGCTTCAGCGTTCTGGCCGAGTCGGTGAGCGCGGCGTCCTCGCTGATCAGCGCAAGCAGCGATGTGTCGAGCGCGGCTGTCTTCGCCAGGATGGTGGCCACGCCGTCGAGCCGCTTGAGCTGCTCGGCCGTGTAGGCATCCGAGCTCGTCTCGTCGGCCTTGACGCGTGCCTGCTCCTCCCGAACCAGCATGGCGACCACCTGAAACTTCGTCCGCACCGACGGCCCGACCAGCCCTCGTCTGACGTCGCCCTCCACCTCGCGCACGACCCGGGCGAGCACGGGGATGATGCCCTCGTTGTCGCGGGGTTCGCGGCGTTGCTGGTTGCGCGGGGCAGCAGGGCGCGTTCGCTGCCGCTGGCCTCGTCGAGCCAATGCACCTCCCTGGGCGTTTCGCGCAGGGGCCACGGGTGGCCACGCGAACGACCTTCCTCGAGAGCATCGGCCATCGACCAGAGCACAAGCCCCACGACCGACTGTCGAGGCAACCGACGCCTGCCGAGCAGTCGCCGAAGATGTGTCGCCCACCCCTGCTGCGGGTGATCACACTGTAGCGCCTGGTCAGCGCTCCAGCGTGCCGCGCAGCACCACGGCGGCATACTCACGTGCGGCGAGGGCGACCGGACGCCGCTTGGCGGCGACCATCGAGTTCGTGCCCATCACGGTGCGCATCTGCTTGTCGGGGTGCACCACAACGGCTCGGGTCCCAGTCCGGCGCACCGCTGCCACCTCCCGCTCGAGCTGGGCCCGCGCCGGGACGCGGCTCAGGTTGCCTGCGTCGCGTGCCACCCAGTCGGTGGTGCTCATCGGTGCCGAGACCACTACGACGTCGATCCCGAGGCCGGCCACAAGGTCGGCGTTGAGCATCGAGTAGGCAGCCCCGTCGACGAAAGGCTCTGAGTCGATCACGATCGGCTCGAAGTAGCCGGGCACCGCGCACGATGCCGAGACGGCGTCGGCGATCGTCGCCTCGTGATCGCGTCCGAACACCACCCGTGCGCCGTCGGTGAGCCCCACGGCGCAGATCCAGAGGGGCTCGTCCGGCCAGCGCTGGAACAGAGCCGCGAGAGAGGCACCCGTCGAGGCGACGTGGCGACGACCGGGGGGCAGCAGCCCGGCGGCGACAACCCCCGGCCGGTAGGCCCACGGCCGGCGTGCCATCGCCCGCACCAGGTCTGGCGACGCAGGCCCGCGGGCTCGGCCGGCCTGCGCCGGCGGGTCGACCAGTGGGGGCACGCTGCCGAGGATCGCGGCCCCCTCCGCCGACATCGCGAGACCCGCGACGCGAGGCACGTAGTCACGGGGTGGGAACCCCGATCGCATGAGCGCGGCCGCTGTCGAGCCCGCCGACGTGCCCACGATCACTTCCGCCTCACGGGCGTCCCATCCGATCTCGTCGGCGAGGGCAGTCAGGACGCCGGCGTGAAAGGCCGTTCCCGTCAGCCCGCCCGCACCCAGCACGAGTCCGACCCGACGCATGTCACCCCTCGGCCCTGGCACGCCGCCACCGTAGCGCCAGCAGCAGGCTGGCTATCGTCGTGGAGCTCAGGGCGTGACCACGACCAGTCGACGGAGGAACACAGTGAATGTTCGGGGCAAGGTCTGGGTCGTCAGCGGGGCCGGCAGCGGCATGGGGCGCGAGCTGGTGCTCGCACTGCTGAGCCGCGGAGCCCGTGTGGCGGGTGTCGACGTACGTGCCGAGGGGCTCGACGAGACGGCTCGGCTGGCGGCAGCGGGGGACCGGTTCAGCGTGCACGTCGTCGACATCACCGACGTCGAGGGCGTGGCCGCGCTCGTGGACGACGTGCTCGCCGCCCACGAGGTGGTGGACGGGTTGATCAACAACGCCGGCATCATCCAGCCGTTCGTCCCGGTCGCCGAGCTCTCCGACGCGGCCCTCCATCGTGTGCTCGACGTGAACCTCGTCGGGACCATCACCATGACTCGCGCCTTCCTGCCGGTTCTGATGGGCAGGCCGCAGGCCCATCTGGCGAACGTGTCGAGCATGGGCGGGTTCTTCCCGTTCCCTGGGCAGACCATGTACGGCGCGAGCAAGGCCGCGGTGAAGCTGTTCACCGAGGGCCTGTACGCGGAGATGATCGGCAGCCCGCTGCAGGTCTCGGTGATCATGCCGGGAGCCGTGGCCACCAGCATCAGCGAGAACTCAGGCGTGGGCGCCCCGGGCGGGGAGGCTGCGCAGAGCTCGCGCATCCCGCAGACCCAGCCGGATGTCGCGGCGCGGATCATGATCGAGGGCATCGAGAAGAACAAGCTGCACATCTACGTCGGCAACGACGCTCGGCTCATGAGTGTGGCCATCAAGCTGGCGCCGCGACGCGCCATCCACGTGGTGCAGAAGCAGATGTCGAAGATGCTCGCGCTGAGCGAGCCGGCCACGCGCCAGTAGAGGCGCGTCACGTCCGGCGCTGCGACGCACCTCAGGAGGGACGCCGGTCTCCCGGTGCGAGCCGAGCGCCCAGCAATGCGGCAGAAGCGTGTCGAGACGTTGCCAGCAGTGATACACATCCCTTCGACCGGCGGCCTCGACAAGGGGAGACCATGAGAGTTCCGATCCCACCTGCTGACCTGACCTGGTTGCACATGGACCGGCCCAACAACCTGATGTACATGCACGGCGTGCTCTGGCTCGCCGAGACCCCGGACTGGGACGCTGTAGAGCAGGTCATGCAGGAGCGCATCGTCGAACGCTTCCCGGTGTTCCGGCGTCGCGCGGCCGAGGTCGACGGCACCTGGGTGTGGGAAGACGTCCCCGGCTTCTCGTTCACCGACCGGCGCCGGCGGGTGACGCTGCCGGGAAACGGCGGCGTCGCCGAGGCCCAGCAGTACATCTCTTCCCGGTTCAGCGACCAGCTCGACCCGGACCAGCCCTTGTGGGAGGTGGACTTCATCGACGGGGCGCCGGCTGTCGACGGCACCGGCACGGGCGCGATGGTGATGGCTCGCTTCCACCACGGGATGGCTGACGGGGTGCGCCTGGTGCAGGTCTTGCTGAGTCTGCTCGACCCGTTGACCGACGACGCCGTCCCGTCAGCTGTAGGTCGGCGCCGCAAGCGTCGTGGCCCGGCGGGCAACGCCGTCCGCGCGGTACGGCAGGTGGCCGATGGATCGGCAGACCTCGTGGCCGGTATGGGGTCAACCCTGACCCGCGCCCCAGGCTGGGTCACCAGGGCCAAGCCGCGCGTGGTGGTGGACGGCGTCGAGCGGCTCCGACAGCCGCAGAGGGTCGTCGATGCCGTGACCGGCGTGGCGTCGGAGGACAACAAGCTGGCCAACACGTGGCGGTCGGTCGGACGACTCACGCTGTCGCGCGAATCGGTCGAGACCGTCTGGAGCGGCACCGTCGGCGTGGACAAGACGGTGTCGTGGATCTCAGGCATCCCCCTGGACACGATCCGCGCGACCGGACGTGCGCACCAGGTGACGATCAACGACGTGCTGCTCGCGGCTGTGTCGCTGGGCGTGACCGACTACCTGGCGTCCAAGGGCGAGACGGACGTCGACCAAGTCTCGTGGCTCATCCCGGTGTCGCTCAAGCCGATCGACGCCAACCTGCCCGAGGAGCTCGGTAACCACTTCGCACTCGTGATGCTCCCCATGCCGCTGGGCATCTCCGACCCAGCCGTGCTGCTACGCGAGCTTCGCACCCGCATGAACCGGATCAAGAACAGCGCCGAGCCGGTGCTGGTGTACGGCGTCCAGCGGATCATCGCCGAGACCCCGTCGGCTGTCTCGGTGCGCCTGACCAACCTCTTTGCCAACAAGGCGGTTGGGCTGCTGACGAACGTCCCCGGGCCGCGGGCGCCGATGGCCCTGGCCGGCACTGAAGTCGCCAGCATCCTGGGCTGGGTGCCCACGTCGGGTGACCAGCCCCTCGGGCTGTGCATCTTCAGCTACAACGGCACCGTCAGCATCGGCATCGCCGCAGACGCCGGCCTGATCGCAGATCCCGGGAACATGGCCGAGAAGATCGAAGCAGCCATCTACCGCCTCGCTGCTGACCAAGCGTCCGTCAAGGTCGGTGCCGGCTGATCGCCTGACCAGGGCGCTGAACACAGCCATCGGCGCGGACGTCGAGTCGCCGTGGCCATCCCGAGCAGGGACGATCGAGGCATGACGCGGCGCATGATGGTGGGGCTGAGCCTCGCGCTGGCGATGGTCGCCGCGGGATGTACCGCTACCTCCGCAGACCCCGCCTCGCCGGCTGACTCGCCCGCGGATGAGGCCCTGCCTGCACCGGTGAGCCCGGACGTTGCTCCCGCCCGGACGCCGTCGCCCTCGCCGGACACGGCCCCCGCGCCGACGCCGGCGCCGCCGGAGCCGCCGGCCAACCCGGTATCGCTGCCCTCCCTCATGGAGCGCGACTTCGACGGACGCGCTTTGCGGGTGGGAGACGTGCTGGCCAGCAACGAGGCGTACACGAAGTCAGCGGTGACATATCGAAGCGGTGACTTGCGCATCTCCGGGGTGCTGTACGTACCGACCGGGGCCGGGCCCTTCCCCGCGTTGGTGCTCAACCACGGCTACATCGACCCCGACGTCTACGTCACCGGCCAGGGCCTGCAGATCGAGCAGGACTATCTGGCTCGCTCGGGCTTCGTCGTGCTGCACACCGACTACCGCAACCATGCGGGCTCAGACTCTGACCCAGCCAATGACAAGCGACTTCGTCTCGGCTACACCGACGACACCATCAACGCTGTGCTGGCCCTGCGCGACTCTGGCCTGCCTGCCGTCGACCCTGACCGGATCGGAATGATGGGTCGGTCGATGGGCGGGGGAGTCACCATGAATGCCTTGGTCGTGGCCCCCGGACTGGTGGATGCGGCGGTCATCTACGCCTCCGTCAGCTCGGCCACGGTCGACAACCACAACAAGTGGACGGTGGGGGAGCGACCCGAGCTCGCCGGGCGCATCGAGCGCCGCTTCGGGTCGCCGGAGCAGGCGCCGGAGTTCTGGGCCACAGTCTCTCCGCGCACCTACTTCGACCGGATCACCGAGCCCGTCCTGGTGCACCACGGCACGGCTGACGAGACGTGCCCGATCGCCTGGGCAGACAAGACGGTCGCGGCCATGGAGCGCCAAGGCGTGGACGTCACCTACGCCCGCTACCCGGGTGAGGGGCATGCCTTCTCCGCGGCGTGGGCTGACTCGATGGCGACCACGGTCGGGTTCTTCCGGCAGCATCTCTGAGGCCCAGCGTCCCGCGCCTTGCCGTGGGTTCGGGGCGGTATCTGGGTAGCGCTGGCTACCCGAACCGCACCGTGATCATCGACCCCCCCACAAGGTGCAGCCTGAGTCGGTCGGGGAAGCACGGCTACGTTGAGGGATCATGGCGACGAAGTACGTGGTGCTGCTGCGCGGCATCAACGTGGGCGGACGCAACAAGGTGCTGATGGCCGACCTGCGCGCAGCCTTCGAGAGCGCCGGCTACGAGTCGGTGTCGACCTACATCCAGTCGGGCAACGTGCTGCTCACCACCGACATCACACCGGACGGCCTGGAGAGCGAGATCGAAGCGATGCTCGGGCGACGTTTCGGCCTGCCACTGATTGTGGTCGTACGCAGCCATGAGCAGATCCGCGCGGTGGTGCAGAGGGCTCCGGACGGCTTCGGAACGGATCCCGGCACGCATCACTCCGACACGATCTTTCTGAAGACGCCGCTGACGACGGAGCAGGTCATGCACGTCGTCCGCCTGCGTGAAGGCGTGGACGCGGTGTGGGCTGGCGACGGAGTCGTCTACTTCCAGCGCCTTGCCGCCCGACGCACCGAGAGCCGCATGAGCGCCATCGTCGGGACGCCGGAGTACCAGCAGATGACGATCCGATCCTGGTCGACGACCATGAAGCTTCTCGCTCTGCTCGACGCGTGACCGACACCGGCGGTGCCGGAGGTGTCAGCGCCGCGTTCGGGGGCGAAGTTCCGCAGTCGATGCGTTGACAGGGTGCCCCGGCGGGTCCATCGTCGTTGCATGGGCACGCTCACCCGTCAGCCGTTGGACGTCGAGAGTTTGATTAAGACTCTTGCGCAGCGAGAATCCGAGCGATGCATGGTCGCTCCCAGTCCCGAGCTCAGCGAGCGGATCAAGAGCGAGGTGTCGAGGCTGCAGTCCAGCAAGCGCATGCGTGAGCTGGCACCGCAGGTGCGCATCGGGCTGCCGCGTCGACCTGGCCTCAACGACGGTCTAATCATCCCGGGAAGCCACTTTCCCCTTGGCACCTCCGTCGACCAGGTGCGCAGCGCGGCAGCCGACCGCTCGCCTCTTCACGGCACCCTGCGCGTGATCGTCGTGCTGGTCGACTTCTCCGACCGAGAGATGGAGCAGACCCAGGACCACTTCGACGACTTGTTCTTCTCCACAGGAGAGGTGCCTGGGGGGAGCGTTCGCGAGTACTTCGACGAGGTCACCAACGGGCTCGTCACGTTGACCGGTCAGGTCGTCGGGCCATATCGCATGCCCCGCACCTTGGCCGACTACGCCAACGGTGCCTCGGGCACGGGCTCCGCGACCCCCAACGCACGCACCATGGCGCGCGACGCCGTGCTGGCCGCCGATCCGCACGTCAACTTCGGTCCGTACGACAACGACAGCAACGGGTTTGTCGACGCCTTCGTCGTGGTGCACGCCGGGCAGGGCGCGGAGATGACCGGTAGCCCCGGGGACATCTGGTCTCACAAGTGGGTCCTGTCCGGAGGGGCCTACAGCACCGACGGCACCAAGGTGTACGGCTACCTCACGGTGCCGGAGGACTCGCGGATCGGCGTGTGTGCCCACGAGCTTGGCCACCTGCTCTTCGGCTTCCCCGACCTCTACGACACCGACAACACCTCCGAGGGCGTGGGCAACTGGTGCCTCATGGCGGGCGGTTCGTGGAACGGCGGGGGCGACACGCCGGCGCACCCGTCCGCCTGGTGCAAGGTGCAGCAGGCGTGGGTCACCGTGGCGAACGTGACAGCCAACGGTCCGATCACCGTCCAGGATGTCAAGGACGCGCACCGCGTGTTCCGGCTCTGGAAGGACGGGACGTCCGGGCAGGAGTACTTCTTGGTCGAGAACCGTCAGCGCACGCGTTTCGACGCGGCACTGCCCGGCGACGGGCTGCTGATCTGGCACCTGGACGACGCCATCGCCAACAATTCCGACGAGACCCACTACCGGGTGGCGTTGGAGCAGGCGGACGGCCTCGCACACCTGGAGAGCTCGGCGAACCGCGGGGATGCCGGCGACACGTTCCCCGGCAGCAGCGACAACCGGGCGTTCACCAACACCTCCACGCCGAGTTCCAAGTCCTACGGCGGCCTGAACACCTGCGTCTCGGTCACCGCCATCAGCGACTCCGGGGCCGTAATGACCGCGCAGGTGACCGTGGCGTGCGGCAAGTCCACGCTCAAGGATGCCAAGGACGGCAAGGACACTCGCAAGGACCGCAAGGACAAAGACGTCAAAGACCGGGTCAAGGACGTCAAGGAGTTGCGCAAGGAGGCCGGCAAGGATGTCGGCGACAAGGCGCTCGTCCGCGACAAGCGTCCGGAGAAGCCAGTGACCGACAAGTCGGTGGCCTACGACAAGAACTGGGACGCGAAGGTCACCGACGCCAAGTACCCCGACGGCAAGCTCACCGACGGGTGGGACTGGCGCAGCCCTGAGGCGCAGGTTCCAGACGGTGGTGTGGATGCGCTGCAGGCACGTCTGGAGGCGCTGGAGGCGGCCGTGTTCGGCCCGGTCGAGCCGTTCATCGGCGACGAGCTGCGACCCGACCTGCGTGACAGCGCCCTCTCCGACGAGCTGGGGCCCGGCACCAGCGTGGACCTGCCTGACAAGCGCGACTTCGACTCACCCCCCGGGGCTTGACCGCGCGCGTGCTGCTGGTTCTCGCCGATAGGGACGACCAACTGGCGCGCCGGCTGGTGGCCCGCACCACCGGCAGGGTCGAGACGGTGTGGCTGACGCCCAGCGACCTCGCGCGGGGCCGGTGGGAGCACCGCGTCAGGCATGCCCGAAGCGGAACCGGCTCGGGGGTCGAGGTGCGCTCGCGTGTGCACTGCCGGGGACGCTGGCACGACCTCACGCAGGCGTGCGCGACGCTGAACCGCGTCCGGTGGCTGCCGCCCGCCTCGGCGGGGTTCGCCTCCGAGGTCGACCGGGAGTACGCGGCCGCCGAGCGCCACGCGCTGCTGCTGAGCGTGCTGGCCGCGCTGCCCGGCGCCGTCGTGAACCGGCCGGTTCCGCCCAGCCTGGCCGGCGCCGACCTGACGCCTGCGGGGTGGCTCGCGCTGGCGGCATCAGTAGGGCTGCCAGTGCGCCAGACTGTGCTCACCACCGACGCTCGCCGCTACCCACGACCGGGGTGGTCGGCGCGACGCTGGCCAGGACTGGACGCGGCTGCGCCCGGCATCCCGCCGGGGCCACACCCGCTCGTGTGGCTCGGTCCCGTCCGTTCCGTGCATCGTTGCTGGGTGGTGGGCGATGCCGTCGTGCCCGCCGACGCGCCCGCCGCCCGGCTCGCCGCCGAGGTCGACGTCGCACGCCTGGCGCAGGCCGCCGGATGCGCGCTGCTGGAGGTAGGGCTCGCTCTCCACGACGGCGACGACGGGCGCGGTGCCGTGCTGGTCGGCGCTGACGCTGTGCCCGACGAGGTCCCGGACCCTGTGCTCGACGCGCTCGCCCGCGCCCTGCTGCGGCCCGCGGCGGTGCTCCCGTGATTCTGCTCTGGGGCATTCCCTCCGAGCCGCCGATGCGCCTGGCAGCCGAGGCCGCGGAGCGCGCCGGCGTCGACCACGTCGTCCTCGACCAGCGAACGTCAAGCGACGACGACCTGGTGATTGACCTGTCGCGAGGCTGCGGCACGCTCGCGACGGGCGGGCGCACTCTCGACCTTGCCGCGCTGCGCGGTGTGTACGTGCGCATCATGGACCCCGCACGCGTGCCCGGCAACGACTCGACCGCCGACCGCCGAGCACGGTCGTCCGCGCTGCACGAGATGCTGCTCACCTGGCTGGACGCGGCTCCCGCCCAGGTACGCGTCGCCAATCCGACACCGGCGATGGCCACCAACGGGTCCAAGCCGTACCAGGCACAGCTCATCGCCCAGGTTGGGTTCGACGTCCCCGAGACGCTGGTCACCGACGAGGCCCAGGTGCTCGCCACGTTCGAGGATGAGTGCGGTCCGGTGGTGTTCAAGAGCATCAGCGCCGTGCGTTCCATCGTCTCGCCGCTCGACCCCGCGGCACGAGCCCGGCTGGGCCGGCTTCGCTGGCTGCCCGTCCAGTTCCAGCGTCGTGAGCGCGGCGACGACGTGCGCGTGCACGTGGTAGGCGACAAGGTTCTGGCGGCGCGAGCGCGCACCGATGCCGTCGACTACCGCTACGCCGGACGGGACGGGCACGAGGTACGGCTCGAGCCGATCGACCTGCCCGACGACGTCGCACGCCGGTGCGTCGAGCTGTCCGAGCGGCTCGGTCTGCCGTTCGCCGGGATCGACCTGATGGTGCGACCGGACGGGTCGTGGGTGTGCTTCGAGGTCAACCCGTCCCCGGGCTACTCGTGGTACGAGCAAGCAGCCGGCCTGCCCATCGCCGACGCCCTGGTGTCATGGCTGGCCCATCGGCACTGAGCAGGTCCACAATCGAGGCATGGTGCAGGCGATCGAGAACTGGGCATCGGTGACGGGAGCCGTGCGCGGGGTCGTGCCCAGCGACAAGGGACCGGACTGGCGCGTACTCGTCCTCGACGTCGGCCCCGCCCAGATCGACGACCTCGAGGGCTGGCCCAACCTGGTGCGCGGGCAGGTGGGCGACGACCACCTGCTGGCGGTCACCGTCCGCGAAGCGCAGCTGGACGAGAGCATCATCGCGCCCGGACAGCTCGTCAGATGCCGAGCACGGCTGGCTGCTCCGGGTCAGGTGATGGCCCACCCGGACGGTCTTGGCCGAGCCTGACTCGAGGCCGGCCACAGCGGTTGCACCTTCGACATCGTCGAGCGGCCCTCGCTGCCGAGCCGTTTCGCGCCCGGGTACACGTGCGGCCGGCCTGATGCAGCACCACGCGGCACTAAGTCGACAGGTCTGGACGTCGGGAGCCGAAGTACCTAGTGTCTTCTCAAGACCCGCTTGAGCACACAGGTGGCGTCGCTCGTCTACCCAGTCCTGAGCGAGGCACCTGTGAACGTTCATCTGCTGTCCCGCCCGCGTGACTCTCGCGCATTCATGCCGGCCGGCGCCATCGCTGCCCTGGCCGCCGGGCTCACCAACGGCGGTGTCGAGGTCTGCACTGACGTGTCTGCCGCGGCGCGACCTGGCCGTCGCTCCGCGGCTGCCCGCTCGCATGCTCGCCCCAGCCCGCACTGGTTCCGCTACGCCGTGGACGTGTGCGCGACCGAGCTGCGCCGAACCTGGACCCACGGCCGGCCCGACGTCGTGCACGCCTTCGGGCGCGTGGCCACCGCAGCGGCGCTTCGCGTGAGCGAGGGGGCACTGCCGGTGGTCGCGACGTTCAGTGAGGACGGGCCGCCGGCGGCATATGAGCGCTGGCTGACGGGACGGGTTGAGGGTCTGATCGTCGCGTCGACGGCTGAGCTCGAGAGCTGGCAGCGTGCCGGGGTGCCACGGGGACGCATCCGGGTGGTGCCCCCGCCCGTCGTCGTGACCCATCCCGACGCCCACGCGCCCGGCACCGGGGAGGTCGTCGTCACCGACGCGACCGGCAGTGACCTCGAGACCATCGTCACCTCCATGCCCTTCTGGGCACCGGCACGGCTGGTGGTGCTCGGCGCAGTCTCGGCCCAGCGGCTGGCACTGGTGTCCGAGGCGGCTGAGAACCTGGGCGTGCTTGACCGCATCGAGTTTCGTCCCGGCCTTCGGCCGGCACAGTGCGATGCCGTGATGGCCGACGCCGGCCCGGTCGCAGTTGGTGAGGCCGTGCGCCGATTCGTCCGAGACCCGGTGGTGGCCCGCGGGTACGGCTCGGCGGCGCTGGTGCGCACCGCCGCGATCCAACACCCGGACGTGGTGGCCCAGCGGGTCGTCCCGACCTACGCCGACGCCGTCGGACACCATCGGTCCGTCACCGGGCGGGGCGGGCGCAGGAGTCCGCTGGCGTCGGCCTGCAAGACCGTGTGCGAGCCCGACGGTCACGAGCGACGTGACGGGTTGGCCACCGAGTACCTGCCGCTGGCCCGCCAGCTGGCGGGTCGCTATGCCGGTCGCGGGCAGCCGTTGGACGATCTCGTCGAGGTGGCCAGCCTCGGACTGGTCAAGGCGGCCGCCCGCTTCGACTCTGAGCGCGGGACGGCCTTCGCGGCCTACGCGTCGCCGACCATTCTTGGTGAGCTGCGCCGGTACTTCCGCGACCACGCCTGGTCGGTTCGGGTGCCGCGCAGCATGCAAGAAGTCTCGATGGAGGTCGAGAGTGCGACGCTGAGCCTGGCGCAAGCCCAGGGCGAGACCCCGACCGCCGAGTCGGTCGGGCGGGAGGTTGGCCTGAGCGACTACGAGGTGCGTCGCGCCTGGCAGACTCGCGCCGAGGCGCTCGGGCACGCGTCCATCGACCTGCCGATCGGGGAGGGTCACGACCAGACGCTTGCCGACCTGATTGGCACCGACGACGACCGGCTCGACGACGTCGAGGCACAGCTGGCCGTCCGTGAGGCGCTGAGCCGGCTTCCGGAGCAGGTAAGCGAGATCATCACCCTGCGCTACTTCGGCGAGCGCACCCAGCAGTCCATCGCCGAGCAGCTCGGTGTCTCCCAGGCGCACGTGTCGCGGACGTTGACCCGCACTCTTGCCGCCATTCGCGACCACGTGATGAACGACGCGCCTCTGCCGGAGTCGTGGGCTCCGGCTCCCGCGCGGATGCCGGGCCAGGCCGTGCCTGCCTGAGGAGGGGCCGTAGGCGTCGTCGGCGGTGTGCTGTCAGTGGCAGGCGCCGGGCCGATACACTTCGCGCGTCGGGTGCCGGGCGAGGTACTCCACCTCGAGCTCGCCGGTGCGGGACATGTGCGTGACGAACGCCTGGTGCGAGCTGTGGCGAAGCGCATGGAGCGGCGCGCGGTGCAGGTTGGTCAGGTAACGCAGCAACGTGGCATCGTCCAAGTCGCGCGCATCGAGACCCAGGTCACCGGTTCGCAGGCGGCCGGCGGTCACGTCGCTCTGCTGTCTGGTGCTCACAGTGGGACCCTTCGGTGACGACGCCGTCACCACCCCCTACCCGGACGGCGGTCATCCATACTGGCCGAGCCGCAGTTCTCTGAACACCCCGCTGGGGCGGCACGGGGGCGTCCGACTCTGGCGCACCACGGCTTGGGGCTGGTACGACACCCCGTGTGCAACCGGTGGCGGCAGAGGTGACACAGGGGCTGGGTGAGCTTCTGCCCACGGCCCTGCTGGAGATGTCGATCCTGCTCGGCGTAGCGGTGCTGGTCGGCTTGTTCGCCCAGAAGATCCGGCTGCCGCTGACCGTCGTGCTGGCCGTGGCTGGGATGCTCGCGACGACTCTCGGTCTCGACCTGGCACTCATCGAGGTGCTCGACGGGGAGGGCTTCAAGGAGCTGCTGGTCAACCTGTTCCTGCCCATCCTTGTCTTCGAAGCGGCGGTCACCCTGTCCACTCGTGAGTTCATGCGCAACCTCGCTGCCATCACCGCGCTGGCCACGATCGCCTTGCTGATCTCGGCTGCTCTCGTCGGCTCCAGCCTCGTCGCCGCGCTGGCGATCCCGGTCGCCGCGGCGCTGCTGTTCGGGGCGCTCATCTCGGCCACTGACCCCGTGGCGGTGGTCGCGGTCTTTCGTGAGCTGGGCGTGTCACGGCGGCTGCTCACCCTGGTCGAGGGGGAGAGCCTGCTCAACGACGGCGTGGCGATCGTGCTGTACAGCGTCCTGCTGACAGTGGCGCTGGGCACGGCGCCGTTCGGTCTCGGCCCGGCAGTCGGCGAGTTCGTTGTGGTGGCCGCGGGCGGCCTGGTGGTGGGGTGCCTCGTCGGCGGCGCCGCGGTGATGCTGCTGCCGCTGCTCTCCCGTCTTCCGGCCGCCGCGCTGTCGGTCGCCGTCGCGTTCGGGTCGTTCGTGCTCGCCGAGGCCGTCGTCGGCGTCTCCGGCGTCATGGCCACGGTCGCGGCCGGCATCCTCATCGGGGGCATGCTGGAGAGCCGCGCCGACAAGCGGGTGCGCGACCTGCTTCACGAGCTGTGGGAGTCGCTCGGCTTCATCGCCAACGCGCTGCTGTTCCTCTTCATCGGCCTCGCTCTCGACATCGACCTCATCACCGACAACCTGGGCGCCATCGCGATCGCCGTGGCAGCTGTGCTGATCTCGCGCCCGCTGGCGGTCGTCCCGGTCGTGGCTGTGCTGCACCGCATGTCACACATCCCGCGTGTCGGGCACCGCAGCACGGCGGTCGTGGTGTGGGGCGGCTTGCGCGGAGGCGTTGCGCTCGCCCTGGCGCTCGCGCTGCCTGACGAGCTCGAGCAGCGTGAGCTGTTCATCGCCATGACCGCGGGCGTGGTGCTCACGACGTTGCTCCTCAACGCCACGACGCTGCCGTTCTTGCTGCACTTCTTGCACCTGGACGAGCCGAGACGCTCCGACGAGCACCTCAGTGCGCTCGCGCGGCTGCTTGCAGTGAAGGCCGCCCGCGACCGGCTGGGCGAGCTCGACCTGCACGACGACCTGATCGACGCGCACCTCGACGTCGCCGAGGTGGATGCCCAGGAGCAGCTCGCCGTGACCGACCTGGGCGCCGACGAACAGGTCGAGGTGCTGGTGATGCGCGGCCTGCACATCCAGCGTGAGACCTACCAAGGCCTGGCCGACGCGGGCCTGCTGGCCCCGATCGCGACGCGCACGCTGATGTTCGAGATCGACGAAGAGATCGACGAGGCGCACCGTGGGGAGCTGAAGGTGGACGCGGCCCGCCGTGCCAACCTGCCGTGGTATGCCCGGACCCACCGCCGGCTGCTCACGATGCTGCCCGAACCGTTGGGGGAAGACATGCGCAGCGTGCGCTACGTCGAGCTCAGCGCCCGCCAGCTGGCGGCCCGGCGTGCCGCCGAAGAGCTCGCGCGCTTCGGTGACCTGCCCGGCATCGACGGCGACGTGGTCGACCAGGCGCGCACCGTGTTCCAGCACTGGGAGCAGGCCGCCCGGGTGGGGCTGACCGACATGGAGATGCGGGCCGGGGTGGACGTGCGGGTGATGCACCGTCAGCAGGCCCGCGCCCTCACCAAGATCGCTGCCGTCGGGGCGTTGCACCAGCTCTCCGAGGTCGGGATCGTCTCGGCCGCCGTGGCCGATCGTGCCGCCCGGCGGGTGGAGGAAGAGATCGACTCCGCCGGACGGTAGGTTCCGGGTCGTCGGGCCAGCGGCTACCGTCGTGCCCATGGTGGCTCTCACCAGTCACGCCGGCGCCGCAGTCGTCGAGCGTCCACGCATGCGTGGTGTGCTGCACGCCTACGCCGCGCCGATCGCTGCGGCAGTCGGCATCGGCGTGCTGGCCCTTGCCGACGACGCGCGCTCGCGAACCGGCGTTGGCGTGTGGGTGATGACGATGACGGCGTTGTTCGCTGTCAGTGCGACGTACCACCGGGGCCGGTGGCGTCCGGCCGTGCGGGCGTGGCTGCAGCGCGTCGACCACTCCATGATCTTCGTGTTCATCGCCGGGTCGTACACACCCTTCTGCCTGCTGCTGCTGGAGGGATCGAAGTCGTGGCTCGTGCTGTCGATCACCTGGGGCGGGGCACTTGCCGGAGTTGCCACCAGGCTGATGTGGCACACCGCCCCCCGATGGCTCTTCGGCCCGATGTACATCGCCCTGGGCTGGGTCGCGGTGGTCGTTCTGCCCGACCTCGTGCGCTCGGCCCCGGTGTACACGAACGTCTTGCTGCTCGTCGGTGGCCTGCTGTACACGCTGGGAGCGGTGGTGTTCGCCACTCGCCGTCCTGACCCGGTGCCGCACGTGTTCGGCTACCACGAGGTGTTCCACGCCTTGACGGTGATCGCCGCGAGCTGCCATGCCGTCGCGGTCACCGGCGCCGTGCTGCACGCGTAGCCGACTGACGGCTCAGCCGCCGGATGCCATCGTCACCGACGAGGCGGCCAGCCAGGTCGGTCCGCCGACCTCGCCTCGCCCGACGGGAACCTGCTGAGTGATGCAGTGGACGTTGCCCCCACCCAGCACGATCTCGCGCCCGGGCACGGTGAGCACACGCCGTCCAGGGAACAAGGTCGCGTACTGGGCCACGGCGGCGTCGTCATGCGGGTCGTCGAACACCGGCACGATGACGATGTCGTTGCCGATGTAGGAGTTGACGTACGAGCCGGCCAACCGCTCGCCCGGCAGGCGAGGCTGGGCGCCGGGCACATGGTCGATTCCAGCCGCCTCGTCTGCGGTGGTCGTCAAGGGTCCGGGCTGGTGGATCGGGACGACGTCCAGCGAGCGCCCCCGACTGTCGACGGCGGACTCCAGCACGCGCCGGGCCACCTGGGAGATCTCCCACTGGGGGTCGTCCTCGTCGTCGGTCCAGGTGAGCATCACCTGCCCCGATGTGACGAACCGGGCGAGGTTGTCGATGTGGCCGTCTGTCTCGTCGAGGTACACGCCCTTGGGCAGCCAGATGATCGTGTCGACGGCCAGGTGATCGCGCAGCAGCGCGCTGATGTCGTCCTTGCGCAGGTGCGGGTTGCGGTTGGCGTTGAGCAGACACTCCTCGGTGGTGAGCGCGGTGCCCTCGCCGTCGACCTCGATCGAGCCGCCTTCGAGCACGAGACCGGGCTGGTAGAGCCGGCAGCGCTCGAGGTCGACGATCTTGGGCCCGACGACGTCGTCGTCGTCCCAGGGAAAGTACAGGCCGCCGTCGAGGCCACCCCAGGCGTTGAAGTCCCACGAGACGGCGCGCAGCGCGCCGGCGTCGTCGACGACGAAGCTCGGCCCGGTGTCGCGCACCCACGCGTCGTTCGTCGACATCTCGATCACTCGGACGTGCTGGGGCAGCCGCTCGCGAGCGTTCAGCCACTGCGACCGCGACACGAGCACCGTGACCGGCTCGGTGGTGGCAATCGCCTCGGCCACCGCGGCGAAGGCAGCCTGGGCGGGCTTGGCGCCCAGGCGCCAGGTGTCGGTGCGCTCGGGCCACACCAGGTAGCAGCCCGCATGGGCCTCCCACTCCGCCGGCATGCGAAACCCGTCCGCCCGCGGTGTGCTCGTCAGTGCGTGTCGCATGTCGTCACTCTGCCGGATCGCACCGCGGCTGCGGTGCACGATGTCGCCCTACGCTCGGCGGCGTGATGCTCACCCCCACCGAGGTCGACCGACTGCTGCTGCACGGCGCAGCCACACTTGCGCGGGCACGCCGGGCTCGTGGCCTGGCACTCAACGTGCCGGAGGCGACCGCGATCGTGGCCGACACCGTCGCCGAGGCGGCCAGGGACGGCGCCGACCACGCCGCTGCGCTGGCCGCTGGTGCCGGGGCGCTCGGCCCGCCTGACGTGCTGCCGGGCGTCGCCGACGTGTTGAACGAGGTTCACGTCGAGGCGGTCTTCTCTGACGGCTCTCGGCTGGTGACCGTGCTCGACCCGATCGGTGGAGGACACCTCGGCGACGAGGCGCCAGGCGCCATCGTCGCGGGCTCCCACCGCGACGACGTGGTCGACGCCTCGGGAGTCGACGCGGTGTCGGTCAAGGTGATCAACGAAGCTCCGGTACCGATCTCGGTGTCGTCGCACTTCCACTTCTTCGAGGTCAACCCGCGGTTGCGCTTCGACCGGGCTGCTGGGTACGGCCGTCGGCTCGCGGTCGCCGCTGGGTCCACGGTCACGTTCGAGCCGGGTGTGCCCCAACAGGTCACGCTCGTGCCCATCGGCGGTGCGCGCGTGGTGGTCGGCTTCGCCGGGCTGGTCGACGGCCCGTTGGACGCGCCGGGGGCGGCCGAGGCAGCGCTGGTCAAGGTGCGTGCCTGCGGGTTCGCCGACAGCAAGCCAGACGCTGACGGCACGTCGGGCGCTGAGCGGCCACCGGCCACTGAGGCCGTCGCCCGGGTCGTCGCCGACCTGGCTGCGCGTCGCAACGAGGCGTCGGCATGAGCTGCGGATCGGGGAGCGACGTCGCCGTCCACGGTCCGCGCCGTGGCGACCGGGTGCGCCTCGGTGACACCGGGCTCACGGTGCAGGTGCCGACCGACGACCGGCTGCCCGGCGACGAGCTGCTCATGGGGTTCGCCAAGACCGGGCGCGACGGCATCGGGCTGCGCGCGGTCCGGACGCGCGATTCATGCGACGTCGTCATCACCAACACGCTCGTGCTCGACCCGGTGCTAGGTGTGCGAGTGACGTCGATCGGCATGCGCGAGGGACGCATCGTCGCTCTGGGCCGCTCCGGCAACCCCGACACCACCGACGGTGTCGAGGTGGTCGTCGGCAGCGGGACCGTCGTGATCCCGGGGGAGGGGCTGATCGCCACCCCGGGGGCAGTCGACCCGCACGTGCACGGGCTCTCCCCGCGCGTGATGGAGGCGTCGCTGTCTGCCGGCGTGACGAGCCTGCTGGTGCAGGAGTTCGGCCCTTTCTGGGGCGTCGGCGTCGGCTCGGCATGGGCGCTGCGCCAGGCCTACGCGACCTTCGACGCCTGGCCGATCAACATCGGCGTGCTCGGCCGTGGGTCATCCGCCCGCGTCGACCCGCTGCTCGAGGCGCTGGAGGCCGGCGTCTGTGGCTTCAAGGTGCACGAGGACACCGGCGCCCACCTGCGCACCCTCGACACCGCTCTGGCGGTTGCCGAGAGCCACGACGTCGCCGTCTGCCTGCACACCGATGGCCTCAACGAGGGTTTGAGCGTCGCCGACACGCTCGCCGTTCTCGACGGCCGGGCTGTGCACGCGTTTCACGTCGAGGGCTGCGGCGGCGGGCACACGCCGGACGTGCTGGCGCTGGCCGGGGTCGACAACGTGCTGGCGTCATCCACCAACCCGACGCTGCCCTTCGGGGTGAATGCGCTGGCCGAGCACGTCTCGATGATCATGGTGTCGCATGGCCTGCACGCTGACCTGCCCGGCGACGTGGAGCTGGCCCGCCGACGGGTGCGCGCCGAGACGATGGGCGCGGAGAACCTGCTGCACGACCACGGGGTCATCCCGATGACGAGCTCGGACGCCCTGGGCATGGGACGGGCGGGGGAGACGTGGCGGCGCACGTTCGCCCTGGCCGCGGTGACGAAGGGCGCCGAGGGAGCGCAGGTGGACGAGACCGACGCCGCAGCTGGTCACGACAACGAACGGGTGCTGCGCTACCTGGCGAAGCTGACGGTCAACCCGGCGCTCGTCCACGGGATCGCCCACGAGGTCGGCTCGCTGCAGCCCGGACGCCTCGCCGACGTCGTGCTGTGGCGCCCGGCGTACTTCGGGGCCAAGCCGTCGCTCGTCATCAAGGGCGGGCTGCCGGCGTGGGGACCGCTGGGTGACCCCAACGCCTCGATCGACACTGTGGAGCCTCTCCGCATGGGCCCGCAGTTCGGCGGGCACGGCGCCGCACCGGCGCAGCTGTCGGTGCTGTTCACGAACGAAGCCGCGGACGAGTCGTCGGCGCCGTTCCCGACGGCGCGTCGACGCGTCCCCGTGCGCAACACGCGAACGGTGGGGCTGTCGCAGATGGTGCGCAACGCACGGCTCGCCGACGTGCGGGTCGACCCGGCGTCGTCGCAGGTGAGCATGGACGGCACGCGGCTGCGGTTCGGGCCTGTCGACCGGGTGCCGCTTCAGCGGCTCTACTTCTTGTAGGGGCGGTCGGTCTGGTGTCGGCTGGAGCACGGGCAGCGGCTCAGGGGCACGTCTGGGTCTGCAGGTACTCCTGGCACTCGGCCGGCGTGAGGTCGCGCGTGACCTTCTCGGCGGCGATCGACACCAGCTCGTCCGGGTCGCGCGTCCAGACACGCACCAGCCCTTCGGCAAGGGAGTGCGTGGCGAGGTGTCGGCCATCTGGGCTGAAGTCGACGCTGCTGACCTCGCCGGCAAGCTGCGGCAGCCGCAGGACGGCGTCGCCAGTCGTGGCGTCCCACAGCCGGGCGGTGCCGTCGAAGCTGGCGGTGGCGATCAGTCGTCCGTCGGGGCTGTACGTGACATCCTCGACCCCCGCGGTGTGTCCCTCGAGGGTGAAGAGGCGTTCACCGGACTCGACGCCCCAGACCTCGGCCGGTCCCCCGCCGTTGCGGAAGGCGAGCCGCGTCCCGTCCGGAGAGTAGACGGGACCGCTGCCGGTTCCGACCTGCCACGACTGTGTGGTGCCGGCGCGCCAGTCCCACAGCAGCAGGCGGAAGTCGGGGACCTGTCGATTGTTGGAAAGCTCAACGACGGCGACGGTCGTGCCATCGGGACTGAAGGCTGGGTCCTGCAGCCCGTTCCCCTCGTCGGCGAGAAGCTGGGCGGCCAGGCTGCCGTCGCGTTCGTGGAGGTTGAGCGTGCCGGTGTCGTCAGCGAGTGCCAGCAGCGTGCCATCGGGGCTGAATGCCGGGGCCGCGACGCCCACGCCGTCTGGTGTCTTGGAGAAGACCTCGCTGCCGTCCGCCAGGTTCCAGACCGGTGCGCTTTCCAAGGTCTCGCCGGCAGCGAGCAGGGCTCCGCCGGGGCTGACGGCGATGGCGCGAACGTCATCTGCCGCCGTGTCCGCCGACCCCAGGCGCATGAGCTCGGCGCCGTCGGAGGTGTCCCAGACCGTGACGTGTCCGTCGTCGGTCGTGGTCGCGAGGGTGCCCTCGGGCAGGTAGGCGGCGTCACCCCAGGTGGTGGTGTTGCTGGGCAGGTTCGCCACCTCGGCGTCGCCGTCGATCCCGACATCCCACACGGTGGCTGCGGTGATGAGATTGTCCCCCGACAGCAGCTGCGTCCCGTCTGGTGAGAAGGCGAGTCCGACGACGCCTCTCGCGATGGAGGTGCCGGCGAGCACGAAGGCCGTGCTGGCTTCGGACTCGGTCACGTCGACGACGCGGATCTCGCCCTCCAACCCGCCGGCGGCGACCCGACGTGAGTCAGGCGTCCACGACAGCGCGTTCACCTGGCTGCCGAAGTCGGCCAACGTGATGGTTGTCTCGCCGGTCGTCGCATCTCGGATGTGAACGGTGTTGTCCGCGCTGGCGGTTGCCACCGACGCCCCGTCGGGGCTGTACCGGACGGCGGTCACGGCCCAGTCGTGTCCGGGGAGGGGATGGACGAGGGCTCCGGTGGCCGTGTCCACAACGCGGGCCTTCGAAGGGTCGGATGTCGCGACGGCCACCTGACTCCCGTCGGGGCTGAGGGACGTGGCGTTTGGCCAGCCAGGCACCTCGACCTCGACCGTCACGTCCCCTCGTGAGACATCGACGACGCGCACGACCCCTTCATCCAGCCAGGTGGCCGAGAGCCGAGCGGAGTCGGCGCTGAACGAGGGGCCCCAGACCTGGCCTTCGCCAATGACCTCGAAGACCAGCCGCCCGTCATCGGGGGCCCACACGCGTAGCGCCCCGTCGTCTCCGGTGGTGGCGAGCAGGCCGTTGGGGCTGAACGCGACGTCGTTGATGTCGATGTCGTGGCCGACAAACGAGCGCACCGACTTGCCGGTCTCGACATCTCGCAGGTCGACGAGGCCGGACTCTTCCGGCCCTTCGGTGACGAATACGTCGCCGCTCGGACTCCACGCCACGCTTCCCCCCAGGTTCGGCACAACCTGGTCGATCCGGGAAGCGATGACGGCCCCGTGCAGCGCCTCGAGCGCTCCCCGGGTCGGCTCGCCCGACGCTGCCTGCGAGGTCTCGGTGGCTTGCAGTGCGAGCAGCACCGCCAGCTCGGGGTCGGTGTCAGTCGCGGCGTGTGAGGCTGCAGCGAGCTCGCGAACCCGCGCCGCGACGGCCGCGGCGTCGGCGAGGTCGCGTGCGGAGTTCAGGAACGCCTGCTCGGTGGGGGTCAGCTCGGCCGTGGTGTGAGCGCGCCAGTCCAGCGCCCGCGCCAGCCTCGTGCCGCGGTACAAGCTCGCTCTCCGGTCGGCCCATGGCCCCCCAGGAGTCGGCAGAAACCGTCAGGTGGCGCAGGATGCGGTGACCGTCGACATCCTCGTCGAGCCAGCTGCGCAAGCGTGGCCACGCCGCGATCAGCGACTCGTGGGCAAGCTCGACGACCTCGCCATCGCTGGTGACCAAGCGCGCCGCGACGAGCACCTCGACCAGCGACTCCCGTGCGCTGTTGCCGGCGACCGCCCGGTGGGTGAGCGGGTTGCGCACCGCCTGGCCGTCGGGACTGGCGGTGACCATGCGCAGCATCAGGTCGCGCAGCGCCTGCTGCTGGCCGGCGGGCAGATGCTGGAACAGCTCCTCGGCGCTCTGGGTGACCGCCCCGCGGATGCCACCCGCGGCCCGGTAGCCGTCCACGGTCAACGTGCGCCCTTCCCTGTTCTCCCAGGTCTGCGCCAGGGCGTGGGAGAGCAGTGGCAGGGCCCCAGGCTCTCCGGACACCTCCTGCACCAGCAGGTCGACCAGACCCGGCTCGAGCAGCAGACCCGCGCGGTGGGCAGGGCCCTCGACGGCCGCGCGCAAGTCGTCCTCGTTCATCGTCCCCAGCAGGTGCAGGCCGCGCTCGAGCAGCCGGGCGAAGCCCCGATGCCCACTGAGAAGACCGAGCCGGTCGGCGCGAAGCGCCACCACCACGCTTGCTCCGGCGTCGGCATGCCCGACCAGGGCATCCAGGAACGCCTCCCGCTCGATGGGGTCCAGGCAGACCGTGACGACCTCTTCGAGCTGGTCCACCACCAGAACGGTCGAGGTCCGCAGCACGCCGGCCTCGGCCAGACCGGCCATCGGGTGCGTGCCCGGCGTCATCACCACGACCCGACGGCCGTCCCGGCCCAGGCCAGCCGCGACCCCGGCGCGCACCAGCGACGACTTGCCCGACCCCGACGGGCCGACGACGGCGAGGACGCCGTGCCGGTTCAGGAGGTCGCGGCACGCGGCCACGTCGGCGTCGCGGCCGAAGTAGTCCTCGGTGTTGTTCACGTCGTAGGCCAGCAGTCCGCGGTACGGACACTTCGACGACGCAGCCGCGCCATCGGCGTGGGCCAGCAAGGACGGGTGCTGCTCGAGGATCGCCTGCTCCACAGCCACCAGCTCAGGGCCCGGGTCCAGCCCCAGCTCCGCGACCAGCACCGCTCGAGCCCGCTGTATCGTCGCCAGCGCCTCAGCCTGGCGTCCGGCCTGGTACTGCGCCCGCGCCAGCAGCCCCCATCGTTGCTCCCGGAGCGGCTGCTCGGTCACCAGCGCCGCTGCCTCGGGCAGCATGTCCCGCCAGCTCCCGGCCTGCAGCGACGCCTCTACCCGCAGTTCGTCGGCGTCGCGGCGAAGGTCCTCGAGCCGCTGCGCGGCGGCTTCCCCTGGTTCCCACCCGTCCAGCTCGGCGAGGGCGGCGCCGTGCCAGAGCCCCAGGGCTTCGGTCAGCGTGAACTGGGTGCGCTCCGGCTCGCCCAGGGCCAGCAGCTCACGTGAGCGTCGAACCCCCCGCTCGAAGCGCACCGCGTCGATGTCGTCCGCCGCCAGCATCAGTACGTACCCGTGCCCGGTCGTGCGTACCGCGTCCGGTCCCAGCACCTTGCGGATGCGGACGATGCAGCTCTGCACGACCTTCGGCCACGTCGCCGGCGGTGACTCCCCCCACAGCGCATCGGCCAGCTGGTCAGCGCTCACCGGCTCACCCGGCCGCGTCACCAGGGCCGCGAGCACCACGCGGTCCCGCGGGGCAAGCAGCTCGGCGCCGCCCTCCACGGACAGCGGACCCAGCACGTTGACGCGCACGCACCCGCAGTCACGGACCCGTCCCTGCTCGTCAACACCATGTTTACCGCAGCAATACCGCTCGGTGCCGGGTCGACACCGCCATGCGGGACAACAGCCATGACCGATTCCTGAGAAGGAGGATCACCATGGCTACCAACGCCATCACCCGCCGGACCCTCGCCACCGCCGTGGCAGCCGCACTCGCCGTCGGCGCCCTGCCGTTCGCATCCAGCGCCGCCGTCGCCGACGACGGCTCCGGCCACGTCAGCCCCCGCGCAGCCGAGCGGGCGTACCTCGCCTGCATCGACGGCGCCCCCACCACGCCCGACTCCCACGAGCGCTGGGTCGACACCTGCCGAGAGCGCGCCACAGCCGGGCTCACCCGGTTGAGCTGACCGGACCCCTCAGCGACAGGCGTGAACGACCGGTCGGTCGAGCCATCGGGGGGCTCGGCCGACCGGTGGATCAACTCCGTCGGGCCTGGAACGACGTGAGGCTCGCAGTCGAGGTCGCGCGAACCCGGGTCGTGATGACCGGCGTCCAGCCAAGAAGCCGTCCGAGCGGGCCGAGCGCCTGTGCGGACCAGCCCCAGAGGCTGAACGAGTCCCGGTGATCGACGATCCTGTCGTCGGCGATGCTCATCTGTGCGGTGACGTCGTTCCTGACGTGTCGACCGGTTCTGGGGAACGTGTAGTCGGCGACCCAGGCCGTGGTGGCGGTCGTTGGCGTTGACTCGAGCACCCGGTGAGTGACGGTGAGGTCGGTGCCGCCCGAGCACAGCATGCGCCACATGTCGCGGGCGTCCCCGCCGCGGAGAACTCCGAAGACAGGGTCTTCGAACACGACGTCATCGTGGTAGCACGATGCCATCGCCTCACCGTCACGCCTGGCCAGAGCGCGGTAGAACTCATCGACGACGTGTGGGGTCATGTCGCACCTCTCCGCGCGGCCGGTCACACCATGCCGGCACGACGAGACTACCGGCGGACAGCGCCCCGCCGCTGACGACGAGCAGGGCGCAGGTCGGCCAGATCAGCGCGACCTATCGCCGGTGCCACCCCCGTGCCAGGCGACCTCCTTGTGAACTGGAACATCCCGTTCTTGTCCAACGGTGCGGGCACCGGTGCACGGGTCGACTTGGACGATCTGGCCTTCACCTAGGTCGCGACATGCATCTCGCCTCGGGAAACCGCTACCGTTCGGCCCCTCGCGACTCCCGCCAGATCACGCCGTGCAACGTCGCCGGGCTTACGCGCAGCTTCGTCGCTGCGCCGGTCAGCACGCGCATCGACTGGGTGGGGTCGATGTCTCGGCTGACGATCTGGCCGATCAGTCGGGTCGCCCGCTGGTCGGCTGGTCGGTCTGCGACCGCCACGAGCACGGCCAGGTAGCCCCACGTGAGCGGCCCGAGCCCGACGACCGTGACGACAGCCTCCCGGTGCTCGTCGTCGTCGGCGCACAGGTCGCCGGCCCGCTTCACGCCTGCCTCCGTGAGAGCCTCGGCGGCGGCGACGATGCCCTCGGCCTTGAGCGTGTTGCCGGGTAGTCGCTGCCGGTTGCCCAGATTCGTGGCCAGGTCGAGCGGGTCTGTCGCGGCAAGTCGCGGGAGGTCGTCGAGCCGGGTGCCCCCGGTGTGCTCGCGCCACCGCTGGACGGCCCTGCGCACCCCGGTGTCGGGTCCGCCGTAGGTGGCCCGGATGCTCATCACAGCGTCGATCAACGCGGCCTCGATCTCGTCCGGCCACCCGGGTGTGTGGATCGACCAGTCCGGGTCGATCTGCTCCCGGACATAGGTGACGAGGGCCCTGACCTCGTTCGACAGGGTGCGACGTGTCATGGGCTCTCCGGCCGGCTCGACGATGGGTCGCCGAGTCTGGCCGGGATGGTTCTCGTGCGCGATCAGCCGTCCACAGGCTCGCGATCAGGCCAGTGTGATCTCGATGTCCACGATGTCACCGTCGTCCAGGCTCTCGGCGACACGCACCGCCTTCTTCATCGGGAGGACGTAGGTGGCCTTCTTCTTGGACGGGAACAACGACGTCGACCAACGGCTGCCGCCGGTACGCACGTTCACGCGCACCGAGCCGAAGCCGCCGGTTCTGCCGTCGGTCAGGTCGGCGATCTCGTCGGCGATGTCGGTCGGCAGGCTCACAAAGAACCACGACGCGGGCCCGTCGTACTCCCACACGGGCGCGGCGAAGCCGAAGGTGTGCGTCATGGTGCGCCACGGTATCGACGCGGCAGGCTCAGGATGTGCTGGAGTGCTAGCCCACCGACTCGATCACAGCCAAGAACTGCTCGCCGTACTTCGCCATCTTGGCCGCCCCGATGCCGGGGACCTGGCGCAGCGAGATCGGGTCAGCTGGCCGGCGCGTCGCCATCTCACGAAGCGTCGAGTCGTGGAACACGACGTAGGCCGGAACGCTCGCCTGCTCGGCGATGCGTGCCCGCTCGGCGCGCAGCGCGTCGTAGAGCGCCTGGTCTGCGGCTGCCAGCGGTGGGCCGGCGTCGGCGCCGCGGCTGCGCGACGAGCGGCGGGGTGTGGCCGGCGGGGCAGCGGCCACCCGCCGAAGCATCACCGTCTGGTCGCCACTGAGCACGGAACGAGCCTTGTCGGTGAGGCGCAGGGCCCCCATGGCCGAGGCGTCGGGGTGCATCAGCCCGGCGGCGACGAGCTGTCGGGCGACACCGCGCCACTCACGGACGTCCAGATCTGCCCCGACGCCGAAGGTTGGGAGGGCGTCGTGGCCCAGCGATGCCATGCGCGGTGTCGCAGTGCCTCGTACGATGTCGATCAGGTGACCGGCTCCGAACCGCTGACCCGTGCGGATCGCTGCCGACATCAGCTTCTGAGCGGCAATGGTTCCGTCCCACAGGCGCGGCGGCTCGAGGCACACGTCGCAGTTGCCGCACGCGTCGGACTGCTCCCCGAAGTAGGCGAGCAGCACCTGGCGCCGGCAGGTAGCCGACTCGGCGTACCCGAGCATGGCCTCGAGCTTGATCGCCTCCACGCGCTTCTGCTCCTCCCCGGCGGTGGACGAGTCGATCCAGCGTTGCTGCGCGACGACGTCGGACAGCCCGTAGACCATCCACGCGTCGGCCGGCTCGCCGTCGCGACCCGCCCGGCCGGTCTCCTGGTAGTAGCCCTCCACCGACTTGGGCATGTCGAGGTGCACGACGAAGCGCACGTCGGGCTTGTCGATGCCCATGCCGAACGCGATCGTGGCCACGACCACCACCCCGTCGTCGCGCCGGAACCTGGTCTGGGCCTCGCGGCGGGCGTCGGCGTCCATGCCGGCGTGGTACCCGATCGCCGCCACACCTTGCGAGCGCAGCCACTCAGCCGTCTCGTCCACCTTCTTGCGCGACCCGCAGTAGACGATGCCAGCCTGGGCCTCGCGTCCGGACAGGAACGCCGCGAGCTGGCGGCGCGGCTCGTCGCGCTCCACCACCGTGTAGCGGATGTTGGGCCGGTCGAAGCTCGACACGAACTCCGCAGCACCGGTGAGCGCGAGGCGCTCGTGCATCTCCGCGCGGGTCAGGGCGTCGGCGGTAGCGGTGAGGGCGATGCGTGGGACGTCCGGGAAGGCGTGGTGCAGCTCGGCCAGGCGCAGGTACTCCGGACGGAAGTCATGGCCCCACTGGGAGACGCAGTGCGCCTCGTCGATGGCCATGAGCGCGAGACCGGGGCCCTCGTGCAACGACGTCAGCAGATGGCGAAACCCAGCGGTGAGTGCTCGTTCCGGGGCGACGTAGAGCAGGTCGAGGGAGCCGGATGCCGCGGCGCGCCCGACCTCGCGCTCCTCGTCCGGGCCGAGTGAGGAGTTGAGGTAAGCCGCGCGGACGCCGAGCAGGCGCAGGGCCTCCACCTGGTCGTGCATCAGCGCGATGAGCGGTGAGACGACGATGCCCGTCCCCGGGCGCACGAGCGCCGGGACCTGGTAGCACAGCGACTTGCCGCCCCCCGTGGGCATCAGCACGAGGGCGTCGCCACCACCGACCACGTGCTCGACGATCTCGTCCTGGGCGTCCCGGAAGCCGGGGAACCCGAAGACCTCCTGCAGCACGGACGACGCGTCCGGCGCAGTTGTCGGTGCCGCTGTGGGCGGCGTGTGGGGCGCCGCGATCGGCTCGTCCGGGGGCATCAGGCGATGCTGCCATGCGCCCGGGGGACCTCCGGCCCTGGCACCCCACCGGCCGCCGTCGCAGATTCGCACGTGAAGGAAGGGATGGGAATGTCTGGATACCTCACAACCGTGGAGGCCGTGCTGGCGATGCAGCCGGCGTTTCGCCGAGTGCTCGCCACCGGCGCCAACAGCCAGCTGGTCGCGATGACGCTGCAGCCGCACGAAGAGATCGGCGCGGAGGTGCACGAGCACGGTGACCAGATGTTCCTGGTTGCCTCCGGCTGGCCGGTCGAGATCACCATCGGCAACGACGTGCACAGCGTGCCGACCGGCACCCTGGCGGTCGTTCCGGCCGGGGTGTGGCACAACGTCGTGAACCGTGGTGACATCCCCGCGACCGTGCTGACCGTGTACGCCCCGCCGGAGCACGAGGACGGCCTGGTCGCAATCACCAAGGAGGAAGCCGCGCGCGAGCACAGCCACTGAGAAGGGCCCTTAGGCCCCCGCTCAGCCGAAGATCGGGTCGGGCTCCAGCGCGTAGCGGTCATCGCCGAAGCCCAGGATGAGGTACCCGATCGGCGTCAGGAAGATCAGCAGCAACGTGGTGCCGAGGCCTCGTCCGAAGGCCTTCGACAAGTCGTTCATGACGATCACCAGGGCGACGATGTTGACGATCGGGATGATGAAGAGCACGAACCACCACAACGGCCGGTGCACGATCTTCAGCAGCCCAAACAGGTTGAGGAAGGGGATGATCGACACCCAGCCCGGCTGGGCTGCCTTGACGTACATCTTCCAGCCGGCGACCAGGATCAAGACGAACCAGCCGAACGCCAGGGCGCCGAACAGCCCGACGGCTAGCCCGCCTGCGACGTCGTCCTGAAGCAGCATGCTGATCTCCTCCGAGCTTGTGGGTGGGGAGAGGCTAGCGGCTCGACGACCCGGGAGTGCGCCGACGCGCGGAGCGGCGACGCCGCGGCGCACCTGGGGCGGGCCGCGACTGGGCAGCGGGTGCTCGCACCGCGGTGACCAGCGGGGCCGGCGGGCCGACCAGCGCCACCAGCGCTGGGTGACCGGGGGAGACGCGGTGCTCGGTCGGGGAGATCTTGGCCTTGCGCATCAGCGTGCGGATGTCGGAGTGCTGCTCGTGGGTGGCGAGCGTGACCACGACACCCTCGGCGCCGGCCCGCGCGGTGCGACCGGAGCGGTGCAGGTAGGCCTTGTGCTCCGCGGGCGGGTCGATGTGCACGACGAGCGTCACGTCGTCGACGTGGATGCCGCGGGCGGCGATGTCGGTCGCGACCAGCACCCGAACCTCGCCGCTGTGAAAGGCAGCGAGGTTGCGGTTGCGCGCAGGCTGCGACAGGTTGCCGTGCAGGTCGGCCGACGGGATGCCGGCGGCGGTGAGCTTGACGGCCAGCTTCTTCGCCGAGTGCTTGGTGCGGGTGAACGCCAGGATGCGTCCGTGCCCGGACAGCAGCTCGCGGATCACGCTCGGCTTGTCGGTCGCGCTCACCGTGAGCACGTGGTGGGCCATGGCGGGCACCTCGCTGGCCGAGCTGTCGACCGAGTGGGTGATCGGGTCGGTCAGGTAGCGGCGGACGATGACGTTGACGTCCCCGTCGAGCGTGGCCGAGAAGAGCAGACGCTGAGCGCTGCGCGGGGTGCGGTCGAGAATGCGCTTGACCGCAGGAAGAAAGCCGAGGTCGGCCATGTGGTCGGCCTCGTCGATGACGGTGACCTCGATCGCGTCGAGGTTGACGTGGCCCTGGGCGATCAGGTCTTCGAGCCGCCCGGGGGTGGCCACCACGACGTCGACGCCACGCTGCAGCGTCGAGACCTGTGGGCCGTACGAGACCCCGCCGTAGACCGTCATGCCGCGCAGGTTCAGCGCGTCGGTGAGCAGCGTGAGCGTCTCGAGCACCTGGTTGGCCAGTTCGCGGGTCGGCACGAGGACCAGCGCCCGCGGCCGTCCGGGGCGCCGCTTGCCATCGCTGCTCATCACGCGCATCACGGTCGGGATGGCGAAGGCGAGGGTCTTGCCGCTGCCGGTGCGGCCGCGGCCGAGCACGTCCCGGCCGGCCAGGGCGTCGGGCAGCGTCGCGGTCTGGATCGGGAAGGGGTCACGGATGCCGCGCTTGGCCAGCTCGCTGGTCAGCACGGCGGGGACGCCGAGATCGGCGAAGGTGGGGGTGCCTGCGGCGGGGGAGCCCAGCGCAGGCGTGACGGGGGTAGTGGAGTGCATGACACGTCCTCACGACGTCGATGTGGCGCGAACTGCCCGCTCACACATCGTCAAGAGGGGATGCGGGACTCTCGCGTGCGAGGTCGCCGCGTCAGTACACGGAGGGCTCCGAACGTGAAGCCATGCGAAAAGGATAGCGCGCCGGGCGACCCATGGGTGACACGGCTCAGGCGGGCTCGGTCGCGGCCCGGGTCGTCACCGGAGTGCCAGCCTCGATCGTGCGGCTGACGGTACAGGTGCGGTCGTGGGACGCCGCAACCGCCCGCGGGAGGATCGCCCGGGCAGCGTCGCCCGACTCGTCGTCGCCGAACGTGAGTCGAAACGTGACCTCGACGTCACGCAGGATGCTGCCGCCGCCGTCGGCCGGCACCTTGTGCGCTTGGGCTGTCACCTCGAAGTGCTCGGCCGGGGCGCGACGGCCGGTGACCAGGTCGACGTCGACGGCCGAGCAGCCGGCAACCGCCGCAAGGAGCAGCTCGACAGGCGTGAAGTCGTCGCCGGCGTGGCTGCCGAACCGCAACGTGCCTCCACGTGCGTTCGTCGCGAGGTAGACCCCCTCGTCGAGGCGTCCGAGGGTGACCGAACGCAGGGAGTCGGGCTGATCGGCGGTCGACATGCCGCCGAAGCGTAGGCGAGGCTAGAAGAGGGACGCCGCAGTGACGTCGTGGGGTGAGGTGCACCCGAGCAACGCCAGCGTGGTCGCCAGCTCGGCGCGAACGAGGTCCAGCACGTGGAGCGCGCCTTGTTCGCCGCCGACGGTCAACCCCCAGAGCATCGGGCGACCCATCAGTACCGCACGGGCCCCCAGAGCGAGGGCTACGGCGATGTCGCTGCCGCGTCGGATGCCGCCGTCAACGAACACCTCGACTCGCCCGTCCACCGCGTCGACCACGGGCGGAAGCAGCCGCGCGGTACCCGGGACCCCGTCGAGCTGGCGTCCGCCGTGGTTGGAGACGATCACTCCCGACACACCGTGCTCGACCGCCAGGGCTGCGTCGGGAGCCGCATGCACTCCCTTGACGAGCACCGGCAGCGGGCAGTCGGCGACGAACTCCGCCAGCTGAGCCCACGTGAACGCGGGGTCAACGAGGGAGAAGAACTCGGTCACGCTCACCCCGGCCGAGCGGCCGAGGGCTGCGGTGACGGCTGGCATGTCGAGGTGGTCGGGCACGCGGAACCCGGTGCGCAGGTCGCGCTCCCGCGTCGCGGCCACGGGAGCGTCGACCGTGACCACGATCGCAGTGAACCCGGCGTCCACGGCCTGGTCGACCAGCGACCTCGACACGCCTCGGTCGCGCGCCACGTACAGCTGGTACCAGCGCGGCGCTCCCGGCGCGGCACGGGCTACTTCGGCCGGAGTGGCACTCGCCAGTGTCGAGAGCGTCATGATCGTCCCGGCTGCAGCGGCGGCACGCGCCATGCCTGGCTCGCCGTCGGGATGAGCCATCCGTTGCAGTGCGACCGGGGCAACCAGCACCGGCATCGACACCTCGGTGCCGAGCACGGTGGTCGTCGTCGAGACGTCTGATACGTCGACGAGCACACGCGGGAGCAGCCGGTGCGCTGCCCACGCGGCCAGGTTGTCGGCCAGTGTGCGTTCGTCGCCGGCGCCGCCGGCGTAGTAGCCCAGCGGCCCCGCGTCCAGCAGCTCGGCGGCGTGACGCTCGACATCAGCAAGAGTGGGTGGCAGCACGCCGCGACGCTACTGCTGGCAACGGCAGAGGTGCCCCCGAGGGTAGGCTGCGGGCACCCCGGGCTACTGTCCGGATGTGGGGACGCTAGCCGCGGCTGGGGGCCGCTTCGACGCCGAGGCCGCCGTCATCGGAGCCGGCCCGGCCGGGCTGGCCGCGGGCAAGGCGCTCGCTGAGCGTGGGCTGACGTTCGACTGGTTCGAGAAGGGGTCGATGGTCGGCGGGCTCTGGCGCATCGACAACGACAACGGTGGGGTGGCGGCCTACAAGACGCTGCACCTGAACTCGTCGCGGTTCACCAGCCAGTACCCGTCCGACCCGATGCCCGACGACTGGCCTGACTACCCCAGCCACGAGTTGATGGCGCAGTACTTCCAGGGGTTCGCCGAGAAGCACGGGCTGCTTGAGCGCATCACGTTCCACGCCGAAGTGACCTCGGTCGAACCCCTGCCCGGACCCGGCAAGCCAGGCGAGCACGGGTGGGCTGTCACGACGACTGCCACGGACACCCGCACCTACGGCGCGGTACTGGTCGCGAACGGGCACCACGGCACCCCGCACATGGTCGAGTTCGCCGGTGAGTTCACTGGCGAGTCGTTCCACTCCCACGACTACGTCGAGCCGAGCGTATTCACCGACAAGGACGTCGTAGTGGTCGGCGTCGGCAACTCCGGCATGGACATCTCGTGCGACGCCGCCAAGGTCGCTCGCAGCGTGCACCTGGTCACCCGGCGCGGGGTGCATGTGCTGCCGAAGTACGCCTTCGGCAAGCCCATCGACACGCTGGCCTCGCCGATCAACGGCTACGTGCCGTTCGTCGTCGAGCGCACGCTGTACGAGGTCGTGCAAAGGCTCAGCTCCGGGCGTCCGCAAGACCGCGGCCTGCCCAAGCCCGACCATCGGCTGCTGCACGCGCACCCGACGGTGTCGGCCGAGCTGTACGACCGAGTCGGCCACGGCGACATCGTCGTGACGCCCACCATCGAGCGCCTCGACGGCGACACCGTCCACTTCATCGACGGCACGTCCGCGCATGCCGACGTGCTCGTCTACGCCACCGGCTACGACGTGTCGCTGCCCTTCTTGGCGCCGGAGGTGTACAGCGCGACTGACAACGCGATGCCGCTATACCAACGGGTCGTGTCGCCGGACCGGCCCGGCCTGCTCTTCATCGGGTTCGTCCAGACGGTAGGGGCGAACATCGCCCTGTTTGAGTACCAGAGCGAGTGGGTCGCCGACCTGCTCACCGACGCTGTCGTCATGCCCACCGAGGCGCAGATACGCGACTGGATCGAGGCCGACCAGGCGGCGATGGCCAAGCGCTACACCCGCTCGCAGCGGCACACGATGCAGGTGGACTACTGGCGCTACATCCGCGCCATCAAGGAGGCGCGGTCACGCAAGCCGCACCCGTCGCTGCTCGACCGCATCACCGCACCTCTGGCCGGTCTGCGGTCGTGACCGCGGACCGGGTGGCTCCCGAGGTTCCGGCCCGCGTCTTCGTCACCGGGGGAGCGGGCTTCATCGGCCGAGCCCTCATCGCTCGGCTGCGCGAGCTCGGTGCCGAGGCCAGCGGGGTCGACCTGCACGCCGATACGAGCATCGGTGTGGTCGCCGGAAGCACCACTGAGCCGTCCGGCTGGGCGCGTCACCTCGATGGTGTGGACGCGATCATCCACACCGCGGCCATCGTCTCCATGGTCGTGTCCCACGACGACGCCTGGAGGGTGAACGTTCTCGGCACCCGCCGCACCATCGAGGCCGCCGCGGCCGCAGGCGTGCGTCGGTTCGTCCACCTGTCGTCGATCATGGCGTACGGGTTCGACTACCCCGACGGCGTGGACGAGACGTACCCGGTGCGGGTGAACGGCTGCTCCTACACCGACTCGCGGGTCACGTCCGAGGCCGTCGTCATGACCGCCCACGCCGCCGGAGAGGTCGACGCAACGGTGGTGCGGCCCGGTGACGTGATCGGCCCGGGCTCGATCTGGGTGCGTGAGCCGATCGAGATGGCGGGCAAGGGGCAGATGGTGCTGCCGGCGGGCGGCGCCGGTGTGGTCACGCCCATCTACCTCGACAACCTCGTCGACGCCATCCTGCTCACGTTGGGCACCCCGGCGGCCTCCGGCCAGGTGTTCACCCTGACCGACGGGTACGGGGTGCCGTGCCATGACTACTTCGGCCGGCTGGCCGAGCTGGCCGGCGGGCGCGTGCGCGCACTGCCGACACCGGTCGCGGTCTCCGTGAGCCGTGGGGCAGGTGCGATCCTGCGTCGGCTCGGCCAGAAGAACGAGCTGAGTGGCGCGACGATGCTCATGCTCGCCCGCACCGGCATCTACTCCAACGAGAAGGCACGCCACCTGCTCGGCTTCGAACCCAGGGTCGGCTACGACGAGGCCATGTCCCGCATCGAGACCTGGGCTCGCGACGAGGGACTGATCTGACATGAGGGCTGTGCTGGCCGACATCTCCACCCCGCGGTACCTGATGACCGCTGCCGCCCAGAAGATCCCGCAGGGCCGCGGACGCAACGCCGGATGGGGACCGGGCGGCATGCTCAGCCTCGCCGACGTACCCGAACCCAGGCTTCCCAGCGCACCCGGGTGGGTGCGGGTGCGGCCCGAGCTGTCGGGTGTCTGCGGTTCTGACGTCGCCCTCGCGCACGCCAAGTCGTCGTTCAAGCTCACGGCCTACTTCCGTGCCGACAAGCAGGTGCTGGGACACGAGATCGTGGGGGTGGTCGACAGGGTGGGGCTCGGGGTCACGGCGGTGGCCGAGGGCGACCGCGTGGCCGTCAACCCCGTCTTCTCGTGCCTGCAGCGGGGCTTCGACCCGCCGTGCCGGGCCTGCGCGGACGGGCACCCGGGCGTCTGCGAGCGGTTCGACCTACCCGGTGACGTCTCGTGTGCCGCACCGTCGCTGGGCTTCGACCTGAACGTCGGTGGGGGCTGGGGAGAAGAGGTGGTGGCCCACGAGTCGCAGCTGTACCCGGTGGGGTCGATGGCCTCGCGGCGGGCCGTTCTCGCCGAGCCGGCGTCGATCGTGACCCACGCTGCGCTGCGGTGGCAGCGCAGCGGCGACCGGGTGGTGGTGATCGGGCCCGGCTCGATCGGCCTGCTGATGACCGCCTCGTTGCGCATGCTTCACCCCGACCTCGACATCATCGTGCTGAGCCCGGACGACTTCGGCACCGAGCAGGCGAGACTCTCCGGCGCCAGCCGCGTGCTGCCCAGCGGGCCGCAGGCCGTCGAGCAGCTGGCCGTGAGTGACGGCGGGCGTGTGCTGCGGCCGCGCATGACGAAGGTTCCTATCCTCGAGCAGGGGGTCGATGCGGTCTTCGACTGCGTGGGTCTGCCGCAGACCATCGAGCTGGGCCTGCACCTGCTGCGCTCGACCGGCACGTTCCTGCTGATCGGCGCAGCCGCCAAGCAGTCGATCGACTGGTCGCTGGTGTGGAACCGCCGTCTGACCGTAGCCGGCACGTACAACTTCGGGCCGGAGCCGTCGCTCGGTGGACGGCACACCTTCGACCAGGTCGTGGAGTGGCTTGGCGAGGAGTCCTACCGCGTCGACCACCTGGTGACGCACACGTTCGACCTCGACGCGTGGACAACCGCTCTGGCCACGGCGTCTGCCGGGCCGCGAGCCGGCGCGGTGAAGGTGACCCTGCGTCCGAACCCGCAGGTTCCGCTGGTCGACGCGTGAGGCGCCAGGCGTTGCCGGCCACACGTCGGGAGTCCGCGATGCCCCTCATCTCCTAGTCTGCGACCGTGGCCATGCCCGACCTGACGCGCGCCGAACGAGAGGCCTACGGACGCCTGGAACGCCAGCGGCGATCCCGCTCGTCACTGGGCGAGCTGGTGCTGGCTCCCACGAAAGACCGGGTGGGTGCTGTGTTCGCCCAGGAGACCGACCGCGTGCAGTCGCTCCTGCCGCTGCGCCACGAGCGGATGTCGTCCTCGCCGCACGCGTTCTTTCGGGGCACGGCGGTCATCATGGCGGCCGACCTGGCCGCCTCACCGTCCACGAAGCTGCATGCGCAGGTTTGCGGAGACGCCCACGCCGCCAACTTCGGCGTCTTCGGCTCGCCGGAGCGACGACTCGTCTTCGACGTCAACGACTTCGACGAGACCTACCGCGGCCCGTTCGAATGGGACCTCAAGCGGCTCGCAGTGTCGCTTCTGCTGGCCGCCGCCGAGTCCGGGCTGGGGAACAAGGCGACCAAGGCCGTCGCGACCACGGCCCTCACCTCTTACGTCGAGCACATGGGTGCTTACGCCGACATGCCGACGCTGCAGGTCTGGTACGCCCGCCTCGACGGACGCACCATCAGCGCCCACCTCGACGAACGCCGAGCGGCCCAGATGCGCGTCCAGGCCGACAAGGCACGCAGCCGGTCCGCCGCACGCGCGCTGCAGAAGTTCGTCGAGCACGACGACGCCGGCGTCGCCCGCTTTCGCGAACGTCCACCGCGGCTCCAGCGCCTTCCGGAACGCGACCTCGTCGAGGCGATGCTCGCTACCTACCTGGACTCGCTGCCACCGGAGTGGGCGCAACTCATGCGCCGCTTCAGCATCCAAGACCTCGCGTTCAAGGCCGTCGGGGTCGGCAGCGTCGGCACCCGTTGCCTCGTCGCGGTGCTCGACGCCGGCGACCCGGACGACCTCGTTCTCATCCAGCTGAAGGAGGCGAACCGCAGCGTTCTTGCCGGGCACGTGCCCGGGCCCGGGCCGCGCAACCAGGGCCGTCGAGTGGTTGTCGGCCAGAAGATGATGCAGGCCGTGGGCGACGTGCTGCTCGGCTGGACCCGTAGCCCCGCCACCGGGCGCGACTACTACGTGCGCCAGCTCTGGGACATGAAGGGCGACCTCGACATCAGCCAGCTCGGCCGGCATGGGCTGACGATGCACGCCTACCTCTGCGGCTGGGCGCTTGCCCGTGCCCATGCGCGCACCGGTGACCCGGTCGCCATCGCGCGCTACCTGGGCGGTGGCGCCAAGGCGAGCGACGCGGTGCTGACGTTCGCGGAGCAGTACACCGCGGTCGTCCACGACGACTACGCGGCGTTCGTGGCCGCCGTGGGCGACGCCGCCCCCCTGGACGACAGCAGGGTCGACCTGTCCGGATGGGCCGACTGACTGGCCCGACCGTCCCGGGCGAGAGCCCGGGCGCCGTCGACCTCGTCGAGCGGACGTACCGACGGGGCGTAGCGCACCTCACCACCCGGTCCGACGCGGGAGCCGTGGAACGGGCAGTCCCACGAACGCTCGGGGTCGTTCCACGCCACAATCCCGCCCAGGTGGGGGCACGCGGCGCTGGCTGACCGCGTGACATCGTCAACGCGGCTCGTAGCCCTGGGACGTAGCCCGGCGCGGTCGGGCGTGCCCTCGCCCTCGGTCGGTGTCGATCATGCGGAGAGCACCGATCCGCCCTTGCCGGTCGCGTGGCAGTCCCCGCCGACGAGCAGACGGGCGCTCCCGTCCTCGGTCTGCGATGTCCGCAGCGACCGGGTCGGGTTGGTCGCCGAGAGGTCCATGCCGGTCGGCATAGGCGCGCCGTCGGTGAGTGTGCAGGCGAGCAGGGAGGAGCGGGCAGGCGTGGCCGCGGCGAACAGCAGCGTGCGCAGCGGGAACGGCATGAGTGTGGCCAGCCCGGGATCGCTGAGCGCCTCGAGGAGCCTGCGCCCTTCGCTCGGTCGCGTACGTCCAGGCATCGCGCCGTTGCGTCAACACCGAGGAGCTGGCGCCGAGCTCGGCGACGAGGTCGAGGCCCGCCTGTTTCGCCTCGACATAGTCCCGCAGCGTCTGGGTGCCGTGCTCGGAGCGGATGCGGTGGCCGAGCGTGCCGTGCCGGGCCGACCCCTTCGCCGTCGTTCGGCCGCTGCTGCCGGTGCCGATGGGGTTGCGCTCGACGAGGACGACATCGACACCTCGCTCGGCCAGCAGGGTGGCAGTCGTCAGACCGGTGATGCCGGGGCCGACGACCACGACGTCCGCGGACTCGGGCATGTCGACTGGCGTGGCAGGAGGGGAGTCCGGAGTGCGGCAGGACACGGAGGGAGTCGTCGGCTCCAGGCCAAGCCCGCCCAACAGCGCTTCGGAACCCGACCAAGTCGAGGTCATGATCGCTCTCGCGGTACGTCGGCGAGCGGCGATGTGGGGCACCGTCCGACGGTCGAGACGGCGTGCAACGAGGTTGGCAGGAGAGCCGTGACCGGTGAGCGGTGGCTGTTCAGTCCGAGCAGTCCACGGCGATGGCGAGGGCAGCGCACATCTGGCGCATTCGATCGTCGGCGTCACTCCTGGGCGTACCACCGCACCGAACGGGCGCGATCGTCTTGGGAGGCCGCGATGACGGCGAAGAGAAGCGCACCCGAGGCGCCGGCACCGAAGTCGGGTCGGCAGACGGAGAAGCTGCTCCACGGACCCGACCGATCCTTGGAATGGGTGGCGGGTGACCTAGTCGCCCGCTTCGGTGAGGAAGCCTCGGCGGTGATGCGGACGGAGATCCTGGAGGAGTACCGGCGCCTGATCCCTGGAATCCCCCACCTGAGGGGCTGGCGGGACGGCCACTCCACCTATCTGGTGTCCACGCCGCTATCGCTGGCGTTGCACCGGGTGGTGCCCCGGCACGGCGAGACGGTGGAGGACTCCGGTTGGCTGCTGCGCCGGATGATGGAAGCCCAGATGGAGCGGATTCCCCGACTGCTGCGTCACGGGTACGGCAGGTTCCGGTTCACCCGGCTGGGGAAGTGGTGGGAAGAGGCGGCCGCGCGCAAGTCTCAGGCCCGGGAGTACCCGGGAGACTGGGTCTACCAGCGTTTCGACGGCGACGGGGAGACCTTCGACTTCGGGGTCGACAACACCGAGTGCGGCAACGTGAAGCACCTCCACGCCCAGGACGCCGACGAGCTCTGCCCGTACATCTGCGACCTCGAGTACGTGGTCGCCAAGGGCGTGGGAGTAGCCGTTCACCGGACAAAGGCCGTCGCATGGAGCTGCGACCGGTGTGACTTCCGGTTCTCCAAGCATGGTGTGACATCCGTGCCGTGGCCGCCCGAGTTCACCGAGCGGACCTGCGGCGAACCGCAAGCCTGACACGTCACCAACAACTCGACAACGGCCTCGGCACCCCGGAGTGATCCGACGGGCCCGACATGAGAGCCCCATGGGCGTAGGCACGCATCCGACGACCGGACCTGCGGCGACAGCCCGTTTCCAGCCCTGGGACGTCTGGCCGTTGTGATCGGAGGTCCACGGCAGCACGATGGAACCGTCCCGAACCTGGGGGTGGAACCTATGCTTGCGATGCCGACACGAGGCGTTCTATTGCGCCTAGGACGCTCGGCCGTGCACTCGACGGCAAAGGCCAGCGGACGGGACGACCCTGAGCTACCCGTGGCCACAGAGCGGGTGTTCGATCGGATGGCGGCCGACGCCGAGTGGCCCGACCAGGTCGCGAACCAGATCTACCTGGTCGAAGTGGTGCTGCCCGTGGCGGCCTTCTACACCGCCTTGCGCGAGCAGGGCTTGGAGCAGCCCGACGCGATCCGCACCGTCCACCGTGCGTTCCTGGCCACCGGAGACGCCCAGCGCCGCATGTTCGTCCTCCTGATGCGCACTCGGCTGGGCGCCGGCCTGTTCCTGCGCACCCTGCGGCCCAACTGGCTCGGCCTCACCCCAACGCCGGCCAACCAGTGGACGGTCGCCCGACCGGAGCCCGGCACCGTGCAGATCGAGGTGTCCCGCTGCTACCGGCTCGACGCGTTCCGGCAACTCGGCACCCCCGAGGTCGCCTTCATCGCCTGCCACTTCGAGGGCTACGTCATGGACGTCTCGCCCTTCATTCGGGTGACCTGGCAGGGCATGGCCACCGGGGCCGAACGCTGCCACCACTGCTTCGAGCTCCTCGACCAAGACCACCGTCAGCCAGTCAACTCCGACCGGTATCTGCGACAGCCGGTCGCCTTCTAGCTCGCCCAAGCCGCCGCAGCGACAACGACCGACTTCACCGACGATGCGTGCGCTTCTCGGCAGCGGCGGATGTGACGCAGGTTCGTCTAGCGGTCACTCGAGTTGCGCGGCAACGCTCGCTCGTGCCGAGTTGAGGCGTTCAGACATGGGTCCCGGAGGTGCGTCAGAGCGGGTGAATCCGGGGTGCGGGGGCAGGTTGTGACGAGTCCGCGAAGGATCTGGTCAGTGGGCTGGCGCCGCGAGGCGTTCGAGGAGGATGGCCGCGTGATCGATGGTTGGGAGAGCGGCGATTTCGTCGGCGATCTCTTCTGCGCGGTCTCGGTACTCGCGGTGGTCGAGTAGCCATTGGATGGATTGCCGTATCGCCTCGGTTGATCGCTCGTCGTCGCCCAGGGCGAGTCCGGCGCCGAGCCTCACCAGTTGGGCTGCGTTGAACCGGTTGTCGGGTGGGAAGAGCGGCAGGCTCAACACGGGCAGTCCACGTCGGAGGGCCCCGGTGAGGGAGCCGTAGCCGCCGTGGGCCACCACGAGGTCGGCGTTGTCGAGGATGAGGCCCTGGGAGAGGAACGGCACCGTTCGTACGTCGTGCGGCACGTCGAGGTCGGTAGCAGACGTTCGAATCCGGGGTCCGCAGGTATGCCCATCTCGTGTCGGAACCAGGTCAGCTCGCCCCCGGCGACTTGCTGTGTCATCCCGGACAGGGCCGGAGCGAAGTCGAAGGTTGCCAGGGGCGTGTCGAGCAGTTCGGCAACCGCCAACGCGTCCTGGCCTGCCGTGTCCCGCAAGAACACATCCGGTCGCCACTGCTCTGCCAGCGAGCGGATGAACGGACCAGCTGCGGCGGCGCGCAGGAAGAAGCTTCGCAGCATCGCTGCGCCGTCAGACTCTGGCTCCGGCAGGCGGTCGAGCAGCGACGTCGACTGGCTCCACGATGTCGGTCTGAAAGCCGAGTCCGGTCGTGAAGTCCGCGGGGGCGATGGCTCCGGAGCCGCGGGAGTTCCCAGCCATCAGTCGGGCGCGTGAACTCACCACGTAGCGAACCTCATGTCCTCGGCGACGCGCGGCCGCAGCGATCGGAGCCGAGGGCCGGATGTGACCGAAACCCGACGTAATGGCTACGAGAACACGCACGCGACTAGCTATACCCCACCACCGCATCGTCCGGCCGTCTGCGCGCGCGCGTGAGCCCACCCCTACGACACCTCAGCGCTCGTGGCGCTTGGAGGACATGCCGAGCCGCTCAACGCGGCAGATGACCTCCCGACTATGCAGCGAAGTGACACGGCCGCGCTAGCGGGACGCTACGCGGCGAAGTGGGTCTGGTTGCTGGTCAGTGGTCGCTGGGGTTGCGTGGCAGTTCCTTCCGCCGATGAGCCCGGTCAGCTCTCCTGGGTAGGCCGAAGCGTGGAGATTCCTAGGACGGAGTACAGCGGGCAGTAGCCAGTGACTGCGGTGACGGCGGCTACGGTTCCGATCCCGTAGAGCGCGACGCCTGCCGGGCTCAGTACTCCTCCTATTGCTGTGCCGGCGCCGAGTGCGGTCACGGCGATACCGCCGCGAACGGCGCGGTCCAGGTTGCTCTCGTTAACGGTCATGGTCACTCCCAGGGATGGGTTGGTGGTGTCGTTCGTGTCGGCCATCCCAACGTAGATACCCCCCGGGGTATGCCCGGATATGCCGTGCGCCCGGTCACACGAGCTAGGCCGTTCCCCTGAGGAAGCGAGGTGGGCAGGCACGGGGACGGGCTGACAGGGGCGGCGGCGGGGGGTCTAGCCTCTCCGTGGCCACGACCGACACCGAGGCGGATGGCACAGCGGGGGCTGCGGTCATCGGTGGGTGATGCCGTCCAGCCTCGGCGTGGTGCTCTCATCGCGGTGGGTGGCGTCGGCGCGCACGTGCTGCTCGGAGATCACTGGGGCCGTTCCTCATGACCTGAGCCAGTTCCACGGCTTCCCCGCGCCCAGGCCCGTCCTTGCCCGTGGGCTCTGTGCTGATCTGCCCGGGCTTCGTTTCTGGTCGCTCGGTGAGGGCCGGCTCGAGGTCGGTGCAGAATATTTCGGGCGTTCTGGCGTTCCTGTTGGTGTGACCATGTCGAAGCCACAGGCCCTGTCCGGAGTCCTCGTTGTCGGGGGCGGGTACGCCGGTCTGCACGCCGTTCGTGCCGCTGAGCGGGAAGGTGTCGGCGTGACACTCCTCGACGCGTCGCCTGAGCACTCCTTCGCGACGCGGCTGGCGGCCGTTGCCGGCGGAACCGCGCCTGAGTCCGACGCATCCATCCCGCTGGAGGAGTTGGCCGGCGCGGTGCTGGTCGGTCGGGTGTCCGCGGTCGGTGACGGCTGGATCCGGTTGGACGATGGCCGGGTCGTCGAGGCTGACGCGGTCGTGGTGACCACCGGTGCTGGGACGTCGCGGCCACCGATTCCCGGGCTCGATCTGGCCGCCACGATGCGCACTGCCGCGGACGCCCGCTCTCTACGGGGGAGGATCGCCGAGGCCGACGTGGTGGTGGTGGTGGGTGGCGGCGCCAGCGGTGTGCAGCTGGCCGCCGCAACGGCTCAGGCCCACCCGGCCACGACCGTTCACCTGGTCGAGGCGGGGGCCTCGTTGCTGGCGGGGATGGGGCCGACGCTGGGTCGCAACGCGGCACGCATCCTCGAGCAGCGCGGGGTGCAGGTCCACCTGCAGACCGCGGTCGACGAGATCCTCGATGACGGCGTGCATACCCCGCAGGGACACATCGCCGGGCTGGTCGTCTGGGTTGGTGGCTTCGCGGCCGACGCATCGTCGCTCGGACTCCCGGTCGACGGCGCGGGCCGCGTGGTCGTGAACGAGGACCTGTCCGTGCAGTCGATGGAGCGGACCTTCGCTGCCGGGGACATCGCCGCCCACAGCAACGGCGAGGGCACGCCGCTGCCGATGTCGGCACAGGTCGCTGTGCGGGCCGGTACCGCGGCGGGCCGCAACGCCGCCCGTCGCAGCATCGGTGCGGCGACCCGCCCGGTACAGCTTGGCCAGCTCGGGTGGGTGATGGATCTCGGTGGCGGTCGTGGCTTGGCAGAGCTCGGCCCGCTCCCGGGCCCGACGCTGGACGTCGGTGGCCGTCGACTGGGGCTGGGTCCGTTCCCGCTCGCGACTCCGCTGCTGGACCTGGTACCGCCGCTCCTGCACGACGGGATCGACGCCAAGAACGTGCTCGAGATCGCCGGGCTGGGCGCGCTGCTGCCCTGGAATCCGCGCTTCGCCGCCTGGCCGGCAATCCCGGTTGGCTGGGCTGCGCGCGCCATGGCCGGTGCATCGGGCATCGCACGCTCCAGCCCCATCGGTTCCGACGCGGCATCCACCGAAACGGCCCGCCCGGCTTGAGCCAGGCCACGCGTCTGGTGATCGTTCGGAACCCGCTGCGCCTCGGGGACGCCCGCCGACTCGCCGGCGGGCAGGTGCACAAAGCCATCGTCGCGTGCACCATGACAACCACCTCTGAGCTGACCGCGGTGATGCGCGACGCCGGCCACCACAGCGTCCGCGTCAACGACCAACCACGGTCCTCGCGAATCGTGAGCATCGGCAACGACCACCCCAACCCCGACATCGGCCAACCCGGTGTCCGGACCGCCGGATAGCCGCGTCTCTATGGGCGACTTGACGACGCGGCACAGTATGCGGAAGGCAGCGACGCCAGTGGCGTCTGCTCGGCGTGACCGCGTCCACTAGCGGCGAAAGGGCGCACAGTGGGCATCCGGGGAGCCGATTCCGGGAATGGTGCCGTTTGCTCGTTGGTGCTGCCGGAGCGTGTCCGGTTCAGCGGTCCCAGGCTGGGTCGGTGTGAAGTTCGACGTTGACCCATAGCAGCTGCCCGGGCCGCGCGAGCCGTTCGAGAAGATCGCGGCGAACGAGGTCGGCGTCGCCGACGTCCCAGACACCCGGCTCGACGACGAAGTCGAGCTCGATGTAGAGCTTGCGTCCGACCTTGCCGATGCGCAGGTCTGGCTCGGGCAGGCCGAACTGCTGGCGTGCGGCGGCGAGGGCGTCGGTGACGGGCTTGGTGACGCTGTGATCGGGCGCGGCCTCGAGCAGTTCGCGAAAGGATGTACGCATCATCCGCAGCGGCGTGGATCAGCATGGCCGTGGCGCTGAGCACGAGCACCGGGTCGATGTAGGGCACGACCGTGTCGGTGTCCAGGCGCGTGAGGACGACGGCGAGCCCGAAGCCGACAGCTAGTACGCCGGACAGCACCGCGCCCGCCCTCCACTGTGCCGCCTCGGCGCCCACCAGCTCCGATGTGGTTCCCAGTCGCAGCATGACGAAAGCAGCCCGACGGACACAGCCAAGGAGAGCAGCGCGTACGGCAGAGCCGAGCCGACTGCGGCCTCGCTGCCTCCCGACCTGATCGTCAGAATGTGGTTCCCCCCGAATCGTGGAGGGCTTCCCTATGCGGCTTCCCGGTTGGGGGCCGCAGCGTTCTCGTAGTTGATCGGGCTCATCATGTTCGCCGAGCTGTGCCGGCGGTTGTGGTTGTAGAACCCGTAGCACCAGTCCAGCACAACCGCCTGGGCTTGGCGGGTGGTGTCGAAGTCGTGTCGGGACAAGACCTCCCATTCCAGCGAGGAGAACAGCGCTTCGGCGGCGGCGTTGTCGAAACAGGACCCGACCCTGCCCATGGACTGGCGGACCCCGAGCTGGCGGCATAGGCGGGTGAACGCATCCGCGGTGTAGGTCGAGCCCCTGTCGGTGTGGAAGATGACCCGCTCAGATACTTCTTCCCGCCAGATCACGTCCTTCCCGCCGCGGGTGGTCACGGCCATGCGGATCGCCGCACACGCCAGCTCCGCGTCCGGGTGCAACGAGGTCGCCGCCCCGAGCAGCCGCCGGGAGTACAAGTCGATCACAGTCGCCAAGTACAACTTCCCCGATGCGGTGGGAACCTCAGTGATGTCGCCCACCCACTTGGTGTTCGGGGTGTCAGCGGTGAAGTTCCGCCGGAGCAGGTCCGGGAACTTCGGGGCCGTCTTGTCCTGGCGGGTCAGCCCGTTACGCCGGCGGATCCGCCGCGCCACCAGGCCCTGGCGGCGCATCGAGTCCGCGACCGTCTTCTCGCTGACCGTCCAGCCGTCATCGCGCAGGTCATGCAGCAGCCGGGGTGACCCGTGCAACCCACGAGCCTTGACGAACGCGACCTTCACGGCCCGGTCCACCGTGTCGCGACGACGATCCCGGGGCGTGTGCAGGCCGCTGGCCGCCGCCGGGCCCTGCGCGCGGCCCCACCACTTGTAGAACCACGCCAGCGACACCCCCAGCAACGCACAGACGCTCACGAGTGGCACCTGGTACTTGGTCCTCTGGTCGGCGATGAAGCGCGCCACGCTCACTTCGTCGCCTCCTTCACCCACAGGACCACGGATCGCTTGAGAACATCACGCTCCATCCGCAGCTCGGCGACCTCCGCCCGCAGCCGCTTCAGCTCCTCCACGTCACCGCCGGACAGACCCTCGGTGCCTGCCCGGGCCTCCCGGTCCCGGGCCACCCAGTTGCCCAACGTGCCCTCGTTCACCCCGAGGTCACGGGCGACCTGCGCGATCGGCTTCTTCGTCTCGTAGACGATCCGGACCGCTCCCTCACGGAACTCCCGGTCGTACTTCTTCCTGTGCTCTGGCATCGCTACCCCTTATAGCTGATGCCTCTACGGTCCGGGGGGAACCTCAGAACGGCGGCGACACTGGCGTACAGCAGAGTCCCGAGCAGGACGAGGCCCTGCACGCCGACCATCAACGGGCCGAGGGCCTCGCGGCCGAAGGGGTAGCGAGAGGTTGGGCCGGCCGCGACGCCACCGATCACAGCCGACGCCGAGGCCGACAGCCTCAGCCCGAACTGCTCCTTGCGGGCCTCGGAGGCGGCGTCGCCAGCCACGCCGCTGAGCCGCCGGCTCATGTCTGCGCAGGCGCCTCCGCTGCCGCGAGGGTCTGCTCAGGAACTGCGTAGTACAGGCGTGCCGCCACGCGTCCGAGGTCGTCGAGCGCATCGGCAGCGCTGCCGTGCAGCAGGTGCACGTCCACCCCGGCGAGCACCGCGGCACGCGCCAAGGCTTCGAGGAGGTCGCCGTCGTCGAGGTGGGCGGACACCAACACCTCCCGGGCGAGGAACTGATCGAGCGCAGCCAAACTCGCTGCAGGTCCGTCCGCAGCCCTGCCAGCGGCCCGCGCCGACCCCAGCGCTGCCACGAGCCCCAAGTGCTGCTCGTTCTCATAGGCTTCGGCGTGCGGGTCGATCCGCTCTGAGATCTCGTCGGCACTACTCGTGACGGGGATGGGAACGACACCCATGAGCGCACGGTGGCTGCGCTGGCTCAGCGCTCGCGCCACGCCATGGGCCTCCGTGGCGATACCGCCGAGCATGGTCGTCCGGGTTGCACCCCGGCCAGTGGCTCTCAGCGCTGGCGTCTCGCGGCTTCCGAGCGATACGTGTCGAAGCGGTCGAACCATCGCTCGTTGACCGTTGGGGCCAGCTTCACGCCTACTTCCTGCTCGAGAACCAGTTGCGTCAGGCGCTCGCCATCGATCCAGTCAACAGTGGGCGTGGCGGCCGTCGCTGCTTTGCGAGCGGGCTCGGAGAACTTGCCGAGGGTGACGAGAATGGCTCGCTCCGCTCCTTTCGTCTGTGCGTCCCGCTGGAGAGGGCGACGATTTCATGGCCGATCGGCCTTGTCCCTTCGGGGTCGTATCGCTTGACCTGAACGGCGACCCGCGATGACAGAACGGCGCTAGCGGCGCGGTGCCGATGCCGTCGATGCCCTCATCACCCGAGCTACCGACACGCTTCAGTGCAAGCCCATACAGACGGAGCAAGTACAAGACAAACTCCTCGAACGATTGCGGGCTCAGGCGATGGAGGCGCCTCAGGAGAACCTGATGCCAGTCATCCGGGCCGTCGCCAACCCCCGGGCTGTCTAAGCACAGGTCGTTCCTGATCGGTGCCCCGGTGTGGGGTCGACGGCAGTGTTGCCGCCGAGCTAGTCCAGGTACCAGCGGACCCCGGTGAAGGTGTGCCACGTCTGCAGGAGGTGCTGGTCTCCGGTGGCGGTGATCGTCGCGTCGTCACCGCGGTTCCACAGCGCCAGGTAGAGGTCGGAAGCCGTGCCAGTGAGGGTGAGGTCTGGTGAGTCGCTGGCGTGGCCCTTCTTGATGCTTCGCCGTCCCAACGTCATGTACCAGTGGTCGTTGGTGTCGCGCGCGTGGACGTGGATCGTGTGGTCCCCGTCGAGCGGGAAGGTCTTGCCCTCTGGGCGGGAGACGTCTTCGTAGAACGCGTAGAGCAGTTCAGAGACCCCATCGGATGCGAACTCGGGACTGAATCCGGTGGTCGTGCCCGCGGCGTTCTCCGCGTCGTATCGGTGGACCGACGTCTCGTGAGCCTGTCGCCGCGCCCACATCGCCAGAGGTGACGGTGCAGGGAGGAACGTCTGCGCTGCTACCTCCTGCGGGGCGGACTCGAGCACGTCCACCAAGTTGGCGTTGGTCAATAGGTACCAGGAAACCAGGTGGTCGTCATCGGGCCAGAACACCGCCAGGTCGGGCCACGAGGTGGCGAGGAGCGACCGGTCGTCGAGATCGAGCGTGGCTCCGGGCCGTCGCGCGACGTTGGCGGCTGCCCACAGGTGGATCTCGCCCAGATGGCGCACCAGGTCGCGCAGACCCCAGCCTGGGCAGTCACGTACGGCGGAATCCCAGTCGCCGCGCCTCGCCGCGGCGGCGAAGGCCTGACCCTCCCTCGCCACCGTTGCGATGTGAGCCTCGATCGAGATCGGGGTCGTCGGCTCGGCGGCGCTCGCCGAGCGCTCGGTGCCTCTGGTGGTTGTCATCGCCAGTACTGCCCCTTCGAGGTGACGTTGGTGTGAGGAAAGTACTGCAGTGTGCAGTATTGTCAAGGGGTGCCACCGCGCCCGACGACAACCTCCTACGCCGTCCTGGCCCTACTGAGCCTCAGGTCCTGGACCGGCTACGACCTCACCCAGCAGGCCGCCCGAAGCCTGCGCTACGCCTGGCCCAAGTCCGAGCGTCTCCTCTACAGCGAACCGAAGAAGCTCGTCTCGCTCGGCTACGCCGCGACCCACACCGAGCAGACCGGCAGGCGCACTCGCAACGTCTACATGATCACCGACCAAGGTCGCCAGGCGCTCTCAGCGTGGATCACGACGCCGACCGCGCCGCCGCAGCTAGAGGCCGAAGCCCTCCTGCGTTTGCTGTTCGCCGACCACGGCACCGTCGCCAACCTGATGGCTGCCCTCGACCAGCTGGACACCGACACGCGAGACCTGCACGACTCCGTCCTGGATCTCATGAACGGCTACCTTCGCGGCCAACACCCCTTCCCCCAGCGAACCCACCTCTCGGTGCTGTTCGCCACGTTCCAGCTCGAGTTGTTCACCCTCATCGAGGACTGGGCCGACTTCGCACGCCAGGAGATCGCCGACTGGCCCAGTACCAAGGACCGCGGCATGGACGACCGCACCCGACTCCTTACCGAGGTCATCGTCGCCGGCGAGTCCGTCCTCGACAACCCGCGGCTCGCTAGGCCGCAGGACCGGCCAGGGTCTCAGCGCGCGTAGGCAACGGCCGCCGGCAAGAGAGGCCTGCCCGCCGCCTAGCCGGAGCGCACTCGGCGATCCGTAGGACGGCGGGCGTGGTGGAAGCCAAGGGCGCGAGCGTGACTGTGGGAAGTCTGCCTCCTGGCTGCAGCCAAGATGGTTCCGGGCGCCTCGCTGCTCGAAGCACGCGTTCAGCGCCTGCTCTCATCGCCTCCAGCGCCGGTGGTGAGGACGTTGCCGTTCCGCGGGGTCGTCGTCCTGCCTGCCAGGCCCCAACCCGACCACCTGACCCGCATACTCCTCCTTCCTAGTCACAGCAGCCAGGGCGGGACCCAGCCCGGCGCACGCGGTTGGCTACGCCGGGCGGCCTCGGCGAAGCGCGTCCACAGGCGGCTGCCGATAGGACGCAGCACCGAAGCGCGCTCATTGGGTGACGCGTTGTACGTAGGAGCCCCTGGGCTCGGGCGCCCGCGACGACGAGCTGCCCCGCTGCGTGAGACGTGACCGGGTCTCATCGGTGAGCGTGGACGAGCGGCCTCACCCTGGGTCGCGGCTGGGTGAGGATCCTCGCCGATACGCTGCAGTCATGACGGCACGGCCAACCGTGCGCAGCGCCAAGGGACCCTCCGGTCCAGAGCGTGATGTGATGCTGCGGGCATTCAGGTGGGCTAACCGGCACGTCATGCTGCCGATGCTGCGGCACCGCATCGCGGGTGCCTGGGTCGGCAGCCCCCTGATCGGCTACTTCCTCACGTTGACGACAACGGGCCGGCGTTCCGGCCTGCTACGCGAGACCCCGTTGAACTACGCGATCCTCGACGGGCATGTCTATGTGCTGTCCGGTTTCGGCGCCCACGCCGACTGGTACCTGAACCTGACCGCCGACCCCCAGGTCACCCTCGGTCTGCCCGGTCGGACCCTGCAGGGAGCGGCGGCCCCTGTGCTGGACCCGGTCGAGGCGGAGCGGGCGGCGATGGCGGTCGCACGCAACTGCGGGTTCGCGCTGGTCTTCGAAGGGACCAACCCGCTGACCGTCACCGACGAGCACCTTCGCGAGCAGCTGGCTGGTCGGCCCGTCGTGCGGATCAGTACCTCCGAGGCGATCCGTCCGGGCAGGCACGACCCGGGCTCACACTCCTGGCTGCTTCCACATGTCGTTGTTCCCCTTGCAGTCATCAGGGCGGCCCAACTGCTCAGACGTCACTGACCCCGGTGCACAGACGTCAACTCGCCCCGCAAGCGCGACCCGACACCAGATCAGCCTTCGGCTACCGGCATGTGTCGGCCGTCGCGGAGTTGTCGCTCCTGCCTCAGAGCGCGGCGGCGAGGTCCAGGACTAGCCTCGGCCGAGGGCCGGGAAGTCTCGACCGACAAGCGGCCCGCGCCGCTGCGGCGGCGCACCACGAGTCCCAGCTGGCGGTTCGTTGCAGCACGTGGGCACAGCAATCGACCGTTCCCGTGGCGGCGAGCTGGATACGTTCGACGACGATCAGGTCCTCGTCCAGACTCACGGGCGGCTCAGGAACTCTGGAAGTTCGGCAACCTCGGCGATGCCGAAGTCGCCGAGGACGTCGCGTGCGGGCAGCCGGCTGTCGATTGGTGGGAGCGTGGCGCCCCCACGACGCGTTGACGCCGAGCGCGCGCCCATAGCCGCCGCCAGTGAGGTCGACGGGGCAGCGCTGTGACGCGGGTGGCGAGTCGTGGTCGCGAAAGGTGCGCTAGGTCCCCCGGTCGGATGCGAACCCGACCAGACGAACGTCCTCGCAGGGGTGCAGCGTGCTGGTGACGTGACTGGATCCTGCCTGCCGCGGCGGCCGCGATCGCGCCGCAGGGGGCCGCATGGCCCTGAACCTCGTGCAGGTGGGGAGAATCATGGGTGCGTGCGCACCGCGCGAGTGTTCGTCGTCGTGGGCAGCCCGACGCCGGGGATGGAGATCCCCAAGCAGGTTGAGGCCTGTCATGCCGCAGTCCTCGGGCGCGTCCCTGTGGACGACCTGACTCGTGACGCTCGGGATCACCGAGCGCGTCGACTCTTCCGCCAGGAGGATCGCAGATGAAGACGAACGACGCCGCCGCTCACTTCGTGGCCCACCGCCGCATCGCGGTGACGGGGGTGTCGCGCGAGGCGGCGAACCACGGCAGCAACGTGGTGTACAAGCGGCTGCGTGAGCGGGGGTACAAGGTGGCCGCGGTCAACCCGAACGCTGCGAGCGTGGAAGGCGACCCCTGCTATCCCGACCTGCGTTCCGTTCCCGGCGGCGTCGAGGCGGTGGTGATCGCCACGAGCGCGGCGTAGGCCGATGGGACGATGCGCGAGGCTGTTGACCTGGGCATCACCGACGTGTGGATGCACCGCTCCTTCGGCCCGGGCAGCGTGTCGGCGTCGGCCGTCGTGTCTGGCCGCGAGCACGGCGTCACGGTGATCGACGGCGGGTGCCCTCTGATGTACGGGTCGGCGTCTGATGGCGGCCACCGGTTCATGTGCCGACTCCTCACCCTGACCGGCGCCGTCCCCCGCACGGTGTGAGCCAGCCGTATCTGCAGGCATCGGTGAGGTTCCCTGTAGCTCGTCCCGACAACACTGACGTCATGTGGCTCGACCCAGCCGTCCCACCAAGTCGCCGCAACTCACGGCGACAGCCAAGACAGCTCGTCGCGGTGCGCCGTTGGCGGCGAAGTGGGTCACCTGACGCGCGCCGGCACTGGGCTCCGTGCGCGAAGAGTCACGGCGCGGCCACGGGGGGAACGTGACCCGGCGCAGGGCGGCGGTCCCCAGCGGGGTGAGGCGGAGCATCATGGGGTCCTCTGCGCCGCTGATGCGGAATCCCGTTTCGACTCTCCCCGGGACAACTCGAACGGCTGCGTCGTGGGCGGCTTCCACGATCGAGCCGCGCCGGCGCCTCGGGTGGAGGCACCCTCCAGGTCAACGCGTCGCCGTGCGCTCAGACTGTGGCGGCCATCTGCTGCTCGAGGCGACGACCCATCGCCGAGACAGCGGGGAGTAGGGCGAGGCAGATGGCGACACACGCGGCCAGCTCGACGAGGTGCTCGGAGAAGGTCGTGCCGGTCACGGCCATGTCGTAGATGGGCTGGAGGAAGTAGTACGTCGGGAACAGCTGGGCAATCCACTGCGGCAGACCGGGGAACAACGTGAAGAGCACTGGGGCCACGACGAGCAATGCGCCGCCCTTGACCGTGGTGAACAGCGTGTTGCTGTCTTTGGCCCAGCTCCCGACGACAAGCCCCAGCTCGGCCATCATCACCCCGCCCAGCAGCAGGAACAGCGTCATGGCCAATGGCTGGGACCCGAAGGCGTCGTTGAGTGCCAGCGTCACCCAGCCCATCATGACTGCCAGCAGCACACCTAGCGCACCCTTGCCCACCAGGATCTCCGACATCCGTACCGGGGTGATCAGCAGGGCATCCAAGGTTCGCTTCTCGCGCTCCTCAACCATTGAGGACGCTGGGAGGAAGAGCCCGGCGATGATCACGGCGTACATGACGATGAACGGCAGCAAGCGGTCCTCTACCGGCACCCACTTCTGGTCGCCCACCGTGGCGACGACAACCTCGACCGGTGGGCTGCCACCTGAGGCCGCTCGCAGCTCGTCCAGCGTGGTCACGTCGATGACGAGTCGTGTTGACGCGAGGCTCTGCCCCGACACGACCAGTACGAGCTCGGTCTGCTGCCCCGTCGCCAGCGCCTCGTCCGTCCCTGCCGGCAGAAGCAGCCCGGCGTCGTAGTCGTGTGCCTCGACCGCGGCACTCATCGCATCGGCGTCGTCGAGCACGGTGACCTCGATGCCGTCGACCGCCTGCAGCGCCGCGGTGATGCGTGACGAGCTTTCGTCCACGACAGCGAGACGCGCCGGCGGCGCGAACAGGTCGCCGAACACGGCGCTGATCAGGAAAGTGAACACGAGAGGCAGCGCCAGAACCCACAGGAAGACGGGCGAGCGCGGGCCCAGCCGCAGGTCCTTGGCCAGCACGTGAGCAGCCTGTTTGAGGTTCATAGCGTCGCCACCCGTCGACCGAGCAGGACCCAGCCGATCGCGAAGGCGGCCACCGTCCATCCTGTGAGCAGGAGTAGGTCAGGTGCCACGTCTGCCCAGCCGGCCCCGATTGTCGTGACCTCGACGACGGTCTGGACGAATCCGTACGTGGGTAGCACCTGCACCCATGCGTTGGCGGCGCCGGGGAACAGCGCCGAGAAGGCCGGGATCATCAGCGGGATCATGACCAGGATCGAGGTGAAGAGCACGCTCATGAAGTCGCGACCGAACGACCCGGCCACCATGCCGATGCCGGTCACCAGTGCCGCTCCGAGCAGCAGAGCCACGAGGAGGATCGGTGCCCCGGTAGCGAACCCGCCGATGAGCGCCATGATCAGGGTGGCCTCCGTGAACGCGACCCCGGTGCCGACGACCCCCTTCGCGGCCAAGAAGTCGGCTCGGGTCGCTGGCGTCACCAGGACCGCCGTCACCGTGCGCGTCTGGACCTCGGCTGCCACCAGAGTGGCGAGCGCGAAGGTCTCGGTCATCAGGACGAAGAACGCCAGCAGAGGACGCAGCTGCTCGCGTAGTGAGACCTGGTCTCCCACGCGGTCCGCACCGAGCACCACTGGCTCTGCCAGCAGGTCGGTCGGCGGCGCCTCACCCAACGCGAGCAGGGCCAGCTCGCTGCCCAGCGCCGAGAGGGCTGTCTGCACCTCGGGTGGCACGTCAGCCGTGACCAGGACCCTCACCTGGGTCGGCTCCCCGGATGCCGCCTCGGCGACGAAGTCGTCGGGGAAGACAAGCCCGGCGACGAGGTCTCCCTCCCCGGAGAGGAGGGCCTCCTCCAGTGACGCCTGGTCAGCCAGCTCGACGACGGCCAAGCCGTCGGAGCCTTCCGCGACGGCGGCGACGACGGGGTCGAGACCACGCTGCACGACCCCGACCCGCAGCGTCTCGTCCACCGTGCTGGGTAGCAGCCAGAAGACAAGCGGATAGAAGACGATGGAGAGTCCGGTGATCAGCAGGAAGAAGCGGTCGGCTCGAAACTCCTTGAGATCTTTGCCGACGATCGTGGAGACGACGGCGGCATTCATGCGTCCAGCCCGCGGCCCGCGAAGTGGACGAAGATGTCCTCGAGCGTCGCCTCCTCGCTGTGGACCGTCAGGACGTCACCCGTGCTGAGTGCCGCGCTCATCGCATCGACGACGTCGGGATCGTCGAGTGCCACGACCTTCTCGCCGACACCTCCGTTGGAGCCTCGGGTGCGCACGCGCAGCGACCGGCTGCCGTGGCTGAGTTTGAGCTGTTCGGGGGTGTCGAGCGCCAGGATCACGCCTTCGTTGATGAAGGCGACACGGTCACTGAGCTCGTCGGCTTCCATCATGTCGTGCGTGGTCAGCAGGACGGCTGCACCCCGGGCGGCCTCGGCTCGCACAAGGTCGCGGATACGACGAGCCGACACAGGGTCGAGCCCGTCGGTGGGCTCATCCAGAAACAGCACGTCAGGGCTGTTGACGAGGGTCCGGGCCATCATGAGGCGCTGCCTCATGCCCTTGGAGTACTTGCTGACCCGGTCGTGGGCCCGGTCTGCCAGGCCGACGCGCTCGAGAAGAGGTGTGGGATCGAAGGCCGACAGGCCGAACAGCTTGGCGAAGAAGCGCAGGTTCTCCTCGGCCGACATGCTCAGGTAGAGGTTCTTCTCCTCGAAGCACACGCCGATGCGCTGCTGGATCTCGCTCCGCTGGGCGGGCATCGCCATGCCGAGCACTTCGATGGTGCCGCCGGCCGGTCGCAGCTGACCGGTGAGCATCTTGATGGTCGTTGACTTCCCGGCGCCATTCGGACCGAGGAAGCCGAGGATTTCGCCGGACTCGACATCGACGCTGATGCTGTCGACGGCCCGGTGGTCGCCGTAGGTGTAGGACAGGTCTCGCGCAGATACGGACGGACTCATACGACCTCCACTCGACGCCGGCCATCGTCGGCCGTCCCCGAGGTGTCGACAAGGGCCAAACGGCCAGCCGTGCGAGACGGGGTGAGCCGAAGTGACACGGCCGCGAGCGGGACGCTACGCGGCCGTGTGACGCACCGTCGCATGCGTCGATCGACTTGCGGGCGATCGCTCGCTCATGGCCAACCGATGAGCGGGCGGGCCCATACGGACTACTCGACCGGCTGCTGGTCGAGCCAGTCGAGCACGTTGTCCCAGAGTGGTCGGGCGTCGGGGCGGAAGTAGCCCATGTGTCCGAGTCGGGGTAGGCCGATCCGGGTGGGGTGCAGGTCGATGGTGGTGACGGGTGCGTTGGCGTAGCCGATCATCAGGGCGTCGCGGGCGGCCGGGGGGGTCCATCGGTCGTCGGTGGCGTTGGCTGCCGTGATGGGTGCGGTGATCCGGGCGAAGGCGGCCAGGGCCTGCTCGGCGTCGGCGGGGTCATCGAAGAAGTAGTGCGGGTAGCGGCACCAGGCCTTCCACTGCCGGTACACCTCCAGCGGCAGGTCTTCGCCCATGCCGAGCTGGCTCCAGGCCAGGTAGCCGGTGGCGCGGGTCAGCGCGGGGCCGAGGGTGTTCCACAACAGCCGCACCCGCAGCTGTTCGAGGCGGGGCATCCAGCCGTGCCAGCCCGACCCGGTGCCCAGCAGGTAGGCCGCGCCGACCGGGGACGGGTTGGTCATCAGCCCGTAGGAGTGACCGCCGGAGGAGTGGCCGACCAGCCGCACCGCACGCTCGGGTCGGGTCTGGGCGGCGTGGTCGACGACGGCCTGCAGGTCCAGGCGCCCCCAGTCGCGGATGTCGGCGGTGAACCCGCGCAGCGACGGTGGCGCGGACTGCCCGATGCCGCGGTAGTCGAAGGTGAGCACCTCCCAGCCCCGAGCCGCGGCGTGCTCGGCGAAACGGCGGTAGTAGCGCTGCGGGACCCCGGTCGCCCCGGCGACCACCAGGGCGCCGCGGTCCCCGGACCCGCGCACATGGGTGGCGGCGAGCGGGTAGCCGTCCGCGGCGGCGAGGGCGATCTCCTCGACGGTGACCTCCGCGACGGCGACCTCGTCGGCGGGGGCGGTGCCGGCGGTGACTGCGCTCGTGAGCGGCGGGTGGACCTGGGGCGGGACGTGCGACACACTGCCTCCTGGTAGGACGACCGTCCGAGTACAGTCTCGAACAATGACTAGGACGATCGTCCTAGTCAAGTGATTCAGGCGAAGGAGGCCCCATGGCGACCGACACCCGGCACCGGATGGTCGCGGCCGCGGCCGAGCTGTTCCGCACCCGCGGCTACGACGGCACCGGGTTCCGCGAAGTCGTTGCGCAGGCCGGCGCTGCCCGCGGGGCGATCTACCACCACTTCCCCGAGGGCAAGGCCGAACTCGGCGCAGCCGTGGTCGACACCATCGGCACACACCTGGCCGACGCCGTCGACGAAGTGTGCGCGGGCGCACCACCGGCCGAGGCCATGACCGTGCTGCTCGACCTGGTCGATCGGCTGCTGGTCCGCGGCCAGGACACGCCGGGCTGCCCGTTAGCTGCGGTCACGCTGGCCGCCGACGACCCCGACCACAGACTTCGCGCCGCCACCGACGTGGTCTTCACCCGGCTACGAGACGCCCTCACCGGCTGTCTCGTTCGCGACGGCGTCCCCGCTGCCGATGCGGCATCCTACGCCGCCCTGGCCGTCGCGGGCGCCGAAGGCGCCGTCATCCTCAGCCGGGCCCGACACGACCCCGAACCCTTCAACCAGGCACGCCTAGCCCTTCTCGACGCGGTGGGCCGGCTACCACGCACCACCAAGTAGCCGGCATCCGACCCGTCGACAGAGCGAGGCACCCCACTTCGCACTACCGACGAGAGCCATGCCCCACCCGCGCGGATCAGCCGCGATGAGTACGGCATACCGTTTACCGGTCATGCCGCGAGTCGGGTGTCGATCGAGGCGGAGCGGCCGAGGAGCGTGGCGCCCACGGCGCGAGTCCAATAAGGTTCTCTTATGCGTCTGATGGCTGCCTACCGTGACGCCCGGCGAGAGGAGGAGATCGCGCGGCTGCGACGGTTGCTGGCACTGCGTGCCATGGTCGCCTCCGGCATGAGTCAGCGCCGGATTGCCGACGCGCTTGGGGTCAGCCAGCCGGCGGTGAGTCAGCAGCTGAAGTCCGCGCGCGAGTTCGACGCGGTCGACCCCGCTGTGCTTGTGGAGGCGGCCGGGCCCATCCTGAGGGCAGTGGCGGCTGAGCACGGCTACTCCCGGCTCGCCGTGTTCGGCTCGCTCGCGCGGCACCAGGCAACCACGGACTCCGACATCGACCTTCTGGTGGACGTCCCCGAAGGAACGTCGACGTTCGGCTTCCTCCGATTCCGACAGCTCCTCGAGAACGTGCTGGGCCGCGAGGTGGACCTAGTCTCCTACGGCGGCCTGAAGCCTGGGCTGGATGACGACATCCGCCGCGAGGCGGTGCCGGTGTGATGGACCGCCGGGCTGCCAAAGAGCTGCTCCACATCCAGGGCTGGCTCGAGCGCGTCGAGCAGATCGTCCACCGCGGCAAGGACGTCTATCTGGCCGACCCTCTGCTTCAGGAGGCCGGCGACTCGCTCATGATGAAGGTGGGCGAGGCCGCGAACCGCCTGTCCCGGCTCGGCGTGCTGGAACCCGACGGGGTCGAGTGGGCCCTGGCCGTGGCGAACCGGAACTTCCTGATCCACCAGTCGACGAGATCGACCGCCAGCTCACCTGGCTCACGCTCGCGCGCGACCTCCCGTCGTGGGGCGACTCGCTTCAGGTCCTGTTCAAGGCGGCCAGGTTCGACCGGGACACCGACGCCCGCTGAACACCGACCCACGGCCCACCCCACGCCGAAGCTCTGCCTCTTGTGGCTCGGCGACATCACTGGTGACAACTGGCGGGCAGCCGCAACGAGTCACCGGGCCACCCCGCAGCGGCGCAGACCGTGGGAGCATCCGCCTCTGCGGCTGGTCGGGCGCCACGCTCGCCCGACTCTCCCGCGAGTCGTGCGTTCATGGTCGTGCCGCAAGTAGCCCAACAGGCGGCGAAGCGGGTCAGGTTCCCGTAGCGGTCGCTCGGGTTGCGCGGCAACGCTCGCAGCCGGTGGGTGGATGCGCCAGGGGGCCTCGGCGCCGGTGTGAGCCCTCGTGGTCTTGCTGACCGTGGTCGGCGGAGGGGCGGTCAAGCGGAGGTCCTTCTGTGGAGGTGAGTCGAGTGGGTCTGTTGGTCGTCCTGTCTCGGGCGGCGCATCGGGCGCCGCAGGGCGTCCCCTGGTGTCGTCTGCGGCGTGCGCCTGCTCCACGTCGGGCACCGCCCCGAAGGCGGGGTGCGGGCATCAGGGATGGCCAGCGTCGAACGAACCGGACGTGGTGGCATCGGTCTGGTGGTCGGCGGTGAGGACTGGTCTCGGATCAAGCCCGGCTGGCCAGGGCGACTGCTGGGAGGCTGACATGGCGCGCATGAGCGTGAGCGTGTGTGGCTAGCACCAACTGCCTTTCGCGAAGGGCTTGGCATCGCGCGTGCACGGCAGCGAGGATGGCTGACGACCGCCGTGCCGTCCAGAAGGAGCGCTCATGCGCGTTCTGATCGCCTACGCCACCAAGCATGGTGCCACCGAGGGCATCGCCGCTCGCATCGGTGACGGTTTGGCGAGTGCGGGACACGATCCCGACGTGTGTGACGCCGGGGACGTGGCCGACCTGGCTGGCTACGAAGCCTTCGTGCTCGGCAGCGCGGCCTATATCGGGCACTGGCGCAAGGAGGCCATTGAGCTGGCTCGCCGGCTGGAGCAGGAGCGAGGCGAGCGGCCGGTCTGGTTGTTCAGTAGCGGTCCGCTGGGTGAGGACCCGACTGATGAGCAGGGGCGGGACAAGCGCGACAGCGCCGAGCCGGGGGACCTGCCCGACCTGCTGTCGTGGGTTCAGCCGCGGGACCACCGGGTGTTCTTCGGAGCGCTTGACCCGACCTCCCTGACGTTGCCCGAGAAGGCGATGCGCACGCTTCCCGCCGGGAAGGCGCTGCTGCCCGAAGGCGACTTTCGCGACTGGGACGACATCGACGCCTGGGCCGCCAGCATTGCCGCCGATCTCGGCTCCCGCCAGGCCACCTAGCAGCGCCAGGCCGCTACCAGCACCCTGCAGGGCACTGCTGCGGTCGCTGACCGCGGCCGAGACTTCTGGCGAGTTGCTGGAGCGCGTTCAAGGTGTCGTCGTCGACTCGAACCGCTTATCGACCTGCCCCACACTTGGTCGGAAACGACGCCGTGACGCGTGCGTCCGCTCGCGGCGGTATGCGGGGCCCGTATTGGTCGCTCGGGTTGCACGACAACGCTCGCTCATGCCGAGGCGCGGGCTTCTCGGCGCATTGGCGATTTGGCGGTCAGGCCCCAAGCCTCTACCCGAGGCCTGCGACGGTACAAGAATCCGACTGAGCGCAGACGCTGCTGGGGGGGGTCGACAAGGGGTGGAGGCGATCACGATGAGGCGAGGACTGGGTCTGTTGTGCTTGGCGGCGCTGGTGTTCGTGGCCGGTTGTGGTGATGACAGTCCCTCGGTTGGTTCGCCCGTGGATTGGCAGGTCATGCTGGACGAGGCAGGCCCAGGCGTGCACACCGTGCACATGATCGTCGACTTCGGTCCTACATCCGAGTCCGGCGACGAGGCCGAGCTCGAAGCGTCCGGACGTCTCGTCTGGGAGCAAGGTGAGGTCGAACTCTGCGGAATCGAGTTCCGGGAGGAGGTGGGGGCGGGGCGTCTCGGTGTGGGTGACATCTTCCAGACCACCGAGGGCTGCGGCGATGACCCGACAGCGATGCAGGATGCCGTCGACGAGTTCGGCCC
>CALOBR010000008.1:0-30295 GCA_942491665.1 Jiangellales bacterium
CCAGCGCGAGTCGTCACCCTGCGCGGGTTCGACCTTGATCACTCGCGCCCCGAGGTCGCCCATGGTCATCGTCGCGTGCGGCCCGGCGAGCGCCCGGGTGAGGTCGACGACGAGAAGTCCGTCCAGCGGGCCAGCCACGCCATCAGCGTAGGACCGACCGCTCGGCGCACGGGCGCCACGTGCACCCGCTTCGAGATGCGGCACCCCCCAGAGTGGCCCCACACTGGAAAAGGTCCTTTGGGTTGAGACGACAGCCCGGCTGACACGGAGGTGCTCATGGCCCCGGCCACACTGGCCCCGTCCCTGGTCGACTACGGCGACCTGGCTCACGAGGTTCTCGACTCCGCGCCCCGGCTGGGCGTCGTGCGCCTGGTGACGGTGGACGGCCCGAGCGGCGGTGGCAAGACCAGCCTCGCCAAGCGGCTCTGCCGAGCGCTGCGCCGGGTTCCCGTCGTGCACCTCGACCATCTCTACGAGGGCTGGACCGGCTTGGACGGCATGGCGAGCAACCTCGACTCGTGGGTGTTCACCCCGCTGCGCCACGGGATGCCGGGCCAGCACCTGGTCTACGACTGGCACCGTGGCGCCTACAACGAGTGGCGCGAGGTGCCGCTGGCACCGGCGCTGGTCGTCGAAGGCGTCGGCGCGGGCCAGGCCCAGTTCGCCGATCACGCCGTTCTGCGGCTGTGGGTCGAGGCGGACGTGGAGCTGCGGCGGGCCCGCACGTTGGAACGCGAGGGCCCGGCGATGGAGACGGCCCTGCGGGAGTGGTGGCCGCGCGAGGAGCGGCTGTTCGCGCACGACGGCACACGCGCCCGGGCTGACCTGGTGATCGACGGGACGCCGCGCGGCGACGTCGACCGGGAGTCGACGTTGGTCGTGGTGGAGGATCGGCGACGCTAGGGCGCTACAAGCGGCAGGCGTGGATGTCGGTGACGAGAATCCCGCGCGCGCCTACCTCGTAGAGATCGTCCATCACCCGTTGGGCCCGGTCGCGCGGCACCATCGCTCGCACCGCGAACCAGCCTGGACGCTGTAGCGGCGAGACCGTCGGCGACTCGATGCCCGGCGTCAGGCGGCACGCCTCGTCCACCTTCTCACCGGGGATGTCGTAGTCCATCATCACGTAGCGGCGAGCCACGAGGACGCCGTGCAGCCGCCGCAAGAACACTTCCAGGCCGGGCATGGGGTCGCCGTCCGTGCGCCGGATGAGCACAGCCTCGGAGTGCAGGATCGGCTCACCGACCACCTCGAGCCCAGCCTGGCGCAACGTCGTGCCGGTGGAGACGACGTCGGCGATCACGTCGGCGACGCCGAGCCGGACGGCAGTCTCGACGGCCCCGTCGAGGCGGATCACCTGTGCCTGCACGTCCCTGGCCGCCAGGTGGGCGCCCACCAGCCCGGGGTAGGACGTCGCGATGCGCAACCCGGCCATGCCGGCCTCGTCCACGGCGGTGCCGGGGCGGGTGGCGAAGCGGAACGAGGCCCCGGCGAAACCGAGAGGCAACAGCTCCTCGGCGGCCGCGCCGGAGTCGAGCAGCAGGTCGCGTCCGGTGATTCCGAGGTCGAGGGTGCCGGCCCCCACGTACGTGGCGATGTCACGAGGACGCAGGTAGAAGAACTCGACTCCGTTCTCGGGGTCCTGCAGCACCAGCTCACGGTGGTCGTTGCGCTGGCGGTACCCGGCCTCGCGCAGCATCACGGCGGCAGGCTCGCTCAGCGAGCCCTTGTTCGGCACCGCCACCCGCAGCACAACGGGCTCGGAGCCAAGCCCGCCGGGGACGGGCGTGGTCGCGACAGCGTCGGTCATCAGGTCACCGGGTTCTCGGGAGTCGTCGTCGGGTGGGAGGCGGTGTCAGAGATGGGCGTACACGTCGTCGAGCGTCAGGCCCCGCGCCAGCATCAGCACCTGCAGGTGGTAGAGCAGCTGGGAGATCTCCTCCGCGGCCCGGTCGGGCGACTCGTGCTCCGCGGCCATCCAGGCCTCGGCAGCCTCCTCGACCACCTTCTTGCCGACCTCGTGCACGCCCGCGCGCACGGCGGCAACGGTGCCCGAGGCGGGGTCGTCGGCGGCCACCTTCGCCGCCAGCTCGACCCAGAGGTCGTCGAAGGACTTCACGCGCACAGCGTACGGGCGGGCAGCCGCGGGCCACGCGTGGCACCATCGAAGGTATGGCTGGCTCGAACGACGACATCGAGCGTCTGCTCCGCGAGATGGACGCTCTCACCGCCCAGGCCGATGACGTGCTGGGCGGCGACGACCCCACCGGCACGTCGGTGGCCAAGCGACGCAGCAGCGAACCTGCCCCGCAAGCCAAGGCCGACGTCCCAGCCAGGGCCGCGGGCGAGCGGGAAGGGCTGCCGCCCGCCGTCTTGCGAGCGCTCGTGGTCAGCGGCGTCGCGACAGCCATCATCTGGGTGCTGTTCATCGTTCTGCCGTTCATCGGGGTGCCCATCCTGAGTCTGTTCCCCGTGTTTCTGTCGTCGCTGCTGGTCGCGGCCTTCTACACGCTGCGCGGGCGCGGCAAGTAGGGCTGTGCCACGCCCGTCTGACGTGCCTGCCGTGCGCCTGCCGCCTCGGCCGTTGACCACGACGCTCACGGCACACGCGACGGGCCCAGCCGACCCCGATGACGTCTGGCTGCGCTACGTCACACCCCGACACTGGTCGGGCTGGTCCCCGCAGATCCGCTCCGTGGGCGGTGCGCCGTTGGACGAGACCGTGTCGGCAGGCACGAGCGGGACGGTGCACGGGCCAGCCGGGGTCAAGGTGGCGTTCGTCGTCACCGAGCTCGACGCTGCCACCCGCCGCTGGTCGTGGCGGGTACGCGTCGGGGTGGTCGACCTGGTCATGGCGCATGGGGTCAACCCCCGAGACGCAACGACGGGGTCGACGGCCTGGGTGCGCATCACTGGACCGCTGCCGATCGTGGCGGGCTACGCCCCGCTGGCGCGCCTGGCGCTGCGCCGACTCGTGGCGGCGCCGGGGTCAGGCACAGTGTCGCCGTGAACGACTGGCGCGGAGTCCACCGACCCGACCTGCACTGGGCGCCGTCCGGCCTGCCGGGGTGGATGCGTCGGCTACCCGGGTGGGCGGCGCGCGGGCTGTCGGAGACCCGGCTGCCACTGGAGGTGGGCGCGCTGCTGGCGTCGGACCTGCTGCACGACCCTGACCTGCCCCGCGGGCAGGACGAGACGGTGCTGCTGGTGCCCGGGTTCGGCTTCGGCGACCCCACCCTTGTCCCGATGCACGCGGTGCTGCGCAGGTGCGGGTACCGGACCGTGCGCAGCGGGATCATCAGCAACATCGACTGCTCCGACCGGTCGGTGGATGCGCTGGCTGTCGTCGCCGAGCGCGAGGCCGAGCGCAGCGGCGGTCGCATCCAGGTGGTGGGCCAGAGCCGCGGCGGCATGCTCGCCCGAGGCCTGGGTGCGCGGCGTCCCGACCTCGTGAGTCGTGCGCTCAACCTTGGTGGCCCGCTCAACGACGAGTTCGCCTTCTACGAGATCCCCTCGCCGCTCATCACAGCCATCTACGCCTCGCACCGGGTGCGCTCGCCGCTGCCCGACCCGGCGTGCCTGCGTCCGCAGTGCCCGTGCCCGTACATGCAGGCCGTGCACCGCCCCATGCCGGCGCAGGTCGAGCTCGTGTCGGTCTACACCCCGTCGGACGGGGTGATCGACTGGCGCTCGTGCGTGGTGCCCGGCGCGCGCAACATCCGGGTCGAGAGCTCGCACCTGGGCATGGGCACCGACCCGCGGGTGCTGCGCGTGGTCATCGAGGAGCTGGCTCGGCCGGTGCCTGCGGCGTGACGGGCGGGGACGGGTCGCGGGTGTGGCCGACCACACGGGTGATGACGGGCCCGGACACGGCCACGAGAAGCACGTAGGCCGTCGCGATCGGCCCGATCTCGATGTACCCAGCACTGATGGCGAGCCCTGCGATGACGATGGAGAACTCGCCGCGGGCGATCAGCGCCGTCCCGGCCCGCAAGCGTCCCTTGCGGCCTACGCCGTCGCGTCCGGCGGCGTACCAGCCGGTGCCCACCTTCGTCAGGGCAGTGACCACGGCCAGGGCCAGGGCCGCGGGCAGCACCGGCACGATGTCGGCGGGCACCGTCTCGTAGGCGAAGTAGAAGAAGAAGGCCGCCCCGAAGAGGTTCTTCAGCGGCGCGAGCACCGCGCGGGCGCGTCGCGCCGTGCCCTCCGGGATCGCCAGCCCGACCAAGAAGGCCCCGACGGCTGACGACACGTTCAGGTACTCCGCGACGCCGGCCACGATGAAGGTGAGCCCCAGCACACGGAACAGCACCTGCTCGTCGTCGTCGTGGGTCAGCAACCTGCCGAGCCACGGCTCGGCGCGGCGCGCCACGATCAAGAAGCCGAAGACGACGGCGACCGCCAGGGCGCCACCGGTGAGGCCGGCCAGCAAGCCGGCACCGGTCAGCAGCACGCCCAGAATCGGCAGATAGGCGGCCATGGCGATGTCTTCGAGCACGAGGATCGACAGCACGGACGGCGACTCGCGGAACGCAAGGCGGCCGAGGTCGGCAAGGGTGCGCGAGACGATGCCCGACGACGAGATCCAGGTCACGCCGCCAAGCGCGAGGGCAGCCTGCCACGGCAGGCCGAGCAGCAGCCCGGCGAGCAGCCCAGGAGTCGCGTTGAGGGCAAGATCGACCACCCCACTAGGGGCATGCCGCTTGAGCGCGGACGTGAACTCGGCTGCCGAGAACTCCAGCCCGAGCGCCAGGAGCAGCAGGACAACCCCGATGCTCGCGGACACCTCGAGGAACGGGGCGGCTGTCTCGGCCTCCACCAGCCCGCCCTTGCCGACGACGAGACCGGCGACGAGGAAGAGCGGGACCGCCGACAGCCCGGCCTTCCAGGCCACAGCGCCCAGCGCGCCGAGAGCAAGGAGCATGACCCCCAGCTCGACGAGCAGCTCCGGCTCTGCCTTCATCCGTCGTCCTCAGGCCCCCACGATCCGTCGGACGCCGGATATGCCGGCCTCGGTGCCGATCACGACGAGAACGTCGCCGGCGTTGAGGGGAGTCTCTGGACCGGGGCTGGCGATGATCGTCTCCCCGCGCACGACCGCGACGACAGACGCCCCGGTGAGCGTGCGAGCCCGGGTGTCACCGAGGGTGTGCCCGGCGTAGAGGGAGTCTTGCGGGATCGCGATCTGCGCGGCCACCAGGCCGGGGATCTCCTTGGACAGGTCGGCGAACCGCTCGGCTATGCGCGGGGCCCCCATGAGCTCAGCGAGCGTGTCGGCCTCGTTCTGGTTCAGCGACAACAGCCCGGTGCACGCGTCGGGGTCCGACGCGGAGTAGGCGACCAGGTCGAACGTGCCGTCCCGATGGGCGACGAGCCCCACGCGTTCGCCGCTGGCCAGCACGATCTCGTAGCGGATGCCCACGCCGGGCAGCAGGGTCTGAGTGACGTCCACGGGGTCATCCTGCCGGTGCCCCCGCAGTCTCGGCCAGGGACGACCGTCCCTAGTCGATCGGCGGCGCCTTGCCGCCGGTCGCCGGTCGCGGAGGCGGCCGTCTCAGAGGGTGACCGGTGCCCCCAGCATGCCGGCCAGCCGAGCGCTGATGATCGTCTCGGCCTCGTCCATGATGCGGTCGATCAGCGCCCGGCAGGTCGGGACGTCGTTGATCAGGCCCGCCACCATGCCGCACGACCAGGCACCGGCGTCCATGTCGCCCTCCATCATGATGCGCGGGTACACACCGGCCACCTGCTCGATGATGTCTTCGAAGCGCAAGTTCTCGCCGAGCTCTCGCTCCTTCTCCAGCAGCCTGTCGACGGCAGCGTTGGCCATCACCCGTTCGGTGTTGCGCAGCGGGCGCATCACCAGTCGCGTGTCGAGCTCGCTCGCGTCGACCAGCGCCTGCTTGACCCGGTCGTGCACCGGAGCCTCGGCCGTGGCGATGAACCGGGTACCCATGTTCATGCCGTCCGCGCCGAGCGCCAGCGCGGCCACCAGCGACCGCCCGTCGGCCATGCCGCCCGAGGCGACGAACGGGATGGAGAGCTCCTCGGCCGCCCGAGGAAGCAGGATCATGTTCGGGATGTCGTCTTCACCCGGGTGCCCCCCGCACTCGAAGCCGTCGACCGACACGGCGTCGCAGCCGATGGCCTCGGCCTTCAGCGCGTGCCGCACCGAGGTGCACTTGTGGATGACGGTGATGCCGGCGGCCTTGAGAGCGGGCATGAAGGGCTCGGGGTTGCGACCGGCCGTCTCCACGATGCGCACGCCGCCCTCGACGATGGCGCGCAGGTAGCCGGGGTAGTCCGGTGAGGTGACCGTCGGCAGGAACGTCAGGTTGACGCCGAACGGCTTGTCGGTGAGCGCACGGCACTTGGCGATCTCGGCAGCCAGGTCGTCCGGGGTCTTCTGGGTGAGCCCGGTGATGATGCCCAGCCCGCCGGCGTCGGAGACCGCGGCCGCCAGCTCGGCGAAGCCGACGTAGTGCATGCCTCCCTGGATGATCGGGTGCTCGATGCCGAACAGCTCGGTGATGCGCGTTCTCATGACGACGACCCTCCAGCGACGTGACCAGCCCTGCCTGCCGAAGCACTATGGCACAGCGCCGCCCCGCGCCAGCGCGGGCCTTCGCGACCCTCGACCGACGGCGCCCGCGCACGCTGAGCCTGCACCTGCCCGCGCCGCTTGCGGTGGGCACGGCAACCGTGCGGGTGGCGCCGCTGCGGGTCGGCTCGGGCCTGTCGACCTGGACGGTGAGCGTGGCGGACGGTGCTGGCGGCGTCTGTGCGCACGCCGTCGTGCTGACCGGACGCCCCCGTGTGCCCGATCTCATTGCTCACGCGCGCTCGTGGCCGACGGCGCAGCCGCCCAGCATCCCGGCCTGGACCGACGTGCCGGTGCTGACGTCCGGTGTGCCCGGCATGCCGACCTTCTTGCAGCACCTCGAGCTGCGCCCCGTGCAGGGCCTGCCGTTGCAGGGCGAGCAGGCGCGATGCCTCGGCCACGTCCGCCTCGCCGACCAGGGTGCCTGGGACGTCCAGCATCTCGTTGCCGTCATCGACGCCTGGTGGCCCACGGTTCTGACCGTCCTCCCGTCGATCCGTCCGCTCGCCACGGTGACGTACGCGGCCCACGTGCTCGTGGACCCGTCGACGATCCCGGGCACCGAGCCCTTGGTCTACGAGGCGAGCATGGCTGGAACCGAGAGCGGGTTCACGACGGAGACGCGGAGGCTGTGGACGCCCGACGGCCGCCTGGCGGTGGAGAACCACCAGTCCATCGTGGTCATCGCCTGAGGTCGCGCCCCGGCACGCCGCCGGTCGCTGCCGACGCGGTCAGGAGGACGGGGCCCAGGCGGGAGGACGACGCTGCACGAACGCGGCCATGCCCTCGGCTGCCTCGGACGAGGAGAAGGCGGCGGCCGACACCTGCTCGGTCCAGGCGAAGGCCTCGCCGCGCTCCATGGCCGGGACGCGGCGCAGCACCTCCTTGGTCCCCCGCATCGCCTCCGGCCCGCCGAGGCGGAGCTGGCCCACCCAGGTGGCCACCGTCTCGTCCAGTGCGGGCTCGTCTGCGACGACACGGGTGAGCAGGCCGGCGTCCGCCGCGCGCTGCGCCGATACCCGCTCCCCGGTGAGAAACAGCTCGATGGCCTGCGCGCGCGGCATCCGCTGCAGCGCCACGACCGAGACGATGGCCGGCACCGCCCCGACGCGCACCTCGCTGAAGGCGAACTTGGCGTCGGCCACCGCCACGGACAGGTCGGCGCCGGCCACCAGGCCGTTGCCCCCGCCGGCGACGTGGCCATGCACCCGCGCGATCGTCGGCTTGGGGTGGTCGAGCAGGCGGGCAAGCGCGCCGGTGTAGCGGGCGGTGAAGTCAGCCGCCGCTGTCCCGGTGCCGCGCAGGTCGGCCCCGGCGCAGAAGGCGCGCCCGGTGGCCGCCAGCACGACGACGCGCACATCGGCGTCGAGGGCCGCGTCGTCCAGGGCCCGGTTGAGCGCCGCCAACGACTCCCCAGTGAGGACGTTGCGCGCCTCGGGCGCGTTCAGGGTGATCGTGGCGACCCCGTCGGCGGCCTCGTACCCAACGGGACCGGAGGCGCCGGCCTGGCGCTGGTCGCTCACTTGCCCATCCCCTCCAGCACGGTGAGGATGCGCAGCATCACTTCGTCGGCACCTCCGCCGATCGAGAGAAGGCGTGCGTCGCGGAAGTAGCGCGACGTCCACGTCTCTTCCATGTAGCCCATGCCGCCGTGGAACTGCAGGCAGGTGTCGGCGACCTCGCGGGTGAGCCGACCCGCCTTGAGCTTGCTGATGGTCGCCATGCGGGTCGCGTCCTGGCCCGCGACGATGCGCGCGGCGGCCGTGTGGTTGTACTCGCGCAGCACGTCGACGTCGGCAAGCAGCTCGGCCAGGCGGTACTTGAGGTGCTGGTTGGCCAGCAGAGGCTTGCCGAACGCCTGACGCACCTGCAGGTACTCGATGGTGCGGCGCAGCGCGATCTCGGCACCCGCCGTGGCGCTGTAGCTGCCGACGAGGCGCTCGATCTGAAACTGCTCCATCTGCATCTGAAAGCCGCGTCCTGGCTCACCAACCGTGTTGGCAAGAGGCACGCGCACGTCGTCGAACGACAGCTCGGCGGTGTCGGACGACCAGTTGCCCAGCTTCTCGAGCTTACGGCTGACCGAGAAGCCGGGCGTGTCGGTCGGGACGATGATCATGCTCATTCCCGCGAACCCGGTCGAGCCCTCCTCGGTGCGCGCGAGCAGGCAGATCCAGTCGGCCTGCGTGCCGTTGGTGATGTAGAGCTTGCTGCCGTTGATCACCCACTCGTCGCCGTCACGGACGGCCTTGGTGCGGATGCCGGCGACGTCGGAGCCCGCGTCGGGCTCCGAGACAGCCACCGAGCAGACCTGCTCACCGGCGATGACGGGCGCCAGGTACTTCTCCTTGAGCTCGTGGCTGCCGTGCTTGGCCAGCGCCGGGGTGGCCATGGCGGCCTGCACCATGATCGCCATCGGGATGCCCGCGCACGACACCTGGCCGAGTGCCTCGGCCATGACGAGCGTGTAGGAATGATCAAGGCCGAGGCCCCCGTACTGCGGGTCGTACTCGATGCCGAAGATGCCGACCTGGCCGAGCTTGGGGAACAGCTCGTGCGCCGGGAACGTGCCCGCTCGCTCCCACTCGTCGACGAAGGGGTTGATCTCCTTCTCCACAACCTCGGCGACGACGCGACGAAAGTCGTCGTGCTCCTGGGTCAGCTGCATGGTGGGCCTCCTACGTGACGGGGTGATCAGGGCTCATGGGGACAGGCATGCCGACGGCGCGCGCCCACAGCCGGGTGAGCTGCTCGACATCGGCATCATGGCTGGTGGGGTCGCCGGCTCGACCGGTGCGGCGACGGGCGAACGTCTCGACCATGCCCGTGAGGGCTGGCGCTGCGACGTCGGGGTCGACGTCGGCGGCGACGAATCCCTCGGTCTGCAGGCGAAGAAGGGTGCGGCGGGTACGGGCGACATAGATCTCGCGCAGCTCGTCGAGCACCGCGAGCCACTCAGGGTCGGCCGAGGCGGCTTCCTCGACCACGGCCAGCATGCGTGCGTTGCGCTGGTACCCGACAAGAAAGCGTCGGGTGGCCGCCGAGAGGCGCTCGTACGGGTCGGCGGTGATGCTGTCGCGGGGGCGCTCACGCGCGGCGGCCACCACCTCGCCGACGATGGCGTGGGTGACCTCGCGCAGCAGCTCGTCCTTGCCGGGGAACCACGTGTAGACGGTGCCGTGGCTCACGCCGGCGTCGGCGGCGACGTCCTGGATGCGAGTGGCCGCGTACCCGCGACTCTCGAAGACTCTGCGTGCCGACGAGACGAGCGCGTCGCGCGTTCGCCGTCCACGATCGGTGAGGGGGGTGGTGGTGCTCGTCACGGCGTTCCTTGGACGAGCAGGCTGGTGGGCACGTCGACTTCTTGGGCCCGCACCCACTCGCCGAGCCCCTTGGCCTGCGGGTCGAGCCCGACGCCGTCGGCGACGCCGCGTCCGAGGTGGCCGCGGACGACGATGTTGACGGCACGCAGGTTGGGCAGGGGGTAGACGTCGACATGCTTGTCGGCCGCCTCGGGGATCCATGTGCGCACCCGCTCCGGAGTCACCAGGTCGAGCAGCCATCCGACGGCCTCGTCGGTGCGCACCCAGAGGCCGATGTTGGCGTCGCCGCCCTTGTCGCCCGACCGAGCGCCAGCGATGAGCCCGAGCGGCGCCTTCGTGGTCGAGCCGACGTTGGTCGCCCCCGAGTCGCCGGGTGAGTCCGCGGATGTCGGCCAGGCGGCCGCAGGGCGGGCCAGCGGCGAGAGGGCCGGCACCCGCGTGATCTCGGTGCCGTCGAGGCTCACCACCTGCTCGACCTCGCCGGCGGGCACCGTCGTGGGCCAGTAGATGCTGTACGGACGGGCGTCGGCCGGCGGCGCAGTCGGGTAGAACCCGGCGTAGGACGCCAGGGTCAGCTCGATCACGGCATTGCTGAAGGCCCGACCGACCTTGGCCTGGTCGGGGTCCACGGCGGTGATGCGCAGCTCGACGCGCTCGGGGCCGAACGGCACCCGGTCGGCCTGGGCGTGCGCGAACATGGCCAGCAGCGGGGCGAGCTGGCGTTGCACGAGGTCGGCCTTGGCGTCGGCGTCCAGGCCGGTGATCACCACACCCACGGTGTTGCGAAAGCCCCCGAGAGTGGTGAGCGCCACCTTGAGCGTGTCCGGCGGCGGGTCGCCGGCCACCGGGTGGATGCGCACCCGGTCGGGACCGGCGTCGCTGAGCCGGATGGTGTCGAACCTGGCCACCACGTCCGGACCGAGGTAGGCCGGGGAATCGACCTCGTAGAGCAGCTGGGCGGTGACCGTGCCGACGCTCACTGCTCCCCCGGTGCCGGGGTGCTTGGTGATGGCGGACGAGCCGGCGGCGTCGATCTCGGCGATCGGGAACCCGAGGTGCGTCATGTCGCCGATCTCGGTGAAGAACGCGTAGTTGCCGCCCGTGGCCTGCGCGCCGCACTCGATGACGTGCGCGGCGACGACGGCGCCGGCAAGCGGGTCGAGGTCGTCGGGGGTCCACCCGTGCCACCAGGCTGCGGGTCCGACGGCGAGCGCGGCGTCAGTGACCCGACCGGTGATGACGACGTCCGCGCCGGCCTCCAGTGCCGCCGCGATGCCGAATGCGCCGAGGTAGGCGTTCGCGGTGACCGGGACGAGCCCGAGGTCGGCAAGCTTCTCGCCGGTCGAGAGGTTGACTGCCTCGGTGATCAGCTCAGGACGAGTCGTGAGGTCGTCGCCGGTGACGACCGCGATTCTCGGGCTCAGGCCGAGCTCGTCGGCGATCTCGCGCAGGGCGTCGGCGCACCCCTGCGGGTCGAGGCCGCCCGCGTTGGACACGACCCGGATGCCTCGGTCGAGGCACGTGCCGAGCACGTCGCGCATCTGGGTGAGAAACGTGCGGGCGTAGCCCGACCCCGGCCCGCGCTTGAGGCGCTGACGCACCAGGATCAGCATGGTCAGCTCGGCGAGCCAGTCGCCGGTCAGGACGTCGATCGGTCCGCCGTCCACCTGCTCGCGGGCAGCCGAGACGCGGTCGCCGAAGAAGCCGGAGCAGTTGGCGATCCGCACGGCACGCGGCTCGCGCGGGTCGGACGGCGTCGTGGTCTCGGTGGGGCGGTCAGCCACGTCAGGCCTCCTGGTCGTCGGTCACTGGTTCGAGCACCACGAGCACCTCGTGCGCGTCGACGGCGTCCCCGACGGCGACGGCGACCTCGACCACCGTGGCCGCGGTGTCGGCGGTGATGCGGTGCTCCATCTTCATGGCCTCGAGCACGACGAGGGCGTCGCCGGTGGCGACGCTGTCGCCAGCAGAGACGTGCACCGCCACGATCGTGCCCGGGACGGGCGACGACGGCCCGCGTGCTGCCTCGGCCCGGTCACCGGCCGGCAGCCGGGCCGGCTCGACCCACGAGGTCGCGTGCCCTTCGCTGAACACTGCCACCGTTCGGTCGGCGTCGTCGCGGGCGGGTGCGAGCAGCACGCCGGCGCGGCGGCGGACGCCGTCGACCTCGTGGTCGAGCCACTCGCCGTCCCAGCCGGCGACGAGCACCTCGCGACCCTCGCCCCCGTCGACGCTGGCCGTGGTCGCGCCGGCTCGATCGGTGCGCAGGGTGACGGTGTGCTCGGCGCCGCCGCTGGTGAGCGCGACCGTGTCGATCGCGTCGGCCATGGAGCGCCACCCTGCTGGCGCGTAGCCGACCGTTGGTCGGCTGGTGTCGGCATCGGCATGCACGCCCAGCGCAGCGGCGATCGCGTGCCGCTCGGCCACATCGAGGGGCAGGTCGGGGACGAGGCCGGCGGCCCGCGCCTCGAGCAGGTCGATCGTGGTGCGCCCGGCCCGCACGTCCGGGTCGTCCACCAGGGTCAGCAGCGCCTGCCGGTTGGTGGCGATGCCGTGCACGCGCAGCCCGCGCAGGGCGGCGCGCATGCGGTCGAGGGCTTCGTCCCGGGTCGGAGCGTGCGCGATGATCTTGGCGATCAGGCTGTCGTAGTAGGGCGGGACGGCCGAGCCGGACACGACGCCGGAGTCCCAACGCACGCCGGGGACGTCCGGCGGCTCGAAGCGGACGAGCGTGCCGGACGAGGGCACCCAGCCGGCCGCCGGGTCTTCGGCGACCAGGCGCACCTCGACGGCGTGGCCGCTGCGCTCGACGTCGTCCTGGTCGACCGCGAGCTGCTCACCGCCAGCGATGAGCAGCTGGGTCTGCACCAGGTCGAGGCCGGTGATCAGCTCGGTGACCGGGTGCTCCACCTGCAGCCGGGTGTTCATCTCGAGAAAGTAGAACGAGGCGTCGGGGTCGCTACCGGGGGCGGCGAGCGGGTCGGCGTCCTCGAGCAAGAACTCCACGGTGCCGAGGCTGGTGTAGCCGACGGCGCGTGCCGCGGCGACGGCCGCGTCCAGCATGTGAGTGAGGACGGCGGGGTTGGTGCCCGGCGAGGGCGATTCCTCGAGGATCTTCTGGTGGCGCCGCTGCAGCGAGCACTCTCGCTCGAAGGCGTGCAGCACCGTCCCACGGGCGTCGGCGACGACTTGCACCTCGACGTGGCGTCCGCGTGCGACGTAGCGCTCGAGGTAGATGGTGTCGTCTCCGAAGGCGGCCAGCGCCTCGCGGCGGGCTCCACGCACCGCGTCGGCGAGTGCGTCCGGCGCGGCGACGACGCGCATGCCACGTCCGCCGCCGCCGGCGGACGCCTTGACCAGCAGCGGGTAGCCGACGTCGGCCCCGGCCTTGGCCCAGGCCTGCTCGTCATCGCCGACGAGGCGAGTGCTGGGCAGCACGGGCACGCCCGCCGCCGAGACGATCTCCTTCGCCGAGAGCTTGCTGGCCATCGCCGTCATGGCCGACGGGCTCGGGCCGACCCAGACGAGTCCGGCATCGATCACCGCCTGGGCGGCGTCGGCGTTCTCGGCCAGAAACCCGTAGCCGGGGTGGATCGCGTCGGCGCCGGTGCGCTCGGCGGCCGCGATGACGGCTGCGACGTCGAGATAGGTGTCGGCCGCGGCCGTGCCCGGCAGACGGACGGCCTGGTCACACTCGCCCACGTACACCGCGGCGGCGTCGGCGTCGCTGAAGATGCCGACGGTCTCGATGCCGAGGCCGCGCGCGGCGGCGAGGATGCGTCGGGCGATCTCGCCGCGGTTCGCGACGAGAAGCCGGCGGATGCGGGTGGTCTGGTCGGTCACGCTGCCTCACATCCGGAAGAGGCCGAAGGTGTCGGCCCCTGTGATCGGTGTCGTCGTCACAGCCGCCAACGACTGCGCCAGCACGGTGCGCGTGTCGCGGGGGTCGATGATGCCGTCGTCCCACAGGCGCCCGGTGGCGAAGAGGGCGGTGGACTGACTGTCGATCTGGCCCTCGATCGCTGCCCGCAGCGCTGCGTCGTTGTCGTCGTCGTAGGGCTGCCCGGCGGCCTCGGCCTTGTTGCGCGAGACCATCGACACGACGCCCGCGAGCTGCTTGCCGCCCATGACCGCAAGGCGGTGCTGGGGCCAGGTGAACAGCAGCCGGGGCCGGTAGGCCCGTCCGGACATGCCGTAGTTGCCCGCGCCGTAGGACGCGCCGAGCATGGTGGTGAGGTGCGGGACGGTGGAGTTGGCGACCGCGTTCACCAACATCGAGCCGTGCTTGATGATGCCGCCCTGCTCGTAGCGGGTGCCGACCATGAAGCCGGTGATGTTCTGCAGGAAGAGCAGCGGGGTGTTCGCGCGGTTGGCCAGCTGGATGAACTGGGCGCCCTTCTGCGACTCCTCGCTGAACAGGATGCCGTTGTTGGCCAGGATGCCCACCGGCTGGCCCGCGATGCTCGCCCATCCGGTCACCAGCCGGTCGCCGTAGAGGGGCTTGACCTCGTCGAGCTCGCTGCCGTCGACGACGCGGGCGATCACCTCGCGCACGTCGTAAGGCACCGACAGGTCGGCCGGCGCGACACCAAGAAGCTCGTCCGCGTCGTAGGCGGGGGGTGCCGCGTGCATGCGGGGCGGGGTGAGCTGGGGGTAGTTCAGGCGCCGGACGATCTGGCGGCCGAGCCGCAGAGCGTCGCGTTCGTCGACCGCGAGGTGGTCGGCGAGCCCGGATCGGCGGGCGTGCATCTCAGCACCCCCGAGCTCTTCTTCGTCGGCGTCTTCGTTGATGGCCATCTTGACCAGCGGCGGGCCGCCGAGAAACACCTTTGCGCTACCGCGCTGGAGCACGGTGTGGTCGGAGAGTCCAGGCATGTACGCCCCGCCGGCGGTGCTGCTGCCGAACACCATGGTGACGGTCGGGATGCCGGCGGCTGACATCTGCGTCAACTCTCGGAAGACCGCTCCCCCGGGTGTGAAGACGTCGGCCTGCTTGGGTAGGTCGGCGCCCGCCGTCTCGGTGAGGTTGACCAACGGCAGGCGGTTCTCCCGGGCCACCTCCATGGCACGGAGAACCTTGCGGACGCTCGTCGGCGACTGGGCTCCGCCCTTGACGGTGGGGTCGTTGCCCGAGACCACGCACCACGTTCCGGCGACCTGGCCGATACCGGTGACGACGCCACCACCCACCGGGTCGTCACTGCCCCAGCCGGCCAGCGGAGCGATCTCGAGAAGCGGCGACCCGCGGTCGAGCAGCAGGTCGATGCGGTCGCGCACCATCAGCTTGCCGCGCTCGCGGTGACGGGTGACGGCGCGCTCGCTGCCCCCGGCACGGACGTCGTCCATGACGGCCTGCACGTCGGCGAGCAGGGTCAGGTTCGCGTCGCGGGCGGTGCGAAACTCGTCGCTCGAAGGGTTGACTCGGGTCGTCAGCCTGGGCACGAACCTGACACTAGCGTCAAGTCAGGTCGGGCGTCCAGGCCCCACACGGCGTCCAGGCCCCCCGGCGTCCAGGCCCCCGCGGCACCCCAGGACGAACGCGGCGCCCGGACCGACTGCCCTCACCGGGAGTTTGGGGGTTTCCAAGGCACATCGACCTTGGAAACCCCCAAACGATCACGTTCACGTGATCGTTTGGGCTCGAGCGAGCGGGTGCGCGAGTGTTGGAGGAAGGGGCGCGGTCAGGTGAAGAGCATCTTCGTGACCCAGCGGAACGTCTGCCTGGTCGCCTCGTGCACCTCGAAGGAGTAGATGTCGGCGAACGAAGGCAGGCCGAACAGTGGTTGGACGACCGACTTCGAGCGCCCGAACGAGCGCAGCCCCTCTTTGCCGTGGATGCGCCCGTAGCCGGAGTGGCCCAGGCCACCCCATGGCAGGCTTGGAACGGCTCCCTGCACCAGAACCGAGTTGATCGACACCATTCCGGTTCGCAGGCGGCGGGCGATCGTCGGGCCGTTCTTGCGCGAGTAGACCGCCGCACCCAAGCCGTAGTCGTGGGCATTGGAGCTGGCGATCGCCTGGTCGGCGTCGCGAACCTTCTCCACGACCATGAGCGGACCAAACGTCTCGTCCTTCATGATCACCGAGTCGTCCGGGGCGTTCGTCAGCACCACCGGGTCGATGAATGGCCGCCGGAACGACGTCTCGCCGCCGACACGCACGTCGGCTCCCGCTGCGACCGCCGCGTCGAAGTGGCTCCTGACCAGGTCGTACTGGGCAGGACGGGTGATCGGCCCGTAGTGGGCGGCCGGGCCGGCACCCGAACGCAGCTCACGCGCCGAGATCACGAGGCGGTCCATGAACTCCTCGTAGACGTCCTGGTGGACGAACACCCGCTCCACTCCCGCACAGCTCTGGCCGCTGTTCATGACGGCGCCCCATAGTGCCCCGCGCACGGCACGGGTGAGGTCGGCGTCGTAGTCGACGACGACGGCGTCCTTGCCGCCGGCTTCCGGGCTGTAGGGCAGCAGCCGCTCGCCGCACATGACCCCGATGGTCTTGGCGATCTTCGCCGAGCCGGTGAACGACACCTTGTCGACGCCGGACTCGACGAGCGCCTGACCGGTCGGCCCCCACCCGGTAAGCGTCTGCAGAACCGGCTGCTCAGGTACGACGTGGCGGAACGACTCAGCGAGCCACACCCCAGTGGCAGGGGTGTACTCGCTGGGCTTGAAGATGACGGCGTTACCGGCGGCCAACGCGTAGCTGATCGAGCCCATCGGGGTGAACAGGGGGTAGTTCCACGGGCCGATGACACCGACCACACCATGCGGCTCGTAGGAGATCTCGGCACGCAGATGGGCGAGGATGCCCGGTGACACGCGTTGAGGAGCCAGCGTCTTCTCGGCGTGCTTGGCGGCCCAGTCCAGGTGCATGACGGTCGCGATGACATCAACGGACTGCGCGTCCCACACCGGCTTGCCGGTCTCCCGGTGCACGAGGTCGGCGAGCTCGTCCATGTGGGTGCGGATGTAGGAACGCCAGTCGAGCAGGCGACGCTTGCGCTCGTCCCAGCCGAGGTCCCACCACCACTGCTGGGCGATGCGCGCCGCGTCGAGCGCCGCGGCCATGTCGTCGGGGCCGTGCACCGGGAAGGTGCCGATCACCTCGCCCGTCGCGGGGTTCAGCGAGTCGAAGGTGCCCGACGTGGGGTGCGCCTCGGGCGTGCTGGCGGGCGGGTTGGCAGAAGTCTCGGACACGTCATCTCCTCATGTTCGTCGATCTATTGGCAGTCTGGCCGACGAGTCGCCCCAGCGCCAGGGTCCTACCCTGGTGGCGTGCTCCGGTTTCTGCTCACACCGCGCTGGCTGGCACTGCACGTGGCCACCATCGCGGCGATCGCCGGCACCCTGGTTCTCGGCTCGTGGCAGATGCGCGCCTACGCCGAGCAGGAGGAGCGCGACCGGGTAGCGGCGGCGAACCTGGCCGAGGACGCCCCGACGGCGCCGATCGACGAGGTGGCTCCGGCAGGCCGGGGACTCGACGTGGACGCGGTCAGCCGACCGGTCAGCGTGTCGGGGCGCTACGACCCGTCTGCGACCCTGCTGCTGCCCGGGCGTGAGCTGGACGGACGCACGGGCTGGTACGTCGTCACTCCGCTGGTCAGCGACGACCAGAGCGTCACCCCTGTGCTGCGGGGTTGGGTGGCCGATCGCTTCGACCCGGCCGTCGACCCGCCCACTGGTGGTGTGGACGTCACCGGGTCGGTTCAGGCGCTGGAGAGTGACGCCGACGCCGCCCCCGTACGGCCTGACTCGCTCGCGCCGGACGAGGTGGCCGCTCTGACGTCTGTTGCGCTGTTCCGCACCTACCCCTACCCACCGGCGACGGCCCGCCAGATGCTGCTCGTGCTCACCGGCGAGGAGCCGAGTGCCTCAGTGGCGCCGGAGCAGGTGCCCGTGGCCGAGGCGGCCGCGAGTCCCGTGGGGGTCTCGGCGTGGCGCCACCTGTCGTACGCGTGGCAGTGGTGGCTGTTCGCCGCCGCAGCGGTCGCGTTCTGGGTTGCGTTCGCCCGGTCCGGCTACCGCGACGAGAAGGCGCACGCTGCTGCTAGGTCGGACGAGCCCTTGCCGACCACAGAGGAGCGACGCCCAGCGCCACGCTGAGGTCGCTCAGCACCGCGTCGAGAGCCTGCTCGTTGCCCTCGTCCAGCATGACGTCGTGGCCGATGTCGGGCAACCACCGTGCCGTCACGTCGAAGAAGCGCGCCGTGCGCTCGACACCGCTGGGCGGCACCAGCATGTCGTCCCCAGCTCTGTAGACCAGTACCGGTGGTGAGCCGACCGGAGCCGCGGGAGGACGGCGCGCGACGATCTGCAGCTGGACGAGCGGTGGCTCGTCGTCCAGCCGGTCGACGTAGCCACCCGCAGTCGACGCATCGAGGTGATGGAAGAGGTCGACAGCCCTCAGCCGCACCGGCAGGCCTGCCGTCATGCGGGCCACGTGCACCGGCGCCCGCCGAGCGGTGTGGGCGAGCAGGTCGAGCCCATGCGTGACCCCCACCGGCGTGAGCAGCACGATCGCCGCGAACGGGTAGCGCTCTGCCACCCGGGACGCGACGACGCACCCGAGCGAGTGGGCGACCACCACCGGCGGGCGGGGCAGGGAGACGGCGGTCTGCAGCAGGTCGTGCTCATACTCCGACAGCCGGATGCGATGGCGTTGGTCCCGGCCACCGCTGCCCCCGTGGGCACGCAGGCTGACCGCGTACGCCGACCAGCCGGACTCGGCCGCGCGCGGCATCCACGAGTCTGCCCAGCACCACGCCGCGTGCCCGAGCCCGTGGACGAACAGCAGCGGCGGACGGTCGTCGGGCTCGGCCGGCTCGATCGCGAGCAGCTCCCGCTCGACCGGCCGCGCCGGGAACGCCCACTCTCGCACGCGCATCGCTCCGGCGTGACGCCGCCGGCTCATGCCGCCGCCCGCCGAGCGCGACGTACGGCGGCGATGGTGCGGTCGATCGCCCGTAGGTAGTCCTGGTGACTCACCTCGTAGTCGTGGCGGGTCGAGCGAGCGAACGTCACGCCCCCGGAGACAGAGCGGTGTCTGCTCGTCGTTCCCTGCAGCCTCTCCAGCACGTCGCGACGGACTCGCTCGGACTCCCCGCGCGACCTCGTCGCCGCGTCGAAGATCTCGACCATGAGCACAGCCTGCCAGTGGGCGATGGCGAACACACCCGAGTCCGGCTGGTAGAGGCCCATCACCGCCAGGGTGTCGAACCGGCTCGGCACCATGTTCAACGCTAGCTGCGGTCGACCGTCGACGATGTCGAGCACGTCGTCGGCCACAAACGCGAAGTCGAGCAGGTACCCGGTAGCGAGCACGACCAGGTCGACCTCCACACGGGCACCGTCGGCCAGCTCGACGTATCTCCCATCGAAGCGCACCAGGTCGGGGACCGGGGTGATGTCGCCCTGCCCGACGTAGTACGGCAGCAGGCTGTTGGCGATGGGGTGGGTCTGAAGGATCGTGTGGTCGGGACGAGGCAGACCCAGCTTGGCGTGATCACCAACCGTGAGCCGGATCGTGGCGTGCATCAGCCGTTGTTTGAGCCACATCGGGGTGCGCAGCCCGCTGATGAGGTCGTTGACCTGGTCCGAGGGCTTGCCGAAGGCGTACTTCGGGGCGTACCAGTAGCCACGCCGCGTCGAGTGCATCACGCTCGTGGCCTGCTGGGCCGCCTCGACGGCGATGTCACACCCGGTGTTGCCGGCACCGACGACCAGTACTCGCTTGCCGCGCAGCACCTCCGCGCTCTTGTACTGGCCCGAGTGCATGACCTGGCCGTCGAACTCCCCCGGGATCTCGGGCACCTTCGGCCGCCAGTTGTGCCCGTTGGCGACCACCACGGTGTCGACGCGGCGAGTCTTGGTTCCGGCAGGACCCACCACGGTCACGTCCCAGCTCGTACGCGGGTCTGCGGCGTCGACCGGCTCGACCCGGGTGACCGTTGAGCGCATCTCGATGCGTGCTCGCACGTCGAAGTGGTCGGCATAGCGCCGCAGGTACTCCCCCACCTGGCGCTGGTGCGGGTAGTCGGGCCAGTGGTCGGGCATCGGGAAGTCGGGGTACTGCGTGAACGGCTTGGTGGAGATGGTGTGCGTGCTCTCGTAGACGCGGCTGGTCGGGCCGTCGATGTACCAGTTGCCCCCCACCTCGTCGGCGATGTCGAAGCCGGTGACGTCGAAGCCGGCAGCAACGAGGTTCTTCACCGCGGCCAGCCCGACTCCGCCGGCTCCGATCACCGCAGCGGTCGGTGTGCGTGGACTCATGCCGGATGACGCTGCGTCACCAAGACGACGACGTCAACTCGTGGCACGGTGAGAGACGTGCTGGGACGCTCGCGCCGATCCGGGGACGGGTTCATGCAGTGCGCGTGCGGACGGCGGCACTGGGGCCGGTTCGGGGCAGCCGGCCTGCTGGTGCAGCGCGGCGACGAGCTGCTGCTGCAGCATCGCGCAGCATGGAGCCACGAGGGCGGCACCTGGGCCGTGCCCGGCGGCGCTCTCGACGTCGGCGAGACCCCTCTGCAGGGAGCGCTGCGCGAGGCCGCCGAGGAGGCCGCGGTGGGCGAGCAGTCGATCCGACCCCGCCACGCGTGGGCAGTCGACCACGGCACGTGGGCCTACACGACGGTCGTGGCCGATGCCGTGGGTCCGATCACCCCGCAGCGCCTTGACGCCGAGAGCGAAGAGCTGCGCTGGGTGCGGTTGGGCGAGGTGACCCGGCTGCCGCTGCACTCCGGGTTCGCCGCGGCCTGGCCGTCGGTGCAACCGTTGCTGCACCGACGCGAGGTGGTCGTGGTCGACGCGGCCAACGTGGTCGGCTCGACCCCGGACGGCTGGTGGAACGATCGGGTCGGTGCCGCCCAGCGCCTGCTCGACGGCGTCTCAGACCTCGCTGTGCGAGGCCTATCGACACCGGCGCAGGACCCCGACGCCGGGCTTCTGCCCGCTGTGGCAGGCAGGACGCGAGCGTGGCCGCACTGGACAGTCGTGCTGGAGGGCGAGGCGAGCGCCGCCGGCGACTCGCCGCACGTACGGGTCGAGCGAGCGCCCCGTTCCGGCGACGACGCGGTGGTCGAGGCAGCGCGGCACACGAGCACTGCGGGGAGGCATGTCACGGTGGTGACCGCCGACCGGGAGCTGCGTCAGCGCGTCGAAGCCCTGGGCGCCCGCACCGTCGGCCCGCGCACGCTGACACGGCTGTTCTGAGCGCTCAGGCGCTCTTCTCGCGGCGCTTGTTCGCCGCGTCGACGCTCTGGCGCAGGGCGTCCATGAGGTCGACCACCTCGGCCTCGTCCCCGTCGGCCACCGGTGGCATCACGATCTCGCGTCCCTCAACCTTGGACGCCACGAGCTCTTCGATGGCCTCTCGGTACTCGTCGGTGTAGTCCTGCGGGGCCCACTCCCCACTCAGCGCCTCGATGAACGAGGCCGCCATCGCCATCTCCTGCTGTCGCGGCTCGACATCGGCGACCTCTGCGGGCAGCTCAGGGCTGCGCACCTCGTCGGGCCACAGCATCGTCTGAACCACCAGCGCGTCCCCGGCCGGCCGCAGGATGGCGAGGCGCTCGCGGCTGCGCATGGCCATCTTCACCACGGCCACCCGATCGCTGGACGCCAGCGCGTCGCGCAGCAGCACGTACGGCTTCGCGTCGCCGGTGGGCATGGCGTAGTAGGCCCGGGCGTAGGCCGCCGGGTCGATCTCGCCGGCGTCCACGAACTGCAGCACGTCGACGGCCTTGCTGCTCGCGACGGGGAGCGAGGCCATGTCGTCGTCGGTGAGCACGACCATCCCGCCGTCGGGCAGCTCGTAGCCCTTGGCGATGTCCGAGTAGGCAACCTCTTCACCGTCGGACTCCGCGACCCGCCGGTAGCGCACACGCGACCCGTCGCTGACACGCACCTGGCGGAACGAGATGTCCTTCTCCTGGGTGGCGCTCACGAGCTTGACCGGGATGGAGACCAGGCCGAACGAGATCGTGCCCTTCCACACCGTCTGCATGGCCCGATCATGCCGCCCGCAAGCCCGCAGTGCCACGACTTGGCCGCACGCGGCGTGCCCGCCGTGGATCGGTCGCACGTTCGTGGCACCGTCAGCGCATGGACCACGACGAGCTGCGCGTGCTGGGGTGCGTCGTGTGCGGCGATGACGGCGACTTCTTCACGCTGCACCACGACCCGGCCGAGGACGAGCTGATCTGCGCTCGGTGCGGGCAGGCACGCCTGGTGCCCATGCTCGGCGCGACTCACCGCGTCGCCTGAGCGGCAGCCGCACCCGCCACGGCCGGCCTCAGGCGTCGTCGAGAACCGACTGGCGAAACTCTCGCGGCCCGTAGGCCCGCAGCGTGACCTCCCCGTCCGCGCGGGCGCTGGCCGAGCGCGGGAACCCGAGCAACGGGCCGAGCTCGCCGAAGTACTGGCCGGCCGGCAGGACGGCGAGCCGTGTCTCGCTCCCGGCGTCGGGGTCGGGCCGGAAGATCTCGACGGTCCCGGCCTCGATCACGTACACGAGGTCGGCGTGGTCGCCCTGGGCGAAGATGAGCTCGCCTGGCGCGTAGTGCACTGTCTGCGGCGGGCCCTCCGCCGACGTGACCTCCGGCCCCATGGTGATCACCTGGTCGCTGATGGGCACCAGTCGTGCGTCGTGGGTGGACACGATGATGACGCGCCCGTCGTCGCGAAGCTCACGCAGCAGCCGGATCACTCCCTCGGCCTGCACGTAGTCGAGGTTGGCGGTCGGCTCGTCGGCCAGCAGCACCACCGGGTCGTGCGCCAGCCCACGCGCGACGGCCACCCGTTGCTGCTGCCCACCGGAGAGCTGTCCCGGGCGGTTGGACAGCCGGTCGCCCAGCCCCACCCGGTCGAGCACCTCGGCGGCCTGCTGCATGGCCGTGGAGCGTGACGTGCCGGCCAGCATCAAGGGCACGGCGACGTTCTCCTGCGCGCTCAACGAGGGAATCAGGTTGAACGCCTGGAAGACGAAGCCCACCGAGTCGCGCCGGTACGTCTCCAGCTGCGCCGCCGTCATGGCCGTCACCTCGGCGCCGTCCACGGTGACCGTGCCGTCGGCCGGGGTGAGGATGCCACCGAGGCACGACAGCAACGTCGTCTTGCCCGACCCGGACGGACCGAGCAGCACGGCCAGCTCGCCGGGGGCGGCGTTCATCGAGAGGCCCTCGAACGGCCGAACGCTGTAGCCGTCGCGGCGGTACTCCACCGCCAGGTCACGTACCTGAACCCCGCTCATGCGCCACCTCCGAACGCGCTCGCCGGGTCTGCCTTCGAGACCCGCCGCATGCCTGCCCAGCCGGCAACCAGCGCCACGACCACCGCCACCAGCGGGATCGTCCAGTACGCCGATGCCGGGACGCGCACCGTCAGCGGGAACACGGGCACCAGCACGAGCTGGAAGAGCGTGGCCAGTGCCGCACCTGACAACGCGACGAGCACCGCCTGCAGCGCCAGGCTGCCCGACAGCTGCCGGTTGCGGGCGCCCATCGCCTTGAGGACGGCGAAATCGCGGCTGCGCTCCAGCGCCGAGAGATAGATGACCGCGCCGATGATGATGGCGGCGACGACCCAGAGCAGAACCCTGATGAGGTCGATCGAGGCGACGGCGCTCTCCAGCGGACCCAACGCGTCCTGCGCGGCATCCCTGGTTGCGATCACCTGCGTCTGTTCTGGCACCGACAACGGCTCGGCATCGAGCAACACCGCGCTCGTCACCGGCACGCCCCCGAAGACGGTGTCACGGGCGTCCTCGAGGCTCACGAACGTCCCGACCAGCCCGGCCAGCACAGTGGTGTCGCTGCTCAGACCGACGACGCTGTAGGCGTCGTCGCTGATCTGCACCTCGTCGCCGACGGCGGCGCCCGAGCTGACGTCGAGCAGCACCTCGCCGGCCGCCTGCGGTCGCACCCCCTGCGTGGGTTCGGGCACCCCAAGACCGTCGGGTGGCGCAGCGATCACGATTGCCTCCGAGGCTTCCTCGCCAACGGTCAGCGTGCCTCGCGCCACGACCACCTCGGCCGACTCACCGGCGGGATCGATCGCGGCCACCTGCTCAGCGCTCAACGCCGACGACGACGTGTAAGGCCCCGACACCCCCTCCGGGATGACCCAGTGGGTCGCCCCGAGCTGGTCGGTCGTGAGAAAGGGCTCCTTGTTGAACTGCTCGATAAGCCCGGTCATCAGGTAGAGCAGGGTCAGCACCAGCGCCACCCCGAGGGTGACGACGCCGAAGCGGACGGCTCGAAAGCTCAGGTCACGAACGGTGAGGAGCCACACCGGGCACATCCTTTCCCGCCTCGCGGCGTTGCGTGAGCCAGGTCTCGAGCATCGGCATGGCTGCCTCGTACCCCAGGCTGGCGACCTCGTCGACGCGCTCGAAGTCCAGAAGCCCGACGCCTCGCATGTCGATGTCGAGAAGAAGGTCGGCCGCGCCGCTGTCGATGGCGGCTTCTTGCTGGTCCAACGAGCCAGTGATCATCGAACGCATCAGCACGGCGATGAGCCCTGGGTACCGGGGGCCACGTCCTACCTTCGACTTCATGGCCTGCCAACCCGACACCGAGAGGCCGTACTCGGCTTTGGCCTTGGGTCCTTTGGCGGGCGCAACCTGCACCGCGAGGATCTCGGCTGTGGGGTAGAGGCGACGCATCACGTCGACCGGAAGGTTGTTCGTGACGCCGCCGTCGACGAGCAGGTCGTCACCGAAGGGCACCGGGGGGAACGCACCCGGGATCGCCACCGACGCCCGCAACGCTGTCGGGACGTCGCCACTGCGATGGATCTGCGCCCGTCCCTGGGTCAGATTGGTGGACATGCAGAAATACGGAAGCCAGAGGTCCTCGATCTCCCAGCCGTCGAACCGTGCTCGGATCGCGTCAGCGGCCCGTTCGCCCTTCAGCAGCGACACGAGGGGAAGCGTGTAGTCCAGAATGTTGTGGAACAACCGCTCAGACTCCGCCGTCAGCTCGTCAGGCGCCAGACCCAGCGCGATGCCGGCACCGAGCGGTGCCCCGATGGACGTGGCGCCGACCGCATCGACGGGAATCCCAAGGGCGGTCATGGCCCGGTAGACCCCGAGGCAGGCGAATCCCCGCGCTCCCCCGCCACCAAGCACCAGCCCGACGGGACGGCCCGCCAGGGTGCGGGCGACTCGGGCCACGTCCGGCACCGAGCCGGCTCGGGCATGCAGCACGTGGTCGGCGTTGAAGCGGCTGATCACCTCGCTGGTACCGCGGGGACGGTCCGCATCCGGTACCTGCATCAGCACGAGCACCCGCAGTGTGCGCGGGCCGGCGTGGCTCATCAGCTCGTCGATGCGCGCCTGTTCCTCCGGGCCGGGGGACGCGCTGGCGACCACGGCGAGAACGTCGGCCTGTCGCAGTGCCCGCAGCGACCAGGCAGTCATGGTCACGTCCGGCTCGAGTACCAGGTAGCAGGTGTCGTTCTCCACCCGCGCCAGGTAGTCCAGCAGTCGAATCTCGCCGGGGCCGCCGTCCATGGCCTGCGCAATGCCCGGTCGGTCCAGGATCGAGTCGACCCGCGCGCTCCACAGATGCTGCGTCGGGCCGATCTCGGTCATCCTGTCGGTGATCCGGCTGATCACCTGCCTCGGGTTGACGTCGGCGGTGACAGCGACAGCCACCGTGCGGTCCAGCAGGCGACGGGGTGGCCGGACCCCGGCGGCCAGGCCGAGGGCGATGGGAGCGACCTCGCGCGGGTGCTCGACAAGAATCTCGCTGAAGTCCTTGGCACTGACCTCCAGCACGACCGAGTCGCGAACCGCCTCGATCGTGACCTGTCGGTGCCCGCCCGCCAGTCCCTCTTCGCCCACGATCGAGCCTGCAGCCACGTAACCCGTGGATCGGGCTGGGTCACTCACCGAGACCTCTCGAAGGCGTCCGCTCACCACGACGTGTGCCGAGTGAGCCGGCTCTCCCGCCGCGAACAGGACGTCCCCAGCCTCAAGGCGACGTCTGCTTCCGCGTGCGACGAACTCGTCGACAACGATCGTGGCCTCATCGCCGAGCATCGTGACGAGGACCTCTCTCATGCGGGTGTCCTGGATCCGTCGAGCCGAATCAGCCCTCACCGCATCTGCCAGCTTGGGGTCTGCGGCGAGAAGCGCCTCCAGCGCCGCGGCGTCCACGACGCGCACCAGCGACGGCTCCGCAGCCCGAATGCTGGCAGTCCGTTCACCCCCTACGAGGGCCACGTACTCCCCCACCAGCTGGGCAGGCCCGATCTGGCCGAGCATCGACCCGTCAGAAGCCACCACCTCGAGGCGCCCTGAGCTGACCCAGTAGGCCTCGCGCCCGGTCTCCCCAGCTCTGACCAAGTAGTCGTCGGGGGATAGTGACTTGCTCGGGAACCGTTCCGGGGACGCGCTGATCGCGTCGGCGATCGTCGCCGTCGAGTCGTCGGGTGCGGTCACAGTCAGCGAACCCTAGTCGTCCGACGCGCTCCGGATAGGCCGGACGCACCCGGTCTGCCGTTGCTCGTCGTCGGTCACCGATCTCGGCGCATCGCGCTGCCGGGAAGGTCCAGATAGGCCAAAGTATGTCTGTGGCGGGTCTGGGTCGGTTCGTGCCGGGGGCGGCGTTGCGCTGGCCTGGCGGTGGGGATGAGTCGGTCGGCCTGCATCGCGGGGTGGATGGCACGTTGGTGTTCGTGGACGTATCCGGGTTCACGGCGCTCTCGGAGCGGTTGGCGCAGCGTGGGAAGGTGGGCGCTGAGCAGCTCACGGATGTTCTGAACAGCGTGTTCGGGACGATGCTGGGGTTGGCGGCCGCGCGGGGCGGGTCGTTGTTGAAGTTCGGTGGGGACGCGTTGTTCCTGCTGTTCACCGGTCCGGACCATGCCGTGCAGGCAGCGTGCGCGACGGTGGAGATGCGTTCAGCGCTGGCGGCGACCGCGAAGACCCCGGGCCCGGCCGGGCGGCTGCGGCTGCGGATGTCGGTCGGGGTGCACTCCGGCGGGGTCGACTTGTTCTTGGTCGGCGCCTCGCACCGCGAGCTGGTGATCGTGGGGCCGGCGACGACGGCGGTGGCGTCGATGGAGGCCGCCGCGTCAGCGGGGCAGATCCTCATCGGCCCGCAGACAGCGGCGGCGCTGCCGGCTGGTGCGGTGGGTGACCCGCTCGGTCCGGGCTATCTGCTGCGCTGGCGTCGCGCACACTCCGACCCCGGGCAGGCCGGCCTGCGCGCCCTGGGCGACGTCGACGTGTCCCGGTTCGTTCCCACCGCCTTGCGGGCAGTGCTGTCGGCTGGTGATCCGGAGTCGGAGCACCGCACCGTCGGGGTGTCGTTCGTGCGGTTCACCGGCATCGACACCCTGCTGGAGGATCAGGGTCACCAGGCCACCGCCGACGCCCTGCACACCCTCGTCTGCGCGGCCCAGGACTGCGCCGACACCGAAGGCGTCACCTTCCTGGCGACCGACCTGGCCGAGGACGGCGGCAAGGTGATCCTGGTCGCCGGGTTCCCGACCACAGCCGAGGACGACCAGGGACGCCTGCTGCGCGCCTCCCGCCGGATCGTCACGGACAGCCTCGCCCAGAAGTGGCCATTGGCGGTGCGGGCCGGGCTGAACCGCGGCCACGTCTTCGCCGGCGCCATCGGCTCGTTCGAGCGGGCCACCGTCACCGTCATGGGCGACACGGTCAACCTCGCCGCCCGCGTGATGGCCAGGGCGGATCCCGGCACCGTGCTCGCCACCCCGGCCACGCTGGACAATGCCCAGACCCTGTTCGCCACCGAGCCGGTCGAGCCCTTCATGGTCAAGGGCAAGAGCCGGCCGGTCAACGCCTACCAGGTCGACGAGGAGACCGGCACACGCCCACCTCGCGGCCTGGGGTCGTTGCCCCTCCTCGGACGCGACGATGAGCTTGCCAAGATCCTCAGTGCGATCGACGACCTCAAGAAGGGCACCGGCAGCGTCATCACTCTGGTCGGTGAGACAGGCATCGGCAAGACCCGACTGATGCGCGAGGCGCTGTCTGCCCGCGACACCGTGCCCTCGGTGCGCGCACGCGCCGAGCCGTACGGGGCCGCCACCCCCTACCGGCCCCTGCGAGACCCGCTCCGACATCTGCTCGGCCTCGACCACTCGGGCGGTGGTGAGCTGTCGGTATGGCTGAGCGAGACCGTCCCGCTCTTCGTTCCCGATCTGGCACCGTGGCTGCCGCTCATCGGAGACGTCCTGTCGATTCAGGTCGACGAGACGCAATCGACCCGTGACCTCAACCCGCAGTACCGGCCCCAACGTACGGCCGATGCTCTTGTGCGGCTGCTGGAGGTGCTGGGCGGAAATGCGCTCATCCTGGCCATCGATGACGCGCACTACGCCGACGAGGCGACAGCCGCGCTGCTCAGCAGGCTGGAGCGTGAGGCTGGCTCTCACCCGTGGCTGCTGCTGTCGACCCGGCGGGACGAGGACGGCGGCTATCGACCCGCATCGGCCCGGGCGATCGAGCTGGGCCCCCTGTCCTACGAGGCGGTGCGGTCGCTCGTCATGGATGGCACAGCGGCCGCACCGTTGAGGCCGGATGACGTCGACGCCGTCGTGTCTCGGGTGGCGGGCAACCCCCTCTACATCGAGGAGACACTGTCGAACCTCCGCGAGCACGGAAGCATCGAGGCCCTTCCGTCCTCGCTCGAGGCCATGGTCGCGGCTCAGATCGACGCGCTGTCACCGCTGGCCCGACGTGTGGCACGCCGAGCGTCGGTTCTCGGCCGGTCGTTTCGCGTCACCGTCCTCAGGGACCTCTTCGGCGACGAGGAGGTGGGCCTGGACGACGCCACGCAGAAGGAGCTCGCCGACGTACTCGAACCGGACGGGCGGGGCCGGCTGCGGTTCCGACACGCACTGCTTCGTGACGCCGCCTACGACAGCCTGCCGTTCGCGCGCCGTCGCGCGTTCCACCTGCTGGCTGCGCAGTCCACCGTGCGACGTGGCAAAGGACGGCTTGAGGAGTACGCCGACAACCTGGCCCTGCACTTCTGGATGGGCGGCGACTACGACGCCACGTGGCGCTGGGCAAGGATGGCGGCGGAGCAAGCCAGAGATGCCTACGCGAACTCCGACGCGGCAGTGCAGTACCAGCGTGCCCTCGCGGCGTCCGACCGAATCGCGGATCTCCCGCACGGTGAGTTGGCCGCCGTGTGGGAGTCCCTCGGCGACGTCCTGCTGCCCATGGGCCGGTACACCGAAGCCATCAAGGCCTACCGCGGAGCGGCCCGCGCCTCGCTGTCCGACCACGCGACACAAGCACGGCTGCTGGCCAAGCGCGCCCGGGCTCAGGAGCGCGCGCAACGGTTCCCCATCGCGTACCGCGAGCTGACTGCTGCGTCCAAGATCGCCCTCCAGGCTGGGGGTGACAAAGGGCGTCGTCTGCAAGCGGAGATAGTGGCGACTCGTGCGTACCTCCTGACGTTTCAGGATCGCTTCGTCGAGGCCCACCGGGAGGCCGAGCAGGCGATCCAGCTGGCGGAGGTCAGCGGCTCCGACGAAGCGTTGGCCCTGGCGTCAGTCGCCCTCGAGACGGCCCTGGCCTCCATGGGACTACCAGCCGACGGGAGCCATCTGCAAAGGGCGCTCACCATCTACGAGCGGCGGAACGATCTTGATCGTCAGTCCACGACGTTGAGCAACCTCGGCGCCATTGCCTACTTCTCGGGCGACTGGACGACCGCCGAGCAGCGGTACGAACAGGCGGCGACCATTGCCGACCGGATCGGTGACGTCGCCGGGGCTGCCATCTCGCGCGGAAACCTGGCGGAGATCCTTGTCAACCAAGGCCGGGTTGAGGAGGCGAGGCCGATCCTCACGAGCGCGTCGCGAACGCTTCGGTCGACAGGACTAAGTGCCGACGCGGGTTTCACAGAGGTGCTTCTGGCCCGCTGCCTCACGATCGACGAGCGCCATGACGAGGCAGACGAGATACTGGAGAGTCTCCGGCTGGAACTGCTCGCTGCGGGGCAGCCCGACGTCGCATACTCCGCAGCCATCGCACAAGCTGAGAATGCAGTCGAGGCAGGCCGAGCATCCGCTGCGCTGGATCTGCTCGACGAGGCCGGCGTACGGGCCCGCGACAGCGGCTCCGTTCTCACCCCCTTGTGTCAGTTCGTTCGTGCCAGGGCACTTCGGGCCCTCGCCCGGCCTGCTGAGGCCGCGGACGCCGCGCGCGCGGGACTTGCCGAAGCCGAGGACCAGGGCCTTGTGCTCGAGCGATCTATGCTGGTCGGGATCCGGGCACTGGTCGATGTCGAACTTATGACCCAGGCCGGCGCCGACCTGGCTGCGGCTGAGGCGGCACTGGAAGGACTCGGGGTGGCCCAACAACGGATCAGGCACGTGCT
>CALOBR010000009.1:0-5226 GCA_942491665.1 Jiangellales bacterium
GAAGTCGATGGTGACGGGGTCGCGGAGCCAGATCTTGATGGCGGCGAGGGTGATGGTGCCGCGGTAGACGAAGTCTCGTTTGTCGTAGCGGGTGGCGACCGCTCGGGTGCCGCGGAGCTTGTTGATGGCGCGTTCGACGGCGTTGCGGTCGCGGTAGGCCACCGGGTCGAAGGCGGGCAGTCGGCCCCTGGCTTTGCGGCCTCGTCGCCCGGCCTGCTGGTCGGTTTTGAGCGGGATGGTCGCCCGGATCCCCCGCGCCCGCAGACCCGAACGGATCGCCTTGGACGAGTAGGCCTTGTCGGCCAGCACAGCATCGGGACGGCGACGCGGCCGGCCCCGTCCCTGGCGCTGCACGCGGAGCCGGTCCAGGACCAGGTCGAAGGCCAGCGAGTCGTGGCGCTGCCCGGCGGTGGTCACGATGCTCAGCGGCCGGCAGCGGGAATCGGCGAGCAGGTGGATCTTGGTGCTCAGCCCGCCGCGGGAGCGGCCCAGAGCCTCCCGATCACCGGGTTTGCCCCTCCCAGGCTGGGAATTCGTGTCATTCGACCCAGCCCCCCCTGACGCCCGCCGACCCCGACGCGCCCGGCGGTGCCGGCGAGGCGTCGGTCGACACAGCGTCGGCCAGCGCGACGGCCAGCACCGCCGCCGGCACGTCGCCCGGCGGTTCGCGACGCGCCCCCGCCGCATGGTGATGGGCGCGCACCACGGTGGAGTCCACCGCCACCACCCACGTCTCCTCGCCAGCGTCGCAGCCGCGCTGCAGCCCACTGAGCACCCGCGCCCACGTCCCATCGGCAGACCAGCGCCGATGCCGGTTGTAGACGGTCTTCCACCGGCCGTAGGACGCCGGCAGATCCCGCCACGGCGACCCCGTCCGGGTCCGCCACAGCACACCGTTCACCACCGTCCGATGGTCCTTCCACGGGCGAGCCCGACGCCGCCGCTGATCGGGCAGCAACGGCTCCAGCAGCACCCACTGCTCATCGGTTAAGTCGTGACGATCATGCACATATCCTGCCTACCCCACCCGGCCGAAACCACTTGCGGGACACGCCCTAGTACTACAGCCGCACTTAGTTGGATGGTTCACGGCGTGTCGCCTGTGTGAGACTGGGATTCGCCGAGATGTTGCTTGTGTGACTGCTGAGGTGGATGTGGCTGAAGTCGAGACGTGGGCGGCGGGGCTCGCGGTGGTTCATGCCCGGATCGCGCCGCGGTTCGCGCGTTCGGAGCCGCGGGAGCGGGTGCTGGCCTACGTGCAGGGACTGCTGGCGCCGCTGGAGCGGAAGAACTCCTGGACGCTGGCCGAGCGTGCCGGGGAGGCGATTCCGGACGGGATGCAGCGGTTGTTGGCCGACGCGGACTGGGATGCCGACGCGGTCCGTGACGACGTCCGCGAGTACGTGGTCGGACACCTCGGTGACCCCGCCGGGGTGCTGGTGGTCGATGAGACCGGATTCCTGAAGAAGGGCACCAAGTCCGCCGGCGTCGCGCGTCAGTACTCCGGTACCGCGGGCCGGGTCGAGAACTGCCAGATCGGCGTCTTCCTGGGCTACGCCGCACCGGCCGGGCGCACATTCTTGGACCGCGAGCTCTACCTGCCCAAGACCTGGGCTGAGGACCTCGAGCGTCGGGCGCAGGCGCGGGTCGGCGAGGAGGTGGAGTTCGCGACCAAACCGGAGCTGGCGATGGCCATGATCGCCCGCGCGCTGGACGCGCAGGTGCCGGCCGGCTGGGTCACCGGCGACGAGGTCTACGGCCAGCACTCCAGACTCCGCAGGATGCTCGAAGACCGCCAGATGCCTTACGTCATGGCGGTTCCGGTCAACCAGCGGGTGATCGCGCGATGCAGCGGGACGGTCCGCGAGTTTCGTGCGGATGCGCTGGCAGCACAGCTCCCGGCACAAGGTTGGAGGAAGATCTCCGCCGGCGCCGGCTCGAAGGGCCCGCGCGAGTACCACTGGGCCCGCGCCGAGATCCGTCCGCTGGAGGACACCCGCAGCTACTGGCTGCTGGTCCGGCGCAGCCTGACCGATCCCGGCGACCTGGCCTACCACGGAGGGAAGAGGGGAGGGAGAGCGGGGCGGGGACGAGGAGGACCTTGGAGACCGCAACGGGCAGGGGACCAGAAGCCGCGCGAGGGAGACCCGGAGACCAACAGACCAAAAGGGCGCTCGTCGGGGAGGGGAGGTGAGCTGTGCACTAGGAAGAGGGGGGGGAGGAGAAGTGCGGCTGTAGGGGGTACTAGGAGCCTGCTGAACAATCCGCGCGCCGCGGGGTGCTGTTCGGGTCGGTGCTGGAAGTCTTGGGTTGTGCAGGGTGAGGCTGGTCGGCAGCGTGAGTTGTTGGATGTGGAGTCGGTCGCGGGGCATCTGTTGCCGGCGGGGAGCGTGTTCGCGTTCCTGGCCGAGCATCGGGACCGGCTGTTCCCCGCGAGCATGTTCGCCGATCTGTTCCCGTCGGGGCGGGGCCGGCCGTCGATCCCTCCGGAGGTGGTCGCGTCGGTGATCGTGCTGCAGACGCTGCACGGGTACTCGGATCGGGAGGCCGCGGATGCGGTCACGTTCGATCTGCGGTGGAAGGCGGCGTGCGGGTACGCGGTGGACGCGGTCGGGTTCCACCCGTCGACGTTGACGTACTGGCGGCGCCGGCTGGCCGCGTCGGAGCGGCCGCAGCGGATCTTCGACGTGGTCCGGGAGGTGATCACGCAGACCGGGGTGCTGGCCGGGAAGCGGCGGCGGGCGTTGGACTCCACGGTGCTCGACGATGCGGTGGCCCGGCAGGACACGGTGACCCAGCTGGTCGCCCAGATTCGTCGGGTGGCCCGGGAGGTGCCCGGCGCAGCCGAGGTGGTCGTCGAGCGTTGCACCAGGCTGGCGGGGTTGACCGGGCAGGACTACTCGCAGACCGGGAAGCCGGCGATCGCGTGGGACGACCCGGCCGCCCGTGACGAGCTGGTGTCCGCGCTGGTAGGCGACGCCCTCGCCCTGCTGGATGGTCTGGACCTCGACGCGGTCGAGGCCGAGGGTGGGAAGCCAGCCGAAGCGGTGGCGCTGCTGGCGCTGGTGGCCGGGCAGGACGTCGAACCGGCCGAGGGGTCCGACGGCACCGACGGGCGGTGGCGCATCGCCCGGCGGACAGCGCCGGACCGGGTGATCTCCACCGTCGACCCCGATGCCCGGCACGCCCACAAGACCCGCCAGCAGAACCGGGACGGGTTCAAGGCCCATGTGGTGGTCGAACCGGATACCGGGCTGGTCACCGAAGCCCGGCTGACCAAGACCGCAGGGCCGGACAACAGCGACGCCGCCGTCGGGGCGGACCTGGTCGGCGCCGATCCCACCATCAACGAGCAGGCCGGCCAGGTGGAGGTGCTCGGTGACTCCGCCTACGCCACCGGCGACATGCTCGCCACCCTCGACAAGCGGGAATGGACGCCGGTCCTCAAGCCATGGCCTCTCCGGCCGGCAGTGCCGGGCGGGTTCACCATCGACGACTTCACCCACGACACTGCGGCCGGCACCCTGACCTGCCCGAACGGGGTCACCCGCACCCTGACGACCAAGCGGACCGCGACCTTCGGGGCTGCCTGCCGTGGCTGCCCGCTCGCCGGGCGCTGCACCACCTCCCCGCGCGGGCGCACCGTGCGCCTGCACGTGCACGACCAGCTGCAGCGCGACCACCGGGCGCGGGCTGCCAACGAGACGTTCCAGGCCACCTACCGGACCCACCGGCCCATGGTCGAACGCACCATCGCCTGGCTCACCCGCCGCAACCGACGCGTGCCCTACCGCGGGGTCGCCAAGAACGACGCCTGGCTGCACCACCGCGTCGCCGGGGTCAACCTGCGCCGGATGCTCGCCCTCGGCCTCACCTACCGCGGCGGGGCATGGCAGCTGGCCTGACCAGCACCGCTGGACCCCTGCAAGCCGTCCCAGCACCCCACCAAGGCCGGGCAGAGCGGCCCCCGACTGCCACACACCGGCGCTCGGACACCAGAGCTGGCCAACCGCGGCGTGCCCCCGAGGCATCCAGCAGCGTTCGCAGCCACCCACCGCCAGAAGGAAGCCCCCCAGCCCGGCCTTGTTCAGCAGGCTTCCATAGAGTCATGCCCGAACCATCAGCGAGTCAAGACCCGCTTCCGACGCTCGCCCATGCCGAGGTGCGGTCGGCGCGTGTCTCGGTGGGGTCGCGAGGTCTGGGGTCGGTGGCCTCTGAACTGGTTTACTGGTCTGGACCCGGGTACTACCGTTGAGGTGTGGCGGCTACCGGCGGGACGGTGCGGGAGCATGCGTGTCGATTTCCCGCCGTGGATGCCTTCCCGCTCGGGGCCACTGTCACTCGGCCGGCCGAACCATCGCAGGAGTTGGTGGTGGTCAACCTCGCGTTCGCGACTGCCGCGGGGTTCTACGGCGCGTTCTGCCATGCTCTGGCCGAGGCTGGGGTTCGCGGCGATCACCTACTACCGACTACCGAGGGGTCGGCGCGTCCCGGCCGGCCAAGATGTCCAGCTTCCCGGCGACTTTGACCGACTGGGCGGTGCTTGACATGGCGGGCGTCGTCCGGTGGGTGCACGAACCCAGCGCCCCGCGCGGTTGTTGATGTTCGGCCACTCGTCGGGCGGGATCCTGGCCGGGCTGGCCGGCGTCGGTGACCTGGTCGACGCGATGGTGACCGTGGGCAGCGAGAACACCTACTGGCGTTTCGATCCCCCTCGGATGAAGGCCGCGCAGTGGACCCGCACACTGCTGACGACACCGATCGCCATGATGTTCGGCTACGTCCCGTGGAGCCGGTTCTCTGACGCCCAGGACGTCCCCGCTGGGGCGGCCCGGCAGCTGGCCGCGGCGATCCGCCGCCCGCGCGGCGTGCTGGGAGACCCAGACGTGCCCGCAGACCGCTACGCCGCGTTCACCGCCCCCGTACTCGCCTACAGCATCGATGACGACGAATGGGTCTCAGAGTCCTCCGTCGACGACCTCGCCGCCGCCTACCCCAACAGCGCCCGCCGTCACGTCCACCACGAACAAGCCGGCGTCACCAGTGTGAGCCACTTCGGATACTTCCGGCCCCCCCGAGCCCGGGCCCTGTGGGACGACCCCCTTCACCTGGCTGAGCCACCAGCCCGCCCGAGACCGGCCATAGCCGTCACACGCACCCAACGCCCGCTTAACGCGCGCAAGTAGTGCGTTCCCGGGCATGCTGTAGGTAGGGCGACACGCGGCG
>CALOBR010000010.1:0-170389 GCA_942491665.1 Jiangellales bacterium
GGACATCGCCATCCGCGCCCTGTCACCCGCTGTGAACGATCCGACGACAGCCGTGGATGCGATCGGTCGCATCGGAGACATGCTGGCGTTCGTTGGTTCGCGACGGCTCCCTGATGGGGCATTTCACACCGAAGACGGCCGCCTGCGATTCATCTATCCCACCCCTACGTGGGAAGACTTTCTCGCTCTTGCCGTCACGGAGATCCGCGTCTACGGTCACGACTCGCCCAGCGTGGTGTCCGCGATGCGGCGGATGCTGGACGGACTGATAGAACCTCACGCAGCCCTGGCGTCGACGCCATCGCCGCCTGAGCAAGAAGTTGTTGGACCTGCGACGCCGCGAACGCGGGCCTCTGATCGCGGCGAAAGGCTCGGCCCCGAACTGATCGGCGCGCCCAGGCACAAGCCCGGGGTCACCCGTTCTCCTCGTCAGGTGTCGCAGACTTCGCCTGGTCCGGTCGGTCGGCCCACGTCGCGCTTGCGCCATGGCGCGCGCCGGGTGGACTCGGTGACGGCTGGAAGGGCGCGGTGGATGTTGTCGAGTCCAGATGGTGCTACTGGCTCTGGTGCTGTCCAGCTGGTCGGCGACCCGGTCGGAGACGCCATGGCGAGCATGAGGATGCTGTCGACGTCGTGCAGGCGTTCGGCGTAGCAGGTGACGACGTTGATGAAGGTGCTGCCGAGGTCTTCTTTCCCGCGCAGACTGATAATGACCATGGTGTGTCGCGATGGTCGGTACCAGTGGGTAGGGCCGTCCCAGACGCTGCGGCGGCGGCGAAGAACAGGCTGCCGTAGGGGCGCAGCACAGACCAGTCCCGCCGGTAGAGCGGCAGCTCTGCCGGTTTTCAGGTCCTGCTCGGTGATGGTGCCGTCGTGGCCGAAGACCCACTGCTTGACCTGGATGCGGTTGGACTGGCGGGCCACGTACAAGATGATTGACAGGCCGACCCCGATCAGCACGGCGTACTGCAGCGGGATGATCATGGTGAGCACGAACGTGGTGAGCATGACGGTGGCCTGCACCGGCCCGGTGCGCAGCACCAGCCGGACGTTGTCGGGTTTGAACGTCTTGACCCCGACCACGATCAGCAGCCCGGCGAGCGCGGGCATGGCGATGTAGCCGACGAGGTCGGCGAACAGCAAGATCGTGACGATCATGGTGGCAGCGGCGACCAGCAGGGCCAGGCGGCTGAGCGCACCCGCGGCGGTGACGATGGAGGTGGCCGACATCGACCCGCCGACCAGCATGCCCTGGAAGATCCCGGCGCCGATGTTGGCGATGCCCTGGCCGCGGAAGTCGCCGGAGGCATCCGGGTACTCCCCGTCGGGGCTGGGCACCGACGAGCTGATGGCCGCACCCTGGACGAGCCCGACGAAGGCCAGTGAGAGCGCCGGGATCAGCAACGACCCGACCAGGGCCAAGCTCGGCAGCTGCGGGACCGGCAGCCCACGCGGCACCTCAGTGATGTCACGCAGCTGGGCCACCTGATCCTTGTCACACCCACGACCAGCTGAACCGTGCCGGCCACAATGGCCACCACCATGCCCAACGCCCCCAGCCGGGTGCGCTCCAAGGCCACGATCAGCGCGATCGTGACCGTGCCGACCAGCACTGCCGGCCACACGAACTCCGGCGCATTCAGTGCGGTGTCCACCGCGCGGGCGACCCGGTTCTGCCCCTCAGCGGTGTAGCCGGTGAGGTTGTCCAGCTGACCCAGCACGATGTTGACCGCGACAGCATTGATGAACCCGGTCAGCACCGCGTTCAGGACCAACCGCACGATCCATCCCATCCGAGCCAGGCCGAGCGCCAGCATCACCACCCCGGCCATCACCGACAGCGTGAACAGCGCCGTCACCGCCTCCGGGGAGTCACCCCGCACCTGCTCCACATCGGAGACGACCACCGCCATCGCGCCGGTGGCTTGCACAGCCATGAACGCAGAGCTGGTTGCCACGGCGCCGAACAGGGTGCCGAACAGGTAGCCCGTAGAGGCCGTAGACGGGGTTGACCCCGAAGCGAGCAGGCCAGCGGCAAGACCGTCGGGAACGCTCTCGACACCGAGCACGACACCAGCGGGGAGGTCTCTACGGAGATGCCTGAGGGGGAATCGCTTGCCTAGCCGGCTCCCGAGACCGCCGGAGGCGTCCGCCACAGCACTCACCTCAGTCGACGAGCTCCACGTCGTTGGGCACCCACGTGTGGTCGTTGAAGGCGTTGAGTGGGCCGTAGTAGCGGAAGTAGACGAAGAAGCCTTGATCGGGCAGCGTCTTGACGAAGTTCTGCTCCGGGACGCCGTGAGGCTTGGCGGTGGCGAAGTAGATGTCTACCGAGCCGTCGGGGTTGGTCGCCGGTGGCGGGTCCTGCTGGCTGCTGATGCTCGGGTAGCGCTGGCTCTGGATCTCGCAACGGCTCCACGGGTCGTAGACGGTGACCGCCCAGAAGTTCGCAACGGGGACCTTGGCCGGCACGTTGACCTTGTAGGTCTTGTTGCCGTCCAAGAAGTTGCCGTCCTTGTCCTTGTAGGTCGTCTGGTAGCGGGACCCCTTGCCCTCGGGCATCTGGGCCGCCATCGCCGGTGTGATGCCGTCGGCGCAGAAGTGGAAGACCGTGCGGGCCTCCAGGTTGATGTAGTCGTCCTGGTAGAAGGTCGAGTTGTTGGTGACGTACGGGCTCTCCCACCGCCGATCCGAGTAGACGACAGCCTGATCGTCGCGGCAGCTGAAGGCGATGACGCGGGACATGGCCACACCCTGCACCGCAGCCTGGTCGAAGATCTTCCGCATCCGTGCGTCGGGGCTGAACGGCTTGCCGCGCTCGATGCCGAGCGACGCGAGCCTCCCGAGCAGCTCCCTGCCGAAGGCGTGCGGCCGGTTCGTAGGCGTGATGACCTGATGCCATCCACTCGAAGAACTCGTCGATCCATCCTCAGGAACCAGTGTGTTGCTCGGAACTCCGGAGACGTTCGTGAAGCGCCCCTCCCGCGGACCAGTCGAGAGCGGATAGACCTTGCAGTTCTCACGAACGAACGACATCGCCTCCTCGCCGAATCCGACCTCGGCGGCGTTGGCCCGCATGAACGAGAAGTTGACGTAGGTGGGTGAGCGGAACACGAAGTAGCCGTCCGGCACGTCGCCGTCGTAGTCAGGAGGTAGCACGAGGTACTTCCCTCCCTTGCCCTCATCCTTGCCGGTCGGGCCGATGTCGAACACGAACTTGAAGGTGTGATCGTCGAACGGTCCCATTACGCCCGGCGGAACCTCCACGACGGTCGGCCCGTCGACCAACGTGTCGACCACGACGAAGACGTAGATGCTCTCGGTGTTGCCGGTCAGGAAGAGCGCCTTCGAGTCGAGCCGGTTCGCCGTCACACAGATGTCGGAACAGGTGGCGACGCCGTAGTCGCGTACGACCCCGGTGAGCATGCCGTGCATCGACAGGGTCGGGTACATGTCCAGGTAGAGCTGGGTGGCGCGCTGCAGATCGAGCTCGTCGTAGACCTTCTGCACCGTGTCGTCGGTCGGGTAGCCGCGGAGAAACGTCAGATCACCGAACCGGGTCTTGACCTGCCCAGCGGCCGGGCTGAACGGCTGGGAGTGTGGTGCTCCCGTGGGGCTGAAGATGCTTGTCGTATCCATGTCCGGTTCTCCTTGCGGTGCTGCTGGGGTTCGAACGTTCGTGAGTGTGATCACGCCGCACGCTCGCCCTGGAGCATTCGCGGCGCGACCACACGCTCTTTGCGGCTAGGCCTCCACGATGTCGCGTCCGTGCACTGTGAGTGCCCAGATCACGAAGACCGATACGGCGATGAGAAGGATCGCCCACACCGGGTACCACGGCAGCCAGGCGAAAGCGATCAGCGCCCACAGCACTGCGACGATCACGCCCACGGTGCGTGCCCACACCGCCCCGCCGAAGAGGAAGACACCGGCCAAGGCGGCCAGGATGCCCAGGAGCAAGTGAATCCAGCCCCAGGTCGTGACGTCGAACTGGAAGATGTACTCCTCACCCACGACGTAGAACGTGTCGTTCGCCAGTGCGACGATTCCGATGATCGCCCACCAGATGCCGCCTATCACCATCATGATTCCGGCGAAAGCCGTCCACCCGATGGCCCAACCACTCGGTTGCTCGTTCATCTGACCTCTCCCTTCTCGTCTTGAGTCCACGAAGAACGCGGTGCCCGATCAGGAGTCGACGGCGTCCTGCACCTGGTCGGCCGACTTCGACAGGGCCTTCTCGAGCTTGTCGTAGTCGTCGGAGTCGATCGCTTCGGAGACCCGCTTGGATGCCTTCGTCAGCGCAGCCTCAACTCGGTCGAGGTAGACGTCGTCGACGACCACCACGACGGCGGAGGAGTTCAGGGGCAGGTACTCCTCGAGATCGACTCCGAGCTCCTTCTCGTGGTGCTTCTTGGTGAGGTGCCCCAGCAGCGCGCCGATGCCGGCGCCGATCGCGGTCGCGGCCAGGAGCGGAGGTGCGAAGAGCCCGACCACCAGTCCGGCCCCGCCGCCGATGACGGCGCCGGTGACGGTGGTCCCGTCGCCCTGCTCGAGCACGTCGACCTTTCCATCGGCGCCGCGGCTCATCACGACGGCGGCGACGACAGCAGGTCGTCGCCCTCTGCGGCCTTGAGGCTGTCGAAGTCGGCTTCGGCGCTGGTGGCGTCGGCGTAGGAGGCCACGTACAGGGCCAGGTTCTGTTCAGTCATCGTTCCGTCTTCCTTCTGGTAGGAGAGCCAGGGTGGCCCCATCAGTGTCGGACCCGGTTCGGGTGGCGGTCACCACCCGAACCGGGTGGTTCTGGTCGGCTAGCCGACGGGCTCGATCTCGCCGGGACGCCAGGTCTTGTCGATCCAGGGCTCCAGCGGTCCATACATCCGCAGGGCGACGAACCAGCACTTGCCCGGCACCGTCTGCAACCAGTTGCCCTCCTCGCCAGCGGGCGAGCTGGGGCTGAAGTAGATGTCGGTCGAACCGTCGGCATTCACCTTCATGCCCTCGCGGTAGCTGTCAAGCGTCGGGAACTGCTGATCAGTCTGGAGCTGGCAGCGGGTCTGCGTGTCGTACATGGTCAGTGCCCAGAAGTCCTTGACGGGAATATTGGGCGGAAGGTTCAGGCGGTACGTCTCTGGGCCATCCATCCGGGCGTCGAGTCGACTGCCCATGGAGGTCCGAGCCGCCGGGACAGGGGTGGCCATGGCCCCTTCACGATGCCGATGGCCGCCAGTTGGCCCTTGATCTCCGCGCCCAGGAAATCCTCGGGCTCCTCCTGGACGACGGCGTTCAGGTTCTCGTCAGACACCTGTCCGTCCCAGAATCGTTGGCGAAGGACGGTCTGGATCTCCCGTCCGGAGCCGTTGTGGAAGGTGGTCGGGGGCGGATTGTTCTTGCTGGCGAGCGGGTACACCCGCAGGTTGTCCCGGATGTTGTTCGACGCTGCCTCGACGCCCTTGTCCAGGTAGCCGCGCATGAACAGCCACACGCCATAGGTCTTGGAGCGCACCACGAAGTAGCCGTCCGGCACATCACCGTCGTGGTCCGGCGGTAGGACCAGGAACTTCCCGCCCTGGCCCTTGTCGGGGCCGGCCATGCCGAGGTCAGTCAGGTACAGGAAGGCCATGTCGTCGAGGATGCCAAGCATCCGCGGGGGCAGGTCGATCACAGTTGGGCCGTCGGTCTTGAGGTCCAGCCACCCCATGGCGTACATCGTCGAGGTATTGGCAGTCAGCCACAGCGACTTCGAGTCCAGCAGCGTGTCGTAGATGATGATGTCGCTGGAGCTCGTGGCACCGAACTCGCGCTGGCCCTGCCTGATCGAGTACATCGACATGGCTGGGATGCAGTTGAGGAACGACTCCACCGCACGTGAGCGATCGAGGTAGTCGTACACGGTCTCGACGGTCGTCGAGGTGGGGACCCCATCGAAGAACTCCAACGTCCCGATCGAACTGTCCACCGAGTCTGGGGTGGTGATCGATGCCGGGACCGGTGTCGTCATCGTGAAGGTGGGGGAGTTGTCGGACATGGGTGTCTACTCTCGACACGCGATCTGGCCCGTGCTTGGTCACCGACCTTCGCCGGACGCTATGGCGGCAGCCGACCCGTGACGCCACCCGAATCGGGTGGTTTGGCTCGCCTCACCCACGCCGAATCGACGGTGAGGCCATGCGCGTTCTCGACCTGGGCGCAGCTGTGGAGAAGCCCCGATCACCCACATCGGGTGTGGCGGGTGGGCGCGTTGGTCCATACCGTCCGGGTCGCCTGGTCATAGGACCAGAGACGAGAAGGAGGACCCATGGGCCCGGCGCCTGCGCAAGGCCAAGCGGAGCAGTCGTCGACACTGTTGAGGCTGGGGGGCCGAGCCTGGGCGATCGTCGGCGTGGCCATCGTCGCGGCCGGCATCTACTTGTTGCTTGCCGGCTTGTCCGGTCTGGTGGTGCCCCTGGTCGTGGCGATCGTGGTCGGGACGCTGTTCGTTCCGCTGGTGGACTGGCTCGCCCTTCGCATGCCTCGCAAGGGTGCGGCGGCGCTTGTTCTTCTTGGTCTGGTCGTCGTGGGGATTGGCTCGGTCGCCATCGCCGTGGCAGGTGTGGTCGACCAGGGCCCACAGATCAGAGAGGAGCTGACGGCCGGGCTGGAGAAGCTGCGTGAGTGGGTGGCGGGGATCGGTGTCGACATCGGCTCTGGCGGGTCGCTGACGGACGGCGTGGGGGACGCTGCCGCGGGGGCCGCGACAGGCATCTCCACGTTCTTGAGCAGCGCGTTCTCGAGCGTGACGGGTTTCGTCGCCGGAACGGCTATTGGCATCTTCATCCTGTTCTACTTGCTCGCGGACTGGCGAGGCTTCACCACGTGGGTGGGATCGCACCTGGGTGTGCCCGCTGACCTGGGTGCCGGAATGGTGCAGGACGCCACATGGTCGATCCGCCGCTACTTCTCGGCGCTCACTGTGACGAGCCTGTTCTCGGCCGTGGCCATCGGAGTGACTGCCGCCGTGATGGGATTGCCACTGGCCTTCACCATCGGGCTCGTCACCTTCGTCACCTCCTACGTCCCCTACATCGGTGCCCTGGTCTCCGGGGCGTTCGCGGTGCTCATCGCCCTCGGTTCGGGTGGGGTGACGCAGGCCGCGATCGTGCTCGCCGTCATCCTGCTGGTTCAGAACGTGCTTCAGCCGGTGCTGCAGAACAAGATGACCGCCGAGGAGCTGGACCTGAACCCGGTCGTCAGCTTCGGCTCGACGATCGTTGGTGCAGCGTTCGCCGGCGTTCTCGGGGCCACCCTCTCCGCCCCGGTACTGAGCATGATGATCCGGATCCGGACCCGCGTTCGTGCCTACCAGGCCGGAGCGACAGTCATGCCTGGCGATGCGTCGGTCGCGGACGGCCCTCCAGTGGGCGCGTCTGAGGTGCCCGAGCCCGCGGCGAGCGGGGCGTAGGCCGCGCCAGCCAGCGTGGAGGCGGCATCACCCGAACGAGGTGGGCACGGACTACCCGAATCGGGTGAGGCCGGGGGGTTCGCGGCCAGCCACCGTGTGGAGGTGGCTTCTGGCGATGTGAAGGACGGTGCCGCGGCACAGAGCACGTGGGACAAGCATGCGAACCAGGTGATCGCCGGGTTGGCTCTGCTGCTGTTCGCGTTGGGTACGGTCGTCTACCGGCTCACCGAAGGCTGGGAATGGGTGGACTCGTTCTACTTCAGCACCATCGCCCTGACCACAGTGGGGTTCGGCGACTTCACGCCGAGTACCACCGGGTCGAAGCTCTTCACTGTCTTCTACGTCATCAGCGGAATCGCGCTGATCACTACGTATCTCAACCAGCTCGGCAAGCGGTTCGCGCTTCGAGCTGCCAAGCACAAGGCAGCCTCGGATGGCGACACATGATCAGGCCGTGGTCCTGATGTCGACAGTCCCGCGAGAGGTAGGACTGGACAGGGTCATGCCGGTCGCCGGCAGCCTCTCGGCGTATCGGCGAGGCTGGCTCCAGGGTGACATCGCCGCTGCCTTGACCGTCTGGGCCGTCCTCGTGCCGGAGAGCATGGCCTACGCCGGGATCGCCGGCCTGCCGCCGCAGACAGGCCTGTACGTGGCGACCGTGCCGTTGCTGGTCTACGCCCTGTTCGGCACTTCGTCTCGCATGACAGTGGGCCCGACCGCGACCGTGGCTGCCTTGTCGGCTGCCACGGTCGCTCCTTTCGCCGCGCCCGGCACAGAGGAGTTCGTCGCCTACTCCGTTCTCCTGTCCATGATCGTCGGGGTGGTCCTGCTCATCGCAGGTGTCGCGAAGCTGGGCATCCTGTCGGAGTTCCTCTCCGAGCCCGTGCTCAAGGGGTTCTTGCTGGGAACGGGTCTGATCATCGCGATTGGCCAGATCGACAAGGTGCTCGGTGTCGAGGCGGAAGGCGAGGGCTTCTTCGGCCAGGCGATCGCGCTGGTGAGACAGCTCCCAGACACCAGTGTTCCATCGCTGGTCCTCGGTGTGGTTGCGTTCGTGTTGCTCACCGTCCTGCACCGGCTCGTCCCGAAGATCCCCGCGGCGCTGGTCGTGGTCATCGTCTCGATCCTTGCGGTCAGGGCCTTCGACCTGGAGTCCCGCGGCATCGAGATTGTCGGTGACATCCCCGCTGGCCTGCCGTCACTCGGTATTCCGGGGGTCGGTTGGGACGCCGTGGTCAGCCTGGTTCCCGGTGCGTTGGGTATCGCGATCGTCGTGTACGGAGAGTCGATGGCGCTTGCGAAGTCGTTCGGTGGTCGCGACCACCGGGTTGACGCCAACCGCGAGCTCGGCGCTTTGGGGCTGGCGAACGTCGCCGGGGGGCTCTTCGGTGGATTCGCGTCGGGGGGATCAAGCTCCCGAACGGCGGCCGCGAGCTCTGCGGGCCAGAAGACGCAGGTGTCCAGCCTCATGGTGGGCGCACTCCTGGTCTTGACCATGCTCTTCCTGACACCGCTCTTCCGTGACTTGCCCGAACCCGTCCTCGGTGTCATCGTCATCCATGCCGTCCTCGGGCTGATCAAGCTCAAGCCTTTGAGCCAGCTGCGAGCGCGCGCGGGCAACGAGTTCACGATCGCTGTCGCTACCTTGGCCGGCGTTCTTGTGTTCGACATCCTGGATGGCCTGATCATCGGCGTGTTCATCTCGATCGTGCTGCTGATGAAGCGGGCGGTCCGCCCCCGCACAACGATCCTGGGCAGAGACACCGCCACAGGAAGCTTCCGAAGCGTGGAGAACGAAGGTGTCGAACCTGTCCCGGGAGTGCTCGTTCTGCGGTTCGACGCTGAGCTGTTCTTCGCGAACGTCAGCGTGCTGCGCGACACCGTGCTTCTCGCCGTGCACACCGGTGTCATCCGTGCGGTTGTCCTGGACGCCGAGGCCGTCACCCATGTCGACACGACCGCAGCTGCGGAAGTCTCCGAGGTGCTCCGCACCCTCGACGAGCGTCAGCTGGCCTTCGCCGTTGCGCGATTGAAGACTGAGCCGCTCGAGATGCTTCGACGCTGTGGTGTCGATCTGTCCCACTGCTCCTACGCCCGGGTGGCGGAGGCTGTTGATGCCGTGGTCGCCGAGCAACCCGACGACCGTGAACAGCCCGATCACCGGGAGGAGACGCCAGGAAGACCGTGACAGCCGTCAACGACTACCTGGACGCCATCGTGTTCCTCGACCCTGGGCGATCACCGCAACGGAGGCGGTGGCGTCGCGACTGCCCGATCGAGGCGACGCTCAACGCGAGCCAAGCCTCAACCGTTCCGCTGTGCTCATTCTGGTTCGATGTCGTTGAGGACCCACGTCTTGTCTATGTAGCCCTGAAGCGGACCGTAGAACCGGAAGACGACGAAGAAGCCCTTGGACGGGTCCGTCCTGATCCAGTTCTTCTCCTTGCCTGCCGGAGCCGTGCTGCCGAAGTAGACGTCGACGGTGCCATCGTCGTTGACGTCGGGAGCACCCAGGCTGCTGACGGTGATCGGGCCGCCGGACCCCAGCAGGCTGCGGCTGGTGGGGTCATAGGCCGTCACGGCCCAGAAGCGTTGCGCAGGCGGGTTCGCCGGGACGCGTAGCCGGTAGTCCTTGCCTCCGTCGAGGTAGCTGCCGTCCTTGTCCCTGATGCCAGTCAGGTACGCCGTTCCCACACCAGGCGTGGTGGACAGCAGGCTGGGCGAGACGCAGATGGCCTGGTAGAGCCATAGCGTCTGCGCGTCTGTGTCGGCGATGTCGTCGACGACGAACTCAGTGTTGCGGATGAACATCTTCTCCCAGTGCCGATTCGGCCAGTAGAGGATCTCCGGATCCCGATTCGCGTACAGGATGGCTCGGCACATGGCCACGCCCAGTTTGGCGGCCTCGTCGAAGATGCTCGTCATGCGCTCATCGGGGGCGAAGGCCTTCCCCTTCTGGATCCCCAGGGTTGCGATGCGCCCCAGAAGCTCGCTGTCGAACAGGGCTGTGGGTTCGTACTGGATGATCTCGTTCAGCATGTCGTAGGCGCGGCCGTCCTCGGGTGCCAGCGTGTTCGCCCCTGCCCCGGTGCCGTCGATGGCCTGGTGGTCTCGAGGGCCTGACTCAAGCGCGTAGATCTCCAGCCTGTCCCGGAACCAGTGGACGGCGGCGTCACCTGTTCCGACATCGAATCCACGCATCATCACCCAGATGCGGTAGCTCGGTGAGCTCACGACGAAGTAGCCGTCGGGCAGGTCTGCCTCGTAGCCGGGAGGTACGAACAGATATCTGCCGCCCTTGCCGTTGTCGGGCCCGGTCGGGCCGAAGTCTGTGAGGTACCGGAAGGCGGCGTCGTTGGCGTTGCCCATCATGCCTTCGGGGATCTCGACCACCGTGGGACCGTCGAGCTTCAGGTCCAACGAGCCGACGGCGTACACGGTGCTGTTGTTACCGGTGAGGTAGTTCTCGGTGGGTGTCAGCGACGTGGACATCACCACGATGTCGGACGACGATGTCATGCCGAAGTCACGGATCTGCGAGCGCGCAATCGCATACAGCGACAGTGCTGGGTAGAAGTCGATGTATGCCTGCGTGGCCCTCTGCAGGTCCAGCTCGTCGTAGATCTTGTGCGCAGACTCCTTCGTCGGTGCCGCTCCGCCGAAGAAGTGCAGTGTGCCGATGCTGGCGTGCATCTCACCTGCAGCCGGCGTGAAGTCCGAGGCGGTCTCCTTCGGGCCTGCGTTCTCAAACAAGTTCCGGGTCTCGTCTGGCTGAGTCATCGTTCGCCTCCTGGCATCGGGCGCGTGCCTGCGCTACGTCACCACCCTGGATCTCAGCGCCAACGGCGGCCACACCCCAATCGGGTGGTCGCACGGCCCTGTCTGCCCTCAGGGCCTGGTCACCGCTCCCTCAAACTGGGCACCTGTGACATCAGCCAGGAGCAGCGTGGTCCCCGCGCAGGTTCGCGCCGCTGAGGTCGGCGCCTACGAAGCGAGTTCCCCAGCGACGCACGAGCCTGTGCGCGAGACACTCAACAGGTCGGTCTCGCGCATCGTCACGCAACGCTTGCTTGGCAAGCGCGGCCATCGCGAGGCTGACCAGGACCGCGCCGATGGCGCCACCGAGCATTCGGGCGACCAAGCCCACCAGGAACACAGCGACTACGACGATGGCGGAGGCGGCAAGTTTCAGCGACACCCCGACGTCGTAGCCAGACGTAGCCGAGAGCCAGCTGGCGCCCACGAGCAAGAAGAGCACCAGGCCCGACCCGAACACGATCACGGCAGCCTTGCGGCCCGTGCTCCACAGCACGATCACGAAGAGCACGACGACGAACAGGAACGCACCGCCGCGGGTGTGGTTCTCCCACCCCTGCGAGAACGCGATTCCGCGGACGTCCTGGGCGATGAGGCCAATCAGAAGGCCAGCGCCCGTGGCGACAGCCAGCGCAACGGAGAACACCGGGGCGAGGACGGGCCTTTGAACAGGGGGCGCGAGGGACTCACCCTCTCGGGACCGCAGAAGCCGACCGGCCGCGCTTGCCCAGCTCTCCGCCGAGGGGGATGAGGAGCACCAGCCCGATCAGCCCGGCCACGACCACCGTGATGAGCACGTTGGGCTTGTCGGAGAAGTTTTGGGCTGCCACGACCATGGCCGCCGACAGGTTGCGCTGTGCCGTCCCCAGGGCCATCACTGATCGAATGCCCGGGTCGCGGCCTCCGGCTGCGTAGCCGAGCGCGAGTGACACGAGGATCAGCGCGAGGATCGCGACCAGGCCGCCGGTTCCGATCAGCGAGACAATGTTGCCCCACTGCAGAACCACGCCGCCGACAACCAGCACCAGGATCGAGAGCGTGGACGCTGTCGTCATCTGTGGCTGAAGACCGCCAGCGGTGGAGGAGTACCGGGCCCTGATGAGAAGGCCGATCGCCAGCGGGAGCAGCATGAGGAGGATCAGCGACTTGGCGATGTCCCAGGCGTTGATCGTCACATCTGGCAGGAAGAGCGGAAGGACCAGCGGTAGGTAGACGACCGTCACCACCATCAGCAGCACCATCATCCCCACCGAGAACGCTGCGTTGCCCTTCGCCACCTGCGCGAGCTTCGGCAGGAACGGCGCCCCGGCGGCCGTGCCCATCAGCAGCAGACCGGTGTAGATGTCCTGGTCAAGGTTCATCAGCTGCTGGATTCCCCACACGACCGCGGGAACCACCCCGAAGTTCACCAGCAGGGCGACCACGACGAGCCGCACGCTCCGCAACGGCTCGATGATCTGCGGCAGAGTCAGGCTCAGCCCCATCGCCAGCATGGAGGACACGACGAAGACAAGACCCGCCACCGACACGATGGTGCTCGCGACGTCCATCCTGCTCCTCCTCGCTGTCCCGCCCAGGCTGAGCCCGCTGGGTGGTCACGTCTTCACCCGAAACGGGTGGTCACGCGACACGCCGATTGCCCTATGAATGGTGACGAGCGACGAGACGGCGCCGGGAGACGCGTGAGCGGAGGCAGAGCGTGACAAGCGGGAGGCTGTGGACGGTCGCAATCCTGGTCGGCGGCTACTCCAGTTCCCTCGTGGCTGCCCGGGACTTGCAGGCGGTCATCGACCTCTACGGCGAAACGAACATGACCGAGTCGTGTGACGCCGTGGCGATCGCCCGCGACAGCGCCGGCGGCATGGCCCTCGTGCGCGAGTGCTCCGCGAGACTCCACGGCGTCGCAGGTGTGGCCGTGGCAGGGGCGCTGGTGGCTGCGCTTCTGCCGACCTTCGAGGATGGCGACCCCACATCGGTTCTCGACTCGGAGCATGAGCTCGCCACCTTGGCCGCCCGACTGGGCCGCACGTTGGATGGCACGACCCGGCGAGATCTGGAGGACTTGCTGGACGGCTCTGCGGCGGCCCTGGTCGTCGCCATCTCCCCCGAGTGGGTGCCCCGAGTCCGACCGCTCATGCTCGGCGCGGATCAGCTCCAGGGCGCGGAGATCGACGTCGACTCCCCATCAACGCTCGGCACTCAGACCGAGGTCACGTAGCCGTGGAAGACACGAGAGAGAAGAGACGACCATGACGACAACCGAGCCGACGAGCCCCGACCATCAGGGCAGGACGGCCGACGTTCCTGCTCACGTGGCCGACGCGGCGCGCGCGAACGCCGTCGCGGCAGCCCCACCCGCGCCACAGAAGCCGAGGTGGGTCGACCGGTTCGTCTGGGGATCGCTGTGGAAGGTCGTTGCGGTCGTCCTTGCCGCCACGGTGCTCCTCATCGTGGCGACACGGGCGTCGGACCTGCTGCGGATGCTGATCATCTCAGTGTTCTTCGCGCTGGCCATGGTGCCGGCGGTGAACCACATCCACAGCCGATGGGGCTGGAAGCGGGGAGCAGCCGTCGGCTTCGTCTACGCCTGCCTGGTGCTGTTCGTGGTGTTCATGGTGGTCGTCCTGATCCCGGGCATCATCGAGTTCACCGACCAGGTGCAGGCGAACAGCGACGACTGGGTGGCGAGCATCAACGACCTCGGGCAGAACGTCGCCGGGCAAGACCTCATCGCGCCCTCCTCGGGTCAGGACGCGGCGGACGCCACTGCTGAGTTCGTGGAGGAGTACGGCGACAACGTCCTGGGTTTCGCGGCCAGCGGGATCGGCCTGCTGTTCAACATGCTGACCATCGCCATGTTCACCTTCTACATGGCAGCAGACTTCCCCAAGATGGAGCGCGCCCTCATGTCGCGCATGCCTCCCGCCCGCCAGCAGGTCTACGGGTGGGTGACGGATGTGTCCATCGAGCAGACCGGCGGATACTTCTACTCACGCCTGCTGCTCGGCGTCATCAATGGTGGTCTCGCCTTCGTCGTCATGCTGCTGCTCGGGCTCAGCCCGCTGCTGGCCCTGCCGCTGGCCGTGTTCATGGGCTTCGTGTCTGAGTTCATCCCGGCGATCGGTACCTACATCGGCGGCGCCGTGCCGATCCTGGTGGTCTTCGCCCTGCAGGGCCTGACCGCGGCCGCCATCCTGCTGGTCTGGGTGGTCGTCTACCAGCAGATCGAGAACCTGTTCCTCAGCCCCCGTCTGTCGGCCCAAACCATGGAGCTCAACGGTGCCATCGCCTTCGGTGCAGCCCTGGCCGGTGGAGCCATCGCCGGTCCCATGGGGGCCTTCATGGCCCTGCCCGTCGCCGCGATGATCACTGCGGTCATCAAGAACACTGGAAAGACCTACGAGGTCGTCTACGAGTCCAAGTACGACAGCGATGGCTCCATCGTCGAACCCGCGCCGGCGGATGAGGCAGCTGAAGCCACATCAAACGCCACTTAGCTCCGGCGTCGTGGTCCCACCCGATTCGGGTGATGGCCACCCGTGGGACCGCAGCCGTGGCGCCCCGCCGAAGCGGCCGGCGGCACCTACCCGATGCCGCCGGCACGCGTGGCTGCCGCAAGGAGCCTCAGGCCGAAGCCGCCTGCGACGACTGTGCCCACGGCACCGGGGATCGAGACCTTGCCGACTGTGGGTGGCGTCTGAGCCTGCCAGAGCCGAGCCGAACCCTGGAACAACGCCGCAGTGATGACCGCGTACACGAGCCGGTTGACGTTGCGATCCAGGTGCTCCAGCCGCAGTGGGACCTCGATCTGCCCAGCCCGGATTCCCTGCAGGATCGATGTGACCTCGACGGGGAAGCTGTCGGCCAGCCGCCCCCAGTCGCGGGCGGTGTGCTGGGCCTTGCGCATCAACCGTTGGGGGTCGAAGCGTTTCGCGGCGATCATCGACGCGTACGGGGCGAGGACATCCTTCATCTGGATGTCTGCCCCGGTCTCCACGAGCATGCCCTGCAGCTGGGTCATGGTGCGCAGCAGGAGCGCGAAGTCCGGGGGGGCGTACAGGTGGTGCTTGCGCATGATGTCTTCCGCGCCGGTCCCGGCCGCGGAGACGTCCATCTGTGCCGCTCCGATGGTGGCGTACATGTCCATCCACCCGGCGAGGTCGCTCTTCAGCGCCTTGCGGTCGAGTGTGGGAGGCGGGTCGCACATCCGCAGCAGCACGTCGACCAGCCCGTCGAGGTCTCTCTGCAGGGAGGAGAGGACCAACTCATCGATGAGCTCCTGCTGGTCTGCGTCGATGCGACCAACCTTGCCGAAGTCGAGCAGCCCGACGCTGAAGCCAGGTGCATCGGCGTCCGGGGTCTCGGGGGTTGTGCTCGGCCCCGCCAGCAGCAGGATGTTGCCGGGGTGCGGGTCGGCGTGAAAGAGCCCGTCTCGGAAGATCATCTCGATGTAGACCTGGGCGCCCCGCTGAACGAACTCGTTCGCCTGGTTGCGGCCGAGGGAGTCGATGACGTCCGACAGCGACGATCCGTCGAGGCGGGACATCGTCAGCACGCGCTCGGACGAGAGCTCCGGGTAGGGCCGTGGGATCACGACGTCTTCCTCGGCGGTGAAGTTGGCCCCGAACTGGGCGAGGTGCGCGGCCTCGAGCCCGAAGTTGATCTCGGCGAGCAGGGAGCGGCGCATCTGCCCGACCACGGCGACGGGTCGGTAGATGGCCAACGCTGGGTCGTTGGCCTCCAGCAGCACGGCCAATGCCTCGAGGATGTCGAGGTCTGCAGTGATCCGCTCAGCGATCCCTGCGTGCTGGACCTTCAGCACCACGTCCGTACCGTCCGCCAGCTGAGCGGCGTGGACTTGCGCGATCGATGCCGAGCCGAGCGGTACGTCGTGGAAGTCGTCGAACAGCTCCGTTGGTGCTTGTCCCAGCTCGGCGGTGATCGTCTCCACGACCGTGGCTGGAGGGTCGGCGGGCACGCTGGCCTGCAGCGTCGCCAGCGCGTCGGCGATCTCGTCCCCCACCATGTCGCGTCGTGTGCTGAGGATCTGAGCGATCTTGATGAACGTCGTGCCGAGATCGACGCAGATGCCGCGCACCCGCTCTCCCTCGCTCATGTCGAGCAGCTCGGGGTCGGTGAGCCTGGTGGCGACGCCTCGGATCGCTTCGGGGACTCCCGCGGCCACCCAGGACGCGAATCCGTAGCGCGCGAAGACGTCCGCGATCTCGGAGACCCTTGCCTTGTTCTTCTGCAGGGTGCGCATGGCGGTTGTGGTGTCAGACATCTTTCCTTCTCTCCTTGTCGGGCGACCTGTCATCTGCATCGTCAGTGGCCGGCGGCCTGCCTTCGGTCTGGGCCGCCAACGACAGGCGCCGACCCAGTCGAACCCAGCGGTCGTGACGACGGCCGTTCGTCGCCACGCCCTCACGACTCGGTTGTAGGTCGAGCATCGAGCGCCCGCACCACCCGGATCGGGTAATGCGCCAACGCAGTTGTGTACGCGACCTGAGTGACCGGAGGCGCAGCCTGGCGCCGGGACTGCTGAGGGTCCGCCTGGCTGAGGCGGAGGGGATCGGTTCATCGTCCACGCCATGGCGTCCTCGTCAGGGCGTCTTGGCCAGGTGTCGTCGACACCAGGAAGGGCGAGATGCTTGGCACGTCTGCGCAGGCGGCGCGGCAGCCGTACGGCGAGATGGTCGAGCGTGACTCACCGCGGTCCGGCCCGCGGATCGTGGTCTCAGTTCTGGCCTCAGTTCGTGCTCGTCCAGGACCGTCCACGATCGTCCGCGACAGGGCCTAACCTGCGGAGACAGACGGTGAGGAACCGCCCCAGGAAGCCTCGGCCAACCTCGTGATGCGTAGGTCGTGGGTTCGATTCCCACAGGCGGCTCCGGTGTTTTGCCAGGTCAGCGGCGGTCCTTAGCGCGGCGGGTGCGTCAAGCGGTGCCCTGATGGTCCGCTTTGTCCCACGCCGCTACACGTCGCGCACAGATGCTGGCGTGTCCCAGATGTGTCCTGCGGGGCTGGGGTGGCCTGTCGTCGCAGGTCAGCGTGTCGTTGACCGGGGAGTTGTGCGTGCGCATGTCATGCGGTTGGCCGTCCCGACCGGTGACGGGGTGTCGGGGTGCAGCGCAGATGGCACGAGAAGGCCTCGGCCCGCCACGAACCAGCGGTGGGTCGCATTCGGTGTTCAAGACGCCATGGCCGGGCGACCCAGGGTCAACATCCAGAATGCGTACGGCAAGGCCAAGGCCTATCAGTCCGCTAACGCCTGGACGTTGTCGAGAAGAAGGAAGCCGGTTCATGAGCGACACGATGGTTGATGTCACCCGCTACACCTACCGGGTCACCTGGTCGGTCGAGGACGACGAGTACGTCGCTACCTGTCTGGAGCTGCCCTCGCTGTCCTGGCTGGCAGACACCCAGGAAGACGCACTGGGCGGGCTACGCGACCTCGTCGCCGAGGTCGTCCGGGACCTGACCGACACCGGAGAACCGATATCGGGCGTTCTGGCGTTCTTGTTGGTGTGACCATGTCGAGCCACAGGCCGTGTCCGGAGTCCTCGTTGTCGGGGGTGGGTATGCCGGTCTGCACGCCGTTCGTGCCGCTGAGCGGGAAGGTGTCGGCGTGACACTCCTCGACGCGTCGCCTGAGCACTCCTTCGCGACGCGGCTGGCGGCCGTTGCCGGCGGAACTGCGCCTGGGTCCGATGCATCCATCCCGCTGGAGGAGTTGGCCGGCGCGGTGGCTGGGTCGACCTCGTAGATCGCGCCTACGGTGCTGTTGACGATGATGAGGGACTTCCCGTTCGACGTCGCTTCGATGCCAGCCAGCCAACGAAGACCTCGGTCAACACCAGCAGAACACCGACATCGCCCCGGCTGTCCCGAGCCGAGTCAGCAGCGGCCAGCGCGGCCCCAGCCGCGGTACCCAGAACCAGCGCCAGCAGCCAGCCGACGACGAACCGCACCCGCTGCGCGGCCCCGCACCGCCCCCCGCGAGCGTCGCTGTAGCGACAGCTTCAGTCGGAGGAGGACGACAGCCACACAGCTCCCCCTCTTCGAGGTCCCATCTCCTCCATCACCTGCGTGTTCACCGGGTCGAGCGATCCGAACGGCTCGTCCAGCACCAGCACCCTCGGCGAGTGCAGCACCGCCACCGCCAGACCCATGCGCTTGGTCATGCCCAGGGAGTAGTCAGCAATCACCTTGTCCGACGCCTCGGACAGGTCCAGGCTGCGCAGCATCTGGTCAAGTCCTGGTAGTGCGCGTCAGACATTGAGCGACGACAGGCCAATGGCCACAGCCGAATCGGGACGACAACCCGTGCACGGGCTAGCGACGGTGGAGGATCTTGAACGAGACCTTGTCGACGCTGAATTCCGGGCTCAGAGTGAGCTTGGCCGTGCCGCGGACGACCCAGCGCTCGCCTTCCGGGGCTCGCACAACTCCGATGACACCATTCGTGTCCGTGGCATCCGGCGGTCCAGAGCTCCCGCGGAACGCCACGTTGATCCGCTGGTGGACCACGCCACGTCCGGTCGCGACCGGTGCGGGTGTCGTTCCGCTCTCGCAGGCCTGCTCGATGAACTCCACCGCGTCAAGGCCGCCGCCTTCGTAGACGTAGAACGCGCCGCGCGTGACCATGCGTTCGACGAGCTTCGCGCCGTCAGCGGGTGGTTCGCCCTTGGTCGTGATCTTGAACGTCGTCGTCGGGTAGTCGCCAACGCAGTGCTCCGCCACGGACGCGCCGGTGTACAGGATCAGTGTGTTGCTGGCGTCACCCGTGACGATGTCGTCGTAGAAGAGATTCCATGGTCGCTCCTCTGTCGTGACATGCGCGCGGTGGTCGGTAGAGACAGGGCGCAAGGCCGAAGCGGGCGCTGTGGCGAGTCCAGCGGTGAGCAGGCCGGCGGTCACGACAGCAGTGAGACGGCGGGTGGTAGCGCTCATGGGGATCCTCCTGAGGCGGGTGGTACGGACAACTACGAAGGCTCCTCGTGGGCGAGACGTTCCACATCATGCGCTGTTGTTCATGTCTGCCGCGACGCTGTTTACGGGTAGCGAGCGGGGCCGGCTCGTCGTCGGGGGTGGGCCGAGGTCTCAGTCGCTCGCCGCGCAGGGGTCGACTAGGTTTGTGGGCCCCGTCGTCCTCCCAGGTCTCCCTCGATGAGGGTCACTTCGGGGGCAAGATATGGCCGGCACGACGGCGGCGGCACGGAGGTGGTCACATGGCAGTCGGTTTGGCGGGTGCTGTTCGCGCGCCTCGTCGCCATGGTGCCCCGCCGGTACCCGAGACCCTGGCGCCCCGTCCCCGCGTCCTGGGGGTCTTGTCGGCACTGAGTGAAGCGACCGTCATCTGTCTCAAGGCGCCGGGCGGCTACGGCAAGACGACCGCTTTGGCGCAGTGGGTGGCATACGACTCGCGCCGCGTCATCTGGCTACGGGTACCGCCCGCCGCTGCTGACCCCGCGTGGATGGCCCAGTCGCTGCTCGACTCGCTCGCCGAGACCGGGCTGATCCCAGCAGGCACGCACCTCACTGGATCCAGCAGCCTGACCTCGTGGCACCTGAACGTCCTGCCGGCCCTCGAGGCCGCCGTTGCCTCGGTACACGAGCCCGTCGTCGTGGTCGTGGACGACGTCGGCGCCATCGAAGGAACGGCCTGGGAGTGCTTGGTCGAGTCGGTGGCCAGCAGCCTGCCGGTGGGCTCGCAGCTGGCGATCACGACCCGAGGAGCAGTACCTGCCACACTCTGGCGTCTGCAGAACCGTGGATGCGTGGCCGTTGTCGAAGCCGACGTCCTGGCCTTCGACGACGCCGAGACGAGCGACGCCCTGCGCCGGATCGGGGTGCGGCCGTCGACAGACGAGCTCCAGTCTCTGCTCGAGGCCACCGAGGGCTGGCCGGCCGCCGTCTACCTGGCTGGTATGTCGGCGCAACGAGAGTCCATGGAGCCGTCGACTCAGCCGCCGATCGCTATGGCGAGCAGCAGTGACCTCGCCGGCTACCTGCTCAAGGACGCCTTCGGCCGGCTGACGCCCGACGACGCAGCGTTTCTGGTGCAGGTATCGGTACTTCCCGTCCTAGACGCTGCCGTGTGCGACGAGGTCGCGCAGACCACTGGCTCCCTTGCGCGGCTCCGCCGGCTCGCCGCGGCCAACCAGCTGTTCGCGGCCCTCGACGACGAGGTCGAACGATTTCGCATGCACCCTCTGCTGGCTGACGCTCTGGGTCAGCAGCTGCGTGAGGGCGATCGGGATGCCTGGAAGGCGGCGCACATCAGGGCAAGCCATGCCGCTGAGCGTCGCTGTGACCTCGATGGCGCCGTGCACCACGCGAAGACTGCTGGTGACGATCAGCGCCTCGCGATCCTCACGTGGTCTCGTGCGGCGCAGCAGCTCGGGTCGGGCCGTTGGGCCGTGATGGAACGGTGGCTGGCCGGGCTTAGCGAAGACCGGCTGAGGGCGAAGTGCGGCCTGGCGCTCGGCGCGGCGTGGGTCGCGTCCCACTCGGGGAACATGGCGCGGATGAGTCGACTCGCGCTAGCGGCCGCCGAACGGTCTGAGACCGAGGAGCCAGGGTTCGCCCTCGACTCAGCCCTGCTCGAGGCGACCATCGGGATCCGAGGCCTAGCCGACATCGAGGACGCCGCCCGTCGGTTTGTCGATCGAAAGCCTCGAGACGATCCGTGGCAGTCGCTGTCCCACTACCTGCTCGGAGTGGCACTGCTCCTGCGCGACGAGACCCACGAGGGGGTCGCCGCTCTCGTGCAGGGACATCGCTGCGCCTCGGCTCATCACCTCCCCTTGATGGAGGCGCACTGCTTGTCCGGCCTGGCTGACGCGGCGATGGCCGACGGTGACACCCGAAAGGCGTTGTCGTTCATACGCGAGTCCCGCGAGCTGGTGGTTCGCTACCGGCTCGAGACGGTCGCCACCACAGCGCCGGTCTTCACCACGTCTGCCGTCGGTCACGTGCTGGAGGGTCGGTTCGTCGACGCTCGCGCCGAAGCCGTACGGGCTCTGCGCCTCACGTCACTCATGCGACCTGTCGCCCCCTGGCACGCGGTGCACGCCCGCCTGGCCCTGGCGCAGCTCAACGTCACGCTGGGAGATCCCGAACGGGCCAAGCTGCTGCTCGACGAGGCCAGTGACCTGCGCGGACCGAGCACAGTCTCGCCCCGGCTCGACCGGATGCATGCCGAGACCGCCGAGCGGCTCAAGGCGGTCTCCGCTGGTCTTGCCGGCGCCTCGTCCCTGACCACGGCAGAGGTACGCGTGCTCCAGTACCTGCCCACTCACCTGTCTCTACCTGAGATCGCCGATGAGCTGTCTGTCTCGCGACACACCGTGAAGACGCAGGCCGTCTCGGCCTACCGCAAGCTCGGCGTGCACACCCGAACCGAAGCGATTGGTCGTGCTCGGCGGGCGGGGCTCCTTCCTCCCGCATGACGCTCACCCAGTCAGGACGATGAGGGCCAGTCGACCGCATCGCGACCCTCGCGGCATGGCCGACTGGACAGCCGAGTCCCCCAAGGGGACCGCTGACCCGTCAGCCCTAGAGGAGCAGGCGCCGGGACAGCCGGAAGCCAGCGCCCGGTGAGGGTCACTCTCGCCCAGCTCTCGCCTCTGCGTATCTTCCGGATGTTCTCCTCGTCCCCGGACGCGCCGCGGCAGCGCCGACCGACCGATGTTCTGCTCCTTCTGCTGAGCTTGCTCCTGGTGTCTGTCCCCGCCGTCGCGTCACCGGGCCCGCTGTCGGTGGACGTCCCCCTGCAGTCACTGATCTCAGAGCTCGACGGCGTGCTCGGCTGGTTCTGGCGGCTCTGCTACGCGGGGCTTCTGGTGTGGACCCTCGTGCTGGTGCTTGGCCCGATTGTGCGCTGGCGGCATGGACGCTTGCGACTGCTGCTCGACTACCTGCTGGGGGCCGCGACAGCCCTGGTGCTCCTGAGCCTGATCGGCGGGGGCGGCGTCGCACCCGCCGTGGACTCGCTCACCAGCGCCGAGCCGCCGCCGATCTTCCCTGCCGTGCGACTCGCGCTCTGCGCGGCGGTCATCGTCACGGCATCGCCGAGCGTCACTCGTCCCTACCAACTCGTCGGCCGGGTGGTAGTCGTGCTGGGAGCAGTGTCCACCGTCGCACTCGAGCTGGCCTATGCCTCCAGTGTCGTAGCCGCGCTCGCCGTGGCCCTGGCAGCCGGCTCGATGGTGCACCTGCTGCCGGGCTCGCCGGGAGGCCGGCTCACCCCGGACCAGGTGATGGAGGCCCTGGCCGACGTCGGCGTCGAGACGGACGCTGTCAGCGCCGCTCCCAGGCAGGTTGCGGGTGAGCAGCTCGTGGTCGCCCACCGCACGAGTGGCACAGCGGCTCTCGTCAAGGTCTTCGGCCGCGACGCGTGGGACGCCCAGCTGATCGGTTCCACGTGGACGGCCCTGACCAGACGCGGGGAGGCCCCCGACTGACGATGGGCCGTCGGGAACGGGTCGGGCACGAGGCGATGGCCGCCCTGCTCGCTGAGCGTGCCGGTGTACCGGTGCTTCCGGTCGTCGCGCAGGAGAGGACTCCGGGAGCGACGCCCTGCTGGTGGTCGAGGCCCTCTCTGACTTCGCCGACGCACGGCTGCACCCCGCGGAGACCGATCCGATGATCGACCGCGTTCACCTGTTGGTCGCCACGTCGCTGGCGGTGGGCACGGACCGCGCTCTCGCGGCGGCCATCATGCCCTCGGCGCTGACGGCGTCACCGAGACGCTGCCGTACCTGCAGCTGCCGGTGCTGACGAACGCCCTGCGCCGCGGCATCACCGATGCCGACCTGGACCTTGCCGAGCTGCGCGACAGGGCGGTCGCGATTTCGGGCGCTGATGACGCTGAGCTGGTCGAGCTGCGCCGCGTCACGTCCACAGGGTTGGTTAAGGGCGCTGTCGTCCTGCTGCTGTTCTACACGCTCACCAGCCTCTTCGGCGGCATCGACGTAGGCGAGCTGGTCACGCAGCTACGCGACGCTGACTACGCCCTGCTCCTGCTGGCCTTCTTCGTCTCGCCGCTGGTGCAGGTGGGGCTGGCGTCCGCCACAAGGGGTGCAGTGCCATCGTCGCTGCCCTACCTCCCCGTGCTCATGCTGCAGTACGGCATCCAGTTCATCGCGGTCGTGCTGCCAGCCACCGCGGCCCGTGTCGCGGTCGAGATCCGCTTCTTCGAACGCTTCGGCATCCCGCCCGGAGCGGCGGCCACCATGGGGATGATGGACGGTGCCAGCGGGTTCGTCGTGCAGGTCTTGCTGCTGCTGATCTGGTTCAGCGGGATGCCCGGTGTCACGACGGCCGTCGACCCCGCGTCCACCGACCCGTCGACGTCGACGTCGACGTCGAGCCCATCGCTTCTCGGGCTCGCTGTTGCGGTCAAGGGGTTCTCGAAGGCACATGACTCCCTGCGTGAGCAGGCGGGCCTGGCGGCGCTCGGCGTTGGGCGTGCTGAGGCGCCCGAAGAACGTCGCGCAGATGCTCGGTGGCAACTTGTGGGGTCAGCTGATGCAGGCCGTCGTCCTCGGGATCTGCTTGGCCGCGTTCGGCGAGTCGGCGTCGCCGAGGCCGGCCTCACCCACGGTCTGCAGGCAATCGGCGTGCCCACCGTCGTCGCGCTCTCGACGGCCATCGGCTACCGGCTCGTCACGTTCTACCTGCCCCCGCTGTGGGGGTCGTTGGCCATGCGATGGCTGGGCAGAAGCGCCTACCTCTGAACCGACACCGCGCGAGGTGCTGTCAGCCGGCCCAGCCGTGCATCATCCACATCGGGTGATGAAGGCGAGAGTCCTGGGCGTCAAGGATCGTGGGGCGGGACAGCCGGTCCCGCATGCTCACAGCCAAGGACAAGGACGCCGCACATGACAACTCCGCTCAACCTCGCTCTCTATGTCGCCAACTACTCCGACGCAGCCGCAGCCGAGGCCGACTTCGATGTGCTGAAGGCAGCCGAGGGCGCCGACCTGCAGGTGATGGCCGCGTTGGTGATGAGCCGCGATGCGGATGGCCAGGTCGACGTGCTGTCGGAGGGGGACGGGATCACCGGCGGTGGTGCGGTTCTCGGCGGAGGAGTGGGACTGGTGGTGGGGCTCTTCGCTCCTCCGCTGCTCGCCGCGACGGCCGTCGGGGCCGGGATCGGCGCCCTGCTGGGCCACCTCACCAAGAAGCACGCCGAGAAGGAGCTCGGGGTGGAGCTCGAGGAGTACCTCCCGCCGAACTCGTCCGCCGTGGTCGTCGTCGTCGACGACGTCTACCTCGACCGCGTCGAGGCGTCACTGACCACGGCAAGCAAGCGCATCAGCAAGGCCATCGACTCCGGCGACTACGAGCAGCTCGAGAAGGCCTTGGCCAAGTCCGATGACCAGGTGTCCAAGGCCGTCGAGGGCTAGGGAGCGGGCATGGGGCTCAGAGGCAGACGCGAAGACCGGCAGGCAGCGCGCCGCGACGACGCTGGTGGCGGCGCTGAGGTCTACCAGATGCAGGCCAAGCTCATCTCGATCGGCGACGACTACTGGATCGAGACGACCGGTGGCCGTCGCGCGTTCAAGGTCGACGGAAAGGCTGTGCGGGTCCGCGACACCTTCACGATCAAGGACACGCAGGGTCAGGTCGTCGCCCAGATGCAGGAGCGGGTCGCTCGCATCCGCGACACCATGAAGATCGACCGTCCGGGACGTCCATCGGCGACCATCAAGAAGGCCATGATCACCCCGCTGCGTGACCGGTTCGTCCTCGAGGCTGACGACGTCGGGGAGATCTCCGTGCAGGGGAACCTCGTGGACCACGAGTACACCTTCGAGAGCAACGGCGCGAAGGTCGCCGAGGTCTCCAAGCGCTGGGTGCGGGTGCGCGACACGTTCGGCGTGAGTGTCGAGCCGGGTGCCGACGTCGCGCTCATCCTTGCCGCAACGGCGGCCATCGACAGCATGACGTGATTCGTGCGCGATGGCCGGGCTCGGTGACGGTCTGTTCGCTGGTAGGTCTGGCACGATCCAGGTCATGATCCGGAGCAAGCATGCCTGAGCGTCAAGGCGCCGATCTGCTCCGAGCGCTGGGTGTGGCCAGCGCTGTAGCGATCCCCATCTCGTTGGTGGCGCTGGCCTTTCTTGCGCTCGTCGAGCAGGCCACGACCTGGTTGTGGAGCGACATCCCGACGGCGGCGGGTTTCGCGCCCGACTCGTGGTGGTGGGTGCTGCTCATCCCGACTGTCGGTGGGGTGCTGGCCGGACTTGCCGTCAGGCATCTGCCCGGAGGCGGCGGGCACGATCCCATCAACGGCTTCTCTGCGAAGCCAGTCGCCCCCGACGCCATCCCCGGTGTTGTGCTGGCTGCCCTCGCCTCGTTGGCGTTCGGAGCGGTCGTCGGCCCGGAGGCTCCGCTCGTTGCCTTGGGCAGTGCGCTCGGCCTCTGGGGTGCTCACCTTTTTCGACAGTCAGGGAACGTCGCCGCGTTGGCGGGGTCGGCGGGCCTGTTCGCGGCCATCGCCGCGCTCTTCGGAAACCCGCTCCTCGCGGCGTTCCTCGTCCTCGAGGCGGTCGGCGCCACCGCGCTTGCGGCTCCGCTGACGGTGGTGGTTCTGCCTGGCCTGCTGGCTGCGGGGCTCGGCTACGTGGTCTTCACCGGGGTGGGGGAGTGGGCGGGGGTGACACCGAGCCCGCTGACCATCGATGGGCTCAGCGCGTACCCGGCCCTGCGCCTGGCCGACGTGCTGTGGGCGGTGGCCATCGGCGTCGCCATGGCGCTCGTCGGCTTCGCTGTGCGCTTCATCGCCGCCCGTACCCATGCGTTCGCTGCGCCCCGACCGGCTGTTGCCGCTCCGATCGGCGGCCTGGCCGTCGGCGGCCTGGCCCTGGCCTTCGGCCTCTCCGGCGAGAGCCCGCTCAACGTCTTGTTCTCCGGGCAGTCCGACCTCTCGACGATCGTGGGCCAAGGTCCGGGGTGGGGGGCCGGGATCGTGGCGCTCCTGATCGTCACGAAGGCGGCTGGCTACGGGGTATCGCTCGGCAGCGGGTTTCGCGGGGGCCCGGTCTTCCCGGCGCTGTTCCTTGGCGCGGCAGTAGGCACCTTCTTCTCGCTCGTCGTACCGGGGCTCGAGCTGACTCCGGCCGTGGTCGCCGGAATGGCAGCCGGGTCGGCGGCGATGCTCAAGCTGCCAGTCTCCTCGGTGATGCTCGCCGTGGTTGTGGCCGGCAGCGCGGGGTTGGAGGCGTCGACCTTGGCCATCGTCGGGTCTGTCGTCGCCGTGGGCATCACGCTGGCGGGCTCATCTCGCCAGGCGAACAACCAGAAGCAAGAAGCGACGTGACACGTTCGATCGACGCCAGCCCTAGCCTTTGAGGACGCGGGCCTTCTGCTGGGCGAACTCCTCGTCAGTGAGCACGCCGGCATCCCGAAGCTGACCGAGCTTCGTCAGCTGCTCCAGCATGTCGTCCTCGGCCGGCGCGGCCGGCAGAGGCGGCGGTGCGGCGTAGGCCTGGGGCGCAGGAGCCGCGTAGGCCTGCGGTGGTGGTGCATCCTCTGCCCATCGGTTCACCTGGCGCCGCGACACGCGATTGGACACCGCGGTTGCCGTGCCGGCTACGACAGCAGTGCGAGCGACCCCGCGAATCAGTCCAGGCATCAGGACTCCTCTCCAGTCAGTGCGGACTCGTCCTGGGCCTCGAGTGCGGCCAGGACGGCGTTGATCGGGATTCGGCCGCTGGCCACCAGCTGCGCGCCCCCTCGGCGCAGAGCGGCGGCGAACGGTGCCGCCCATCGGTTCTCGTAGACCAGGACACCGGCCGAGGAGCCCGGTTCGACAGCGGTTGCTGCCTCAGCGAGATCCTCGTCGGCGAGCAGCCCTGACGCGGCCCCTTCGAACAGGGCGAGCTCGGGCCCCCAGCCGTCGGCGAGGTCGCGCAGGGCAACGCCGGCGACGCTGCCGTCGAGCTCCTTCTTGATGAACACGAGGTCCAGAATGCTGATGATCCCGCGCTGTTCGAGATCCAGCAGCAGCGGCAGGCCCTCCCCGGTCATCTGGTTTCCCGGGAACTCGACCACGAGGTAGTCGATCGGTCCCGTCTCCATCGTCTCGTCTGTCACGTCCTGCCTCCGTCGCTCGAGCAGAGTGTGTCACTCATGCCAGTGCTTTGGCCTTCATCGCATCGAACTCCTGCTGCGTGATCGCACCGGAGTCGAGCAGCGACTTGGCCTGAGCGACTTTGCTCACTGGGTCAGCCGCGTCGCCGGCCACGGAGCGGATGTACTCGGCCTGCTGGGCCTGATACTCCTGGGCCTGGGCAAGGGAGCGCTGGGCCATCCCCGATCCCCGTGCCACCAGGTAGACCAGGGCGCCGAGAAGGGGCATGACGATGATGAAGACCGACCAGAGCGCCTTGCCCCAGCCGCCCAACGACCCGTCGCGGAAGATGTCCCCGAAGATGTGGAACAGGATCATCAGGTAGGCGACGAAGAAGAACGACGCCACCACGATCCAGATGAAGTCCCAGAATGAATTCACGTCAGGCTCCGATCACTTGAGTTGGACGAACGGTCGGGACGAGGATGCGCCCGACGGCTCAGACGCAGCATCACCCGATCAGTATCAACTTCGGCTGCCCAGACGGCACGTCCCGAGGGTGTCAGCCCGCCTCCACGTGGATGAGTCCCTCATCTGCGGCGCGGCGTACGCGCTGGTAGTCCGACTCATTCTGGTCGGCGTATTCCTCGGCGAAACTGGCCATCGCCGTGTCGAAGGTGTCGGACGAGCCGAGGTACGCCGAGATGGCCTGCGGTCCCCGCTTCTCGCGTGGGCCCGCGCCAGCGTCCATCCGCAGATCTGGGCGTACGCCTGGTAGCCCTCGAGGTTGAGCGCGCCCAGGTCTGCCGAAGCCTTGCCGTCCCACGTCTGAGCCGGGCGTACCAGACGTCGAGTCTGCCCATGTCCGCGAAGTCGGCCATCCCGTAGCGGTAGCTGGCCACGACATCGGCGGTGAGCGCGCGGCTCACCTTGCGTGGGAAGCCACGGTCTCTGCTGGCAACGGCGAAGCTGGCGACGAGCCTCTTGATGTCTCACTCGAACGGCCCCGGAAGCGTCTCGTCGAAGTCGTTGAGGTCGAAGACCATCGCCCGGTCGGGTGCGGCGAACCCACCGAAGTTCGCCAGGTGGCGTCTCCGCAGAGCTGGACGGTGAGGTCGGTCGTCGGCGTCGTTGCCAGGTCGTCGGCCATGATGGCCGCGCCGCCCCGGTAGAACGTGAACGCGGACGCGAGCATGCGGCCATAACGGATCGGGACGAGCTCGGGAACCCGCGACTCGGCTTGCGCCTGCAGGATCTCGAGTGGGTCAAGCATGGGGCTCACCTGAGCGCCCGTCCATCGCCCTGATCGGGTGATGGACGGGCGGCATTCGGTCATGACCGCTTGCCTTCGCCCATCGTCAGGAACGAGGCGATCAAGAAGAACACGGCTCCTACGAACGTCCCGCCGTTGGACCAGGTGGCGTTGGTCAGCTCCCCCGAGGGCTGGACGTAGGCGCCTACGGCGGACACGCCGAAGAACACCGAGCCCCACATATTGAGTGCGGTGATGTGCCAGTCGCGCTCGCCGGGGCGCCACGACCACCACCGGTGTCCGGCTTCGGCGAAGGCCAGGGCGGAGGCGACAAGAAAGCACGCCGAGCCGATAGCGTCAGGTCGCCAGATGACGCGGTCAACAGCGTCCGGCGGCACGTCCAGCAGTGCAGCGAATGTGGTGACGTTGAAGTACAGCGTGCCCACGAGCTGCACGAGGCAGGCCCAGTAGCCGATCTCGGCCGGCTTCCACGCGAACCAGGAGCGGCCGTCCTGTCGCACTACCTGAACGAACGCCAGGTACGACGCGACGGTGAAGAACAACGAGCCGACGAAGAAGGTCATGGCTGCGGCCTGGGCGCCCACAGCGTTGGCGTACGCCGGGATCGGACCGAGGACGAAGCATGTGGAGCCGACGACGAACAGCGCGCCGATCCACCAGGTCAGCCCGCGGCGCTCGCCAACCTGTCTGGCCCGACGCTCGGCGCGCGCCCCCCAGCGTTGGCGGCTTCCGTCCGGAAGGTCGTAGCTGAGCTGCGTGACGAACGGACGCGGCCCCCGAGCTCGAACGTTGGACGCTGCGTGCGGGACCCGTGCCAGGACCTTCGCTGCCGTCAATGGCGGAAGGAGTCGGTGTGGCTCGGGTCCGGTGGCAGTCGGGCAGGCAGACCCTCCAGGTACTGCGTGGCGCTGCGAAGGTCATCGAGAAAGAGGTCGGCCAGGTCGCGCCCGAAGCCGTTGCGAACGACGACGCGTAGCCCGGAGACGTCGGTCAGGGCGTCGGGCAACGAGTAGGCGGGCACCTGCCAGCCGCGCTCGCGCATCTTCGCCGACACGTCGTACACGGTGTAGTTGGAGACCTCCGGCTTGAGGCGGAACAGGAACACCGGCAGCTCCGAGCCGTCCGAGAGAAGCTCGTAAGGCCCGATGTCAGCGACCTGCTCAGCGACGTACATGGCGGCGTCGCGAGAGGCCTGCTGGATCTCGCGGTAGCCCTCGAAGCCCAGCCTGATGAAGTTGTAGTACTGGGCGATCACCTGCGCGCCTGGTCGGGAGAAGTTCAGGGCGAACGTGGGCATGTCGCCACCGAGGTAGTTCACGTGAAAGACCAGGTCTTCAGGCAGGTCCTCAGGGGTGCGCCAGATCACCCACCCCACGCCGGGGTACACGAGTCCGTACTTGTGCCCGGAGGCGTTGATGGAGTGCACCCTGGGCACGCGGAAGTCCCACTCCAGGTCGGGGTCGAGGAACGGAGCGATGAACCCACCCGACGCGCCGTCCACGTGGACGGGGATGTCGGGGCCACCGGTGGCGGCGAGGTCGTCGAGCGCCTCGGCGATCTCCTTCACCGGCTCGTACGACCCGTCGAACGTCGAGCCCAGGATGGCCACCACGCCCATCGTGTTCTCGTCACACAGCTTGAGCGCTTCCTCAGCGTTCAGCTGAAGCCGACCCTCCTCGATCGGCGCATAGCGAGGTTCCACGTCCCAGTAGCGGCAGAACTTCTCCCACACCACCTGGACGTTGATGCCCATCACGAGGTTCGGGCGATCACTGGGCAGCCCCGCGGCCTCCCGGCGCTGGCGCCACCGCCACTTGAGTGCGAGGCCGCCGAGCATGACGGCTTCGCTCGACCCCGTGGTCGACGTTCCTGTCGCCGTCTCGTGGTCGGGGGAGTTCCAGAGCGCCGACAGGATGCGCACGCAACGCCCCTCGATGGCGGCCGTCTGCGGGTACTCGTCCTTGTCGATCATGTTCTTGTCGGAGGACTCGGCGAAGAGCAGGTCTGCCTCGTCCTCCATGTACGTGGTGACGAACGTGGCCAGGTTCTGCCTCGCGTTGCCGTCGAGCATCAGCTCGTCGTGCAGCAGCCGGTAGGCCACCCGTGGGTCCATCCCCTCCGGCGGCAACTCGTCCTTCGGGATGCCTGCGCGCATGCCTGGCCGGGCATAGGCCGGCGCGATGGCGAGCCGCTCGAGATCAAGGATTTCCGACGAGTGCAGAGCCATACCTCTGACATTACGGCCTTCAGGGGAAGCGCTCGCATCGTACGAACAGGATGATGTGCGCGGGCTGTGCGCGCGAAGCGTTGATCAGGGCGACGACGGGGCAGTCGGTCGCCGTTCCTGGTCGGGAGGGCGGTCCTGACGGCGATTCTGGCGGCGGCTGACTCCGCGGACAACCACCGCGACCGTGCCAACGGTCGACGCGGTGCGGGCAACAGGGGCTCCGACGACGCCAGGCTGCGCCGCCCGTTCAGGTCTCAACGCCATCTCAGTCGTCCTCCTCGTCTGCCTCGAGGGAGGCGGCGATGGCCTGGATCGGGATGCGCCCGCCGGCGATGAGCTGACCGCCGGCACGGCGGGCGGCGAACGAGAAGGGGGTCGCCCACAGGTTCTCCCACACCACGACCCCAGCCACGCTCCCGGGCTGCATCGCGGCCGCGAGCTCGTCGACGTCCTGGGCGGCGAGAATGCCCGCCAGATCCGCCTCGAGCGAGCGCAGCTCGCCAAGGCCGACGTCGTCGATCTCGAAGCCCTCCACCGTCCCGTCGGCCGACTTCTGGACGACGAGCAGGTCGAGCACGCGGATCAGGCCTTCGTGGGAGAGGCGGGAGAGCTCGGCTGCCATCTCGCCGGTGAACGTGCTGCGACCCTGGCCGAACTCGACGACGAGGTAGTCGACCGGCCCTAGCTCGTCGAGGCTGACCGCGGGCTCATTCACGTCGGCCCGACCACGTGGCGGGCGCCCTGACGTCGGCTCATCCCGTCTCCGCGGGCGATCAGGTAGACCAGCGCGCCCAGCACGGGGAACAGGATGAGTCCGACGACCCAGGCTGCCTTGCCGAGGCCGCCGAGGTCGTGGTCACGAAAGATGTCGGCGAAGATCGTCACCAGCATCAGCAGGTACGAGCCGATCACGACCGCGAAGATCGCGATGCCGAGCCATTCCCAGAGAGTCATGGTGTCCTTACCTGTGCTGCGCCGAGCCGGCGCCTACTCGCACTGCACCCCATCGCTGATCTCGGTCAAGGCGCTGTCCAGCGCGCCGGTCGAGCCCTGGACGGCGGCCGCCGCTGATCCCAAGCTGTCGCTGCCGGAGACGTCGCCGACGGCACCGCTGATCGCGTCGGTGGCTGCGGAGACGGCTTCGCTGTCGGCCGCCTCGAGGTCGGCCGCGCTGGTCTTCAGACCCTCGACCGCGCTGGTCAGGGAGTCGATCGCGGCCTGAGCGTCGTCCACGCTCGACGTCGTGTCGAGGGCAGCCACGCCGGCGGCGGCCGAGCGCACCTCGGCCACGCTGTCGCAGACGGCAGCCTCGGCATCCGGCTGGGTCTCGGTGTCGCTGCAGGCCGCCAGGGACGCGGCCAGAGCGACGCTGCTCATCAGGGTGACGGCGGTACGGCGGGAGCGGGACAGGCTCATCGTGTTCCTCCAGGTGGTGGGTCGTGCGTTCAGGGTGCGCCCGTCGCAACTGTGCGTCATCACCCTGAGAGGGCGAAGCGGGGAGTTCCGGCCCAGGGATGACCCGGATCGGATGATGAGAGGATCGTCGCCGATGACAAGGCTGGAGCAATGGACGCACTCGAACCGGGCGACCTTCGTCGAGCACTAGCGTCACTGCTGGCGGCCGCCGGCGGTCTCGCGGTCGCGGACTGGCTGCTGCCCGGGTTGACAGTTCAGAGCTGGCCGTGGCTGCTGGCCGGGGCGCTGGCGCTCGGCGTCGTCGGTGCGCTCGTGCGACCCGTCCTCCTCTGGCTCGCCACGCGCCTGGGTTGGGTAGGGGCACTCCTGCTGGCCCTGCTTGGGAACGCGCTGGTTGTCGCCTTGGTCGTCGTTCTTCTGCCGGGGATCGTCGCGACATCCTTCTGGCCGGTGTTCTGGGCAAGCTGGATCATCGCTGCTGCTGTCACGCTCATCGCCTGGCTCAGTACGGCAGGCACGAGCCAGGTTGTCACCACTCGACTGATCAGGCAGGCGCGCCGCCGTCCCGCGACGGTCGACGACCCGGACCTGCCCGGGGTGCTGTTCGTGCAGCTTGACGGCGTGCCCTACCCGGTGCTCGAGTGGGGCGTGCTGGCAGGCACGTTGCCGACTCTTGCCCGTTGGGTGCGATCGGGCTCGTATCGGATGCTCGAGTGGACGCCGAGCATGCCGGCGACGACACCCGCGAGTCAGATGGGCATCCTGCACGGCACGATCGACGGCATCCCTGCATTCCGCTGGCTCGACAGGGAGACCGGGCGCGTCTTCGTCGCGAACAAGCCGCACGACGCGGCCGACATCGAAGCGATGCACTCGAACGGGCGGGGCCTGCTGGCCGATGGAGGGGTGTCGGTGAGCAATCTGTTCACCGGTGATGCGCCCATGGCCTTGGCGACGATGAGTGCCCTCGGCCGCGGTGGGACCAGCCATGAGAGCCGGCGGATGATCAACGACTTCTTGGTGCGCCCGGAGGGCCTCGCCCGGGGCCTCACCCGCACGGTCAGCGAGGTGGTGCGCGAGCGCACGCAGGCGCGGCGTCAGATCCGGCAAGGCATCGAGCCGCGGGTTCATCGCGGGTGGAGCTTCGCGGCCGAGCGTGCCGCGCTCAACGGCGTGCTGCGCGACTTCAACACCATTGCGGTGTCGACGTCGATGCTCGAAGGCGCGCGAAGCATCTACGTCGACTTCGTGGACTACGACGCAGTCGCCCACCACGCCGGCATCTGGCGACCAGAGTCGTTGGACGCGCTCGTCGGGCTCGATGCCGTACTGGCCCAGCTTGAGCAGGTGGCCGCGGTCGCCCCCCGTCGGTACTCGATCGTCGTGCTGTCTGACCACGGCCAGTCGCAAGGCGAGGTCTTCGCCGACCGGTACGGCGACGACCTCTCGGCTCTGGTTCAACGACTGTCTGGCAGCACGGTTACCGGGACGGACGTCAACACGGAGGGATCGGCCATGCTGGCTGCCGCGGTGGGCGGCGACGACGCAGGCTCACCTGTCAGCCAGGCCGTGCGCGTCGGTACTGGAGCGCTCGACCGGCAGGCAGATGCCGACGTGGCTCAGGCAGAGGAAGCGGCCACCACGGACGACGGGTTCTTGGTGTTCGGCTCGGGCAACCTCGGACTCGTCTACGTGACCGGGCACAGGCAGCGGCTCACGCGGGACCATCTCGACCGGCTGTACCCGCGGCTTGTCTCGGGGCTCGTCGAGCACGAGGGGGTCTCGTTCGTGGTGGCCGGCACCGACGATGGACCGGTCGTGATCGGGGCCTCAGGTGAGCACCACCTGGTCGATGGCCACATCGTGGGCGACGACCCGCTGGCTTCGTTCAGTGCCGACGCGCCCGCCTTCATCTTGCGTGCCGCAACCATGCCGGAGGCACCCGACCTCTACGTGAACAGCCTCGTCGACCCCTCGACGGGGGAGGTTGCCGCGTTCGAGGGACTCGTCGGGTGCCACGGTGGTCTGGGCGGGTGGCAGGACCGAGCGATGATGGTCTACCCGGCCGACTTCCCCGCGCCGACGGATCGCATCGTCGGAGCAGACGCCGTCCATCGGCAGCTCGTCACCTGGCTGGAGGTGCTGGGCCACCGCACCGGCATGTAGATGCGCGGCGTTTCGCCCTGTCCGGGTGACGACACACGGGCGCCGGGAGGCCATACTCGCCCCCGTGACCGACGTTACTGGCGCAGCGACCGAAACCGCTGACCTTGCAGAGCTTCGAGCCGAGAACGAGGCGCTGCGCCGAGCCTTGTCGGGGGAGAAGTCGCAGCGCACGCAGCGTGCGCGTCTCGTGGGTTCGTGGGTGGCCGGGGCTATCGCCGTGCTGGCCATAGTACTGGCGCTGCTGACCGTCTGGACGTTCCGCACTCTCAACAGCACGGACCTCTTCGTGGACCGGGTGGGGTCGATCGTCGAGCAGCCTGAGGTCGCGGCCGCCATCGGCGACGCTGCCGCCGCAGAGCTGGTGACGGCCCTCGACCTGGAGCAGCGCCTCAGCGACGCGCTGCCGGAGGACGTCGCTATCGCCGCCGGCCCGATTTCCAACGCCGCGCAGGGCTACCTGGCCCAGGGGACCGCGGCCCTGGTGTCCTCTGATGCCTTTCGGGCCGCGTGGGACGCCTCGCTTGCCGCCGGCCACCGGGTGACGATCGGGATCCTCTCCGGGTCGGACACCACGGCGATCGAGAACACCGACGGCACCGTCGTGCTGAACCTGACTCCGGTCGTGAACTCCCTTGTCGCCGAAGGAGCGGGCTTCTTGTCCGGGCTGCTCGACCGGGACGTCAACGCGCCTGAGCTCACCAGCGACGACATCGACGCAGCCATCGCGGCCCTGGAGCAGCAGCTCGGGACCGACCTGCCGGCTGACTTCGGTCAGGTCGTGCTGTTCCAGTCCGACGACCTGGCGGCAGCCCAGCGGGCCTACCAGGTGGCGAGGACGTCGGCGTGGCTGGCGCCGCTGGCCGCCCTGGTCATGGTGCTGATTGCGCTCGCCGTGGCGCCGAACCGGGTGCGGGCCGCCCTGGGGATAACGATCGGCGTCGCACTGGGCATGCTTCTGGTAGCGATAGCCCTTCAGCCCCTGCAGTCGACCCTGCTGAGCGCGGTCGCCGACGACGGGCTGGCGAACGCCCTGGCAGCCGGCTTCTCGACGGTGCTGTCGTCGCTGCTCAGCGGGATCGTCCTGATTACCGTGCTCGGCGTCGTCGCCGCAGCGCTGATGTTCCTCACCGGTCACTCATCGGCAGCAGCGCGAAGCCGCGAGGTCGTGGGCCACTCGCCCTCGCTGGCCGCGGCACACCGCGGCGCGTTCCTTGTCGGGGGCTTCGTCGTGGTCCTTCTGGTTCTGGCGCTCATCCCGGGGCAGAGCTGGGGTCGCGTCGGCTTCGGCCTGCTGCTGTACGCGGGCTACGCGCTTGCCGTCGTACTGGCGCCCGCGTCCCGCGATGCCCAACCGACAGACGACCTGGCCCCCTAGCGGGGTCGTCACGCGCGATCACCCCTGGGGGACGATGCCGTCGCCGCGGCGCACGGCGACGCTGGACACCCATCCCGGCCAGCGGTCGGGTCGAGACGAGAGGGATGACCGATGACAGTCCCCGACCTGCCGTCTGCGGGGCTGCCTGAGCCGCAGACCGCTGGAGAAGGAGTCGAGCTGGCTGTTCCTGCTGCCGCGGATCGTCGCCGGTGGGCCCGGATCACGGCCCGCAATTGGCGGCTGTTCGTTGTGCGGTTCTTCGTGGCCGGTTTGTCTGTGGTGCTCACGGTCGTCGTTGTGCCGGGTCTCGGTTTCGACGGTTGGCGGTTGGGTCAGTTCGCCGTGATCGGGCTTGTGTACGGGCTGCTGAGCGCGTTGGTGAAGCCGGCGTTGGAGTTCTTGGCGCTGCGGTTCTTGGTCGCGACCTATGGTTTCGTGGTCGTGCTCGTCAACGCTTTGTTGCTCTACCTGCTGGCCTGGATTCTGCCCACGGTCCTCGTCTATGACCGTGTCTGGCAGTTGTTGTTGGGTGGGTTGGTGGCCGGGGCGGTGGGCATGTTCTTGGAGACGGTGGTCGGGGCGACCCAGCCGGTGCTGGACCGTCCCGCGAAGGGTGAGTCGCCCTCATGACCCAGTTCGACACGATCAATGAGAACCGGCGGATGCAGCAGATCTACGGCGCGGTTCTGCACTACGCCGCTGACACCGTGGTGGAGGCGACGGCGTTCGGTGTTCCTCGTCGGCGGATGCAGACGTGGATCTACCGGCTGGATGAGGTTCCGCCGAGGCTGTCGACGCCGGTGCGTACCCGGCTGCTGCTGGAGGGTCTGGGCCCGACCTATGTGAAGCTGGGCCAGATCGTGTCGAGTCAGGCGAGCACGTTGCCCGATGAGTGGAAGGTTGAGCTCGACCGGTTGCAGAGCGAGGTTCCGCCGGTCCCGTACGAGATGGCTCGGCAGGTGATCATCGACGAGCTCGGTGCCCCACCGGAGGACTTGTATGCCTGGTTCGACACTAGGCCGCTTGCCGCGGCGTCGTTGGGTCAGGTGTATCGCGCCACCCTGCACGATGGGCGCGATGTGGTCGTCAAGGTGCAGCGGCCTGCGCTGGACAAGCAGGTCAAGGCCGATCTGGGCGTGACGCGGGTGGTGAGTACCTACGCTGAGCGGCGCAGCTCGTACGCGCGGGAGATCGGCCTGAAGTCGATGCTGGAGGAGTTCGGCAGCACGCTGCTCGACGAGTTGGACTACTACGGCGAGGCGTACAACATGCAGCGCCTGGCGGAGAATCTCGCCGATATCCCGGGCGTGCACATCCCGACGATCGAGCGGTCGCTGTCGACGCGGCGGGTGCTGACGCAGGAGTTCATCAGCGGCGTCAAGATCTCCGACGTCGAGGCGATGACGGCGGCCGGGCTCGACCTGCCGACGATCGGTGACTCCGCACTGCGCGCCGCCATCAAGATGCTGCTGATCGACGGCTTCTTCCACGCCGACCCGCATCCGGGCAACCTGCTTGTCAACCTTGAGACCGGGGTGGTGACGTTCCTCGACTCCGGCATGGTCGGGCAGATCACGCTCGCCCAGCGGGCCAACATGGCGATGCTGCTGTGGACGTTCGTCCAGGGGGACGTGCCGGCGATGGGGCGTCAGCTGCGCAGCCTCAGCGTGTCCTTCCGCGACGGGGTCGACGACAAGGCGTTCGACAAAGACTTCGAGCGCAAGATGGCCCGCTACGGGCGGGGTTCGGGCGCCGACATCAAGTCAGTCATGACCGCCGGGATGTCCGTGCTGCGCGACAACGGGTACCGGCTCGACCCACAGCTCACCCTGGCGCTGAAGTCGATGACGCAGGCGTCGGCGTTCTTCACCCCCCTGGCCCCTGATGACCGGTTGTTCACGCAGGCCGCGCTGGAAGCAGCCATGGAGCTCGGCGAAGTCGCCGTCACCGGGGATGCTGCCAGCGAGGCACTCAAACGCGAGGGCATCCGGCTGCTGGGCGAAGGGGCCCAGGCCTTGCCGGCGTACCTACGCGGCCTGCTCTCGTGGAACGACCAGCTCAAGCGCGGCAAGCTCACCGTCTACGTCGACACCTCCTCGCTGGACCGTCAGATGAACCAGGCACGGCAGCTGACATCCATGATCGTCGTCGCCGTGCTCGTGGCCGGGGGGCTGATCGGATCGGCGCTGGCATCCCAGGTGTTCGCCGACGCCCCCGACCAACGCCTGGTCGCCGCCAGCCAGATCGGATTCTTCGGGTTCCTGAGCGTCGCCGCGGTACTGGTAGTCGTACTCCTGACACGCTCGATCCGACGGCGGTGACATGGGCGGCCCCAAGAGCGAGCGTGGCCCGGCCTCCCTGGACGACCGCACCCGCCGTCTCGCTGTGACGACGGTGGCCGCTGCCGGGATCGGCTGGTGGCCGTCGTTCACCCTCGGCGCGTACGGGGTGGTGTTCTTCGAGCAGCAGCTGGTGCTGTGGGTGGTCGCCACCAGCGTCTTCCTGGTCGCCGCCAGCGCACTGCGCAGCCGAGTCTTCGACCGGCCCGCATGGTGGACGTTGCTGCTGCCCAGCCTGTGGCTCGGAGTCTCTATCGTGCTGCCCTCCGGCGGGACGACCCTCGCCTACACCGCGCTGTTCTGGTTCGGGGTGCTGGTGACCGGAGTCGGATTTCCGGTCATGGCCGCCCTGCTGGTGCGCCTCGTCATCCCCGGGACCCAGCGTCTGGACCGCGACCAGGGCACGGTCGTCATCGGGATTGTCGCGGTGGTGATGGCGGCCTCATACGTCCTGGGGGTCCTTCACCCGCGGATACTGACGTGCGAAGACTTCACCATCAGCGGAAACTTCGCCCCGCCCACGTGCACACCGGGTGAAGGCACCACAGTCCGGTGACGTCCGACCCGATCGGCTAGCCGAGTCCTCGTTCGCCCTGGTGATGATGGGCGGTGGGCTCGCCTCGTGGATCGCCAAGCAACGGTGGCCCGGCAACGAGGACGCCCGCCTGAAGGCCACCATGGCCGGGGTTGCCGGGGGTTCGGCGGAGCGTTCACCTCGCCGCTGCTGGGAACCATCATGGTCAGCGGGCTGGCTCCGATCAGGCGCGCCAAGTAGATGGAGGCGGTGGTGCCGCAGCTGATCGCCGCCACCGTCGGGTTCGCCTTGTGCTTCGCGGTCGTCGGGACGACCTTCTTGAACGGCTTCGCGATCCCAGTGGACGACTTCAGGTCGTCCCAGCTGCTCATCGGCGTGGCGCTGGGCGCCGCGTCCAGTCTGCTGATGATCACGTTCGTCCTCATCGTGAAGGTCGTGAACCTCGGTGCGGACAAGGTCGCCAACCCATACGTACGCGGTGTCGTCGGCGGTGGGCTGGTCGGGTTGATCGGGGTGGCGCTGCCCCTGACCGTCGGGGCGGGCAACGCTCAGCTGACGTCGGTGATCGACAACGCCGCCACGATCAGTGTCTGGCTGCTCGTGGCCGTGCTGATCGGCAAGATGCTGGCCATGGCACTGAGCCTGGCTGCCGGATTCATCGGCGGCAACGTGCTCCCGATGCTCTTCGTCGGCGGGACCGCCGGAGTGATCGCCCACCAGCTGCTTCCCAGCATCCCGTACGCCATCGCTGTCGGGTGCATGCTCTCGGCGGTACCCGGCGCCACCATTCGCGCACCCCTCGGGCGCACCGCGATCGCCGCTCTGCCCGTCGGCCTCGGCCCGGTGACCACGGCTCCCGTCGCCATTGCTGTCGTGACCGCCAACGTGACCACGGCGTTCGTCGTCCGGCTGATGCAGGCGCGAGCCCGGACGCCAGCAGTCCACGTCTAGGACGGGCGTCGCCTAGGCTCGCCCGGTGTCCACGGTTGTGGAGGTGGAGGACCGCCTCGCCGCTCGCGAGTTCTTCGCGTCGGCGCTCTACATGGCCCTGGTTCTGCTGGCCGTGCTGGTGGCTCTGCCCACCGAGCGAGTGCCGGCCGATGACGCAGTGGTCGGTCTGCTCGTTGGCAGTGCGATCGGCCTGACGCTGGCGCACTGGCTGGCGTTCCGGCTGGCGGCCCATCTGACCGATGACGGCGGTTTCGCCGCGGAGTCGGCGGCCCGCGAAGCGGCCGCCCAGATCAGCGGCGGGCTGGCGGTTGCCGGCCTGGCGTCGTTGCCGTTCCTTCTTCTCGACGGGGAGGCTGCCCTCACCGGCGCGCTCGTGGTGCTTGCGGCCCTGCCCGCGTTGACCGGTGCCGCGATCGCTCGTCTGCGGGGTCGGTCGTGGCTGGCCAGCCTTGTCACGGCCGCCGTTGTGCTCGCGGTGGCGCTGCTCGTCGTGGCCGTCAAGGCAGCCGTCGGGCACTAGCCCTGTCGTCGCCACCCGGGCGTCAGGTCGACCGGTCCCCGTCGACCTCGTCCATCAGCGCGGCTAGCTGCGCGGTGTCGGCGAGGACGACGAGGTCGTCCCCGGCATGAAGCTCGATGTCGGCAGGTTGCCCACCGACGAAGCCTCCCGGCTGACCCGCTGGTCGAACGCCGAGAACCCGCAGCTCGGGGAGTGCCTGCTGAAGGCCGCGGATGCTGCGCAGCGGCACGTCGTCAGCGAGCGGCAAGGCGACGACCTGGTAGTCCGCGCTCAGCGTGAGCAGGGGTTCGACCTGCCCGCTGAGCGCCCGGCGCAGCAGTGGCTGCGCCCCACGCCGGCCGAGCTCGACGAACAGCCGGGTGACGGGCTTGCTGAACGCCAAGGCCACGACCACCGCGACGCCGGTGACGAGCACGATGGCGCGGGTGCTCGTCTCTGCTGGGCCGGGTGCCAGGAATCCGAGCAGCACGGTGACCACCAACGTGGGCACTCCCAGGTTGCCCACGAACATCGTCGTCGAGATGACCCGTCTTCGGACCGGATGGTTCACCACGTTCTCTGCCTCGGCGGTCGTGAACCCGGCCCCGGTGAACGCCGATCGGGCCTGGAACCCGGCCGCGTCGGGAGGCATCCCCGTCGCGATCAGCACCCCGGTCGCAGCCCGGGTGAACAACAGCGACAGCATCGCGACGACCAGAAACGTCGCTACGGCATACATGTGTCGGCCTAGCCCGGGCCGGCCTGCGAGCCCGCCTCGTTCAGACGGCGCACCTGCACCGCCTTGTCGATGGCAACGGCGATCGGGGCGATCAACGACAGCGCGAGGGCAGCCCCCCACTGCGCGCCGGTGAGCGACACCGTGTCGAGTAGCCGCTGGAACATCGGGAGCTCGACGGCGGCCCACGTGATCAGCCAGCCGCCCATGATCCACCCGAGGTAGGGGAAAACCGGGCGTGACCAGGCATGCTCGCGTTCACGACGAAGCGCGAGCCCGAGGTTGACCGCGCTGAACGCGATCACCACGAACGCCATCGTCATCGATACCGTCGGGTCGGTCGTGCTCGGCTCGTCCGGTCCGAACTCGAGCACGGCAAGCGCCGTCACGGCGACGATGAACCCGCTGACGGCCCAACGGATCACCTGCGCACGGTTGACGATCTTCGTACCCGGGGCTCGCGGCGGACGGTGCATGACGCTCGGGTCGGGCACGTCGACGATGATGCCGATCACGACGGTGACGACCACGAAGAATTTGGCGAACAGCAGCTGCATCGGGAAGAGCGCCACACCCCCGTTGATGTTGAAGATCGTGGCGAGCAGCATCACCTGCAGCACCGACGACAAGATCGTCAGCTGAAGCCTGATGTAGGTGGTGATGCGCCGGTAGATGTCGCGACCCAGCTCGACGGCGTGCACGAGCGTGGCGAAGTTGTCGTCGGTGAGCACCATCTTCGCTGCCTGCTTGGTGACCTCCGAGCCGCTGCCCATGGCGACGCCGATGTCGGCCTGCTTGAGCGCCGCCGCGTCGTTGACCGCGTCACCGGTCATTGCCACGACCTCACCGGACTGCTGCATGAGCCGAGCCAGCCGCACCTTGTCCTCCGGCGCCACACGACCGAACACGTGCATCTCGGGGAGGCTCGCGACCACGTCGTCGTCGGACGTGTGTCCCAGCTCCATGCCGGTGACCACGCCTGGCCCGAGCCCGAGGTCGTCGGCGATCGCTCGGGCGGTCACGGTGTGGTCACCGGTGATCATCCGGACGTCGATGCCGGCGCTGTGGGCGATCCGGACCGCTTCTTTGGCCTCTTCGCGCAGCGGGTCGATGATGCCGACGAGGGCAACCATGGTCAGACTGCCGACGAACGGCATCGGGTCGCCGTCCGCCTGGGCCATGTCGGCGTCGTCCAGCGTGCGGGCCGCGAACGCGAGTACTCGAAGCCCCTGCTTGGACAGCTGCTCGTTGGCGGCCAGCAGATCGTCGCGCACCTGCTCGATGGGGACCACCTCGCCGTGCCAGATCGCCATGCTGCAGCGCTCGAGGACGACGTCGGGGGCGCCCTTCACGCTCATGAAGTGCGGCTGGTCCAGCAGTGGCGGCGCCATCCAGTTCGGCCGGTCGTGCAGGGTCGCCATGAACTTGTACTCGGAGTCGAACGGCACCTCCGCGCGGCGCGGCAGGCTGCGTCGAGTCTCCTCGGCGTCGACGCCGAGCTTGGCCGCCAGGACGACCAGTGCTGCCTCGGTGGGGTCGCCGATGATGGACTCGTCGTTGGCCACGGTGGCGTCGCTGCACAGGCACAGCCCGAGCGCCAGCGGGCGGAAGTCGGGAGGCTCGCCGCCGGCCACGCTGAGTATGTCGCCGGACTTCGCGTAGCCACCGCCGGTGACGGAGTACCACTTGCCCCCGGCCATCATCTTGGTAGCCGTCATGGCGTTCATCGTCAGGGTGCCGGTCTTGTCGCTGTTGATGGCGGTGGTTCCACCGAGCGTCTCCACGTCGGTCAGCGACTTCACCACGGCTTTGGCCTCCGCCAGGCGCTGAGCGCCCGAGGCCAGCATCATCTGCACGAACGTCGGCAGGCCGGTCGGGATGGCCGAGATGGCGGTGGAGATACACAGCAGGGCGAGCGTCTCCGCCTCCTGGCCGCGCGCGATGCCGACGACGGCGATGATGGCAACGGCTCCCCAGGCCAAGAACCCGAACACCTTGGTCATGCCGTCCAGCTCGACCTGCAGCGGTGACTTCGTGCGCTTGGTGGCCGACACCATGTCGGCGATGTGCCCCATCTCGGTGGACTCGCCGGTGGCGGTCACCAGGGTGGTCGCCGACCCGCGGGTCACCTGGGTGTTCTGGAACACCATGTTGGTGCGGTCGCCCAGCGCCACGTCGGGGTCGGTGATCGTGGCGGTGTCCTTGCCAACCGGTGCGCTCTCACCGGTGAGCGCTGCCTCCTGCACCTCCAGCGTCGCGGAGGTGAGCACGCGTCCGTCCGCCGGAACGAGGTCGCCGGCCTCGACCAGCACGATGTCGCCGGGGACCAGGCCGGCGGAGGGCACTTCTTCGATGCGTCCGGAGCGCCGCACGCGCGCGCTGGGCACCTGGAGCTTGGACAGCGCGTCGACGCTCGCCCGAGCCTTCAACTCTTGGTTCGACCCCATCACGACGTTGAACGCGACCAGGGCCAGCACCACGACAGCCGTGGCGACCTGGCCGATGAAGAGGCTCGCGAGGCCCACGATCACCAGCATGATGTTCATGGGGTTGAGCAGCTGGGCCGACGCGATCGACCAGACGCTGGGCGGTTCTTCGACCGCCAGTTCGTTGGGTCCGTACTTGCCCAGCCGCCCCTGCACCTCGTCGGCAGAGAGCCCTTCCCCCGGGTCCACGGTCAGTCGTGTGCTGGCGTCGTCCGAGGTCAGCGTGTGCCACGGCACCTGTTCGCGCGTGCTCTGCGTCGTCTGCATCACGTTTCCTCCGAATCGCCCGATGTGCGCATCGCGACTGTAGCCCGCATCGTCCCCGCCACCGGTGTGGCTGTTCATCGCCCCGGCCGGATGAATCGGGCGATCGGTGGCCCCTTCATCCCCGCGGGGGGATGAGGTCGCGCCGCCATCGGCGTAGGAACGTCGTCGTGGGTCGGCGTCGTCAGGTGACACGTGGCCACGCGAGCCTGAGAGGGGCGATCAGATGAAGGTCATCATCGTTGGAGGGGTGGCCGGCGGCGCGTCGTGCGCAGCTCGACTGCGGCGGCTGGACGAGACGGCCGAGATCCTCATGGTCGAGCGTGGTCCCTACGTCTCCTTCGCCAACTGCGGCCTGCCATACCACGTCGGGGGCGTGATCCCCGACGAGTCGAGCCTGCTCGTGGCCAACGAGCAGGTGTTTCGCAACCAGTTCGCCATCGACTGCCGAACGAGGTGCGAGGCGATGACCGTGTCGCCCGACGACCAGACGGTGCAGCTGCGCGACGTCGCCACCGGAGAGGTGACCACCGAGCACTACGACGCCCTGGTGCTCTCCCCGGGTGCGGCATCGATCCGGCCGCCGCTCCCCGGCATCGACCTGCCTGGGATCTTCGAGGTGCGCACCGTCCCGGACGCCCGCGAGATTCGGCAGTGGTTGGAGCGAGGGACGAGCTTCTTGGCGGGGATGGAGCGCTACTCCGGCTTCCAGACGGTGCGTCCGAAGGTGCGGGCCGTCGTGGTGGGTGGTGGGTTCATTGGGCTGGAGACCGCGGAGAACCTCGTCCACCGCGACGTCGACGTGACGGTGGTGGAGATGGCGGACCAGGTGATGACGCCGCTCGACCCCGAGTACGGTCAGCTCGTCAGTGACTTCATGAGTCTGCAGGGCCTGCACATGGTGCTCGGTGACGGGGTTGCCCGGTTCGACCCCGCTGACGACGGGTCCCTCGTGGTCACGACCCAGTCAGGACGCACACTGCCTGCCGACATCGTGATCCTGGCCCTCGGCGTGCGCCCGGACACCACACTGGCGCGCGACGCGGGACTCGAGGTCGGCGAGCGCGGCGGCATCCGGGTCGACGACCAGATGCGCACGAGCAACCCGCACATCTACGCCGTCGGGGACGCGGTGGAGGTGCGCGACGTGGTCACCGGGGAGTGGACGCTCATGGCGCTCGCCGGCCCCGCCAACCGGCAGGGAAGAATCGCCGCGGACGTCATCGCTGGGCGCGACTCCCGGTTCCGCGGTGCACAGGGCACCGCGGTCGTCGGGCTCTTCGGCTCCACCATCGCGTGGACGGGCGTCAACGAACGCACTCTGCGGCGTCTCGGCGACACCGACTACGAGAAGATCTACCTCTACCCCAACTCCCACGCCGGCTACTACCCGGGCGCCCGGCCCATCGCCATGAAGGTGCTGTTCCGGCCCTCGGACGGGCGCATCATCGGTGCCCAGGCTGCCGGTCCGGACGGGGTCGACAAGCGCATCAGCGAGCTGGCGCTGGCCATCCAGCTCGGGGCCACGGTCTACGACCTCGAAGAAGCCGAGCTCTGCTACGCCCCGCCGTTCGGCAGCGCGAAGGACCCGGTCAACTTCGCCGGGATGATCGGTGCCGGGGTGCTGCGCGGCGACATGCCGATCAGCCACTGGGACGCCGACACCGACGCGGGCGACCTCGTCCTCGACGTCCGCGAGCCCGCCGAGCTGGCGGTCGAGCAGGTGCCGGGTGCGCTGAGCATCCCGCTCGGCCAGTTGCGCGACAGGCTCGACGAGCTGCCCCGCGACCAGCAGATGCATGTGCTGTGCCGGTCGGGGCAGCGCGCCTACTACGCAACCCGGCTGCTGCTCCAGAACGGTTTCGACGCAAAGGTGCGCTCGGGCGGGTTGCTCTCGCACGCGATCCTCGGCCCTTGACGGGAGCGCCATCTCGGTCCTGGCGCGAGCTGCCTTGCCCTCGATGCCGAGACGTTCACCGACGGGACCGCCCGCGCCGAGCGAGTCTCACCTCCGCCACGCGAGGTGAGCCGTTGCTGCAGGTCGCAGCGATGAACCGTCGGTTAGAATGAGGTGGTGACTGCGGTGCCGCAGTGGCGGGCCGTCGCCACGTCTTTGCACGCGGTCCCCGGGTTCCACACCCAGATGGTGCGTCGTGACAGGCCCCTGCAGATCCTCCGGAACTCGACCGTCCCGGTCGTCTCCCTGCACGCTCCTGGCGGGTACGGCAAGTCCACGGTGCTGGCTCAGTGGGCCACCGAAGACGACCGTCCCACTGTCTGGCTGTCTGTTCGGCCTGGGGCTCCTGACGCCGGCTGGCTCGCCCAGGCCCTGGTCGACGAGCTGTTCCGCACCGGATGTATAGCCGAACGAACCGGGCTGCCGCGTGGTGACGACGCGGTGGCGTGGCACCTGGGTGTGCTGCCTGCCGTCGAGGCTGTTCTGCGCGGTGTCGAGGTGCCGATCCTCGTCGTGATCGACGACGCGGGAGCCATGGACGACAGTGCGTGGGACTGCCTGGCAGGATCGATCGCCGGCAGCCTGCCGGCGGGGTCGCAGCTCGCCCTGGGCACCAGGACAGTGCTTCCGCCGTCGCTGCGTCGCCTGCGGACGAGCGGTCAGGTGCTGGAGCTGGGACCCGAGACGCTGGCGCTGGACGCCCTCGAAGGGGCGGCGCTGATGAACCTGCTCGATGCGAGGGTCTCTGACGCTGATCTGATGTCGCTGCTGGAAGCCACGGCCGGGTGGCCGGTGGCCACCTATCTGGCCGGACGCGCGATCTCGTCGGGGCTGCCGGAGGCCGTGCCCCGGATGGTCGCTCCGGGCGCTGACCTGGCCGACTACTTGCGTGAGGAGATCCTGAACCGCCTCAGCGACGACGACGCCTCGTTCCTGCTGCGCTCATCCGTCCTTCCTGTGCTCGACGAGCACCTGTGCGAGGCGGCCAGCGGCACCCGGGGTGTTGTCCCGCGGCTGCGGCGCCTTGCCGCGTCCAACCAGCTCGTGGTCGCCCTCGATGCAGACGAGGAGCGGTTTCGCATCCACGGGCTGCTCGGGGACTTTCTCTCTGCGGAGCTGAAGGCGAACAACCCCGGGGCCTGGTGCGACGCGCACACCGCCGCGAGCCAGGCGAGCGAGCAGGTCGGGGACCTGGACGGGGCTGTCTTCCACGCTCGGGAGGCAGAGGACGACTCCCTGCTGGGGGCCGTTGTCTGGCGGCACGCAGGCAGGCTCATCGGCACCGCTCGCATGCCTGTTCTGCGTCGCTGGCTCGACGGCCTCGACACGAGGCGGCTGCTCGCCGACGGCAGGCTGGCACTCGTGTCGGGCTGGCTGGCCGGGCAGGTCGGCGACGCGGCGGCGCTGGACCAGTTCGAGGTCGCCGCCGCGGCCTGTGCTGAGCGCCAGCCCGAGATCGCCGCGGACGTGATGCTGCTCAAGGCGGTGACGGCCCACCACGGTCTTGGCGAGATGGAGTCGTTGGCACGCGACTTCTGTGCCAGCGCGTGCCCGGACGACCCATGGCTGACGCTGGGCCACTACCTCGTAGGCGTGGTCGACCTGCTCTTCGACCGCCCTGAGGCGGTGGAGGAGTTCGAGCGTGGCTATCGCCTGGCTGTCGTCCACGAGATGCCGGCGATGCGCGCCCGCCACCTGGCCGCGATGGGTGAGATCGCGATGATGCGGGGCGACCGCACGGCAGCAGTCCAGCACGTGCAGGGGGCTCGTGACCTGGTCGCCCAGCACCATCTGGACCGAATCGTCACGCTGACGCCGGTGCTCGTCACGTCTGCCCGGTGCTACGTCGAGGAGGGCGCTTTCGCCCAGGCGACCCACGAGGCTGGCCGAGCGCTGCGGCTGATGTCGTTGATGCCTGTTCTCGGCCCGTTGAACAAGGTCTACTACCGCCTGTCGATGGCCACCGTGTTCTTGCGCCTGGGTGATCTGGATCGTGCGATGGCCCTGGTGGCAGAAGCGGAGGCTGCGTACGGACCGCCGACTGCCTCACCCGCTGGCGAACGCGCCCTGGCGGACTGCCGACGTCACATCCTGGCCGCGGGAGACTCGTCCGGAGGGTCCTCGGTGCTCACGACCGCCGAGATCCGCATCTTGCAGTACCTGCCGACCCACCTGTCGTTCCCAGAGATCGCGGCCGAGCTGTTCGTCTCGCGTCACACCGTCAAGACGCAGGCTCTGGCGGCCTACCGCAAGCTCGGCGCGCACAGCCGTAGCGAGGCGATCACCAAGGCCCGCGAGCTCGGTCTGCTGCCCTCACCCTGACGCCGGCTCCGCGGACGTTAAGGGATGTCCGGTTGTTCCTGGGCTGCGAAGAATGATCCCGTTGGGGCGATGCCCCGCGGGCGAGGCAACGGGCATCCTGGGAGGTCGCAGCGCACGGCTGCATCGAAAGGAGTGTCCACCGTGGACTTCTGGGAATTCTTCTGGATCGTCGTAGCGAGCTTCGTGTTCTTCGCGTACCTCATGATGCTGTTCTCGCTCTTCGCAGACATCTTCCGCGACGACGAGCTGGGTGGCTGGGGCAAGGCCCTGTGGTCGATCTTTCTCATCTTCATGCCGTTCCTGGCGGCGCTGGTGTACCTGATCGTCCGTGGCGGGGGCATGGCGCAGCGTTCGCTGAAGCAGGCGCAGGACGTCCAGTCAGCCCAGGCTGACTACATCCGCAGCGTGGCCGGCAACGCCTCGACCGCGTCACCCGCCGACCAGGTCGGACAGGCGAAGGCCCTGCTCGACTCCGGCGCGATCACCGACGCAGAGTTCAACGCGCTGAAGGCAAAGGCGCTGGCCTGATCGTCCGCGCCGACCCTGTGTCGGCGCCGACGGGTCGTGGGGACGGTTCTGTGATGGCAGGCCCGTCCCCACGACTCGTTCTGTGACCGGTCAGACGTAGCGGGTCAGCTGCTCGATGGCCAAGATGGACGCCAGCACCGGGATCGCGTCCTGTCGACGCGGGACAACTACCTGGTGCTGCCCTCCTTCTGGGTGCAGCGCTGTCTGGCCGATCATTCGACCGTCGGAGAAGAAGAGCCACCCGCCTGCGGCCGGCACTCGCGTGATCTCCTCCGCGGCGTGGCCCGGCACGCAGACGGCCCACCGTCGCTGATCCAGCGACGGGGACACCGGGCGGACGGTGACGGGAGCGCCGCCCAGTCGACGGACGACGATGGTTCGTCCAGCCGCCGATATCCGTTCGCTGAGGGCGGCGACCTCGCGGCCCTCGGAGTCGGTGACGACGACCACGTTGGCCAGCCGGTCCGTGCGATGGACGATCGTGAACGCTGTGGTCCCGTCGGAGGTGCGCACGTGCCTGCCCTGCGCCGCCACAGCAGGGGCTGGGTCGAGAACCAGTACCTGCACGTGGGCGGTCGTGTTCTGCCTGGGCTCCACACTCACCGTGAGACCTCCCCTGGGCTTGGCACCGATACGATCCAACCGCTGCGTCCGCCGACCTGTCATCACCCGATTCGACTGACTGGCAGCGGAATCCCACCCACCTACATGACGCCGCGCGGGCCACACCGTTGTGAGGCCGGCTGCTTTGGTACCGATGGCATGACGACACGCCGCCCCCGCCCCGGCAGACTCGACCCGACGAGAAGGAGTGACACATGACCGACACGTATCGCGACGACCAGGTCGAGCCCATCGGGCCGATCGACTTCTTGGTGGTCGAGTTCCCGGGCAACCGGATGACCGGCAGGGGTCTGCCGATGCTGCTGGACCTCGTGGACCAGCGCGTCATCCGAATCCTCGACCTGGTGTTCATCCGCAAGGAGTCCGACGACACGGTCACCGTGCTGACCCTGGACGACGTGGGCGAGGGCACCGAGCTGGAAGTCTTCGCGGGGGTGTCGTCCGGCCTGCTGGGCGACGACGACCTGAGTGAGGCGGCCAAGGCCGTCGAGCCCGGCAGCTCGGCAGGCGTGCTCGTCTACGAGAACCGGTGGGCGGCGCCCTTCGCTGCCGAGCTGCTGCGGGGCGGGGCTCAGCTCGTCGCCCAGGGCCGCATCCCGATCAACGCCGTGATCGCGGCGATGGACGCCTAGCCCGGCTGACTGCTCGTAGCATCCCAACGCACAAGAAGGAGCCACCATGCCAGGACTTATCCGTGGCGTCGCCCGCACCGCAGTCGTTGCGGGCACGGCCACCCACGTGTCCAACAACGTGTCGCGCCGCCAGGCCAACCGCTGGGCTGACCAAGGAGCGGCCGCGCCGCCACCGCAGCAGTACGCGGCCCCTGTCGAGTACGCGCCGCCCCCGCCGCCGGCTGCCGCCGGTGACGACATGCTCGCCCAGCTGGAGAAGCTGGGACAGCTGCGAGACGCCGGCGTCTTGACCGACGAGGAGTTCGCGGCGCAGAAGGCCAAGATCCTGGCCGGTTGACCCGGCGAGGCGCCCTCCCCAGGTCTCGCGGCCGTGGGGGAGGGCCATACCTCGACTGGATGGCGCGCATCGTCGAGGCCGACATCAGCCCGTCACTCGACGCGCGACGGGTGCAGCACCAGCGGGCGCACAGCAGGCCGCGACGAACCGCGGCCGCCAACGGAAGCCGGTCGATCACCACGAGGGACGCCGGCCCGGCAGCCATGGCCCACCGCGCATAGCCCTCGGGCTCGATCATCGTGCGAGCCCAGTCCGGGACAGGTCGATCCCGTCGGCGGACGATGTGGCCCGCACGAGGTCTCTCTCGGCGTCCTGGCCGACGTGACCGACGAACGCTGTTCGGTAGCCGAGGGCGGCGTACCCGCGAGCCGCGTACCCACCGCCGTGGGTGACGACATGCTGGGCCTCCGCCAATGTCCCCTCGCTCTCGCCGTCCCACGACCACGTGTCGGGCGGGTACACGACGGTGTCCAGACCGACGGCGCCGACGACGGCGACGTCGAGGCCGGCGGGGGCCGTCACGGGTTGTCCACACCGTTGCAGGACGGCACGAGGCTCAGGCTACGTCGGCGGGTGAACCGCCTGTCGCTGCGTATGTGAGGGGCGGTCACGGCGTCGTCCGGCAGCCTGGTGCAATGGTGGGGTGAGCCTCGACCGCTGCGACGTGCCGCCGACGTCTGGCACCGAGTCGTCCGGCACGGCGGCTTGGCTGCCGTCGCTGGTCGCCGACCTCGTGGTGGTGCTGCTGTTCGCCCTGGCTGGCCGGGTCTCGCACGAGGAGGGCAACCTCGTGCTCGGCACCCTGGGCACGGCAGCTCCGTTCGCGCTCGGACTCATGGCGGGCTGGCTGCGTGCCCCCTGCGCCGGGATGCCCACCGCGCAGCGAGCCCGAAGCGTGCGCTTCGGGTGGTGGCTGCTCGCCTGGAGCATGGGCGGCGGGATCCTGCTGCGCTGGCTCGTCGGGGACGGCCTCGCCCCGGCCTTCTTGCTCGTCGCGACCGCCGTGCTCACCGTGGGGCTGGTGGGACGGCGCTGGGCCGTCGCGAAGTGGCACAGCCGTGGCGCCTGAGGTTCCGAGCGACCCGCCTCGTCGGATCGTCGACACCGACGTCGGCCCTCTGGCGTACACGGTCGAGGGCGACGGCGCGGCGGTGGTGGTTGCTGTAGCGGGCCTGCCCGGGTCGGTGCGCGACTACCGGTGGCTCGCACCGCTGCTGGCAGAACATGCCACCGTCGTCCGGATCGACCTGCCCGGGTTCGGGGAGTCTGCTCGCCGGCCCCACTGGGCGATGTCGACCGACGATCGCGCCGACGCGGTGCGCGCCGCGATCGAGGCGCTCGACCTCGGGCCGGTCACCCTGCTCGGGCACTCCTCGGGATCCACGCCTGCAGTGCACCTGGCCGTCCACCGCCCTGACCTGGTCGACTCCGTCGTGCTGCTGGCCCCCACCGGTCCACGCTCGCACTATTCGCGGACCGTGTTCCGGGCGCTGGCCGCCGCGTACCGGCTGCCCGGGCTACGCCTGGGCGCTCGCTGGGTCGTCCAGCGGCTCTTCGCCGCCGCCGGGTTCCCGAGCTCGCTGAGCGACGCCGAGCGTGAAGCCGCCGTGCTGGACGCCTCCGCCCTCGACTTCGACCAGCACGCCGCGAACCTGGCGGCTCTGACGCAGCCGACGCTGGTGTGCTGGGCGCGCGACGACCCGGTGATCCCGTCCGGCATCGTGGCCGACCTGGTCGCGCTGGTGCCCGATGCGCGCTCGCTGCACCTGACGACGGGCGGGCACAACGTGCAGAAGACGCAGGGTCGCCGGATTGCCGACGCCGTCGCTGCGCTTCTCGCCCCGGACGTCGAAGCGGGCTCGTGAGCTCGCCGGTCACGCCAGAGGGCTCGCCCACGGCCGGGTCGTCGAGGTCGGCCGCAGATGGCCTGCCCGTCGCCCTGGTGCTGGCCTTCGCGGCCGTCGTCGAGCTGCTGTTGCAGTCGTTGCGGGCCTTCTTCCCGCTGGGGTACAACCTGGTCGGGTCGTTGGGCTTCGTCGTCACGCCGCTCGTGCTCGTGCCGGTCTTCGCCGCGCCCCTGCTGTACCCGGTAGTGAGGCGGCTGGCCGGGGCCCGGCTCGCGCTGCTGCTGGCAGTGGCCCTCGTCCTGGCGCGTCTTGCGCTGCAGGCGTCGCCCGCGCTGGGCCTGGCGGTGCTCGCTGTGGTGGTCGGCCTGCTGGCGATGACCGCTGTGCTGCCGGTCGCAGCGGGCACGCGGTTCGGGCCGGACGTCGTGGCCGCCGGCACGCTCGTGGGTCTCGGGCTCGACGTCGCGCTGCGCGCGTGGCGCGTCACCGACGACGTGGTGTGGAGCGCGGGCTGGCAGGCCTTGCTCGACCCCAGCCTGGTGGTCCCGATCGGCCTCCTGGCCGTCACGGCCAGGGCGCTCGCTCGAGGCGGGCCGATGCCCGCACCATCCTGGACGTGGACGCTGCTGCTGACGCCGCAGCTGTTGCTCTGGACGTCGTTGGCCTTCGTCGGCTCGAGCGGGCAGGTCGCCTTCGGGATGGCCACGCTCGTGCTGCTGCTGGCCGTCGCACTGGCGATGTCGGTGCTGGCGCTGCCACGCGCGCGGCTGCCCTGGCCGGTGGCCGGCGCCGTCGTGCTCGGTTCTGCGGTCGCGATGCCATGGGTGACGGGATGGGCTGTTCTCGTCGCGGCCTTCCTGGGCACTGTCGTAACCCCGCTGCTGCTGCGCGAGGCCGCCGCCCGCGCCCGCGACCGCGCGTGGTCGCCCTGGCGACATGCCGCAGCCACAGCCGCGGGTTTCGTCGCGATGTTCGTGCTGCTGCTGCTGTACCCGTTGCACTACGAGATCCCGTTGCCGGTGGACAACGCATGGCTTCCGGGCCTCGCGGTGCTGCTCGCTTGCCTCCCGCTGCTGCGTCGCCCGCCCGAGGTGGTCGCGGCGCGCGAGTTCGCTGTGCCGAGCCCGGTGCACCGACCCGCGGTCGGGTTCGTCGCGGTCGGTGGCGTCGCGCTGGCGGCGATGGTGCAGGCGGGCGTTGTCGGCGGGTCGCCGCTGCCGGGCCCCGATCCTGCGCTGGCCTCTCAGCGCACCGACGGCGCGCTCACCCGGGTTGCCACCTACAACATCGGTCAGGGCCAGGACGCGTCAAGCGGCGCTCTTGCGTTCAGCGAGGTGGCGGCGGCCCTGGTCGACCTCGACGCCGACGTGGTGGCCGTCCAGGAGGTTGGTCGTGGCTGGCCGCTGACGTCCATGACCGACTTCGACGCCTGGCTGCGCGCACACACCGACCTGACCATCGCCTACGTGCCGGCGGCCGACCCGCAGTTCGGCAACGCCCTGGTGTCGCGCCTGCCCCTGTCCGACGTGACGGCCCTGGACCTTGGCCAGGGCGGCGGCGCCCAGCGCCGTTCGGCGATCAGCGCGACGCTGCCGGACGGGCTGCTCGTGTACGGCATGCACCTGCAGGCGCGCAACAGCGACGCCGCCGAGCAGACCCGGCTCGACCAGATGAGGCAGGTCGTCGACGACTGGGCCGGGCGGGAACGCACCGTCATGGCCGGTGACCTCAACCCGCGCAACGAGTACGCCGAGAACACCGAGATCCCACCCAAGGTGATCAGCAACCTCGAGGTGTGGCTCGACGCTGGACTGGTCACGACCCAGCCCACCGAGCTGTGTACCGAGCCCACGAGCAACGACAACTGCAGCGACTACGTGTTCAGCAGCCCCGACCTCGAACCGGTGGCTCCGACGCAGGTGCGCGACGTGGCCGTCTCCGACCATCGCCCCGTCGTCGCGTCGTTCCCGACGCAACCGTGACGACGCAGCACCGGGCTAGGACAGGGCCGCCGCGATGCGCTGGGCGTTGGTGAGCACCATGGCGTCGTAGGTTGCGGCGTCCGAGCCGGGCGGCCCGAGGCTCCCGACGTGCAGCTCGACGACCTCGATCTCGGTGCCGGCCTCGTTCGCCACGGCCTCGGTCAGCGAGGTGGGTGCTGCGTCGTTGGAGAAGATGGCCGGGACGCCCTCGTCCTGGATCACGGCGACGAGGTCGGAGAGCTCTTGTGACGACGGCTCGGCCAGAGTCGCGCCGCCCGGAACCACGACACCTGCTATCTCGAAGTCGTAGGCATCGGCGAAGTAGCCGAAGGCGTCGTGGTCGGTGACCATCACCCGTTGCGGCTGCGGCACTGCCGCGAGGATGTCGCGCACATCTGCGTCCGTCTGCGTCAGCTCGGTCGACACCTCGTCTCCACAGGTGGCGAACGCGTCGTCGCCGGTCAGCGACGTGAGCTCATCGCCGACGAGTGCGGCGGCCTCAGCCATGCGGGTCACGTCGTGCCAGAAGTGCGGGTCGAAGTCGCCGTCGCCGTCGTGGTCGTGTGGCTCCTCTGTGGCTTCGTCTTCCTCGTCGGAGTGAGCCTCGTCGTGGCTGCCGCCGGCGAAGGGGAGAGGATCGACCAGGGGCGCCACCTCCATCACAGTGGCGCCGTCTGATGCGGCCGAGTCGAGCGCGTTGATCAGCCCCTCCTCGAGGCCGAGCCCGTTGGCGACGACGAGGTCGGCAGCCACCATCGTGGCGACCTGCTCGGACGATGGGGTGAAGTCGTGCGGGTCGATCCCGGTGGGCATCACGGCCGTCGACGACGCCCCTGCGCACTGCGCGACCCGTCCGACGACGTCGCCGAGGATCGTCGTGGTGGCGACCACCGACACCTCGTCGGTGCCCTGTGCGGTCGGCTCATCGCCTGTTCCGCAGGCAGCCAGCACCAGGGCAGCGGCGAGCGCTGTCGGCAGCGCCGATGCTCGAGCGAGTGTGCGAGCCATGCGTGGAGCCTCCATGAAGTGGGTGGACAGCAACGGTACATGCAAATGAGAATCGTTGCCAACAAGAACTGTGGCTGCCGTGCGCCCGACGCGAGCCCTGGGCGCACGGGGCGCCGCTAGGGTCGTCGCGACATCTACGTAGGCGAGGGGGTGCCCGGTGCCGCACGACCCGGTCGACGACCTTCCGGTCGACCCGGACGTGTCGCGACGGCCCGTCCAGCGGGGTCACCAACGCCGCTGGGACATCGCCCTGGCCATCGCCGCGGGTGGCGCCATCGGCGGCTCGCTGCGCTACGCGACGGGCCAGCTGATCAGCTCGTCCGAGCGAGGGTTTCCCTGGTCGACCTTCACCGAGAACGTCGTCGGCTGCTTCTTGCTCGCCGCCCTCATGGTGTACCTGGTCGACGTCTGGCGACCGCAGCGCTACCTACGCCCCTTCTTGGGCACGGGGGTGCTGGGCGGGTTCACCACGTTCTCGACCTACGCCAACGAGACGCGTGAGCTGCTGCAGAGCGGGGAGCTGATGATCGCCTTTCTCTACGTGGTCGCGACGGTGCTCGTCGGCCTTCTCGCCACGTTCGTCGGACTTCGCGGCGCCCGACGGGTCGCCGGAGTCGGGGCCGTGGCCTGATGACGACATCCACCCACGAGAGGGGCAACGCATGAGGCGCGAGGGGCCGGCCAGTCGTCTGACGATATTCGTCGACGAGGCGGACCAGTGGCACCACCGTCCGCTCTACACCGAGATCGTCCACCGGGCACATGCCGCCGGTCTCGCCGGCGCGACCGTGCTCCGCGGCATCGAGGGGTTCGGCGCCTCGTCGCGGGTGCACACCGGCCGTCTGGTCAGCCTCAGCACCGACCTTCCGGTTGTGGTGCTCATCGTGGATGCCGCCGAGCGTGTCGACGCCTTTCTGCCGCAGCTCGACGAGATCGTCGCCGAAGGGCTGGTCATCCGTGACGAGGTCAGGGTCGTCACCTACCGCGAGGACGGCCCGGCGCAGGCATGACCGAATGGATCCTCGTGATGGTCGGCGCGGCCCTCGGGGCGCCGTCCCGATGGCTGACGGACGGGTTCATCCAGTCCAAGCACGACAGCGTGTTTCCCTGGGGGACCTTCACCGTCAACATCGTGGGGTCGCTCCTGCTCGGATTCTTGCTGGGTGCCAGTCTTGAAGGACAAGACTTCACCCGCGTCATGGCCCTGGCCGGTACCGGCTTCTGCGGGGCGTTCACGACCTTCAGCACGTTCAGCTACGAGTCCGTCGTGCTGGCCGAGGAGGGGTCGTCACCCGTCGCGGTGCTCAACCTCGTCGGCAGCGTGCTCGCCGGCCTCGCCGCTGCCTTCGCCGGTTGGGCCATGGCCGCTGCTGTGCTCTAGCTCGCGCCGCTGTGGCGGGGCGCCCGGCTCACGTGGGTGGGCCGGGTCGTCAACGAACGCCACCGTTGGCCCGAACACCAGCGACGGGCCGTGCAGGGCCCCCAACCCGTAGGCGGTCTCGAGGTTTCTGGTGGTCAGCACGTCCTCGGGCGGCCCGGACGCCACGACCCGTCCGTTCATCAGCAGCACGTGGTCGGCGGCGCGGGCCTCGTCCAGGTCGTGGGTGGTGAGCACGACGGAGCACCCGCGGTGGCGCTCGGAGTGGATGATCCCGTCGATCGTTCGGGCCGAGACAAGGTCGAGACCGGTGAGTGGCTCGTCGAGCAGCAGCACCTCGTGGCTCTGCGCGATGCCTTGCGCCACGTACACCCGCTGTCGCTGGCCGCCGGACAGCTCCGTGAGGTGACGGTGGGCGAGGTCGGCGATGTCGAGCTGGTCGATGGCCGACTCGACACGGCGTCGGTCCTTGTCACGACGACGCCGCCACAGCCCCAGGTTGGGGTAGCGGCCCATGCCGACCGTCTCGGCAACGGTCAGCGGCGTTCCGACGGGCACGGTCACCGACTGCAGCACGTAGCTCACGCGGCTTCGGGCCTCCAACGGGGTGCGCCCGAGAACCTCCAACGAGCCGGCGGACGGCTCGGCGAGCCCGGCGATCGCGTTGAGCACTGTCGACTTGCCCGACCCGTTGGGGCCGATCACCGCGGTGACGGCGCCGACCGGGATGGTGAACGACGAGGCCCGCATCGCCGTGTGGTCGCCGTAGCGCAGCACAAGGTCGGTGGCCCGCACCACGGTGCCGGCCCCGCCGGCGGCACCCGGCGCGCTCACCACGCCACCGAACGGTCCGAGGCGTTGTTTCTGGACTCGCGGACGCGGGCACGCGTCCAGACGCCGCCCAGGGTCACGAAGAACGCGGCGATCGGGACAAGCGCCATGGTGGCTGAGGCGGCCGTCCCCAGGTGGTAGCTGAGCACCAGCCCGAACCACACCGACACGACCGCAACGCCCACCGCGACACCCATCATCATCGGGACAGTGCGCGACACGAGGGCGGCGGTGGCCGGGGGGCCGATGAGTAGCCCGAACACCAGCAGCGTGCCGACCGACTGGTAGCTGCCGATCACAGCGGCGGCGATGAGCACCAGCAGCACCGCGTGGGTGAGGCCCGGGCGCATGCCGAGAGCCTCGGCCTTCGTCCGGTCGAAGCTGAGCGCCAGCAGCGGCCGGTAGAGCAGCACTGCGACCGTCACGACGATGGCTGCCAGCAGCGCCTGGCCCACGAGCGCCTCTTGGGTCACGCCCAGCGCGTCACCGAACAGGATCGCCGTCAGGCTGCCGGTGTAGGACGAGCTGCGCGAGATGATCACGACGCCCAGCGCGAGCATGCCGACGAACAGCAGCCCGATCGCGGTGTCTTCTTTCAGCGCGGTCTGCCGGTGGATCAGCTCGATCCCCGCCACCATCACCACGGCCGCGACGGCCGCCCCGAGAAAGGGCGAGAAGTCGAAGAGCACTGCCGCCGCGATGCCGGGGACGACGCCGTGCACGAACGCGTCGCCGAAGAAGCTCATGCCCCGCAGCACGATCCAGGTACCCACCACCGACGCCATGACGGCGGCGATGACGCCGCCTACCAGGGCGCGCTGCTGAAAGCCGAGAGCGAAGGGGTCGAGCAGCCACTCCATCACGCCGCGCCCCGTCCACGCGAGGTCGTCTGGCCGTCGAGCACCGGCTCAGCGTAGGCCGTGTGCCCCGTCGGCCCTGCTCGATGGGGGAGCGCCGGCGGCCCGGCCAAGAATCGCCCGTCCATCGCGGGCGACGTAGGGTTCTGCCGTGGTCGAAGGAGCAGGGGCGTGAGCCGTCCGCACGTCGGCTACGCCGCGATGCTGGAGCAGTTCGGCCCGCAGGAGGTCACCGACTACACGGTCGCCGCGGAGGCCGCCGGGTTCACCGGCGTGATGGCGGCCGACCATGTGCAGCCATGGGTCCCAGCGCAGGGCCAGGCGCCGTTCGTCTGGAACGTCCTCACGGCGATGGGCGAGCGCACCAGCGGTGATCTGGGCCCCGGCGTCACGTGTCCGTCGTACCGCTTCCACCCGAGCGTCGTCGCGCAGGCGTCGGCGACGCTGGCCGCCATGTACCCGGGCCGGCACTGGCTCGGGCTCGGCTCGGGCGAGGCGCTCAACGAGCACGTCACCGGGCAGTACTGGCCCGAGGCCCCCGAGCGTCTGCGGCGCATGTGGGAAGCCATCGAGATCATCCAAGAGCTCTTCAGCGGCAAGGACGTCAAGCACCGAGGCGAGTTCTTCGTCATGGAGACGATGCGCCTCTGGACCCTGGACACGCCCCCGCCCATCTATGTGGCCACGGCAGGTCCGATCACGGCGAAGCGTGCCGGGCGAACCGTGGACGGCATCATCACGCCGGGAGCCCCGGTCGAGAAGGTCGCCGGGCTGCTCGACCGGTTCGACCAGGGTGCGGCCGAGGCCGGCCGCGAGCCGGGCGAGCAGGTGAAGATCCTGCAGGTTCACCTGTCGTGGGCGCCCACGGACGAGCAGGCGTTGGCCAACGCCATGACCGAGTGGCCCAACGGCGGCATGAAGTTCGCCAAGCAAGACATTCGGTCGCCCTTCGACTTCGAGCAGATCGCGAAGCTTGTGCGTCCGGAGGACTTCGAGGGCCGCATGGTGATCTCGAGCGACCCCGACGCACACCGGGCCGAGCTGCAAAAGTTCCTCGACCTGGGGGTTGATCGCATGTACGTGCACAACGTCGGGCGCAACCAGGCCGAATGGGTCGACGTCTTCGGACGCGACGTCCTCCCCAAGCTCGTCGTCTGAGCCCGCCCGTGACGTCGCCGCTCAGCGGTCCGCCGACGCACTCGGCGCTGCGTCGCGCCCTGCGCCGCGCATCGGACGGTGTCACGGTAGACGCCGTCGAGGCGGAGACCCTGCTGCATGCCCGCGGCGACGACCTCGTCGCGCTGTGCGCGTCCGCGGCCCGGGTGCGCGACGCAGGCTTGGCGGACGCGGGGCGGCCGGGCGTGGTGACGTACTCGCGCAAGGTGTTCATCCCGCTCAGTCGGCTCTGCCGCGACCGCTGCCACTACTGCACGTTCGCCACGGTTCCGCACCGCCTCGACGCGCCGTTCCTCTCCCCGGACGAGGTTCTCGACATCGCCCGGTCGGGGGCGGCGCTCGGCTGCAAGGAGGCGCTCTTCACGCTGGGCGACCGACCGGAGGATCGCTGGCCGCAGGCCGGGGAGTGGCTGGAGTCACGAGGCTACGACTCCACGTTGGCCTACCTGCGTGCGATGGCCGTCCTGGTGCTGGAGGAGACGGGGCTGCTGCCGCACCTCAACCCGGGTGTGATGTCGTGGCAAGAGATGGCTCGGTTGCGCCCCGTCGCCGCGTCGATGGGCATGATGTTGGAGACCACCTCGCGCGCGCTGTTCTCCCAGCCGGGCGGTGTGCACTACGGCAGCCCGGACAAGGACCCCGCCGTGCGGCTGCGGGTGCTGGCTGACAGCGGACGCCTGGCTATCCCGTTCACGACCGGAGTTCTGGTGGGCATCGGCGAGACCTACGCCGACCGGGTGGAGTCGTTGCGCCGGATCCGCGCGGTGGCTCGGGAGTTCGGGCACGTGCAGGAGGTTCTGGTGCAGAACTTTCGGTCCAAGCCCGACACGGCCATGCGCCACGCGGACGACCTGCCGGCCGATGAGCACCTCGCCACGATCGCTGTTGCCCGCCTGGTGCTGGGGCCGCGCATGCGCGTGCAGGTGCCGCCCAACTTGTCCGAGCCGGAGCAGATCCCCCGGCTGCTCGCCGCGGGCGCCGACGACTGGGGCGGGGTCAGCCCGGTGACCGCCGACCACGTCAACCCGGAGCGCCCGTGGCCGGCACTCGACCGGCTGGCCGAGATGAGCCGGCACGCGGGGTTCACGCTGGCCGAGCGCTTGGCCGTTCAGCCGGAGTGGACGACCGAGCCGTGGCTCGACCCACGTGTCGTCCCGCACGTCAGCGCCCTCGCCGGTGCGGACGGGCTGGCCGACCCAGGTGCTGTCGTCGTCGGACGGGCGTGGCAGGAGCCCGACGGCGAGTGGGGCAGCACGGGGCGGGTCGACCTCGCTACCGCCATCGACACCCAGGGGCGTCGCACCGAGCGACGGGGTGACTTCTCCGAGGTCTACGGGGACTGGTCGGTGCTGCGCGAGAAGGTCGACGCGGACGCCGCGGCGCACTCGACCGCGCCGCGCATCGACGGCGATGTGCTCGCCGCGCTGCGCAGCGCCGAACGAGACCCGGCCGGCCTCACCGACAGCCAGGCTGTGGTGCTGGCCGAGGCGGACGGCCCGGCGCTGGAGGCCTTGGTGGCTCTGGCCGACGGCCTGCGACGTGACGCTGTCGGCGACGCGGTCACCTACGTGGTCACCCGCAACCTCAACTTCACCAACGTCTGCTACACGGGGTGCCGCTTCTGCGCCTTCGCCCAGCGACGCACAGATGCTGATGCGTTCACCCTCTCACTGAGCGAGGTGGGTGATCGAGTCGACGACGCGGTCGCGGCGGGGGCAACGGAGATCTGCATGCAGGGCGGCATCCATCCCGACCTGCCGGGCACCGCGTACTTCGACCTGGCCCGCGAGGTGAAACGACGGGCCTCTCAGATCCACCTGCACGCTTTCAGCCCGATGGAGGTCGTCAACGGCGCGACCCGAACGGGCCTGTCGATCCGCGAGTTCTTGATCGCCCTGCGCGAGGCCGGGGTCGGCTCGATCCCCGGCACGGCGGCAGAGATCCTCGACGACGACGTCCGCTGGGTGCTCACCAAGGGCAAGCTGCCCACCGCGACGTGGATCGAGGTCGTCTCGACCGCGCACGAGGTGGGCCTGCGCTCGTCGTCCACGATGATGTACGGCCACGTCGACCAGCCCCGGCACTGGGTGACCCACCTGCGCGCCCTGGCAGAGATCCAGGCCCGTACCGGCGGCTTCACCGAGTTCGTGGCGCTGCCGTTCGTGCACCAGAGCTCGCCGATCTACCTGGCCGGGGTTGCTCGTCCCGGACCGACCCCGCGTGACAGCCTCGCCGTGCACGCGCTGGCTCGGGTGATGCTGCACGGGCTGGTGCCCAACGTCCAGACCTCGTGGGTCAAGATGGGGGTCGAGGGCACGCGAGCGATGCTTCAGGCTGGTGCGAACGACCTCGGCGGCACCCTGATGGAAGAGACGATCAGCCGGATGGCCGGATCGCAGCACGGCAGCAGCAAGACCCCCGAGGAGCTGGCTGAGATCGCCTGGGGCATCGGGCGGCCGGTACGCGAACGCACCACGACGTACGGGCCGGTCGTCCAGTCAGGGACGCCGGTGCCGACACGCGTGTGACCCGGCCCGGCACACCGTGGGGGACCCGCTGGCAATGGGCACCTGCTGGCCGAGCGGCCGGCTAGCCGGCCGTACTTCGCGCGGCAGATACGTGCTTTCCACGGACGATCCGCCTCGCAAAGCCGGTGTCTTCCTGCTTCACGTGATCGTTTAGGGGGGCGGGGGCGAGAGCCAGTCGGCCAGCACCGCGTCGGTGTCGTCGCCCTCGCGCGGCGCAGCCGGACGCGGGAGAGCGCTGCGCGAGAAGCGCGGCGCCGGTGCGGCCTGCACCACCCCGCCGACGTCGACCACCGTGCCGCGGGCGACGAGGTGCTCCTCGGCCGCCGCCTCGTCCCAGGTGAGCACCGGGGTGACGCACGCATCCGTCCCGGCGAACGCCTGCGCCCACTCGTCCCGAGTCCGTGAGGCAAACGAGTCGGTGAACGCCTGACGCAACGCCGGCCAGCCGGCCGAGTCGTACTGCGCGGGCAGGTCGGCGGCATCGAGGCCCAACCCGGCCAGCATCTGCGCGAAGAACTGGGGCTCGAGCGGTGCGACGGCGACGAACCGACCGTCGGCGCAGGCGTAGCAGTCGTAGAAGGGTGCGCCACCATCGAGCAGGTTCGTACCCCGCTCGCCCGGCCACGCGCCGACGCCGCGCATCGCCCACACGAGCTGGGAGAGCAGGCTGACGCCATCCACCATCGCGGCGTCGACGACCTGGCCGACACCTGAGCGCTCCCGCTCCAGCAACGCCGCCATCACCCCGACCAGCAGCAGCATCGAGCCGCCGCCGTAGTCGGCTACCAGGTTCAAGGGTGGGGACGGCGGCGAGCCCGGCCTGCCCATCGCGCTCAACGCCCCGGTGAGCGACAGGTAGTTCAGGTCGTGGCCGGCCCGGGCGGCCATGGGCCCGTCCTGGCCCCACCCGGTCATCCGGGCGTAGACAAGCCGTGGGTTGCGTGCCAGGCACTCGTCCGGCCCGACCCCCAGTCGCTCGGCCACTCCGGGGCGGTAGCCCTCGACGAGCACGTCGGCGGCCTCGACCAGCGACAGCACGGTCTCCAGGCCGTCGGCGGTCTTCAGGTCGGCACGCACCCACCGGCGTCCCCGTAGCGTCGCGTCCTGCCCCCCGAGCCCCGACACGGGGCCGGGCCGCTCGACCCGCACGACGTCTGCGCCCAGGTCAGCCAGCACCATGGCGGCGTGCGGACCAGGCCCGATGCCTGCCAGCTCGACCACTCGGATGCCGCTCAGCGGTCCTGACGGTGCTGCCACGACGCCTCCCTCGACCTCGCTACCCGCCGAGGTTACTGGCGAGTAGTCTCGGCAGAAGCATTCACGACCCCCACCCCGTCCCCGCTCGTCGGGGTACGTCTGCGCGAAGGGAGCCGCTGGTGAGCAGCGAGGCATTCATCTACGAGGCGATCCGAACCCCCCGGGGCAAGGGCAAGGCGAACGGGTCGTTGCACCGGGTCAAGCCGGTCACGCTCGTCGCTGGGCTGCTCAACGACCTCACCGCGCGCCACCCAGGGCTCGACCCGGCCACGATCGACGACATCGTGCTCGGCTGCGTGACGCCCGTGGGCGATCAGGGCGCCGACATCGCCCGCACGGCGGCGCTGGCCGCGGGGCTGCCCGACACGGTCGCCGGCGTGCAGGTCAACCGGTTCTGCGCGTCCGCGCTCGAGTCGATCAACCTCGCCGCGCAGAAGGTGCGCTCCGGCTGGGACCAGATGGTGGTCGCGGGCGGCGTCGAGTCGATGTCGCGGGTTCCGATGGGGGCTGACGGTGGTGCCTGGGCCATGGACCCGGAGACCGCCTACGACACCTACTTCGTGCCTCAGGGCATCAGCGCCGACCTCATCGCCACCACCGAGGGGTTCAGCCGCGACGACGTCGACTCCTACGCACTTCGCTCGCAGGAGCTGTCGGCGGCTGCGTGGAGCGGAGGCCGCTTCACCAAGTCCGTCGTCCCCGTGCGCGACCGCAACGGCTCGGTGATCCTCGACCACGACGAGCACATGCGTCCGAGCACGACGATGGAGAGCCTGGCCGGACTCAAGCCGTCGTTCGCCGGCATCGGCGACATGGGCGGTTTCGACGCCGTGGCGCTGCAGAAGTTCCACTGGGTCGAAGCGATCGACCACGTGCACACCGCCGGCAACTCCTCGGGCATCGTCGATGGGGCTGCCGTCGTGCTCCTGGGCACCGAGCAGGCCGGCCGCGACGCGGGCCTGGCCCCCCGTGGACGAGTCGTCGCCACCGCGGTCACCGGCTCCGACCCGACCATCATGCTCACCGGGCCCACCCCGGCCACTGAGAAGGTGCTGGCCAACGCCGGCCTGAGCAAGGACGACATCGACCTGTGGGAGCTCAATGAGGCTTTCGCGGCGGTCGTGCTCAAGTGGGTGAAGGACCTCGACCTGCCGATGGAGAAGGTCAACGTCAACGGTGGTGCCATCGCCATGGGCCACCCGCTGGGCGCGACCGGCGCCATGATCTTCGGCACCGTCCTGGACGAGCTCGAGCGCAGCGGCGGCCGGTACGGCCTCGTCACCCTGTGCATCGGCGGCGGCATGGGCGTCGCGACCATCATCGAGCGGATCTGAGGGGCAGCAGCATGACGCAGAACATGATCACCTGGGAGTCGGGCATCAACAGTGTCGTCGTGCTGACGATGGACGACCCCGCCCAGGGCGCGAACACGCTCAACGACACCTTCCGGCACAGCTTCGAGCAGACAGTCGCCCGACTGGCCGCTGAGAAGGACCAGATCCGCGGCGTCATCCTCACCAGCGCGAAGAAGACGTTCTTCGCCGGCGCCGACCTCAGCTGGCTCATCTCGGCGACCAAGGATGACGCCGAGGCGCTCAACGACCAGATCGGGCAGTTCAAGGCGCAGCTGCGTCAGCTCGAGCTGTTGGGCAAGCCCGTCGTCGCCGCGATCAACGGGGCCGCTCTCGGCGGCGGGCTCGAGATCGCGCTGGCCTGCCACCACCGCATCGTGCTCGACACCCCGGGGACGCAGCTCGGCTTTCCCGAGGTGAGCCTGGGTCTGCTGCCTGGAGGCGGCGGCGTCGCGCGCACCGTGCGCATGTTCGGCCTGCAGAAGGCACTCATGGAGATGCTCCTGCAGGGCCAGAAGTACGGCGCCACGCAGTCGGTCGACGTCGGGCTGGCCGACGAGGTCGCGGCATCCCCCGAGGCGATGTTGGACGCTGCCTACGCCTGGATCGAGGCCAACCCCGAGCCCGTCCAGCCGTGGGACGTCAAGGGCCACAAGGTGCCGGGTGGCACGCCGGCCAGCCCGAAGCTCGCCGCAATGCTGCCGGCGTTCCCGGCCAACCTGCGCAAGCAGGTCAAGGGTGCGCCCATGCCGGCACCCCACCACATCATGGCCGCTGCGGTCGAGGGCTCCCAGGTGGATTTCGAGAACGCCCAGCGCATCGAGACCGAGTACTTCGTCGACCTGGCCACCGGCGCGGTCAGCAAGAACATGATCAAGGCGTTCTTCTTCGACCTTCAGCACGTGTCCAAGGGCGGCAGCCGTCCGGCTGAGCACCCCCAGTTCAAGGCGACGAAGGTCGCCGTTCTCGGCGCCGGGATGATGGGTGCAGGCATCGCCTACGTCTGCGCTCGCAACGGCATCGAGGTTGTGCTCAAGGACGTCACCGTCGAGGCGGCGGACAAGGGCAAGGCCTACAGCGAGAAGCTGCTGGCCAAGCAGGTCTCCCGGGGCCGGATGAGCGAGGGGCGGGCCGCTGAGGTGCTGGGGCGCATCACCGCGACCGACAGCTTCGACGACGCCAAGGGCGCCGACCTGATGATCGAGGCCGTCTTCGAAGACGTCGAGCTGAAGCGCGGGGTGTACGCCGACCTGGAGCCGATGCTGGCCGAGGACGCGCTGCTGGCGTCCAACACGTCCACGCTGCCGATCACCACCCTGGCCGAGGGCGTCAGCCGTCCCGACGACTTCATCGGCATGCACTTCTTCTCACCCGTCGACAAGATGCAGCTTCTCGAGATCGTCGTGGGGGAGAAGACGTCGGACGCCGCCCTGGCCCGGGCCGTCGACGTGGCGCTGCAGATCAAGAAGCTGCCGATCGTGGTCAACGACAGCCGTGGCTTCTTCACCTCCCGGGTGATCGGCACGTTCACCATGGAGGCGCTGCGGATGCTCGCCGAGGGCGTACCGGCGCCGTCGATCGAGCAGGCCGGGCTTCAGGACGGCTACCCCACAGCGCCGCTGGCCCTGACAGACGAGGTGAGCCTCGTGCTGTGGCGACGGATCCGGGAGCAGGCCAAAGCCGCGATCGAGGCAAGCGGGGCCGTGTACGTCCGCAACCCCTCCGACGACGTGATCGACCGCATGGTGGTCGAGCTCGAGCGCGGCGGGCGGGTCGCGGGCGCCGGCTTCTACGACTACGTCGACGGCAAGCGGGTGGGCCTGTGGAGGGGTCTGGCCGAGCAGTTCGGCGGCGACAACCACGACATGCCGTTCGTCGACATGAAGGAGCGCATGCTCTTCGCCGAGGCGATCGAGAGCGTGAAGTGCCTGGAGGAGGGCGTGCTGCGCTCGGTTCCGGACGCGAACATCGGGTCGATCTTCGGTATCGGCTACCCGGCGTGGACCGGGGGAGTGCTCCAGTACATCAATGGCTACGCCGGCGGACCGGCCGGGTTCGTCGAGCGTGCTCGCGAGCTCGCCGCCGCCTACGGTGAGCGCTTCAGCCCACCGGAGTCGCTGGTGGCCCGGGCAGATGCAGGCGGTCGCTACGAGTGAGCAGCGGGGGCGCACCCACGACGCGCACCACCAGGCAGCGCACAGCCATCGAGGGGCTGCTGGGGTCGATGGACGACTTCCGCAGCGCGCAAGATCTGCACGCTGCGCTCGCCCGGACGGGGTCGCGGGTGGGCTTGTCGACGGTGTACCGGACGCTTCAGGCCATGGCCGACGCGGGCGAGGTGGACGTGCTGCGGCAGGACAACGGCGAGGCGCTGTTCCGTCGCTGCAGCACTCGTCACCACCACCACCTGGTGTGCCGGGGATGCGGGCGCACGATCGAGGTCGAGGGCTCCGACGTCGAGGCGTGGGCCCAACGAGTCGCCACCACCCACGGGTTCGTCGACCCCACGCACCACGTCGAGGTGTTCGGCACCTGCCCTGACTGCAGCCGCTGAGAATGGCATCTCTGCTGCGTCCCTACCGGGACGTGCTCAGCGTGCCGGGCGCGTGGAGGTTCTCGGCCAGTGCGTTCGTTGCCCGCGTCCCGATGGCGATGCTCGGCGTCGGAATGGTGCTGCTGCTGACGGCCTACCGCGACTCCTACGCCGAGGCGGGCGCGGTGGCCGCCGCATCGATCGCGGCCGGGTCGCTCATGGCGCCGCTTCAGGCGCGGCTGGCTGACCGCTTCGGCCAGCCGCCGGTTCTGGCGCCGCTGCTGGTGGCGCACACGGCCGCCCTGACTGCGGCGGTGCTCGCCGTCGTCGGCGGGCAGCCGCTGCTGGTCATCGGGCTCGCGGCCGCGGCCTCGGGCGCCTCGCTGCCGCAGTTCGACTCGTTCGTGCGGGTGCGCTGGGCTCACAGCCTGGAGGGGACAGGGCGGCTGCCGACTGCCTTCGCGTGGGAGTCGGTGCTCGACGAGGTCATCTTCGTCGTCGGCCCGGTGGTGGTGACCCTCGTGGCGACGACGATCAGCCCCGTGCTCGCCGTGCTCGGCACGCTGGCGTTCACCGTGAGCGGCGGGCTGGCCTTCCTGACCTGCCGCGCCACGGTGCCGCCGACGCGGACGCGAGCCGCGGGCGAACGACGCGAGCCGCTGAACGGGCGCACGCTGGTGCCGCTCGTCGCTGCCTTCACCGGACTTGGTGTCGCATTCGGCGCCGTCGAGGTCAGCACGGTCGGGTTCGCCGACCAGGCTGGCCAGCCTTCCGCGGCCGGCTTCGTTCTCGCCGCCTTCGCCGCCGGATCGCTCGTCGCCGGCCTGGTGTTCGGTGCGGTGGTGAAGGGGCCACCGACTCGTGCCCGGCTGGTGATCGCCCAGGTCGGGCTGACTGGCGCGTTCGCCCTCACCTGGCTCGCCGATACGCCGCTTGCCCTGGCCGGTGCCTTGGCTGTCGCCGGGGTGGCGATCTCGCCGTCGCTCATCACCGGCTTCGGCCTCGCCGAGCGCTCAGCGGCACGCTCGCGCGTCACCGAGTCGTTGGCCTGGACGATCACCGCGCTCGGCATCGGTGTCGCCGTCGGCGCCGCCGTCGTCGGTCCGATCATCGACACCCGGGGTGCAGCCGACGCCTTCGTCGTCCCGGTGATCGGGGCGGCCGTGGCCGTGCTGGCCGCCAGCCTGCTGCCGGGCCCACGGGCACTCGCCCCGGCCCCCGCCCGCCAGCCCGAGGGTGCGGTGTAGCAGCCTGACGCTCATGCACCGCCACGACATCACCCTCGCCGACGGCCAGGTGGCCGGCACCGTCGTCGCCGCTGATCAGCCCAGCGGAGCAGGAGTTCTGTTCGTCCACGGGCTGGGCAGCGACCGGGGGACGAACATCGAGCGGGCGCAGGCCCTGACGGCGACCCATGGCGCCACGTGCCTGGCCATCGACCTGCGCGGGCACGGCGGCAGCGGTGGACGGCTCTCCGAGGTCACGCCGCGGGACAACCTCGCCGACGTCCTGGCGGGGTTCGACGCGCTGATAGGGATGCCCGACGTCGAGCCGTCGCGCCTCGGGGTGTGTGCAGCCAGCTACGGGGCGTACCTCTCGGTGCTGCTGAGCGCCGAGCGGCCGGTGGCACGACTGCTCCTGCGCGCGCCCGCGCTGTACGCCGACGACCGTCTCGACGCCGTCCTCGCCCGCCGTCGGGCGGGGAGCACGTCGGAGTCCCCGAGATTCGTCCACGCGCTGCGGGCGCTTCCGATGCCGGTGATGCTGGTGGAGTCCGAGCATGACGAGGTGATCTCGCCGGCGATCGTGGCCACCTACCTGGCCGCGCAGCCGGCAATCGACCGAGTCGTCATCCCGGGAGCCGGCCACGCCTTGACCGATCCCACCTGGCGTGCGGACTTCCAGCGCCTGCTGATCGGCTTCTTCGCCGACCTCTGAGCAGGCGTCGGCTACCGCCCGTCGGCGTCGCGGGTGTGGAAGTCGCCTTCGAACGTGGCCGGCGAGCCCGCGGTGACCGTGAACGGCTGGTCGTAGTGGCGCAGATCCATGCGCTCGCCGGTCTCGAGCGTGTACGTCACCACGTGCGGCTCGATGTCCACGCGCAGCCGGTTGCCGCGGACCATCATCGGGAACCGCAGCCTTCGCGCTCGAGTCGGCAGCATCGGGCGGAACGTGATGTCGCCCTGACGCCACCGGAACCCGCCGAAGCCGAACACCAACGACATCCAGCTGCCACCGGCGGAGGCGACGTGCACGCCGTCACGCACGTTGCCCGCCGTGTCGGCCATGTCGACCGACATCGCGTCGATCAGGTACTCCTCGGCGGTTCGGTACTTGCCCACATCGGCGGCGGCGATCGCCTGGATGCTCTCCGAGAGCGACGAGTCGCCCGTCGTCAGCGGGTCGTACATCTCGAAGATCCGCTCGCGCTCGGCAGCCGTGAACCGCCCCGGCAGCATGACCGTGGCCAGCTCGACGTCGGCCTGCTTGATGACCTGATGGCGGTAGATGATCAACGGGTGGTAGTTGAGCAGCAGCGGGTACTTCTCCGGGGGTGTGCCCGCGAAGTCCCAAGGCTCGAGGTCCAAGAAGCCCTCGTCCTGCAGGTGCACCTGCTCGGTGCTGTCGTAGGGCACGTAGATGAGGTCCGCGCACTGCCGCCACAGGTCGATCTCGTCCGGGGCCAGGTCGGTGCGCTCGACCAGACGCTTGTAGTCGGCCGGAGCCTCGTCACGAAGCTTCTCGACGACCTGCACGGCCAGGGCCAGGTTCTCTGCCGCCATCAGGTTGGTGAACAGGTTGTTGTCGACGACCGTCGTGTACTCGTCAGGACCCGTGACCTTCTGGATGACGTAGCGGCCGCCGTGGCGATCGGAGAAGAAGCCGATGTCAGCCCACATGCGCGCGGTCTCCACCAGCAGCTCGGCCCCGTGACGCAGCATGAGCTCGTCGTCGCCGGTCATCCGGACGTACTGGTCGAGGGCGTAGGAGATGTCGGCGTCGATGTGGTACTGCGCCGTCCCGGCCGCGTAGTAGGCAGAGGCTTCATCGCCGCTGATCGTCCGCCACGGGAAGAGCGCTCCGGCCTGGCCGATGTCGCGGGCCCGGCGCCGGGCGTCATCGAGCATGTGGACGCGGTGCATGAGCAGGCTGCGCGCCACCGGAGGGTTGGTGTGGATGAGGAACGGGAGGACGTAGACCTCGGTGTCCCAGAAGTAGTGGCCCTCGTAGCCGGTGCCGGTCAGCCCCTTGGCTGGGGCTCCGTGGCCCTCTGCCCGGATGCTGGCCTGCAGCACGCTGAAGAGGCTGAAGCGCATGGCCTGCTGTGCCGCCGGGTACCCGTCCCACTCGACGTCGCTGCGCTGCCAGAACTCGGCCATGGCGCTCGTGTGGGCGTCGAAGACCTCGCGGTACCCCGCGCTGCGGGCGCGGACGATGGACGCCTCGGCGCGGTAGCGCAGGTCGGCCGCCTCGTCCTTGCCGTAGTGGTACGCCATCCACTTGTAGATGGTGACCGTCTCGTTCACCGGCGCGTCGATGCCGAAGACGACACGCGCCCGGTCGTCGTCGACCTTGGTGTCCACGTAGTGCACGTGGTCGCCGAACTCGTGGTCCATGCCGGCCGCGACGGTCATCCCGCTCTGCTTCGTCTGGAACGAGCGCACCACGCGCGGCCCGTCGGTGTTGTCTCCCATCGGCGTCAGCACGTCGTCACCGAAAGAGCGGCTGCGACGCTGGTCGTGCGGAAGGCCCTGGTCCATCCGCGGAGAGGTCACGAGGTCGGAGGAGACGACGAGTCGGCTCTGCGCATCCAGCGCTGTCACCTGGTATCGAAGGCACGCCAGGTGACGGTTGGTCAGCGACACGAAGCGCTTGGTTCTCACCCAGAACCGTCGCCCGTCGTGCAGCTGGTAGATCACCGACCGGTCCAGCGCCCCGCGCTGCATGTCCAGGGCCCGCTCGAACTCGAGCACCTCGGTCGTGGTGGCGTTGATGGGGTCCTCGTCGACGAAGAGGCGCATCGACGTGCCGTCCGGGACCGGCAGAATCGTCTGGCCGGTCGTGGCGTATCCGTGGGCCTTCTCGGGGTAGGCGATCGGCCACGTCTCGTGGAAGCCGTTGAGCAGCGTGCCCGGCTGGAAGGACGGCATCTCTTCTTCGAACGCCCCGCGGATGCCCAGGTAGCCGTTGGAGACCGCGAACAGGGTCTCAGTCTGCCCCACGAACTCGGGGTTGTAGCCGCGCTCGACCAGGCGCCAGGGATCGGTCGGGTAGTCCCCGGACGCGGCCAGGATGCGTTTGGCGGCCGCCAGCAGCCGGTGCTCAGGCGGTCCGGCACGGTGCACCTGCTCGTCCGGCGGGCTGAGCAGCTCGCTGAGGTCGTCCACGACCAAGTCAGCCCCGGCGGCGGTCAGGGCATCGGCGTGGCCGTCGCGGTCGACCGCGATGACGTAGCGGAAGCCGCCAGCCTTGCCCGCCTCGACCCCGGACAGCGCGTCCTCGATGACGACCGAGCGCTCGGGTGAGACACCGAGGCGACGGGCGGCCTCGAGGAACATGTCGGGCGCGGGCTTGCCCGGCAGGCCGAGCTCGAGCGCCGTGGCGCCGTCCACCCGCTCGTCGAACAGGTTGGTGATGCCGGCGTACTCCAGCACGCTGGCGCAGTTGCGGCTGCTGGAGACCACGGCTGTGCGCAGGCCGGCCTCGCGGACCTCACGCACCCAGGCGATGGAGCCGGGGAAGACCTCGACGCCGAGGCGTTCCAGCTCGGACTCGACGAGCTCCTGCTTGCGGTTGGACAGCCCCCAGACCGACACCTCGTCTCGTGACGCGTGCGGCTCTCCTTCGGGCAGCTCGATGCCGCGTGAGGCGAGGAAGTCGCGGACGCCGTCCTGGCGTGGCTTCCCGTCGACGTGGGCCACGTAGTCGTCCACCTCGTTGAACGGCGCCGTGCTGGTTTCGTGCTGGGCGTCCCAGTCGGTCAGGAACGCATCGAACGTGTCCTTCCAGGCCGCGGCGTGCACGGTGCGCGTGGTCGTCAGCACGCCGTCCAGGTCGAAGAGGACAGCGTCGATCTCGGTGATGGCGACTGGCGTGGGCATGGCTCCTCGTTCGGGCGGGGTTCTCCGACGCTAGCGGCTGGTGGCGGGGCGTGCGGACGCTACGGCGACACTGCCGCCTATGCGGGTTCTGACCCGGTGTCAGCCCTCACGTGGGGGCGCCGGGAAGCCGTGGCGAAGAGCCAGATGCCGACGGCGACGAGCAGCAGGCTGCCGTACTGCGCGCCGGTGAGCCCGAGGGCTGTCGCGTCGTTGGTGCGCAAGAAATCGGTCAAGAACCGCATCGTTCCGTAGCAGACCGCAAAGGTGGCTGTCATGATTCCGGGGCGGACCCCGCGGCGGTCCAGCACCAGAAGCGTCACGATGATCGGTATCAGCCAGAGAAACTCGTAGAGGGCGGTGTTGTGGTAGGTAACGCCGATCTCGAGCGGCCCCTCGATGACGTCCCCGCCCTGGTAGGTGACGCCAAGGAAGAAGTCCGTGGGTCCGCCGAGGTGCTCGCCGACGGCGTAGCAGCCGATGCGGCCGATGGCCTGGCCGATCGCCAAGCCGAGCACGGCGCCGTCAAGAAAGACCCATCGCTGACCCTTGGGCCAGCCCCGGGTGAGCAGGGGGGCCGCCAGGGCCGCGGCGACGAAGCCACCGGTGAAGGAGAGGCCGCCCTCCCAGACGGCGATCACGTCGATGGGGGAGTCGATCCGCTCGAGGTTGGACAGGACCCACAGCACTCGGGCGCCGACCAAGCCGATCACCACCAGCCAGAAGCCGACGCGCTCGGTCTCGCCGCGGGGCACGCCGAAGCGCTCGTTGCGGCGGGCCGCGACGATGATGCCGACGATCATCCCCAGGGCGACCATGAGCCCGAACACTCGGATGGTGAGCGGCCCGATCTCGATCGTGGGGAAGGTCTCGTATCCGATCCCGGCAACAACGCTCACCCGACCACTCTAGGTACCCACCGGCCCGTCATCGTCGAGCCCGTCGGCACCGGCGAGATGGCGATGGGTGCGGTGATGGCCTCGGGTCGACTCGCTCGACGCTCGCTTCGACTCGCGGGCCGGTTGTCCGCACCGGTGGCTCGGCTCGCTGTCGACCCTCCGCTCGTGCCGCACGCATGGCGACCTATCCGCCGGTTCGAGCAGTGGGGCCGCGACTGGCAGGCCCAACGCAGCTCGCTGGTTCGCTCCGGCGTCGACGCGACGACCGAGCTGGCGGCGACCGCGGCACACGTCGTGCTGCCCCTGGTCGACCTGACCCCGGTCGTTCACGGCGTGCTCGAACGGCTCGATCTCGACGCGGTGGCGACGCAGGCGTTGGCCGACCTCGATCTGACATCCGTCGTCGACCAGGTGATCGATGAGCTCGACGTCGGTGCGGTGCTCAACGATGCGCTGCGCGAGGTGGACCTCACCCAAGTGGTGGTCCAGCAGGTGGAGCTCGGCCACGTTGTCGCAGAGGCGCTCGACGAGGTCGACCTGACCCAGATCGTGCTGACCCGGGTCGACCTGGCGGCGCTGGCGACCGCTGTTCTCGACACCCTCGACCTGACCGAGCTCGTTCAGCAACGCGTGGATCTGGCGGGGATCGCTAAGGAGGTCGTCGACGAGATCGACCTTCCGCAGATCATTCAGGAGTCGACCGGCTCGGTGGCGTCCGAGGCCGTGCAGTCGGCGCGGATGACGAGCGTCGACGCCGACGACGCGATCTCCGCCTTCGCCGACAAGCTGTTGCTGCGTCGGCGTCGACGCACGGTTCAGTCCGGGGCGCAGCTCGAGGGTGAGTCGGAGGGCAGTGGCGAGACATGACGGAGCCGGGGTTCGACATGCACGGGGACAGTGCGCTGCCCAGTTGGGCGGCCGCCGTGCCGAGCGAGGCACGGGCCTTCCAGGGTCATCGCGCCGGCTTCGTCACCCGGGCGGTCGCTGTGGGCATCGACTTCGCGGTCGTCGCCGGGGCGATGCTGCTCACCTACATCGGCTGGGCCGCGCTGGTGTTTGTCGTCCGGCCTTCCAACTACAGCCTGCCCGGTGTCTCGTTCGGCATGCTGCTGGCGGCGTCTGCAGCCGGCGCCTGGCTGTACTTCACCGTCTCCTGGTCGACGACGGGCCGGACCGTCGGGGCCAAGGTGATGGGCATCCGCGTCGTGAACTACCGCGGGAAGGTGATGCGTCTCGGCGGCGCCGCCACTCGAGCGGCCTTCTGCCTCGGATTCATGCCGGGGCTCTTCTGGGCGATCGTCAGCGACCAGAACCGGTCGCTGCAAGACACCGTGATGCGGACGTCGGTGATCTACGACTGGACCTCCCGGCCTGCCCAGCGGGAGTCGCACGTGGCCCCTCCGGACGAGACATGACCTACGACCGATGACGGAAGCGACTGTGGCGCGCTACAACGGCTGGTGTGGACGTCATCGAGGTGTGCGGCCTTCGCAAGGCCTACGGGGAGCTGCAAGCGGTCGACGGAGTGGCCTGGTCGGTGGCCGAGCAGGAGGTCGTGGCCATCCTCGGGCCGAACGGGGCGGGCAAGACCACGACCGTCGAGATCGTGGAGGGCTACCGGCAGCGTGACTCCGGGTCCGTGAGTGTGCTCGGTTTCGACCCGGCATCCGGCGGGCGTGCCTACCGCGAGCGCATCGGCATCGTGCTGCAGGAGGCCGGGTTCGAGGACCAGTTCACGGTCCGTGAGCTGCTGCGGCTGCAGGCCGGGTTCTACCCGCACCCGCGACCGGTGGCCGACGTGGTCGCCATGGTCGGGCTCGAGGACAAGGCTGACGCGCGGGTCAAGACTCTCTCGGGCGGTCAGCGCCGTCGCCTCGACCTCGGGCTCGGAATCGTCGGCAACCCCGACGTCCTGTTCCTGGACGAGCCCACCACCGGCTTCGACCCGTCCGCGCGGCGTCGCGCCTGGGACCTCGTCGACGCTCTGCGCGACCTGGGTGCCACGATCCTGCTCACGACGCACTACATGGACGAGGCGGAGCACCTGGCTGACCGGGTCATCGTCTTCAACCGCGGCCGCATCGTGGCTGAGGGCACTCCCGAGCAGCTCGCGGCCCTCGCCGGGGCCGAGACCGTTGTGTCGTTCCGGCTGCCAGATGGCGTGCATCTCGACCGCCTCCCCGAGATGGGAACAGCGCGCCGGGTCGCCGGCTCCACGGTGGAGGTGCGGTCGGTGCAGCCGACGGCCGACGTGCACGCGCTGACCGAATGGGCCATGGCCACCAAGGTGGAGCTGGCCGACCTGAGTCTGACCCGGCCGAGCCTCGAGGATGTCTACCTCGACCTCACCGACGTGGTCGAGCGAACTGCGACCCCCGGGATGCCCGAGTGAGCGCGACCACGGGTGGGCTGCTGGGTCGGCAGACCTCGCACGAGCTCGTCGGGGTTGCCCGCACACCCGTCGTGCTGTTCTTCGCGTTGGCCTTTCCAGTGGTCTTCTTCGTCATCCTTGCCGCGTTCGTGGGCAACGAGACGATCGACCTTCGGTCCGGGGTGCGTGTCTCGCAGTTCTTGGCCCCGGCGTTCGCGTCCTTCGGCATCGCCATGGCCACGTTCTCGTTCCTCGCCATCGGCTTCGCCGAGATCCGCTTCAACGGCGTACTCAAACGCTTCACCGGCAGTCCGTTGCCGTGGTGGGTGCTGCTCGGTGGGCGTGTGCTGGCGGGCACATTGCTCGCCTTCGTCGCGGTCACGGTGCTGCTCGCCATCGGTGTGCTCGCCTACGACCTGCAGATCCTGTGGGAGCGCATGCCTGCCGCGCTGGTCACGATTGTCGTGGCGGCGATGTCGTTCAGTGCGCTCGGCCTGGCCGTCGCCGCCCTGGCGCCGTCGGCCCAGGCAGCCATCGCCATCGCGAACGGGATCGTGATCCCGCTGGCCTTTCTGTCCGACATGTTCGTGGTCGGCGAGCTGCCCCAATGGCTGGCCACGATCGGCTGGTTCTTCCCGCTCAAACACCTGGTGAACGCGCTCGGGGATGCGTTCAACCCGTTCATCGACACCAGTGGTCTCTACCTCGACCACCTTGCCGTGATCGTCGTCTGGGGGGTGGTCGGCGCGCTGCTGGCCCTGTGGGGGATACGTCGAGAGACCGCACGCGCTGAGTCCGGTGGCCCCCCCGAGAGCCTCTCAGGTGAGGAGTCGGCGCCGGCATGGCTGGTGTCGGGCCCGGACGCGCGTCCGCGCCGGGCGGGCCGTCCGTCCCCGAGCGCATTGGTGTCCGATCAGCTACGGCATGCGAACGCGGTGCAGTGGCGCGACTGGAGCTCGCCGTTCTTCGGCATCGCCTTCCCGGCCCTGTTCGTCATGCTCCTCCCGACGGTGTTCGCCGCTGATGACCCCGTGTTCCGACTCGAGGTGGCCCAGACGGTCGCCGCGAGCATGACGATCTACGGAGCCGCGGTGATCTCCTACGTCAACATGCCGCAAGGGCTGGCTGAGGCCCGTGACCAGGGCGTGCTCAAGCGGTGGGCGGGAACGCCACTGCCCACGTGGGCGATTTTCGGCGGTCGGGCGGCCTCGTCCGTGTGGCTCGCCCTGCTGGCGCTGCTGGCCGTGTACCTGTTGGCGGTCCCCGTCTACGGCGTGACCGTGCCGTCCAGCTGGCCGAGCGCCCTGCTCGTGCTGGTGGTGAGCGTGGTCTGCTTCGCCGCGCTCGGCATGGCCGTGGTGTCACTGGTGCACGGTGCCCAGTCGGCCCTCGCCATCTGCCTCGGCAGCCTGATCACCCTGTCGTTCTTCAGCGACATCTTCATCGTGGGGGCGGAGTTCCCGCGCTGGCTGGACGTGCTCAGCTATGTGTTCCCGCTGCGGCACGCGGTGAACGCCTTCACCGATGCCATGGCCGCGGACGCGGCCGGGTGGGTCGTGACCTGGCCGCAGATGGCCGTGGTGGTGGCCTGGGGACTCGGCGGCCTGCTTGTCACCCTGCGCTGGTTCTCCAGCGCCCCGCGGGGTCGGCCCCCTGCGGCTGGGTATGGCAAACCCGCCCCCGCGCAGGGGCCGACGTCGGCCAGCCTGGCTTCGTAGGGGCGCAGCGAGGGGCGAGGTTGCCCAGCGGTCGCGCTGGCCTCAGTGGCCGCCGCCGGCGGCCAGACGCTCCTGCTCACGCTCGTAGGACGCCTTGATCTCGGCCTCGGCCGCTGAGCGACCGACCCAGATCGCGCCCTCCACCGACTTGCCGGGCTCGAGCTCCTTGTAGACCTCGAAGAAGTGCTGGATCTCCAGCCGGTCGAAGTCGGGGACGTGGTGGATGTCGCGGATGTGCTCCATGCGCGGGTCGTCGATCGGCACGCAGAGCACCTTGTCGTCCCCGCCCTTCTCGTCCTTCATCCGGAACATGCCGATCGTGCGGCACCGGATGAGGCACCCCGGAAACGTGGGCTCGTCCAGCAGCACCAGGGCGTCGAGCGGGTCTTCGTCCTCACCGAGAGTGTCGTCGATGAACCCGTAGTCGTGCGGGTAGCGGGTGGAGGTGAACAGCCGACGGTCGAGCTTGATGCGGTTGGTCTCGTGGTCGACCTCGTACTTGTTCCGGCTGCCGGCCGGGATCTCGATCGTGACGTTGAACTCGCTCGTCTCGCCCATGGGCTCCCTCTCCACCGGTCCGTGCGCACCGACCCATGCCGGTCTCCGGCGGCACAGTCTGGCGCATCACACGTACCTTTGTCGGCGTGATGGCTGATCCCGATCCGCGACTCGACATGGTCGACTGGGGCCTCGCTGTCACGACTGCGCGTCGCATCGCGGGATCGGGTCCGTCTCTGACTCCGGAGGAGACCGAGCAGACGGTCTCCCAGCTGCGCGAGCACGCCGCCGCAGCAGAGGAGTTCGTCGCCGCGCACACCGGCCTGCAGGCACCGGCGGGCACGTCACCGGTGGTCGTCGTCGACCGCGCTGGCTGGGCCCAGGCCAACGCCGACGCCTTCCAGGTGCTGCTGACGCCCGTGATGGGTCGGCTGCGAGAGAAGAAGAAGGGGCCCAGCCCGTTCGACATCGTGGGCAAGCGGCTCACCGGGATCGAGCTCGGCCTCATGCTGGGCTTCTTGGCCAGCAAGGTGCTCGGCCAGTACGACCCCTTTCTGCTGCCGAGCGAGGACGAGCCCGAGGTGCACGGGCGGCTGCTGCTCGTCGCCCCGAACATCGTGGAGGTCGAGCGCCAGCTCGGGGTGCTGCCGGAGGACTTCCGCATGTGGGTGTGCCTGCACGAGGAGACCCACCGGGTGCAGTTCAGCGCGGTGCCCTGGATGCGTGAGCACGTCCGCGGCGAGATCGATCTCGTCATCGGGGCCACCCCCGTCGACCTCGGCGAGCTGTTGGGCCGCATCATCGGCGCGGCCCGCACCATCGGCGACGTGGCCCGCCCGGGCTCCGAGGGCCCGTCCCTGCTCGACATCGTGCAGTCCGACGAGCAGCGCGAGGTCGTCAACCGGCTGTCGGCGGTGATGTCGCTGCTGGAGGGGCATGCCGACGTGGTGATGGACGACGTCGGGCCGGACGTGGTGCCCAGCGTTGCGACCATTCGAGCACGCTTCTCCAAGCGTCGCGACTCTGCGATCGGGCTGAGCCGCATCCTGCGGCGGCTGCTGGGTCTGGAGGCGAAGATGCGCCAGTACCGCGACGGGGCCGCGTTCGTCCGTGGTGTGCAAGACAAGGTGGGCATCGAGGGCTTCAACGCGGTGTGGACGAGTGCCGACCTGCTGCCCTCGCCGGACGAGATCCAGAAGCCGGACTCCTGGGTCACCCGCGTGCACGGCTGAGCCGTCGTGGGCCCCGCGCTCGAGGTCGCTGACTGCCGCACCGCAGTGCGCCGCGCGCTGCGTGACCTCGTCGGGCACCCGAGTCCCCGCGTGCTGGTCGCGGTGTCGGGCGGCCCCGACTCGCTGGCCCTTCTGGGCGCCACCTGCTTCGCGGCCCCTCGCATGGGGGTCGCCGTGGGCGCGGTCACCGTCGACCACGGCCTGCAACCAGGCTCGGCGCAGCGCGCCCGGGCCGTGGCCGCGGCGGCCGTACGCCTCGGTGCTGAGCCGGTGAGCGTCGCGCACGTGACGGTGGACGGCGGCGGCGGGCCGGAGGCGGCGGCCCGCCGCGCCCGCTACGGGGCGCTCGAGCGCGCTGCCCGGGCGGCTCGCGCGCAGGCCCTGCTGCTCGCGCACACTCGCGACGACCAGGCCGAGACGGTGCTGCTGGGCCTCGCTCGCGGCTCGGGCACGCGTTCGCTGGCCGGCATGGCGGCGGTGGCCGGCCTCTACCGGCGACCCTTCCTGGCCCTGCAGCGCGCCACGGTGGCAGCGGCTGCCGATGCGATGGCTGCTGGCGCGGGCGGGATGACGCCGTGGGACGACCCCCACAACCGTGACCGGGCGTTCGCCCGGGTGCGGGTGCGCCACGACGTGCTGCCCGTGCTCGAGGCCGACCTCGGTCCCGGTGTCGGTGCGGCGCTGGCTCGCAGCGCGAACCTGCTGCGCGACGACGCCGATGCGCTCGACGAGTGGGCGCGCTCCCAGGTCCCCTCACTGGTCACTGCCCCCGCGACCGTCGATGCCGACCGCGAGGGCACGACCGGCGTCGATGCTGTCGGGCTCTCGGCGCTGCCGAGGGCGATCCGAACCCGGGTGCTGCGCCAGGCTGCGCTGAGCGCAGGCGCCCCCGCCTCCGACCTCACGGCCGGTCACGTGAGCGCCCTCGACACCCTCGTCATGAGCGACGCGGCCGGCATGAGCATCGACCTGCCCGGACGCGTCCGGGCCCACCGCGCCGGCGGTCGGCTCTACATGAGCCGGAGCACCTGACCCGGAGCCCAGCCGACGTGAGTGATCCGTGGCAGGCTCACGTCCGTGGACGCACCCGACGTCGAGGCCGACCTGTCCAAGGTTCTGCTCACTGAGGAGCAGATACAGACCCGGGCCGGCGAGCTCGCCGCCCAGATCGAACGTGACTACGCCGGGCGAGAGGTGCTGCTGGTCGGGGTGCTCAAGGGTGCGGTGATGGTGATGGCCGACCTCGCGCGCTGCTTCTCCGGCCACGTCGGCATGGACTGGATGGCGGTGTCGTCCTACGGCTCGGGGACGAAGTCGAGCGGTGTCGTGCGCATCCTGAAAGACCTCGACACCGACATCACCGGTCGGGACGTGCTGGTGGTCGAAGACATCATCGACACCGGGCTGACGCTGTCGTGGCTGATGAGCAACCTACGTTCGCGCAACCCGGCGTCGCTGGAGATCGTTGCCATGCTGCGCAAGCCGGACGCCGCCCGCATGCCGCTGGATGTTCGCTACGTCGGCTTCGACATCCCCAACGACTTCGTCGTCGGCTACGGGCTCGACTTCGACGAGAAGTACCGCAACCTGCGCTGCGTCGCCACACTTCGCCCGGAGGTGTACTCCTGACGACGGAGCGAGCGTCGTCGGGGCGGAACACCAGCAGTGCGCGCGTCGTTGTCTCCGTGGCAGATCGACAGAGCGGCAGCCTGCGGGCCTGCGGTGTACCGTCGAACATCCGCACGCACTGAAAGGACCGTCGAGCCCGGCTGGCAGCCGGTCTTGTGCTCATGACACTCAAGAGATTCACGCGCGGCCCGCTGCTCTGGGTCGCGCTCGCCCTGCTGGGCTTCGTCATCGCCACGCAGGTCATCTCCGGACGCGGCGGGTTCGAGCAGGTCGACACCTCCCGAGCGATCGCCGAGATCGACGCCGCGAACGTCAAGTCGGCAAAGATCATCACCGGAGACCAGCAAGAGCTGCAGCTCACGCTCAAGGACGGCGACCAGATCCGCGCCTCCTACGTCGACGGCCAGCAGACCGACATCGGCACGCAGCTCCAGCAGCAGGCCGACTCCGGTGCCCTGCCCGAGGGCTACGACGTCGAGGTGCCCACCCCCAGCGTGTGGTCGACGATCCTCGGGGCGCTGTTCCCCTTCCTGCTGCTCGGCCTGCTTCTGCTCTTCTTCCTCAACCAGGTGCAGGGCGGCGGCAGCCGGGTGATGCAGTTCGGCAAGTCCAAGGCGAAGATGGTCACCAAGGACATGCCGCAGACCACGTTCGTCGACGTCGCCGGCTGCGAGGAGGCCATCGAGGAGCTCCAGGAGATCAAGGAGTTTCTCGCCGAGCCGTCCAAGTTCGTCGCGCTCGGCGCCAAGATCCCCAAGGGCGTGCTGCTCTACGGCCCGCCGGGCACCGGCAAGACGCTGCTCGCGCGCGCCGTGGCCGGCGAGGCCAGCGTCCCCTTCTACTCCATCTCCGGCTCGGACTTCGTCGAGATGTTCGTGGGCGTCGGTGCCTCCCGGGTGCGTGACCTGTTCGAGCAGGCCAAGGAGAACGCCCCGGCGATCATCTTCATCGACGAGATCGACGCCGTCGGACGCCACCGGGGTGCCGGGATGGGCGGCGGGCACGACGAGCGGGAGCAGACTCTGAACCAGATGCTGGTGGAGATGGACGGTTTCGACGCCAACACCAACGTCATCCTCATCGCCGCGACCAACCGGCCCGACGTGCTCGACCCAGCCCTGCTGCGCCCAGGCCGGTTCGACCGGCAGATCCCGGTGGAGGCGCCCGACCTGGAGGGCCGCCGCGCGATCCTCGACGTGCACGCCAAGGGCAAGCCGCTGGAGCCCGACGTCGACTTGCAGGGCGTGGCGCGACGCACCCCCGGATTCACCGGCGCTGACCTGGCCAACGTGCTCAACGAGGCGGCGCTGCTGGCCGCCCGGCGCGGCCAGCAGACCGTGGACGCCGACGCCATGGACGAGGCCATCGACCGGGTGATCGCCGGGCCGCAGAAGCGCTCGCGGCTGATGAACGAGGTCGAGAAGAAGATCACCGCCTACCACGAGGGCGGGCACGCGCTGGTGGCGGCGGTGCTGCCGCACACGGCTCAGGTGCAGAAGGTGACGATCCTTCCGCGCGGACGTGCCCTCGGGTACACGATGGTGCTGCCGGAGGAAGACAAGTACTCCACGACGCGCAACGAGATGCTCGACCAGCTCGCCTACATGATGGGCGGGCGGGCCGCCGAGGAGCTCGTGTTTCACGACCCCACGACAGGGGCGGCGAACGACATCGAGAAGGCCACGTCGCTGGCTCGGCGCATGGTGACCCAGTACGGCATGACTGAGCGGCTGGGCGCCATCAAGTTCGGCTCCGAAGGAGGCGAGCCTTTCCTCGGCCGCGACATCGGCCATGAGCGCGACTATTCCGAGCAGGTCGCGGCTGTTGTCGACGACGAGGTACGCGTGCTGATCGAGACGGCCCACCAGGAGGCCTTCGACATCCTCGCGGAGAACCGGCACGTGCTCGACTCGTTGGTCACCGAGCTTCTTGAGCACGAGACGCTCGACCGCGCCCAGGTGAAGGCCGTGTTCGAGCCTGCCCTGCGCCGAGACCCGCGCCCGGCGTGGACCGGCTCGTCCACACGCGTGCCGTCCGACCAGCCGCCGGTGCTCAGCAAGAAGGAGATGGCGGCCGACATGAACGGCCACCAGCCCAACGGCCACGAGCCGGCGGCCGACCACCAGCCCGTCGGGGAGGATGCCCCGGCAGTGTCGCGCAGCGAGGCGAGCGGGGAGTGAGCCAGCCCTTCGACCTCCCCCGGGCCGAAGCCGCGGTGCGCGAGCTGTTGCTGGCAATCGGCGAAGACCCCGAGCGCGACGGGCTGCGCGACACCCCGGGCCGGGTGGCCCGCGCGTACGACGAGGTGTTCGCCGGGCTGCGCCAGCAGCCGCAAGACGTGCTCACGACCACGTTCGAGCTGGGCCATGACGAGATGGTGCTGGTGAAGAACATCGAGACCTACTCGATGTGCGAGCACCACCTGGTGCCGTTCCACGGTGAGGCGCACGTCGGCTACATCCCGTCGGACGACGGACGCATCGCCGGCATCTCCAAGCTGGCCCGCCTGGTCGAGGTGTTCGCCCGGCGTCCGCAGGTGCAGGAACGGCTGACGTGCCAGATCGCCGACTCGATGGTCGACATCCTGCGCCCCCGCGGCGTCATCGTCGTGCTCGACTGCGAGCACCTGTGCATGTCGATGCGCGGCGTGCGCAAGCCGGGTGCGCGCACCGTCACGAGCGCGGTCAGGGGCCAGCTGCTCGACCCGAGCTCCCGCGCCGAGGCGATGTCGCTGATCCTCGGCTCGTGACGACAGCGTCGGTGCCCCGGCCCGGCCGGTGCGTCGTCATGGGCGTGGTGAACGTGACCCCGGACTCGTTCAGCGATGGCGGCCAGTTCGCCGACGCCGCCCCCGCCATCGCCCACGGCCACCGCCTGGTCACGGCCGGCGCCGACCTCGTCGACGTGGGCGGGGAGTCGACGCGTCCAGGAGCCGGCCGCCCCGACGCGGCCGAGGAGAGCCGGCGTGTGCTGCCGGTGGTGGACGGCCTGGCGAGAGTTGGGGCCACGGTCAGCATCGACACGATGCGCCCCGACGTCGCCACCGCCGCCCTCGACGCCGGCGCTGCCCTGGTCAACGACGTCTCCGGAGGGCTGGCCGACCCCACCATGCTTGCCGTGGTGGCTGAGCGGGGGGTGCCGGTCGTTCTCATGCACTGGCGCGGTCCGTCGGTCGACATGCAGACCCGCACCGACTACGGCGACGTGGTCATGGAGGTGCGCGACCACCTGGCCGCCCGGGCCGACGCCGCCCTCGCGGCAGGAGTCGAGGAGAGCAACCTCGTGCTCGACCCCGGACTCGGCTTCGCGAAGCTCCCCGAGCACAACTGGGCACTGCTGAACCGCCTCGACGTGCTGGTCGACCTGGGGTTCCCGGTGCTCGTGGCGGCATCGCGCAAGTCGTTCCTCGGCGACCTGCTGCGCGACGGTGCCGGCCCGCGGCCCGTCGAGCAGCGCGAGGACGCCACGACCGCTGTCACGGCACTGGCCGCGGCGGCCGGCGCCTGGGGCGTGCGGGTGCATGAGGTGCGCCCCGCCCATGACGCCGTGCGGGTCACCGCCCGATGGGTGCGGGGATGAGCGCCACGCCCGCCGGGTCGACGGCGGGGACTACCCTCGCTGACGTGAGCGAGGTGTCCGCTTCCCCTGCCGACCGGGTTCTGCTGCGCGGGCTGCGCGGCTACGGTCGCCATGGCGTGATGGAGTCCGAGCGTCGGATGGGGCAGACGTTCCTGGTCGACGTGACCATGGAGCTCGACACCCGCCCAGCCGCGATCTCGGACAACGTCAACGACACCGTGGACTACGGTGACGTCGCACAGTCCGTCCTGCAGATCGTGGAAGGAGAGCCGGTCGCTCTGCTCGAGCGGCTCGCCCAGCTCATCTGCGACGCTGTTCTCGTCCACGAGAGGGTCGCCGCCGTTGAGGTGACCGTGCACAAACCCTCGGCGCCGGTCCCGGCGCCGTTCGACGACATTGCCGTGACCATCCGGAGGGCCCGCGCGTGACCTCGGTTCCCAACCCATTCGTGATCGATGCCGACACCTTGACCGGCGAGCTCAGGCCCATCCGGCGCGTGGCGCTCGGGCTCGGCAGCAACCTCGGCGACCGGCTGGAGTACCTGCAGGCTGCGGTCGACACGCTGACCGAGACGCCGGACATCGTCCCGGTCGCCGTCTCCCAGGTGTATGAGACCGACGCCGTCGGCGGCCCGGACGGGCAGCCGGCGTTCCTCAACGCGGTGCTGACGCTCGACACCATGCTGGCAGCCCGCACGCTCGTGGAACGAGCCTTGGCCGTCGAGGACGCGTACGGCCGCGACCGCAAGGAGCGGTGGGGCCCGCGCACCCTGGACGTGGACGTGCTTGCCGTCGGGTCGGAGAGGGTCAACGAGCCCGACCTGGTCGTCCCGCACCCCCTCATCGCCGAGCGCGGCTTCGTGCTCCACCCGTGGGCCGAGATCGACCCCGACTTCGACATCCCCGGGCTCGGCCAGGTGGGCCAGCTTGCCGCGGCAGTGAGCAAGGACGGGGTGCGCAAGACCGAGCACTACCTGCTGCTGCCCGGCTGAGCCGGGGCTGCCCGACCCGATGACCCCCACGAGACCTCCGACCCTGCTGGTCGCGGGCATCACTGGGCTCGTGGTCGGCTTCAGCCTCGCGGGCTTGAGCGACCGGCTCGGCTCTGGGCTGCCACGCGTGTCGTGGGTGAGCATCGGCCTGCTGCTGTTCCTCGCCGCGCTCATCGTCGTCGCCACCCGGCGGGCTCGGGCGTGGGTGAGCGGCGAGCGTCCCCAGCAGCCCGGCGACGCCCTGATGATGGGCCGGTTCGTCGCCCTGGCCAAGGCAGGGTCGCTCTTCGGCGCGCTGATGGTCGGCGGCTACCTCGGTCTCGCCGCCGTCGGCCTCGACCGGGTGAGTACCGACTACGGGCGCGACCATGTGCTGTGGGCACTCGGTGGCGCGTTGGGCGCCACGTCCGTGCTGGTCGCGGCCCTGCTGCTGGAGCGCGCGCTGCAGCTCCCCAGCGACACCGACGGCGGCGCGACAGGAGCCACGCGATGAGCGCCCTCGGTATCACCCTGGACAACCTCACCAAGCAGTTCGGCCCGAGCGCGCCGCCGGCGGTCGACTCGCTGACGCTGTCGATACCCGGCGGGTCCATCGTCGCGCTGATCGGCCCCTCGGGATGCGGCAAGACCACCACCCTGCGCATGGTCAACCGGCTGATCGAACCGACGTCGGGCACCATCACCATCGGTGGCACCGACGTCACGCACCAGCCGGTCACCGAGTTGCGACGCGAGATCGGGTACGTCATCCAGCAGGTGGGTCTGTTCCCGCACCGCACGATCGGCGCGAACATCGCCACCGTGCCCAAGACGCTCGGCTGGAGCAAGGAACGCATCGACGCGCGCATCGCCGAGCTCACCGCCCTCGTCGGGCTTGACGACGACATGCTCGACCGCTACCCCGACGAGCTCTCCGGCGGGCAGCAGCAACGGGTCGGGGTGGCCCGGGCGCTGGCCGCCGACCCGCCCGTCCTGCTCATGGACGAGCCGTTCGGCGCGGTCGACCCGATCGTGCGCAGCAGGCTCCAGGACGAGCTGCTCAGCCTTCAGGAGCGCGTGCACAAGACAATCGTGCTGGTCACCCACGACATCGACGAGGCGCTCAAGCTGGGCGACCGCATCGCGCTGCTCAACGTCGGCGGCATCTTGGAGCAGTACGCCACCCCCGACGAGCTGCTGCGGGCGCCGGCCAACGCCTTCGTCGAGGAGTTCGTCGGTGACGACCGCGGGGTGAAGCGGCTTCAGCTGTCGACGGTGAGCCAGCTGCCGTTCGAGCAGGGCCCGGTGCTCGACCTGGCCTCGCCTCTCGACCAGGCGCGCGCGGTGATGCGCGACTACCGAAGCGAGTGGCTGGGCCTCACCGACTCGGGACAGTTCGTCGGCTGGGTCGACGGCTCCGCCTTGGCCGAGGGCGTCGACCTCGCACGCGTGCAGCGGTACCCGGCCGCGGGCCGCGTGACGCCGGTCAGCACCCTGCGCAACGCGATGGAGGTGATCATGAACTCGAACACCTCGGTAGCCGTCATCGACGACGAGGGACGTTTCGGGGGCGTGGTCACCCTGGAAGCCATCCGCGCCGAGCTGGGTCTGGCCGACATCCGGCCCGGCTCCGCGGTATGAGCGTGCCCAGCGTGGTGGCGGCGGCGCAGGCGGTGGGCGTCGCTGCGCAGGACCGCAACCCGATCATCCGCTGGGACTATGTCGTCGACCAGGCCGACGACATCGCCGCTGCGCTGCTTCAGCACCTTGAGCTGACGTTGCTGTCGGTCGCCGTGGGACTGGCGATCTCGGCCCCGCTGGCAGCGCTGGCCCTACGCAGGTCGTGGGCCACGAACGCGATCACCGGGTTCACCGGCTTTCTCTACACGCTTCCGTCGGTGGCCTTGTTCGCGCTGCTCGTGCCCGTGTTCGGGTTCAGCCGTCTGAGCACCGTGATCCCGCTGGCCAGCTACACCCTGCTGATCTTGGTCACCAACATCATCGAGGGTTTCCGGTCGGTGCCCGAGGCGGTCGTCGACTCCGCCAACGCGATGGGCCTCACCCCGGCGCGGCGGGTCTGGTCGGTGGAGCTGCCGCTGGCCATGCCGTCGATCATCACCGGCCTGCGCATCGCCACCGTGTCGACGGTTGGGCTGCTCACCGTCGCCGCCATCATCGGCCAAGGTGGCCTCGGCCGGCTGATCCTGGACGGGCTGCGCCGCGGGTTCTGGACTCCCATGACGGTCGGCGCGGTGCTCTCGGTGCTGCTGGCCCTCGTTCTCGACGTGCTCATCCTGTGGCTCGGCCGGGTCGTCACCCCGTGGACGCGGGCCAAGCGCGACGCGCAGGCGGTGGGCCGATGAGTGGTCTGACGCGCCAAGCCGCCGTCCCTCGCGACATCGGCCTGTGGGAGTGGCTGTCCGACCCGGCCACGTGGACAGGCCCGGACGGCATCCTTGCGTCCTTGCAGGAGACGGTCGTGCTCTGCGCCGTCGTGCTGGCCGTCGCGACAGCCGTCGCCGTCCCGCTTGCGGCCTGGTTGGCCCACCACGGCAAGGGCGAGCTGAGCGTGACCTGGATGGTCACGCTCAGCCGCGCCGTGCCGACGTTCGCGATCGCCGGCCTGCTTGTGCCGATCTCCCTGGTCAACGGCTGGGGCTTCGAGCCGTGGCCGATCTTCATCGCCCTGCTGCTGCTGGCTCTGCCGCCCATCTACCTCAACACCTACACCGCGATCCAGGGGGTGCCCCGCGGCACGGTGGACGCCGCGCATGCCATGGGATTCTCCGACCGCCGAGTGCTGCTCACGGTCGAGGGGCCGTTGGCGGCCACGCTGGTGTTCGCCGGTATCCGGGTGTCGGCAGTGCAGGTCGTGGCCACCGAACCCATCCGCGCCTTCCTCGGCGGCGACGGCATGGGGCGCTACGTGCGCGACGGCCTGGGTCAGAACAACGACACGCTTCTTGTCGGCGGAGCGATTCTTGTGGCTACCCTTGCGGCTGCAACCGGGTTGGCGTTCGGTCTGCTCGAACGGCTCGTCCTGCCGCAGGGCGTCCGCAGGCTGTCGACCATCCGAGCTTCCTAGGACGAAGGACACCCACCTCATGCGCAACAGCACCGCCCGCTTCATGCTCCCCGTCGCGCTGCTCGGACTCGCCCTCGCGGCGTGCGGCAGCGACGACGACTCCGCCGAGCCGACCGGCGACGCGTCGGGCTCCGAGGCCGCCGCTCCCGAGGGCCCCACCATCAAGGTGCGCGGCCAGGCGTTCAGCGAGTCGGTGACCATCGCCGAGGCGTATGGGCAGTATCTGCAGGCCAAGGGCTACGACGTCGAGATCCTCACCGAAGCGGGCTTCCGCGACGAGGCGGTCACCGGCATCGAGACCGGTGAGCTCGACCTGATCGTCGACTACATCGGCAGCGCTCAGTCAGAACTCGTACCGGACGCGGAGGCGTCGGCAGACCCGGACGAGGTCAGCGCCACACTCGCCCCCTACTTCGAGGGCATCGGCGCCACGCTGCTCGAGTACAGCCCGGCCGTGGACGGCAACGCCTACGTCGTGCGGGGGGACGAGGATGCGACGACGATCTCCGACACCACCGACTCCGGCCTGGTGTTCGGCGCCTCCGCTCAGTGCTACGAGCGCCCGCAGTGCTACCTCGGCCTGACCGATCCGGCGATCTACGGCATCGAGTTCGCCGACACCGTCACCCTGGAGTTCGGCCCGCTGCTCGGTGAGGCGCTGGCGGCCGAGGAGGTCGACGCGGTGATCTGGAACACCACGGCCCCGCAGATCGAGACTGAGGGATTCAAGGTGCTCGAGGACGACCAGGGTCTCTTCTCCGCAGACAACATCGCGCCGATCGTGCGCGCAGAGATCCTGGACGCCTACGGCGACATGCTCGCTGAAGACCTGAATGGTCTGAGTGAACAGATCACCACCGAGGACCTGCTGGAGTGGAACGTCCAGACCGACATCGAGCTGCGCGAGTCCGACGACGTCGCCACCGAGTGGCTGACCGAGAAGGGCCTGCTCTGACCAGCGTCGACGGGGTCTTCGCCCCACCGTCCGAGCCATGGGTTCGGGTCTCGCCGAAGTTGATCACCGCGCGTCGGCTGGTGCTCGCACTCACGCTCACGCCGATCGTCGCCATCGTGGTCGCGATCACCTGGGTGGCACCCGCTCCCGGCTGGGTGCCGGGGGTGGTCGCTGCCGTCGGACTGGTGATCTTCGTGTGGGCCTGGTGGCTGATCGGGCGCCGGGTGCGCTCGTACGGCTACTGCGAGCGGGCCGACGACCTGCTCGTGACCAGCGGCATCCTTTTCCGCCGCCTGGTCATCGTGCCGTACGGACGCATGCAGCTCGTGGACGTGACCGCCGGACCGATCGACCGGTGGCTCGGCATCACGACCGTCCAGCTGCACACGGCGGCTGCGACCTCCGACGCCGCGATCCCCGGGCTCGCGCCTGACGACGCGTCCGAGCTGCGCGACCGGCTCTCCGCCGTCGGCGAGCAGCGGTCAGCCGGTCTGTGAGCGCCGAGGCACTCCCGGCACCTGCGCCGGCCACGTCGACCGAGCCGGCGCACACGCACCCGCTCACCGTGCTGGTCACGGTGCTGCGCTCGATCCCGGCCCTGCTGGGCGTGGGCGTGGTGATGGTGGCACAGTCCGGTGCCGGGCAGTGGGTCGACGACATCGGCGTCGCGTTCTGGTGGCTGCTGCTGGGCGGTCTGGCCCTGGTGGCTGTGCTTGCTCTCGCGATCGCCGGGTTCGCCTACCTGTCGTGGAGCCGGCTCTCGTACTACTTCGACTCCAGCGGCGACCTGCGCGTTGACTCCGGGGTGCTCACCAAGCAGCAGCGTCGCCTGGCGCTCTCGCGGCTGCAGTCGGTCGACGTCAACCAGCCCCTGCTCGCCCGGGTGGTGGGCATGGCCGAGGTCAAGGTCGAGGTGGCGGGCGCCGGCGACTCCCGGGTCACCCTGCAGTACCTGACTATGGCCCAGGCTCAGGCGTTCCGCGACGAGGTTCTCGCCCGCGCGGCCGGGCTGCGCCCCGACGCCGGCACCGCGCCGCAGAACGTGATCGTCACGGTCCCCACCAGAGACCTCATCGTCTCTTTGCTGCGCTCGTCTACCACCTTGGTCGGTGTGCTGGCCACGGTGCTCATCGTTGTCGTGGCAGTGCTGTCCGAGGGGGCGGTCGGGCTCTTTGCACTGCTCATCACCGGTGGCGTGCCGATCTTCGCCGCCTTCGGGGAGTTCGTGCGCTACTTCGGGTTCACGGTCGCGGAGTCGCCGGACGGGCTACGCCTGCGCAGCGGCCTCACCTCCACGCAGGCCCAGACCGTCCCGCCGGGTCGCGTGCACGCGGTCGAGTACGAGCAGCCGCTGCTGTGGCGGTCCAAGGGCTGGGTACGGGTGAAGATCACCGTCGCCGGCTCATCGAGCGGCGACCAGCAGCAGGGAGGCGCCACCACAGGCGTGCTGCTGCCCGTCGCACCGCGTCCGGTGGCTGAGGCCGTCGTCGCCCGAGTCCTGCCGGGTCTCGACACGAGCGGGCTGGCCTGGACGTCTGCCCCCTCGCGGGTCCGCGTACGGGCACCGATCCAGTGGCGTCAGCTCGCGGTCGCTGCCAACGACCAGTTCTTTGCGACTCGTCGGGGCCGACTCGTGCGCCGCGTCGCACTCGTGCCGCATGCGCGCACGCAGAGCGTCCACCTGACGCAGGGTCCATGGCAGCGGCGGCTCGGCGTGGCGACCATGTCGGTCGACATCGCCCCCGGCCCGGTGAGCGTCCTCGGCCTGCACCAGGACGTGGCGACCGTGCGCACCGTCGCCGACGAGCAGGCGTTGCGGGCCCGCACGGCCATGGCGGCCGCGGCACCCCCGCGCTGGATGTCGACCCAGCCCGACCCACCCGCGGCCGGCGATACCGACAAGCCCACAGCCGGTGATGAGGGCGAGCCGACACCTGCTGACACGCAAGTGCCCGCAGTCGACTAGGGGCCACCTGACCTGCACCGCGGCAGCGCCCTGCCACCCGGCCGCTGCGCATGCGAGCTCGTGTGGGCAACCACGGTTCGTCCCGGGGTTCGGCGGGTACACTTGGGCCGTCAGCACGACGACCGGTACCGCCATGGACTGGAGCGCGAAGGGCTGGACCACATGACCACAACTGCTCAAGCACGCCTTTCCCCACGTCGGGTCGGCGTGATCGGCGCCGGACGAGTCGGGGCTGTCCTCGCGGCTGCACTGCGTGCCCGGGGCCACGACGTCGTCGCCGCGCACGGAGTGTCCGACGCCAGCCAGGCGCGCGCCGCCGACCTGCTTCCCGGCGTGCCGCTGCAACCGGTGGCCGCCGTCATCGAGCAGGCCGACCTCGTTCTGCTGGCCGTCCCGGACGACACGCTGCTCGGCCTCGTGCAGGGCGTCGCCCGCAGCACGGGGTTTCGGGATGACCAGGTCGTGGCACACACCAGCGGACGGCACGGGGTGGCGGTGCTCGCCCCGGCTGCGGCCGACGGTGCCGTCACCATGGCCGTGCACCCGGCGATGACCTTCACCGGCACGGCCCGCGACCTCGACCGGTTGGCGGGAACTCGGTTCGGCGTCACTGCCGACCCAGTGAACCTCGACGTGGCCGACGCTCTGGTGCGTGAGTTCGGCGGGGTGTCGCTGCACGTCGCCGAGACCGACCGCGACCTGTACCACGCGGGTCTGGCGCACGGCGCCAACCACCTGGTCACGCTGGTCGCCGATGCCCGTGACCTGCTGACCCGAGCCGGGGTGGCCGACCCGGCGGGCACGCTGCGCCCGCTGCTGCAGGCCGCCCTCGACAACGCGCTCGACTCCGGGAGCGCCGCTCTCACCGGACCGGTCGCCCGCGGCGACGCGGGAACGGTGGCCGCGCACCTGCGGGCGATCTCGGCCGTCGACCCAGACAGCGTCGACCTGTACGCCGCCCTCGCCCGGCACACTGCGGCGCGGGCGGTGGCCGACGGCCGCCTGCGGGCCGCCGACGCCGCTGGACTGATGGACGCCCTTGCCGGACACGACACCTCGCAGACGGCCAGCGCCTGAGGTCATGCGCCTGCTCCGCACGCGCGACGAGCTGCTCGACGCCCGCATCGGGGTCGCCGACGAGAGCAGCGACGTCGCCGCCGTGCTCACCATGGGGGCCCTGCACGCGGGGCACCGCGGCCTGATCGAGGAGGCCCGACGCCAGGTCGGCGAGTCGGGAACCGTCGTGCTCACCGTCTTCGTCAACCCGTTGCAGTTCGGGGCCGGCGAAGACCTCGAGCGGTACCCACGCTCCCTCGACACCGATCTTGCGACCGCCGAGCAGGCCGGGGTGGATCTCGTCTTCGCCCCCGACGCCGACCAGGTTTACCCCGACGGCCGGGCGAGCATCACCGTCGACCCCGGCGAGCTGGGCACCCGCTGGGAGGGCGCGGCGCGCCCCACCCACTTTCGTGGCGTGCTGACCGTGGTGGCGAAGCTGCTGAACATGGTTGTGCCGGCAGTGACGGTGTTCGGCGAGAAGGACTACCAGCAGCTCGTGCTGGTGCGGCGCATGTGCCGCGAGCTCGACCTGGGCGTCGAGGTCGTCGGCCTACCGACGGTGCGCGAGCCCGACGGCCTGGCCCTGTCGAGCCGCAACGCCTACCTGACCGCGCACCAGCGCCAGGCCGGCCTTGCGCTCTCGCGGGCGCTGCGCGCCGCCCAGCAGTCCGCGCACACCTCCGGCGGGGCAGCGCTCGCCGCCGCCGAAGCGGTGCTGCAGGCCGAACCCGGTGTCGACGTGGACTACCTGGTGCTCACCGACCCCGAGCTCGCCGACCCGCCCGTCCAGGGAGACGCCCGCATGCTCGTGGCCGCGCGAGTCGGCACCACGCGTCTGCTCGACAACATGGCCCTCACGATCGGCGGCACGCGGTGACAGTGCGAGGCGTGCGCCGCTACTCCAGTCGGGTACAGGTGCCGTCCGCGCTCGCGGCACCGCCCCCGGGCTGGACGACCGAGGCGGACGTGATCGTCGTCGGCAGCGGCATCGCCGGGCTGAGCGCGGCCCTGCAGGCGCGTGACCTGGGCCGGGTTCTGCTGGTGACCAAGACCCATCTGGACGCCGGCGCGACTGCCTGGGCGCAGGGCGGCATCGCCGCCGCGCTCGACCCGGACGACTCCCCGGCCGAGCACCTCGCCGACACGCTCGTGGCCGGCAGCGGCCTGTGCGACGCCGAGGCGGTGCGCGTGCTCGTCACCGAGGGTCCGCGGCGCATCCGCGAGCTCGTGGCGCTGGGCACCGAGTTCGAGCGGACGGCTACCGGGGAGTTCGCCCTGACCCGCGAGGGCGGGCACCTGCGCGATCGCATCGCCCACGCCGGGGGAGACGCCACCGGCCGCGAGATATCGCGCGCCCTGATCGCCCAGCTCACCGCGGTCCAGGCCGACCCACGCATCGAGGTGCTCGAGCACGCGCTGGTCGTCGACCTGCTCACCGACGCCACCGGGCACGTGTGCGGAGTCACGCTGCACGTCATCGGTGCGGGCACGCGCGACGGGGTCGGGGCCGCCCTGGGCCGCACGGTCGTGCTGGCCACCGGTGGCCTCGGTCAGGTCTACCGCGCCACCACCAACCCGGCGGTCGCCACCGGCGACGGGGTCGCTGCGGCGCTGCGAGCCGGGGCACAGGTGGCCGACCTGGAGTTCGTCCAGTTCCACCCGACGGTGCTGTGGCTCGGCGCGGAGTCCACGGGGCAGCAGCCGCTGATCTCCGAGGCCGTGCGCGGCGAAGGCGCCGTTCTGCGCGCGGCTGACGGCACGAGGTTCATGCTCGATCGCCACCCGATGGCCGAGCTCGCGCCACGCGACGTCGTCGCGTCGGGAGCCGTCGACGTGATGGGGGCCGCCGGCACCGACCACGTCTACCTCGACGCCCGTGACCTGGGGGCGGAGTTCGTCGAGCAGCGCTTTCCGTCGATCGTCGCGAGCTGTCGCGAGCACGGCTTCGACCTGGGTACCGAGCTCGTGCCCGTGGCCCCCGCCCAGCACTACGCCTCCGGCGGCGTCTGGGTCGACACCTGGGGACGCAGCAGCCTGCCCGGGCTGCTGGCTTGCGGCGAGGCGTCGGCGACGGGCGTGCACGGGGCCAACAGGCTGGCGTCCAACTCGTTGCTCGAAGGGCTCGTGTGGGGGTCGCGCATCGTCGACTACCTGCTCGTCGAAGGTCTTCCACGCCCCGGCGACCCGGTGCCCCGGCCCCAGTCGCCGGTGGTGCCGGTGCAGGAGCGCCACAGGCTCCAGCAGGCGATGACGGCCGGCGTGGGGGTCGTCCGCGACGCCGAGGGCTTGTCTGCGGCCGCTGCCGAGCTCGCGGCCATCCGCAGCCGAGCCGAGGCCAACGGATCGTCGGAGCACCGCGTCTCGACCGAGGCCTGGGAGACGTCCAACCTGCACGACGTGGCGACGGCGCTCACCGCCGCGGCAGCCACCCGCACCGAGACGCGCGGCGGGCACTGGCGCAGTGACCACCCGCAGCGCGACGACCACGCCTGGCGCGGACGGCTGGTGGGGGTGCGCGAGGCCGACGCCCACCTCAAGCTGGTCTACCGGCCCTTGGAGGAGCAGTGAGCACACCTGACCCGGCTGTCGTGGCCCGGCTGCGCGCTGCGGGCCTCGACCCCGACGCCCTCGCCCGGCTGGTAGACGCCACCCTCGACGAAGACCTGGCCGGTGGTGAGGACGTGACCAGCGTGGCCACCGTCCCCGCCGACGCCGTTGCTCGCGCGACCGTCGCACCGCGCGCCCCCGGGGTCGTGGCCGGGCTGGACGTCGCCGCGCTGGCCATGGCACGAGCCGCCGACGCCCCGGTGACGGCGACCGTCCTCGTCACCGACGGGTCATGGGTCACGCCCGGCACCGCCCTGCTGGTCTGCGAGGGGCGGGCGCGGGACCTACTGCTGGGTGAGCGCACCGCGCTGAACCTGCTGGGCCGGCTGTCCGGGGTCGCCACGCTGACCCGCGCCTGGGTCGATGCGGTTGCCGGCACCGGCGCTGCCGTCCGCGACACCCGCAAGACCATGCCCCTGCTGCGTGCGCTGGAGAAGTATGCGGTGCGCTGCGGTGGTGGTCTCAACCACCGGATGACTCTCTCAGCCGCTGCGCTGGTCAAGGACAACCACGCGCTCGCGGCGGGCGGGGTCGTCGCGGCCTACCGGCGCGTGCGCGCCACCTACCCGACGCTGGAGGTGGAGGTGGAGGTCGACACCCTTGCCGACGCGCTCGCCGTGGTGGACGCCGGTGCCGACTTCGTGCTGCTCGACAACTTCAGCGTCGACGAGCTCCGCGACACGGTGGGGCTGGTGGGCGGACGGGCGCGGCTGGAGGCCAGCGGTGGCCTCACGCTCGACAACGCCGCTGCCGTGGCCGCGACCGGGGTCGACTACCTCGCGGTGGGGTCGCTGACCCATTCGGCACCGGTGCTCGACATCGGGCTGGACTTCGACGAGAGCCGGGAGGGCTGAGCCGTGCTGCTGGCCATCGATGTGGGCAACACCCAGACGGTGCTCGGGCTGCTGGAGCCTGCCACCTCACCCGAGCGCGACGACGACGTGTCGGTGCTGGAGCACTGGCGCGTCTCGACCGATGCCGAGCGCACCGCCGACGAGTGGGCCGTGCTGCTCGACGGGTTGCTGACCCGCCGTGGGCTGTCACTGGACGGGGTCGACGGGGTGGCCATGTGCTCGACGGTGCCGGCCGTCCTTCGCGAGATGCGCGACATGTCCGAGCACGCGTTCGCCCACATCCCCACCGTGGTGGTCGAGCCCGGCGTCCGCACCGGCATCCCGGTGCTGGTCGACAACCCGCGTGAGGTGGGCACCGACCGCATCGTGAACTCCCTGGCGGCCGTGCACCTCTACGGAGGCCCGGCCATCGTCGTCGACTTCGGCACTGCCACCACCTTCGACGCGGTGTCGTCCGCGGGCGCCTACGTGGGCGGTGCGATCGCGCCGGGCATCGGCATCTCGCTGGACGCGCTCGGCGTGCGCGGTGCCCAGCTGCGCAAGGTCGAGCTGACCGCGCCGCGCTCGGTGATCGGCAAGAACACCGTGGAGGCGCTGCAGTCCGGGGCGCTGTACGGGTTCGCCGCCCAGGTCGACGGGATGGTCGAGCGCATGGCTGCCGAGCTGCACGACGACCCGGACGAGGTTGCCGTGATCGGCACCGGCGGGCTGGCTCCCTTGATGATCGGGGAGGCGCGCAGCCTGGCCCAGCACGAGCCCTGGCTGACGCTGATCGGGCTGCACCTCGTCTGGGAGCGCAACCACCGCCCCCAGTGATACCCCGGGGGGTATACTGGCCTATCTGTCGTCCTTGGAGGAGCCCCGCATGCGCATCCGTCCCCTGCTTGCCACCACCGTGTTCAGCGTCGCCGCTGCCGTCTCCCTCGTCGGCTGCTCCAGCGACGACGCAGCCACGGCTGCCGTGACGACCGTCGGGGCCGAGCAGCTGGTCGAGGTGGCCGAGACCGGGCAGGCCACGGTCATCGACGTGCGCACCCCCCAGGAGTACGCGGCCGGCCACGTCGCAGGTGCGCTGAACATCAACGTCGAGAGCCCGACGTTCGCCGATGAGATCGAGGCCCTGCCCAAGGACCAGACGTACGTCATCTACTGCCGTAGCGGCAACCGAAGCGCCGCGGCTGCCGAGCAGATGGCTGACGCTGGATTCACTGACCTCTACGACGTCGATGCCGGGCTGGCGACGCTCGCCGAGGCCGGAGTCGCCCTGACGCAGTAGCCCTATTCTTGGCGGGTGTGAGAGCCCCCGTCACGATTCGGCGCGCCACGACAGGTGACGTCGCCGACATCCGCGCCCTCGTGGAGGGCTACGCGACCGACCGGATTCTGCTCGGCAAAGACATCGTCAACCTGTACGAAGACGTCCCCGACTTTCGGGTCGCTGTGAATTCCGACGGCCGCGTCGTCGGGTGCGGAGCGGTCCATGTCATGTGGGAAGACCTCGCCGAGGTGCGCACGCTCGCGGTTCGCCCGGAGTGTCGTGGTCGAGGAATTGGGCGCGACCTGCTGGCAGAATTGGTCGACACAGCCCGCGCGTTGGGGGTCGACCGCGTCGTGTGCCTAACGTTCGAGGTGGGCTTCTTCGCCGGCCAAGGCTTCGCGGTCGCTGAGACGGTGGACGTCGCGCCCGAGGTGTTCATGCAGATGGTGCGTTCGGCCGACGAAGGAATTGCCGAGTTTCTGGATCTCGAACGCGTTCGGCCGAACACTTTGGGAAATACCCGCATGGTTCGCACTCTGCGCGATTAGCGGCTAATGTGTGGATGCCCGCGCGATTCGACGCGAGCATCCGTTCCGGGGGAGAATACCCAAGGAGTTTGAATGGCCCAGCGAGTCGAAGTTGTTCTCGTCGACGATCTCGATGGTGGTTCCGCCGACGAGACCGTCGCGTTCGCCCTGGACGGCGTGACGTACGAGATCGACCTCAACGCCACCAACGCGGCTGCCCTGCGCGAGGCTCTCGCGCTGTACGTGGGTCACGCTCGCAAGGCTGGCCGCAAGGCTCCCGCACGCTCGTCGGGCCGTCGCAGCTCAGCCGGCTCGCAGACCGCGGCCATCCGCACCTGGGCCAAGGAGCAGGGTCTGCCGGTCAACGAGCGCGGCCGCATCCCCGCGTCGATCGTCGAGCAGTACGAGGCTGCCCACGCCTGAGCGGCGTTCGCCGGTGGCAGAACTCACCGGACCTGCGGAACATCGCTGACCTGTGTTTCCGTTGACCCAGCACGCGTAGACGTCCGCCGTGCCCCCAGGACGGGGCACGGTTGGCCGCCCGGCTCAGATGTGCGCCTCACCCACCGGGGCTAGCATGCTGCGACCAGGCGTCCACCAGACCCGGACGGCTGCGCACCGCGGCAACGAGGAGCGCTACATGTTCGAGAGGTTCACCGACCGTGCCCGTCGGGTTGTCGTCCTTGCCCAAGAAGAGGCGAGGATGCTCAACCACAACTACATCGGCACCGAGCACATCCTGCTCGGGCTCATCCATGAGGGCGAAGGCGTAGCAGCCAAGGCCCTCGAGAGCCTCGGCATCTCACTGGACGCCGTGCGCAACCAGGTCGAGGAGATCATCGGCCAGGGCCAGCAGGCGCCGAGCGGGCACATCCCGTTCACCCCACGCGCCAAGAAGGTGCTGGAGCTGTCCTTGCGTGAGGCGCTGCAGCTCGGCCACAACTACATCGGCACCGAGCACATCCTGCTCGGGCTCATCCGCGAGGGCGAGGGCGTGGCGGCCCAGGTGCTGGTCAAGCTGGGCGCCGACCTGAACAAGGTGCGCCAGCAGGTCATCCAGCTGCTGTCGGGCTACCAGGGCGGCAAGGAGTCGGTGTCGGCAGGCGGGCCACAGGCCGAGGCCCCGTCCACCTCGCTGGTCCTCGACCAGTTCGGGCGCAACCTCACCCAGGCCGCCCGCGAGGCCAAGCTCGACCCGGTGATCGGCCGGGAGAAAGAGATCGAGCGGGTCATGCAGGTGCTCAGCCGGCGCACCAAGAACAACCCGGTGCTGATCGGCGAGCCCGGCGTGGGCAAGACCGCCGTCGTCGAGGGTCTCGCGCAGGCCATCATCAAGGGCGAGGTGCCCGAGACGCTGAAGAACAAGCAGGTCTACACGCTCGACCTGGGCGCCCTTGTTGCCGGCAGCCGCTACCGCGGTGACTTCGAGGAGCGCCTGAAGAAGGTGCTCAAAGAGATCCGCACCCGGGGCGACATCATCCTTTTCATCGACGAGATCCACACCCTTGTGGGTGCTGGAGCCGCCGAAGGCGCGATCGACGCGGCGAGCATCCTCAAGCCCATGCTTGCCAGAGGTGAGCTGCAGACCATCGGCGCCACCACGCTCGACGAGTACCGCAAGCACGTCGAGAAGGACGCCGCCCTGGAGCGCCGCTTCCAGCCGATCCAGGTCAACGAGCCGACGCTCGCGCACACGATCGAGATCCTCAAGGGTCTGCGCGACCGCTACGAGTCGCACCACCGGGTGACCATCACCGACCCGGCGCTGGTGGCCGCTGCACAGATGTCGGACCGCTACATCTCCGACCGCTTCTTGCCCGACAAGGCCATCGACCTCATCGACGAGGCCGGCGCGCGGTTGCGTATCCGACGCATGACGGCCCCGCCCGACCTGCGCGAGTTCGACGAGAGGATCGCCGGGGTGCGTCGGGAGAAGGAGTCGGCCATCGACGGGCAAGACTTCGAGCTGGCGGCGGGTCTTCGCGACAACGAGAAGACGCTGCTCGGGCAGAAAGCAGAGCGGGAGAAGCAGTGGAAGGCCGGCGACCTCGACGTCGTCGCCGAGGTCGACGAGGAGCTCATCGCCGAGGTTCTCGCCGTCGCCACCGGCATCCCCGTCTTCAAGCTGACCGAGGAGGAGACCTCGCGCCTGCTGCACATGGAGGACGAGCTTCACAAGCGCGTCATCGGGCAGGAGGACGCGATCCGCGGGCTGTCCAAGTCCATCCGGCGCACGCGCGCCGGGCTGAAGGATCCGAAGCGTCCCGGCGGCTCGTTCATCTTCGCCGGCCCGTCCGGCGTCGGAAAGACCGAGCTCAGCAAGGCGCTGTCGGAGTTTCTCTTCGGCGACGAAGAGTCGCTGATCTCGCTGGACATGAGCGAGTACTCCGAGAAGCACACCGTCTCGCGGCTGTTCGGTTCACCTCCCGGCTACGTCGGGTACGAGGAGGGCGGCCAGCTCACCGAGAAGGTGCGGCGCAAGCCGTTCTCGGTCGTGCTGTTCGACGAGGTCGAGAAGGCCCACCCGGACATCTTCAACTCGCTGCTGCAGGTGCTGGAGGAGGGCAAGCTCACCGACGCCCAGGGTCGCTCGGTGGACTTCAAGAACACGGTCATCATCATGACGACCAACCTCGGTACCCGTGACATCGCCAAGAGCGTCAGCCTCGGGTTCGCCCAGGCCAGCGACGTGCAGGGCAGCTACGACCGGATGAAGGCCAAGGTCTCCGACGAGCTCAAGCAGCACTTCCGTCCGGAGTTCCTCAACCGCGTGGACGACATCGTCGTCTTCCACCAGCTCACGCCGGAAGAGATCGTCCGCATCGTCGACCTGATGATCGACAAGGTGGACGAGCGCCTGCGCGACAAGGACATGGGCCTGGAGCTCACGACGGCGGCCAAGGAGCTGCTGGGCAAGCGTGGCTTCGACCCGGTGCTGGGCGCACGTCCGCTGCGGCGCACGATCCAGCGCGAGATCGAGGATTCGCTGAGTGAGCGCATCTTGTTCGGTGACCTGAAGGCGGGCCAGATCGTCCTCGTCGACGTGGAGGGTGAGGGCCCGACGGCCGAGTTCACCTTCACCGGCGCCGGGGAGACGCCTGAGCTGCCGGACGCGCCGCCGGTCGAGGAGGCTGCCGGCCAGCCGGAGAGCTAGCCCGAGAGGGTGACGGCCCGGGAGCGCAGCGCCAGGAATGGCGCGGCGCCCCGGGCCGTTCTCTTGCCGTGATGAGTACCCAGCACCCCGCCGTTCTCATGCGGCGCGCCGATGACCTTGTCGCGCAGCGCAGGCCCGCCGAGGCGCTCGACGTCCTCGCGCCGTTGCTGTCCGATGAGCCCGACTCCCGTTCGGTGCTCGAGCTGGCCGGTCGCGCCTACTTCTACCGCGCTCAGCTCGACCACGCCGAGCGTGCGTTCTCACGTCTGGTCGAGCTCGACCCGACCGACGCCTACGCCCGGTTCGCGCTCGGCCGGGTCTGCGAGCGACGCTCGCGTGTCACCGAGGCCGTGAGCCACTACCGGGTGGCGGTCGCGCTCAACCCGCGTCCGGAGTACGCGCAGGGGCTCGCCCGCCTGCAGGAGCAGGTCGAGGGCGAGCAGCCCTAGTCGGGCAGCCGGTAGCGGCCGTCGGGATCTACGACGACCAGCCCGTCGGTGACCAGGGATGCCAGTGCGCGTTGGCGTTGCGCGTCGTCGACGGGCGGCGCAGCGTCGAGGCCCACCGCGTCCAGGGTTCGTGGGTCGACTGGTGCGTCCGCTTCTCGAAGCACGGCCATCAGGCGCCCGCGAACCTGCCTGTCGGTGCCTTCGAAGGGCTGTCGGCGGCGGGGCAGGTCGGTGGCGGGTCGCCCGGCAGCCAGCCACGAGCACTCGGCGGCGAGTGGGCAGTCGTGGCAGCGAGGGCTGGACGAGGTGCACACCAGGGCCCCGACCTCCATGACCGCCACCGACCATCGGGCGGCGACCGGCGGGTCGGCCGGCAGCAGGTCGGCCGCCAGCGTTCGCTCCACGTTGGTCAGGTGCGCAGTCGGCTGCGCCTGCCCGCGCAACCGTGCGAGCACCCGGCGCACGTTGGTGTCGAGCACGGCCACGCGAGCGTTGAAGGCGAAGGCCGCGACCGCTGCGGCGGTGTACTCCCCGACCCCGGGCAGCGCACGAAGGTCGTCCAGCGCCGAGGGGACCTCCCCGTCGTGACGGGTCGCGATCTGCGTGGCCGCGGCGTGCAGCCGCACAGCCCGTCGCGGGTAGCCGAGACGGCCCCAGGCGCGGATAGCCTCGGCCACCGGGTCGTCGGCCAGGTCGTCCGGGGTGGGCCAGCGGGTCATCCATGCTAGGTACACCGGGGCGACCCGGGCGACGGGCGTCTGCTGCAGCATCACCTCGCTCACCAGCACTCCCCAGGGCGTGGTCTGCGGTGAGCGCCACGGAAGGTCGCGTGCGTGCTCGTCGAACCAGGCGAGCGTCGTCTCGTGCACGGCGGGTCAGCGCACGCAGTCGGTCACGTCAGTCCGGTCGGATCAGACGTAGCGGTCCATGATGCTCGCCTCGGCGAGCCGCGAGAGTGCCTCGCGGATGGTGCGGGCACGGGCCCCCCCGACGCCGTCGATGGCCAGCAGGTCTTCGACGTTGGCGCTGAGCAGCTGTTGCAGCCCGCCGAAGTGGGTGACCAGTCGCTCGACGACGCTGCCGGGCAGGCGTGGCACCCGGGCGAGCAGCCGGTAGCCGCGCGGGCTGATCGGCTGGTCGAGCATCGCCTCGCCGCCGGTGTAGCCCAGAGCGTTCGCCACCAGGGGCAGCTCAAGCACATCGGACTGCGTGAGTACTTCAAGGTCGCTCAGGTGCGTGCGATGGTCGGTGGCGGGGTCGTGCACGTAGTCCTGCACGAGCAGCGCGCGATCGGGGGCCAGGCCGGCGACCAGCTCGGTGAGCTGGAGCGAGAGCAGGCGGCCGTCGCTGCCGAGCTCGACGACATATCCCTCGATCTCGGTGTGGATGCGACGGACCATCTCTTGACGCTGCGCCACCGTGGCGACGTCGCGCAACGTCGCGAGGTCTTCGATCTCCAGCGCCGAAAGGGTGCCGGCCACCTCGTCCAGGCGGTGCCGGTACCGCTCGAGGGTGGCCAGCGCCTGGTTCGCCCGCGAGAGGATCTCCGAGGAGTCCTCCAGCACGTGCCGGGCGTCGTCCAGGTACAGGGCGACCAGGTGCATCGACTGGCTTACCGAGATCACCGGGTGCCCAGTCTGGCGGGCGGTCCGCTCGGCGGTGCGGTGCCGGGTGCCCGACTCGCTGGTGGGGATGGCGGGGTCGGGCACCAGCTGCGTGGCGGCCCGGACGATGCGGTTGTTCTTGGTGTCGACCACGATGGCGCCATCCATCTTGGCCAGCTCGCGCAGGCGGGTGGCGGAGAACTCGACGTCGAGGGTGAAGCCTCCGGTGCACAGGGAGTCGACCTGCTTGTCGAAGCCGAGCACGACGAGGGCGCCGGTGCGTCCACGCAGGATCCGCTCCAGCCCCTCCCGCATCGCGGTACCAGGGGCGACGGAGCCGAGGGTGCGGCGCAGAGTGGTGTCGATGGGCGGGAGTGTAGTGCGGCTCAGGCCTGCCGATCGTGCTCGACGGCGGCACTGAGCAGTGGCCGCTGGGCGCGCAGGATCGCCTCGGTAAGCGACGACACGGCGATCACCTCGCACCCGTCGACCGTGGGTACCGCCTCGTCCCCGTCGGTGCTGGTGGCGGGGACGAGGACGCGACGCGCGCCGACCCGGGCAAGCTCGGTGACGCGGTGCTTGACTCCGCCGACGGCTCGGATCTCACCGTCCAGACCCACCTCACCCACCGCGCCCACCCCAGACGGCAGGGGCACGTCCGCGGCGGCACTGCCGATTGCCAGAGCAGTGGCCAGGTCGCCGGCAGGCTCGTTGACGCTCAGGCCACCGACCGTGGCGACGTAGACGTCGCGTCCGCCGAGCCGGGCGCCCGTGCGCCGGTCGAGAACCGCGAGCAGCAGCGAGACGCGGTTCGACGCCATGCCCGTGCTGACTCGGCGAGGCGTCGCGGACGCGTCGGTGCCCACCAGTGCCTGCACCTCCACCGGAAGCGCCCGACGTCCCTCCAGGGTCACAGTCCAGCACCGGCCCGGCACCGGCTGCGGGTTGGCGCTCAGGAACAACCGGCCCGGGTCAGGCACCGAGCGGATGCCGGACTCGTCCAGGTCGAGGCAGCCCACCTCGTCGCTGGGGCCGAACCGGTTCTTGATGCCGCGCAGCAGCCGTAGCCGCGAGTGCCGGTCGCCCTCGAACATGACGACCACGTCGACCAGGTGCTCCAGCACCCGGGGACCCGCGACGGCTCCGTCCTTGGTCACATGCCCGACCAGCAGCACCGACGTGCCCACCTGCTTGGCGAGGCTGACCAGGGCTGCAGCCACGCCGCGCACCTGGCTGGGGCTGCCCGCGGCCCCGTCTACGCCGCTCGCGGTCACGGTTTGGATCGAGTCGAGCACCAGCAGCGCCGGGCTCACCTGCTCGGCATGGCTGAGCACCTCGTCCAGGTCTCGGACGGAGGCCAGGAACAGCCGCTCGTGAACCGAGCCGGTGCGATCGGCCCGCTGGCGCACCTGCGCCGTCGTCTCCTCGCCGGTGACGTAGAGCGTCGGGCCCGGCGCGCTCGCCGCCACCTCAAGCGCGAGCGTCGACTTACCGACCCCCGGCTCGCCGGCCAGCAGCACGACCCCGCCCGGGACGAGTCCGCCGCCCAGCACCCGGTCTAACTCGTCGATACCGGTCGGCATGGCCTTGCCGTCCTGCGCGTCGACCTCGGTGATGGGACGGGCTCGCATCTCGGCCGCGCCGGCTGCGGTGAGGGCCCGGTCGCCGACGGTTCCCCACGCCTCGCACCCGCCGCAGCGACCCACCCAACGGGGAGTCGCCCAGCCACATTCCGTGCACCGGAAACCCCGGCTCGATGCCTTCGCGCTCGCCATGGTCCCCGACGCTACGAGGTGGGTCCGACACGACCCAGACGCCGCGCGGCAGACCGTCGTGACGTGATCACGTGCGGCGGGGATGGCGCCAGCGCAGCACCGTCGGGACGGAGATCGTGGCCCCGACCGTCTCGCGCAGGGCCATCGCCGCGACGTCGGGGGGGAACTCGATGCCCAGCACCGCTGCCAGGTCGGCGCGGTCGGCGAAGCGCCAGACCACCGGCAGCCGCTGCTGCGTCCAGCGGCTGAAGAACGACGCAGCGCGATCGCTACGCACGCCGGTGCCGCTGGCGGCGAACCACCGCGCGTAGCCGGTGGTCGCGGTCACGTCGAGGTCGACTGCCACCTGCACCCCATCCGGCCGCAGCACCCGGTCGGCCTGCGCCAGACCAGGCTCGCAGCCCGGCCCGAAGAAGTACGCCCAGTGTGAGAAGACGAGGTCGACCGACTCCTCCGGCAGGGGCAGGTGCTCGGCCAACCCCGTGCGCACCGTGACCCGGTCGGCGAGGCGCGCCCGTGCGACGCGGCGGGACGCGGCTGCGGCCAGGTCGGTGTGCGGCTCGACCCCGACGACGCGCTCGGCCCGCGCTGCCAGCATCGGCAGGTGGTAGCCGGTCCCGCAACCGACGTCCACGGCTACGTCGACGGTGACGTTCCGTTGCCCGCCCACCCGCCCGATCACGCTGTCGAGCGCCGCGACCACGAGGCCGTCCGGGTCGGCGGCGCGGTTGAGGCGCTCGTAGACCTCCGGCGAGCGCCAGATGTTGGGGCTCGGCGTGGGTCCTGTCACCGTGGCGGCGACGCCGGGTGCGGCGCGACGCCAGTGCGGCACAGCTCGACCAGCACGGCGTAGGCGGCCTGTCCGATGAGGGCCTCGATCTCGGCCCGCGAGCTGCTCAGCACCGTCTCGGCGCCGACGTGGGCCAACGGCGAGCCGGAGCAGAACCAGTCCAGGTCGTGCCCGCCCGCGCCCCAGCCACGACGGTCGAACTCGCCGATGCTCACCTCGTGGTACGTCGTGCCGTCGGGACGCGTGACATCTCTGAAGTCACGCCGGATGGGCAGCTGCCAGCACACGTCCGGCTTGGTCGCCAGCGGGTGGACGCCCTCGTCCAGCGCCAGCGCGTGCAGCGCGCAGCCGGCCGGGCCGTCGAACCCGGCGCGGTTGTGAAAGATGCAGGCCCCGTCCACCACCCGGGTTTGTCGGGCACCGTTGTCGTCGAGCCCGACGACGCCTCCGCGCCGACCCCGCCTGCGCATCTGCCACTGCGTCGCACTCAGCCGGTCGGCGGCGGCGCTCACCCGCGCCTCGTCCTCGTCGTCGGCGAAGTGCGCGCCGTGCGTGCAGCAGCCGTCGTCGGGCCGGGCGGCGTCGATGCCGAGGCAGCCGCGGCCGAAGATGCACGTCCAGGCCGACGTCAGCCATGTGACGTCGGCCCGCACCACCGTGTCGGGGTCTGCGGGGTCGGTGAACTCCACCCACGTGCGCGGGAAGTTCAGCGCCACTTCGCCCACCGGTCGCAGGGTACGCATCGGCGGCGGCTACCGTCGCACCGTGCGACTCGGTGTGCTCGATGTCGGATCGAACACGGTCCATCTGCTGCTCGTGGACGCCCACCCCGGTGCACGCCCCCTGCCGGCGTACAAGCACAAGGCACAGCTGCGGCTCAGCGAGATGCTCGGCCCGGACGGCCGGGTCGGCGACGCCGGGGCCGACCGGTTGGTGGAGTTCTGCCAGGAGGCCGTCGCGCTGGCGGAAGACAAAGGGGCCGAGCGCATCCTCGCCTTCGCGACCTCAGCCTTGCGCGAGGCTGCCAACGGTGACGCCGTGCTCGCCCGGGTGGCCGACGAGGCGGGCGTCGAGCTGGCGGTGCTGAGCGGGGACGAGGAGTCGCAGCTGACCTTTCTCGCCGTGCGGCGCTGGTACGGCTGGTCGGCCCAGCGGTTGCTCATGCTCGACATCGGCGGCGGGTCGCTCGAGATCGCCACGGGCATCGACGAAGACCCCGACGCGGCACTGTCCCTCCCGCTCGGTGCTGGCCGGCTCACTCGCGACCGTCTGGCGCACGACCCGCCGGGGCCAGACGACGTGCGCGCCCTGCGCAAGCACGTACGAGCGTCGATCGCCGACGTGGCCGGACGAGTGCTGCGCCACGGCCCACCCGACCTGGCAGCGGGAAGCTCGAAGACGTTCCGCTCGCTGGCCCGCATCGCCGGGGCGGCGCCCTCGTCCGAGGGCATCTACGTCCGGCGGTCGTTGTCGCTGGCCGACCTGCAGACGATCGTCCCGCGCCTGGCCGAGATGAGCGCCAAGCAGCGTGCCGACCTGCCCGGTGTGTCGAGCGGACGGGCGGCGCAGATGCTGGCCGGGGCCATCGTGGCCGAGGGAGCCATGGACCTGCTGCAGGTCGACTCGGTGCAGATCTGTCCGTGGGCGCTGCGCGAGGGCATCATCCTGCGCCAGCTCGACGTGCTGGCCCAGCCGAGCCTGCCGGCGTCGTCAGGCATGGGGGTCGGCGATGGCTGACGAGCTGCCCGTCCGCGTCGCGAAGGCACCCGTCGCGTTGTCGACGGCGTCGGTCTACCCCGAGGGCACGGCCGCGGCGTTCGAGATGGCCGACTCGTTCGGCTACGACGGTATCGAGCTGATGGTGTGGACCGACCCGATCAGCCAGGACGCCGACGAGGTGGCCGCCCTCGTCCAGGGCTACCAGCTTCCGGTGCTCGCCGTGCACGCCCCGTGCCTGCTCGTCACCCAGCGGGTGTGGTCGCCCGACCCGTGGGAGCGGCTGACCCGCTCGGTGGAGGTCGCCCACCAGCTCGACGCCGGCGTCGTCGTGGTGCACCCGCCGTTTCGTTGGCAGCGGGAGTACGCGCGCGACTTCGCCGCGAAGGTCGATGCCCTGACGCAGGAGTCGGGCGTGGTCGTCGCGGTGGAGAACATGTACCCCTGGCGTGCCCGGGGACGTGAGCTCAAGGCCTACCTGCCCGACTGGGACCCGACCGACGAGGGCTACCGGCACTGCACGCTCGACCTGTCGCACACCGCCGTCTCGGGGTCGGACGCGCTGAAGATGGCCGCCGACCTCGGCGACCGGCTCTCCCACGTCCACCTGGCCGACGGCACCGGCCTGGCTCGCGACGAGCACCTCATCCCCGGGCGGGGCACCCAGCCGTGCGCGACCCTGCTCGAGCGCCTGGCCCGCGACGCGTGGGAGGGGACCGTGGTCGTCGAGGTCACGACCCGCAAGGCCAAGAACCGCGCCGAGCGTGAGACCGACCTTGCCGAGGCCCTGGCATACGCCCGCCTGCACATGGCGGCGCCGCTTCGATCCGAGCCCTGGTAGGTCACCCCTGCTGGGCGCGCTCCTGCGTGCCGATGGCGGCGACACGGTCGTGCTCGACCTCGCCCGGCCCGGGTTGCACGAGCACGGACGACCCGCCGCAGGCCAGCGGCACGAGCAGCGCCTCGCGCAGGGTCGCGTCGTCGAGCCGCTGGGCCACGACAAGGCGGCGGGTACCCGGCTGCGCGGACGCGGACTCCATCAGAAGGGCCAGCGCGGGGTCGTGGGTGGGTTCGGCGGGCCCGCAGACGTCGGGGTAGCCGAGCACCTCGCGGCCGTAGTCGATCGACCCGGACGGCGCGCGAGCCCCCGCGGGCCCACCCAGAGGCAGCGTGTTCACGACCACCAGCGACCCGGCGCCGCTCGGCTGCTCGTCCCACGCCCGCACCGAGACCGTCGCGTGGGGCAGCGGGGCCGTCGACACCTGCGCCCCCACCGTCCAGGCGGCCATCGCCAGCACCAGTCCCGTCCAGTGCGCGGGTAGCACCATGTCGAGCCGGTCCCCCGCCTCGACGTCGAGCTCGTCGCGCAGCAGCCCGACGGTCTTGTTCGTCCAGTTGTCGAACGTCGCCACCGACAGCTCGACCCGACCGCCGCTGCCCAGGTCGTAGTAGGTGACGAACGGCCGGGCCGGGTCACGGCGCAGGGCCTGGGCCAGCAGGGCGGTCGGGTGCGCACCGACGTGGGGGGCAGCCATGGCGCTCACCGTAGGCTGGCCGCGTGGTCGAGGCGATTCTGCTGGTCGGGGGTCTGGGGACGCGGCTGCGTCCGTTGACTGAGCACGTGCCCAAGCCGATGCTGCCGGTGGCGGGGGTGCCGTTCGTGGCGCACCAGGTCGCCCGTGCGGCGGCGGCGGGCGTGACGCGCGTGGTGCTGGCCACGTCATACCGCGCCGAGGCGTTCGAGCGCTACGTCCCCGAGCTCAGCCAGTACGGCGCCGAGGTCGACCTGATGCTGGAGTCGACCCCGCTGGGAACCGCGGGAGCCATCCGCAACGCCGCCGAGCGGCTGGGCAGCGACCCAGACGACCCGGTCGTCGTCTTCAACGGCGACGTGCTGGACGGGCACGACCTCGCTGCTCAGCTGGCCCGGCACCGTGAGTTCGACGCCGACGTCACGCTCTACCTCACCGAGGTCGACGACCCGCGGGCGTTCGGCAGCGTTCTCGTCGGCCCGGACGGACGGGTGTCGGAGTTTCTGGAGAAGTCGCCCGAACCGGTGACCAACCGGGTCAACGCCGGCTGCTACGTGTTTCGACGAGCGCTTCTCGACGAGATCCCGCAAGGACGGGTCGTGTCGGTCGAGCGCGAGACCTTTCCCGCGCTGCTCGCGCAGGACCGGATGGTGCTCGGCCACGTCGACCGCGCCTACTGGACCGATCTGGGCACCCCCGAGCTGTACGTGCAGGGCTCGGCCGACCTCGTGCGTGGCGTGATCGTTCCGTCGGCCCGGCCCGGCCCACCGGGGGAGGCCCTGATTCGCCCGGGGGCGATAGTGCACCCCACAGCGCGGGTGTACGGGGGAAGCTCGGTGCTGCCCGGCGCCGTGATCGGGCCCGACTGCGTGATCGAGGGGTCGGTGGTGATGGCCGACGCGGTCGTCGGCGCCGCCAGCCGGGTGCGTATGTCGGCCATCGGGCACGGGGCTCAGGTCGCCGAGAACGTGCTCGTCGACCACGCGGTGGTCGGCGCCGATGCGCGTATCGGCACGGGCAACGAGCTGCGCCGCGGAGCCCGGGTGTCGGCCGGTCTCGACCTACCTGCCGACGCGCTGCACTTCTGACTCGATGGGCACGCTTGTGGCCGAGCGTCGGTGGCGGCCGGGGTTCGCGCTGTCGCTTCGCCTCGTCCTGGGTGTCCACCGCCGCGGTGGGGGAGACCCCACGTTCGTGACGGACGCGGCTGGAGCGCTCTGGCGCACGGCCCGCACGCCGGATGGTCCCGGGACGGTGCGCTTCGTGAGCGACGGCGACGAGGTGGCTATCGCCGCCTGGGGCGCTGGGGCGGCGTGGCTGGTCGAGCACGCCCCCGACTGGCTCTCGGCTGCCGACGACCTCGACGGGTTTCGTCCCACCCCCACGGTGCTGCGTGACGGCGCGCGCCGCACCGGCGGGCCACGGCTCGGGAGCACCGGACTGGTCATGGAGGCGCTCGTCCCCTCGGTGCTGGAGCAGAAGGTGACCGGCGGGGAGGCCCGGCGTGCCTGGCGCTGGCTGCTGCGGCGCTATGGCGAGCCCGCGCCTGGTCCGGCGGCCGGCATGGTCGTCGTCCCCTCGCCGCAGACGTGGCGGACGATCCCGTCCTGGGACTGGCACCGCGCAGGTGTGGGGCCGCAGCGCTCGGCCACGATCGTGCGGGCTGCCGGGCTGGCGTCTCGGCTGGAGGAGATCACCGCCATGGACCCCGAGCAGGCCGACCGGCGGTTGCGCGCCGTGGCTGGCATCGGTGCCTGGACGTCGGCTGAGGTTCGCCAACGTGCGCTGGGGGACGCAGACGCGGTCTCGGTGGGCGACTTGCACGTCCCGCGGCTTGTCAACTACGCCCTGACCGGCCAGGTCAGCGACTCTGACGACGACATGCTCAGCGCGCTGGAGCCATACCGGGGGCACCGGTTCAGGGTGCAGCGGATTCTTGAGCTCTCCGAGGTGCGTGCTCCTCGTTTCGGCCCGAGGTACGCCCCGCACGACTTTCGCACAGGCTGAGCGCGCCGACGCGCGCGGCGCGTCGCCTACCGTGGCGCCATGAAGATCGCGGTGGTCGGTGGCGGCGTCATGGGGGAGAGCATCGTGGCCGGGCTTCTGGACTCCGGGCCCACCGACGGCGCACGCGTCGAGGTCGCCGTCGTCGAGCAGAACCCTGAGCGGGCGGCCGAGCTGGCCCAACGTCATGCGATCACGGTCACCGACGTGGCCACGGCCGTCGGCGACGCCGACGTAGCCATCCTCGCCGTCAAGCCGCACGACGTAGCGGCCGCGAGCGAGACCGCGCTCGATGTGCTGTCGCTCGATTGTGTCGTCGTCTCCGTCGCCGCCGGCTTGACGATCGCCCAGCTCGAGGGCTGGCTGCCGCTGCAGCAGCCGGTCGTGCGGGCCATGCCCAACACGCCCGCCCTGGTACGCGCCGGGATGACCGCCATCTGCGCGGGCACCTACGCCACCGACGAGCACATGGCGACGGCGCACGGCGTACTGGCCTCGGTCGGCGCGGTGGTGCGCGTGCCCGAGGCCCAGATGGACGCCGTCGCCGCGATCTCCGGCTCCGGTCCTGCCTACGTCTTTCTCGTGGTCGAGGCATTGGTCGAGGCAGGTGTGCGGGCCGGGCTGGCGCGCGCGTTGGCTACCGAGCTCACGGTGGCGACGCTCTCCGGGTCGGCGCGGCTCATCGAGCAGTCCGGGGAGCACCCGGCGATCCTGCGCGAGCGGGTCACCTCGCCCGGCGGGACGACGGCTGCGGCGCTGCACCAGCTCGAGGCGCACGGGCTGCGCGCGGCCTTCCTCGACGCAGTGCTGGCCAACCGCGACCGCTCGCGCGAGCTGGCAGCACCGGACGCCCCCTGAGCCAGACGCCCAGATCAGCGGGCCGTCATCGGATGTTGGGCAGGTGGCGCTCCAGGCGTTGCTTGAACTCCAGGTGAGTGTGCGGGTCGAGCAGGTTCAGCGCAGTGAGGCCGGACAGTCGGGAGACCAGCGCGATGCCTGCGGTCGTGTTGGCCGCGCCTCCTGCGACGACGTCGGGCTTGGTGCCGAAGGCGTCCATCAGGCCTGCGACGGAGTAGGGGTCCGACGCGCACAGCACTGTGAAGCGGATCTGGCGGCCGATGAGATCGGCGAGTGCGGCACCGTTGTACTCCTCCAATGGAGAGGCTCCCGCCTCGACGACGGCGACGTCCGCCCCGCACGAGCCCATCCGAGCGAGCACGGTCGAGATGGCGGCGACGTAGTCGTCTTCGCAGACGGCTGTCGAGGGTAGGCCGGCGTCGACGAAGTCGAACACCGCCGTGGCGCCCGCGTCCCACATCGCCAACGGGTCGCGGTAGCGGGCGGCCCCCGTGAGCTTGGCGCCGACGACAACCAGGCCGAGGTCGCGCAGCAGCCCGACGACGACCTTGGCCGACTCCGTCTTGCCGGCCGACATCGACGTCCCGATCACCAGCACCACGGGCAGGTCGAACGTCGCACCGGCCGGGGCCGCGACGACCCAGTCGCGCATCCGTGTCGGCTCACCGTGCAGGTGCAGGTGACCGACGTAGTCGAGGCTCACCAGGGGCGGGAGGAAGGGCGACACCGACGTGGCGCGGCCCATGAGACCGGCCGAGGTCAGCAGATGCATGTGGCCGTCGTCGGTGATGTCGCGCCAGTCGCCAACCGCCTCGAGCGTGGCGGCCCGCCGCCCGAGGGCGCCGGTGACGAGCTCGCCGCGCGTCACGTCGGCCATGCGCCCGTTGGGCAGCTCGACCTGGTGCAGGGCCCGTGACACCTCGGTGACCCGACCCACGACGTAGTCGCCGGTGGCCCATCTGGTGCGGCTGATCGGAACGATGCTCGTGGCAGCGGAGTCGATGTCGGCGATACGCGTGACGGTCGTGGGGACGATCCGGGTGGCGGTGCCGGTGCTCATGGCGTTCCTCCTCACCGGGGGACGAGGGCGAGCGGGTCAGCAACACTGGGCACGTGCCCCGCCCGAACGGCCGGCAGCAGCAGCAGACCGGTCAGCAAGGCGGTGCGCTGCACCCATCCGGGCACGAAGACTCGCTCGTGCTCAGCGTGGGCGCCGTCCCCCACCGCCCCGAGCCCGTCGAGCGTGGGGGCCACCTGGCTGGCGGTGTTGCCGTCCGACCCCCCGCCCGCGGTCGCCTCGGGCAGCGCCAGGCCCATCTCGGCGGCGACGGCGACGGCCTGGTCGTACAGCGCGGCGTTGCGCTCGGTGCGCTCCAGGGGAGGTCGGCCCATCCCGCCGTCGACACTCAGCGACGTGCCTGGGGTGGTCGGTTGCAGGGCCCGAATCGCTGCGTCAACCGTCTCGGCGTCCTCGCTGGTGAGAACGCGCACGTCGATCACCGCGCTGCTCTCCGGCGCGATCACGTTGGGCTGGATGCCGCCGGAGACCATTCCCACGTTGACGGTCACGCCACGGTCGTGGTCGTTGAGCGCGAACAGCCGCTGGATCACGGTGGAGAGCTCGAGGATGGCACTTGCCCCCGCGGTCGGGTCGAGACCCGCGTGCGCGGCCTTGCCGTGCACGGTGACCGTGTAGCGGCCCAACCCCTTGCGCGCCGTCTTCAGTGCGCCCTGCGAGCCGAGCGACGGCTCGAGCACCATCGCTCGGTCGGCCGCGGCGGCCAAGGTGCGAATGGCCGCGGTCGACTCGCGGCTGCCGATCTCTTCGTCGCTGTTGACCAGCAGCACGGGGGTCACGCTCGGGTGACGTCCGATCTCGGTGAGCAGGTCCAGTGCGGTCAGCACCTGCACGAGCCCGGCCTTCATGTCATAGGTGCCCGGGCCGTGCAGCAGGTCGCCGTCGCGGGTCGGGGGGCGCTGCGCGGTGGTGCCGCGGGGCCACACCGTGTCGGAGTGCCCGATGAGCAGCTGGAACGGCGCGGGTGGGCCGGGCATGGCGGCGACCAGTGTTCCGCCGCTTCGGCCCCCACCCGGCAACCGCAGCGTGCGTGCGCCACGAGCGCTCATCTCGGCTTCCACGTGGTCGAGCACCGGCTGCTGGGCCGTGGGGTCGCTGGACGGCGACTCCATCTGCGCCAGTGTCACCAGATGCGCGACCATCGACTCGTCGCGACGAGCGGCCGCGGCAAGCAGCGCGGTGGCGACATCGGTGTCGAGCGTGGACGGTGCCCACGGCGCCATGGGTGCCCCTATCGCGAGAATCCCAGGTGGTACGGGAACGAGACGGTGTCGCTCACCGTGGCCACCCGGCCCGGGTTGATGTAGGCCAGCAGTGGCGAGGCGTGCACGATGTCGGCGTCGTCGACGTCGAAGGTGCGCAGCATCTGCTCGGCGACGTGCGCGGCGACGACGCGTCCGATGACCATCACGTTCTCGCCGAGGTCGTCGATGATGCGGTCGAGCTCGCACTCCAGGTGCACGCGGCATCCATCGACCAGCACACCCTCGACCTTCTTGGCAGCGGTCAGCGGCAGCACTTGCACCGTCGGCTTGGTGCCGTCGGAGGCGCGGGGTGCCGCGGCGAGGCTGGTGTGCAGCAGCATCGGTGGTGTCGGGTAGCCGACGGTGAAGGCGTCGTTCGCCACGAGGTTCTTGAAGGTGCCGTGGTCGGGGTGACACACGAACGCGAAGTAGTTGTCCCAGCTGGCCGGCATGGCCAGGTGCTTGGGTGCGATGTCGGGCTCACCGTCCGGCTCGATCGTGCCGATGAGCACCAGGGGGGCGAGGACGGGGAATCGTTCCCAGATGGGTGCGTCCGTCGGCAGGCTCACGTACCGAGTCTTCGTCGTCGCCTCGCCGCTCATGGGGGCCTCCTCATGCTGACGCTAGTGAGACAGCGGGCCGTTGGGATCGGGTCCAAGGTCCCGGGAGAGGGCTGGTTCTTCTGTCCACAGATGCGGGCGAGGGCCTGGTTTGTGTCGCAGGTAAATGCGACTATTCATACATGTGTTCGAACGATGTGGCGGTGGGGGTCGCCCCCGCGGCTTCCGGTGCGTCCGCGACGGCGCACGCGCCATCGATCGCCGCAGAGCTTCACGGGGTGCTCGACCGGCTGTTGTCGGCTGATCTGTCCGGTCTCAGGGCAGACGAGCGCACCGAGCTCGTGACGCGGGTGGTGAGGGCCGAGCACCGGCTGCACGCGGGCGTCCTCGACGCGGTGGCGGCTTTCGACGGCGCGGACGTTGCGGCGCCGACCCGCCACCGCACTACGAAGCGCTGGCTTGAGCTGCGCACCCGTATCTCGGCGGGAACGGCCAGTCACGTCACTCGCACCGCACGGGCGCTGCGCGATCACCTGCCTGACACGCGTGACGCGCTGGCCCAGGGTCTGGTGTCGCCGCAGCACGTGTCCGCGATAGTGGGTGTGGTGAGCACGATCGGTGCCGACCATGCGGTGGCGGCCGAGCCGCTGCTGCTCGATCTCGCATCGATGTTCGAGCCGGCGGTCGTCCGCAATGCCGCGGCGCGCATCCACCAGGCCGTCGATCCCGATGGGGCCGAGCGGGCGATGCGCGACGCTTATGAGCGACGAGGGCTGAAGCTGTCGATCGTGGGCGGGTTCGGCTACCTCAACGGCATCTTCGACCTCGAGTCGACCGAGCTGCTCCAGTCCGCGTTCATGCCGTTGATGACGAAGTCGGGAGACGGTGATCGGCGCAGCACGGGCCAGTTGCGCGCCGACGCACTCCTCGACCTCGCCAAGAGTGGGCTGGACTTCGGGCTGGAGCCGCAGCTGGGCGGGGAGCGTCCGCACGTGTCCGTCGTCATCGACGAGCGGGCGCTGCGCTCGGGTGTCGGCTCTGCCGACCTGCCATGGACGGGGGCGGCGGTCCCTGCCGGCGTCGCGCGGCGGTGGGCGTGCGACGCGACGGTCACCCCAGTGCTCGCGACGTTGTTGCCTCCGCCGAACGGCGGCGCGAGCCAACCGTCGAGTGCAGCAGCGGTGCAGATCGGTGGTGGCTGGATGCCGATGGACGTCGGCCGGGCCGCGCGCACCGTCACCACCGGTCAGACCAAGGCGCTGCGGGTGCGCGACGGGGGCTGCGTGCACCCTGGGTGCAGCCGCACGGCTGCCTTCTGCGACGCCCACCACGTCCGCCACTGGGCCGACGGCGGGGCGACGGCGCTGGAGAACTTGGTGCTGCTCTGTCGGCACCACCACCGCACCCTGCATGCGGAGCTGTGGAGTCTCACGCCTGATGCGGGGCAGCCTGGGCGATTCTGGGCCGGCTCGGCCGGGTGGGACAGGCCTGCCCAGACGGCGGCCGACCGGTTACCGCCGATCCAGGTGGCGGCCCGCGAGTAGTCGGGTCGACCGGCGGCGTACTCGTCGATGCGTTCGTCGAGGCTTCAGCCGACTACGTCGACTCGTCCTCTTGATCGCTCGTCTCCGCTGGGCAGGGATCGATGCCGTAGCGCTGGCACTCCGCGGTCGTGAACGTCCGCGACACCTTGGCCGTGGCCATCTCGAGCAACTCGTCGACATCGAGGGTCCACACCTGGCTCTCTCCCTCCGCGCTGGTGACCAGTCGTCGGCCGTCCGAGCTCACCGCGATGAAGGGAGCCACGCCGGCGTCCCCGACCTCGGCCAGCAGCCGGCCCGACGTGACGTCCCAGACCCGGACCTTCCCGTCGGTGTGGCTGCTGACGATGGTCTCGCTGTCGGCCCACAGCGCGGTCTCGGCCGCGCCACCCACGCTGACCATCATCACGCGTTCCTCGCCGGTGGTCGAGTCCCAGACGCGTGCCGCCCCGTCGGCTCCCGCCGTCAGCAGCCACCGGTCGTCCGGGCTGAAGCGCACCGACCCGCGGTTGAGGGGCTTGTGCGGCACGAACAGGCTCTCCTCCCCGGACGGCATGACGTAGACATGCGCGCCCGCGGGAGCGCTGGACGTCAGCGCCGCATACAGGGTCTCGTCGTGCGACAGCGCGACCCCGTGACCGCACGCGTCGATGGGGGCGTGCCCAGCGAGGGTCGCGTCGCCATCCGGTTGTGACCAGTCCACCTTCAGCACCACGGCAGGCGACCCGAACAGGCAGTAGGGGATCGCCAGGAGGGGTCCGGTGACGGCGATGTCTCCGATCGTCACCCTGTCGTCCGGCTCGAGCCGCCAGACGTCGCCGCTCGTGGTGTCGATGACAGCGACGGTGTCTCGGTCGCTGCCTTGCCAGTAGGTGGTCGGGTCCCAGCCGTAGGTGACGACGAGGGCCTGGCCATCGTCGGAGTAGGCCATTCCCACGACGTGCGTCGCGTCCTCGGGCGGGGCAATGGTGGCGTTCTCGGTTCCGTCGTCCATCGACCGCAGCACGACTGTCGCAGCTTTCTCGCTACCGTCCTGCGCCGCAGCGGCCAGCACGGTGCCGTCCGGGCTGATCGCGACAGCCCCTCCACCTGGCCAGCGTCCCAGCTCGGAGGCCTGCGCCACGGTCCACACCCGTACCCGACGCTGCGAGTCCGCGGCGGCGACGAGCCCGTCGCGGATCTCGATGTCGACGATATCCGCCTGTGCAGCCCGCATGGACGTGACGTGAGCCAGGCTGCGTCCGTCTTGACGCCAGACGTGCACGACCCCGGACGAGTCACCGACGGCGACGTCGTCGGTCGCGCGATCAACGGCCAGTGCGGAGAGCGGTACCCCGGCGATGCGCACCGAGTCCACCAGGGTTGCGTCCGTCGTCCAGCGGCGTAGCCAGCCGTCGTCATGGGCCGTGAGCAACGTGCCGTCGGCCATCTGGTCGACAGCCGCCACCGGGCCCGGTCCGGTGACGGCGACCTCCCAGGCCTGTGTAGCCAGGTCGAGCGACATCACGCGGGAGTGGTCCGTGCGCCAGACCACCGAGCCCGTCCGGTCGAAGCGGATGCTCGCGGCCGTCAGCTCGGAGGGGCCGGTGACAACCCGACCCGCGACCCTCTCGCCGCTCTTCGTGTCGATCACGCTCAGCCCGCCCAAGATGGCGTCGGCCAGTCTCGCCACCAGCGAGCCGTCGTCCGACATGGCCAGGGTGAGCTGTTCGGTATAGAAGTCGTGCCGCTGGATGGGCGTGCTGGTCTGCCGGGACGGGCCGGTCATCTCCCAGGTGCTCAGACGCTCGCCCTCGACCATGGCCGCCCACCTGCCGTCCACCGAGGCCACCACGCGCGGCGCCGATGACGCCCCCGGCATCACCGTCTCGACCTGCCCGGTCGCGGTGTCGATCACCCGGGGCTGGTCGCCCCCCACCAGCGCCCGGCCGTCCGGCAGCAGCGCGACGCTGTCGCCGTCACCGACGCTCAGCAGCAGCCGGTCGCTGGACACCGCCGAGTGCAGCGCGGACACGGCCTGGCTCACCTGGTCGCCGCCCAGCCGACTCGCCTCGATCGCCAGGAGCAGCGCCAGGTCCGTGTCGCCTCGCGCCAGGCTCGCCGACGCGGCGGCCAGGTCCCGCGCCCGCGCCTGGGCAGCGGCGGTCTCAGCGACACTCGTACGCTGGACGGCCACCACCGCCAGGGCGGAGGCCAGCAGCGCCACCACGGTGGTTGCCGCCACGAGTGCCCGCAGGCGACGCGCCGAACGGTGTTCGGCGGCGGTGCGTCGTTCGCGCTCCTGGCGGCTCGACGCGAGGTAGGCCCGCTCGCCATCGGTCATCGACACCGTTGGGGTCCGTGGCCAGTCGTCGTACGCAGCCAGCCGTGAACCGCTCATCAGGTACGCCTGGTCGTGCTCGGCAGCCTGCCACCCGGCGACCTCGTCGTCGAGCTGCCGGGCCAGACGAAGGTCGTCACGCGACTCCTCGACCCACGACGCGAGTCGTGGCCACTCTCGGATGAGCGCCTCGTGGGCCACCTCGACCGTGGCCTCGCCAGTACCGGGGTGACGGTCGAACGTCAGCAGGCGGGCGCGGTCGAAGGCATCGATGGCCGTGCCCGATCGCGGGTCCAGCGACTCCAACGCCGAGCGGCTCGCGCGTTGCCGCGCCACCGCGCCGTCCTCGGTGACGGCGACGAGCCGCAGCAGCGACGCTCGTGCGGCGGCCTGCTCGTCGGGCTCGAGCGCTTGGTACGTCTGCTCGGCCCGCCTCGCCAACGCGCCGCGCAGCCCCCCGAGGCGGCGGTAGGCCTCCCGGCTGAGGACGGAGCCGACATGGTCTCGGCACATCTCGGCGAGCGCGTACTCGAACAGGGGGAGCGCCCCCGGCTGGTCGGTCACGTCAGCCACCAGCTCGGCGACTAGCTCGGGCTCGACGCTGAGACCGACGCGACGGGCAGGGCCGATGGTGGCCTCGGTGACCTCAGACGGGTTCATGGGCGCGACGGTGACCAGGGAGTCGGCCACGTGGGCAGCCAGGAGCGGGTGCGCCAGCAGCCGGTCGGTGAAGTCCGCGCGCACCGTGGCGAGAACGGTGCACTGGGCGGCCGGGTCCTCGGCCACCGAGACCAGGTTGGTCACGAACCGCGCCGCCGCCTCGCTGGTGGACTGCGTGATCAGCTCCTCCGCCTGGTCGACCACGAGCAGCACATGACCGGCCTCGTCGGGCGCCAGGGCCTGCATCGTGCGCAGGACGTCGAGGTCGTCGGTGTACCAGGCGACGTCCGCCCCGCCGGAATCCCTCGCGGCCTCCCGAAGTGCCTCGAACGGGTGGGCCCCGGGCGTCATCGTGACGACCGTCCACGGCGGCGAGCGCCGCAGCAGTCGTGGCACCAGCCCAGCACGTGCAGCCGACGACTTGCCGGTGCCGCTGGCGCCGACGAGCACGACCAAGGAGTGCCCGTCCACGGCCTGCTCGAGCGCCTCGGCGAGCGCCGATCGGCCGAAGAAGTCGTCGGCGTCGGAGGTCTCGAAGGCGTGCAGGCCCTTGTAGGGGTTGCGACGCTGCTGGTCCAGCTCTGACGGCGCCCACTTCTGCGGCGCGCCGGCAGGCGCGTCCAGCGTCGGGTCACGCCGCAGGATGCGTGCATGCAGGTCGCTGAGCACCGGGTCGGGGTCGGCCCCGAGCTCGTCGGCCAGGTGCCGGCGTGCTTCGTCGAAGAGCGCAAGCGCGTCCTCGGCTCGTCCCGAGCGGTACAGGTTCAGCATCAGAGCGGCACGCAGCCGGGCGCGTCCCGGATGGTCGGCAAGAAGCGGCGCCAGCTCGGCCGCGAGGGCGGGCGAGTGGGCGAGGGCCTGCTCGGCATCCGTCCTGTCTTCGATGGCCACCAGTCGCCGCTCCCGCAGCCGCTGTACCTCGGCCTGCAGAGCCACCTCGTCTGCCATGTCGCCGAAGGGCGGGCCGCGCCACAGCCCCAGTGCGCCGCTCAGCTCGTCGAGTGCGCGGGCGGGTGCCTCGGCCAACAGCAGGTGCCCGCGGTCAGCGGCGGAGACGAAGTCTTGGGCGTCCAGGTGGGCGTCACGCAGATCCAGCCGGTAGCCGCCAGGCCCCGTCGTCACGGCATCCTCGCCCAGCACGGCGCGCAGCCGGGCCACGTAGACCTGCAGCGTCTTGCGGGCGGTGCGCGGCGGGTGCTCGCCCCACACGGCATCCACGAGCCAGTCGGCGCTGAGAGACTCGCCGACGCGGCTGAGCAGCAGGGCGAGGACAAGACGCTGCCGGTAGCCACCGAGCGGCAGGCCGCGAGCACCGGCGTCCACACCGACGGGGCCGAGCACCCGAAACCTCACAGCTCCACAGTCTGACCCCGACGGGGCCAGGCAAGGGCACTCAGTCCCGAATTGCCGTAAGCAGGTCGAAACCGGCACGCAGCGTCAGCGGGTTGTGGCTGGCGATGGTGGGAGACGTGAGCTGCCCATCGGTCAAGGCCCAGACGAATGTCTCAGCTGCGATCTCGTTCGCCTGACGGTGCCAACGGTCGTCGTGGTTGTTCCAGCTGTCGGCACCGACCAGAGCTGTGAAGGTCGCACGCTGCTCGGCGCTCGTGTGTGTCTGGGTCCACGCGTGGGCGAGCTCGTGCAGCAGAAGCCACTGCTCATGTTTGCGCAGCATCTGGTCTGGGCCGAGCACCACGGTGTCGGCGTCGAAGCAGACAAGGATGGCGGCGGTCGAGGCGGTGAACCGCCCACCATGGCGCTCGCAGAACGGGTCGTCGGCGTCGAACGTGATCGACGAGACGGCCGGAGCCTCCAGCCCGTGCGTCGTGAACAGCGCCAGCGCCTCGTCGACGTGCGCTGCCAGCGCTGGGGTGCCGTCGAGCAGCTCGACCTGTGGCCGCTGCCCGCCGGAGGTGAGGCCGACGACCAGGGCGGCCACGAGCACGACGATCTCGGCGACCTGAAGCGGGATCCTTCTCACGCCTCGACCGTCCGGCGGGTGGGCAGCGCGCCGGTTGCGACCGGCAGCAAGGCGGCTGCACGCGAGGCCGGGTGGCAGGCCCGCGCGGACGGGCGGCGGTGACTAGGGTCAGAGCATGAGTAGGCGGGTCGAAGTCGTCTGGGATGACGACCTCACTCAGTACAACTTCGGGCCGGGCCACCCCATGGCCCCCATTCGGGTCGAGCTCACGATGCGGCTCGCTCGCGCCCTCGGCGTGCTGGCCCACGCCAACGTCGAGGTGGTCGCGCCCGGCTACGCCGACGACGACCTGCTGACGACCATCCACACTCCCGAGCTGATCGCTGCGGTTCGCCGGGCTGCGGCCGACCCGTCTCGCGTCGACCTCGAGTTCGGGTTGGGAACCGACGACAACCCGTGCTTCCCCGGCATGCACGATGCCAGCGCCCGCGTCGCCTCCGGCAGCGTCGAGATGGCCAAGGCCGTGTTCTCCGGTCGCGCCGAGCACGGCGTCAACATCATCGGCGGCCTTCACCACTCGATGCCTGGCAAGGCCAGCGGCTTCTGCATCTACAACGACATCGCGCTGGCCATCAACCACCTGCTCGATGCCGGTGTCGAGCGGGTCGCCTACGTCGACGTCGACGTGCACCATGGGGACGGCGTGCAGCACATCTTCTGGGACGACCCCCGGGTGCTGACCATCTCGATGCACGAGACGCCTCGCACCCTCTTCCCGGGTACCGGCTACCCGGAGGAGACCGGCGGACGGAACGCCGAGGGAAGCGCGGTCAACATCGCCTTGCCTCCTGGTACCAACGACGCCGGATGGATGCGGGCCTTCGAGGCCGTCGTCCCGCCCATCCTGCGCGAGTTCGACCCGCAGATCCTCGTCACGCAGCACGGCTGCGACAGCCACGCCGAAGACCCGCTGGCCCACCTCGCTCTCACGGTTGACGGCCAGCGCACGGCCTACGAACGCCTGCACGAGCTGGCCCACGAGCTGTGCGACGGCAAGTGGGTGGTCACCGGAGGCGGGGGCTACGAGGTTGTCGACGTCGTCCCGCGCGCCTGGACGCACCTGCTGGCCATCGTCGCCGACGCCCCGATCGACCCCCATGCCGACCTGCCGGAGTCATGGCGGGCCTACGTCAGTGAGCGTCTGGGCAGGCCGGCGCCTTTCCGGATGACCGACGGCGCGGTCGTGCGGTTCCCGCCCTGGGAGAACGGCTATGACCCCGGAGACTGGCTCGACCGGGCAGTGCTGGCCACCCGAAAGGCATCTTTTCCGCTCTACGGCCTCGACCCGCACTGGTAAACGGCCCTATGCTCACGGCTCGTGGCCGCTGAACTGTCTTCGCTGTCGTTTCTCACGGTGGCAGAAGTCGCCCGCATCATGCGGGTGTCGCGCATGACGGTGTATCGCCTCGTGCACGACGGCAAGCTGCCGGCAGTCCAGGTGGGCCGGTCGATGCGCATCCCGGAAGAGGCCGTGCGCGACTACCTGCGCGACGCGATGGTGCAGGCGGGCTGAGCGCAGGCGGTAGTCTTGCCCGGTCCGTCTCAGTGCACCATGTAGAAGGGTTGGCCCCCCTTGGGCTCCGTAATCAAGAAGCGTCGTAAGCGCATGGCGAAGAAGAAGCACCGCAAGCTGTTGCGCAAGACGCGCGTCCAGCGCCGCAAGCTCGGCAAGTAGCCGGTCATGGGACGGGTCGTCCTGGTCACAGGCGTCGCTCGCTACCTCGGGGCTGTGACGGCCCGGATGCTCGCCGGCGAGCCTGACGTCGAGCGCGTCGTGGCCGTCGACCTCGTCCCGTCTCCGTACCCGTTGGGCGAGGCGGAGTTCTTGCGGGCCGACATCCGCAGTCCCGTCATCGCCAAGATTCTCTCCCGCGGCGACATCGACACCGTCGTGCACATGAACGTGCTGGCCACCCCCACGGCGGTGGGCGGACGTGCCCCGCAGAAAGAAATCAACGTCATCGGCACCATGCAGCTGCTCGGGGCGTGCCAACGTGCGCCGGGGCTGACGTCGTTGGTCGTCAAGTCGTCCACGACGGTGTACGGGGCGTCGCCGAAAGACCCGGCGATGTTCACCGAAGACATGGCACCCAAGTCGCCACCCCGTTCGGGGTACGCCAAGGACGCCGTCGAGGTGGAGGGCTACGTGCGCGGCTTCGGTCGTCGTCGTCCCGACGTCAACGTGACGACTCTTCGTTTCGCCAACTTCATCGGCCCGAACGTCCGCACCCCCTTCACCGAGTACTTCACCTTGCCGGTGGTGCCCACAGTGATGGGGTTCGACGCCCGGCTGCAGTTCATCCACGAGACCGACGGGCTCGAGGCGATCCGCAAAGCGACCGTGCTCGACCGGCCGGGCATCTACAACATCGCCGGCGACGGCGTTATGGCGCTGAGCCAGGCCGTGCGCCGGGCCGGCGGCTTCGCGGCACCCCTTCCGAGCATGGCGGCCGGCCCAGTGGGCGGCTTCTTCCGCCGAGCGCGGTTGGCCGACTTCTCCCCGGAGCAGGTGCGCTTCTTGACCTACGGGCGGGCGGTCGACACGACCAGGGCTCGCGACGAGCTCGGCTTCGCTCCCGAGTACACCACCGAACGAGCCTTCGAGGAGTTCATCAGCGTGCGCCGCGCAGACGTGGACAAGGCCCACAAACTCGTCTCCGACATGGAGCGGGCTCTCGTGGGAAGCGTGACCCGGGGGAGGGCACATGTCGCCAGCTGACGTCGTCCCGATCGGTACCCGCGGCAAGCCTGGCCGCGGGTCCGGCAAGGCCCGCACGCCCTCGTCGGCGTCGCGGTCGCTGGCCGGTGGCGCCGCGGCGCTGCGGCCGGTCGAGGACGTGACCGACGAGCCGACTGCGCAGCCGGTCGGGCAGAAGCCGCCACTGACGAAACCATCCGCCACGAAGCCGGTGGCCAAGAAGCCCGTACCGAAGAAGCCAGTGCCCAAGAAGCGCGTGCCGAAGGCCACTGAGCAGCCGGCCGCCAGCACCGGTGACGGCACGGGGCCGGATGCTGGCGGGGCGGCGAGCGGCACCGACGACTTCGAGCTGCCCGGCTCGTTGACTGAGCTGCTCGCGCTGGCCGGCGACGCCGCGTATGCGGTGTTCGGCAGCGACGCCGACAAGGCCGTGGCCGAGGTGCTGGGCTTCGTGCGCCGCCGCCTCACCGGCGAGTACGGCGTCGACACGTTCGGCCTCGACACCGACCTCACCGAGACGCTGATCCTGCCGCTGCTGCGCCCGCTGTACGAGAAGTGGTTCCGCATCGAGGTCAAGGGCGCGGAGAACATCCCGGTCGAAGGCGGCGCGCTCATCGTGGCGAACCACTCCGGGACGATCGCCGTCGACGCGGTGATGACCGCGCTGGCTGTGCACGACGAGACCCCGGACAACCGCATCTTGCGGATGCTCGGTGCCGACTTCGTCTTCTCCCTGCCGTTCGTGGGCGAGATGAGCCGCAAGACCGGCTCGACGCTGGCCTGTGGCGAGGACGGTCACCGGCTGCTCACCTCCGGCGAGCTCGTCGGCGTGTGGCCCGAGGGGTTCAAGGGCATCGGCAAGCCCTACAAGGAGCGCTACCGGCTGCAGCGTTTCGGTCGCGGCGGGTTCGTGTCGTCCGCGATCGCCGCGGGGGTGCCGATCATCCCGACCGCGATCGTGGGAGCCGAAGAGATCTATCCGATCATCGGCGAGGTTCCGCTGCTCGCGCGCCTGCTCGGCTCCCCGTACTTTCCGATCACCCCGACCTTCCCGTGGCTGGGTCCGCTCGGCATGGTGCCGCTGCCGTCCAAGTGGATCATCGAGTTCGGTGAGCCGATCCCCACCGACGACCTGGGCCAGGACGAGGCAGACGACCCGATGGTCGTGTTCAACCTGGGTGACCAGGTGCGCGAGACCATCCAGCACAACCTGTACCAGCTGCTCCAGGAACGCCGCAGCGTCTTCTTCTAGCCTCGGGGGGCTCCGGTCGCCCGGCGCCCAGCGACCGCCGCGGCCCCGACGAGTGCCCCGCCGATGGCTGCCCCGCCGGCCGCGGCTCCGGCAGCCTGCGTCAGGTGCCGCTTGCGGCGGTAGTCGCGCACGCGCCAGCCGTTCTCTCTTGCCTCCGCGCGCAGCTCCTTGTCGGGGTTGATCGCGCACGGGTCGCCGACCAGCGCCAGCATCGGGATGTCGTTGGCCGAGTCGCTGTAGGCCGCGCACCGCGCCAGGTCGAGGCCCTCGCGGGCGGCCAGCGCCGACACCGCCTCGGCCTTGGCCGCACCGTGCAGCACCTCGCCGACCAGGCGACCGGTGTACACGCCGTCCACATGCTCGGCCACCGTCCCCATCGCGCCGGTCAGGCCCAGCTTCTGCGCGACGACGGTGGCGATCTCCACGGGCGCGGCGGTCACGAGCCACACGCGCTGTCCCTGGTCGAGGTGCATCTGTGTGAGGGCCCGCGTGCCCGGCCAGACCTTCTTGACCATGACCTTGTCGAAGATCTCCTCCGTCAGGGCGCTCAGGTCGGCTACCGACTGCCCCTGGATGAACGTGAGTGCGAACGAGCGGGCCTCGTTCATGTGCTCCAGGTTCTCCGCGCCGAACAAGAACTGCCCCTGGGCCATCGCCATGCCAACGAGCTCGCGGGTACCGAAGTAGCCGCGTCGGTAGAGGCCGCGGCCGAGGTAGAAGATGGACGCCCCGCGCATGATCGTGTTGTCGACGTCGAAGAAGCCCGCCGCCGTCGGGTCGTCCACCGGTTGCGGGGCGAACTGGGCGGCCTCCGCGGCGGCCTGGCCGGCCACCACGCTGCGGCGTCGAGGACGAAGACCACGTACCGGAGTCACCCGACCCACCCTAGACTCGCGCCATGAGTGGTCCCTCCGCGCACAACGTCGCTGATCTGCTCACGCGCGCCGCCGCTCAGCACGGGAACCGAGCCGCCCTGGTGACCGAGGACGCGACCCGCACCTGGGCGCAGGTGGACGCGACAGCCAGCCGAGTGGCGTCGGGCCTGCAGCAGCGCGGCGTGAGCGTCGGCTCGCGTGTGGTGGTCGTGCTCCCCACCAGCGCCGAGTTCGTCACCGCCTACCTCGGGGTGCTGCGGGCCGGCGGTGTGGCGGTACCGCTGAGCACCGAGTACACCCATGGTGAGCTGGCCCGGCTCATCGGTCGCACCGAGGCCACCGTGGTGATCGCCGGCGGCTCGTCGCTGGCGGCCGTGCGCCAGGCCGTCGCCGGCATAGCCGACGCGCTCGTCGACCCCCCCGACGACCTGGCCGGGCGCAGCGTCCCGCTGCTCGTCGTCACGGGCACCGCGTTGCCGGAGGAGACGGCCTACAGCGACCTCGAGACCTTCGGCGGCGTAGCCACCCCGCACGAACGGGGCGGGGAGGACGCGGCCGTCATGCTGTTCACGTCCGGTTCCAGCGCCGACCCCCGTGCCGCCCTGCTCAGCCACCGGGCGCTGGTCAGCAACCTCGACCAGCTCATGGCTCTTGAGCCGACGCCGCTGGGCGCCGACGACGTGATGCTCGCTGTGCTGCCGATGTTCCACGTCTACGGGCTCAACACCGTGCTCGGCGAGGCCCTCGCGACCGGTGCCTGCCTGGTGCTGCGGGAACGCTTCGACGTCGACGAGACGCTGGAGCTGATTGTGCGTCACGGGGTGACCATCGTCCCGGCGGCGCCGCCGATGCTGCTGGCCCTCAGCGAGGCGGACGGCCTGGAGGCCGCGCTTGCGGGCGTTCGCTACATCGTCAGCGGTGCCGCGGCTCTGTCGGCATCCCTGCAAGAGGAGCTCACCGCACGCACCGGCGTCACCATCCACCAGGGGTACGGGCTCACCGAGGCCGCACCGGTCGTCACCACGACCCTCGCCTCGACGCCGAAGCCGGGCTCGGTCGGTCGACCCCTGCCCGGCTCGCAGATCATGCTCGTGGACGACGACGGCGAGCCGGTGCACGAAGGCGACCCCGGCGAGGTGGTGGTCCGCGGACCCAACCTGTTCTCCGGATACTGGCCCGGCGACGTCGAGGGCCCCAACCCCGAGGGGTGGTGGCCCACCGGCGACGTGGCCTTCGTCGACGAGGACGGCGACCTGCACCTGGCCGACCGCATCAAAGACATCGTGATCGTCAACGGCTTCAACGTCTATCCCCGCGAGGTGGAGGAGGCGCTCGTCGAGCACCCGGCCATCGCCGCGGCAGCCGTCGTCTCGGTGCCCGACCGGCGCACCGGCGAGGCCGTCAAGGCGGTGGTGGTCGCCGCCGACGGGCACGAGCTGAGCGTCGAGGACGTGACGAACCACTGCCGCGACCGGTTGGCGCGCTTCAAGCGCCCCACGCAGATCGAGATCGCCGACGAGCTGCCCCGCACGTCGATCGGCAAGGTCGCTCGAGGGCGGCTGCGCGACGCCGCCGCACGCGATGCCGACAAGAAGCTGGCCGGCTTGACGTGACCGAGCACCCCCGAGTGGTGTTGCTCGGGCGCGTCGGCTGCCACCTGTGCGACGAGGCGCGTGCCGTGGTCGCCGCCGTGTGTGCCGCCCTTGACGTCGAGTGGGTCGAGCGTGACGTCGACGCCGACCCCGATCTACGCCAGCGCTGGAGCGACTTCGTGCCCGTCGTGCTCGTCGACTCCGCCGAGCACGCCCGCTACCGGGTCGAGGCCGCCTCGCTTCGGCGGGCGCTGCGATAGCCCCGCTGCCACGAACTTTGTTCCACCCTTCACAAGCGCCTACCCTGACCCCGCGAGCACTTCGCTCGCGCCTTCCTGGTACAAGGACCGGAGAGTCGAGTGGCTGCAGCCCGTCGGCGGATCACGGTGCCGGGCCTGCGGGGCAACGAGCGCGTCGTCCCCGCCGCCACCGTGGCGCGTCTTCCTCTCTACCTGCGCGCGCTCGTCGCGCTCGAGGACGGGGGCGTAGCGGTCGTCTCCAGCGAAGAGCTGGCAACCGCGTCCGGGGTCACGTCCACCAAGCTGCGCAAGGATCTTTCCTACCTCGGCTCGTACGGCCGTCGGGGCGTCGGCTACGCCGTCCCGACGCTGCGCACCCACATCGAGGACGCGATGGGCCTCGACCGAGACCTGCCGGTGGTGATCGTCGGGGTCGGCAACCTCGGCCACGCCCTGGCGAACTACGCCGGCCTGACCGGCCGCGGGTTCTGCGTCGTGGGCCTCGTGGACGCCGACCAGGCTGTCGTGGGCGACGTGATCGCCGGTCTCCCGGTGCGCGCGATCGACGAGCTCGAAGCCATCGTCAGTGGCTACCCGGGCTGCATCGGCGTGCTGGCCGTGCCGGCCGCGGCAGCCCAAGAGGTCACCGACCGGCTCGTCGGTGCCGGCGTGCGCAGCATCCTGACGTTCGCCCCGATCTCCCTGACCGTCCCGGACGGCGTGCAGGTGCGCAAGGTCGACCTGGGTGTCGAGCTGCAGATTCTCGCTTACCACGAGCGGGGACGTGCGAGCGAGGCGGTCGCCGGATGAGTCTGCTCGTCCTGGGGGTGTCGCACCACACGACTCCCATCGCCCTTCTCGACGAGGTCGCGTTGGCCGCTACGACCGCGCGGGCCATGCTGACCGAGCTCGCCGACGACCCCCGGGTCGACGAGGTGATGGTGCTCGCCACCTGCAACCGCCTCGAGGTCTACGCCGCGGCGGCCCAGTTCCACCCGGCTGTCGAGGCCATCACGGCTGCCATCGCCGAGCACAGCGGGGTCGACGACACCCGGCTGCGCCCGCACCTGTTCGTGCACCACGCCGACCGCGCCGCCGAGCACCTGTTCATGATCGCGTCCGGCCTGGACAGCATGGTGACCGGCGAGAGCCAGATTCGCTTTCAGGTCAAGAACGCCCTGCACACCGCCCGTGAGGTCGGCACGGTCGGTCCGAGCATCAGCGACGTCGTCGAGGCCGCGCTACGGGTGGGCAAGCGAGTGCAGACCGAGACGCGGATCGACCAGGCCGGGCGCAGCCTGGCCGACGAGGGCTTCACGGCGCTTGACGAGCTCGGTGTGGGCGTCGGCGGGGCGACCGTGCTGGTGCTCGGCGCCGGGTCGATGGCCTCGGTAGCCGCCGTCGCCGCGAGCCGCCGTGGCGCGGCGACGATCGTCGTGGTCAACCGCGACGGCGAACGAGGCGCCCGGCTGGCCGAGGCGGTCGGCGGCATCTGCGCCGGTTGGGACGAGCTTGCCGGCTTCGTGACCAAGACGGACGTCCTGGTGGCCTGCACCGGCGCCGCCGGCACCCTGGTCGGTCCCGAGCACCTCGCGGACGCCCGTCCGACCTCAGCCGCCCGCCTCGGCATCCTCGACCTGGCCATGCCGCACGACGTGGAGCCTGCTGTCGCCGAACGACCCGACGTCGTGCTCGTCGACCTCGCTTACCTGGCCGACCGGCTGGGGCACACCGACGTCGCGGTCAGCGATACCGTCGCGCGTGCCCGGACGATCGTGGCAGCCGAGGTCGCCGAGTACGCCGCCGCGCGGCTCGCTACAGCGGTCGCCCCCACCGTGGTCGCGCTGCGCCAGCAGGCCGACGACGTCGTGGCGGTCGAGCTCGACCGGCTTCGCGGCCGGCTCGGCGCCGACCTGGACGAGCGACTGGACGACGAGGTGAGCGCCACGCTGCGCCGCGTTGTCGGCAAGCTTCTGCACACCCCCACCGTCCGCGTGAAGGCAGCAGCCGCCGGCGGTAGCACCACCGACTACGAGGCGGCCCTGCGCCACCTGTTCGCGCTCGACCCCGGCGCGGTGTCGGCGGTGTCGCAGTCCGACCGCGACGACGAGGTGCGCCCATGACCGCCCCCCTGCGCCTGGGCACGCGCCGCAGCCCGCTGGCGATGGCCCAGAGCGCCCAGGTGGCCGACGCCCTGCGCCGGGCCAGCGGGAGGGCCGTCGAGCTGGTCGAGATCGTCACCCACGGGGACGTCGACCGCGCCCCCCTCGCGACCATCGGCGGCACCGGGGTGTTCGTCAGCGCGCTGCGTGACGCGCTGCTCGCCAGCACGGTCGACATCGCGGTCCACTCGCTGAAAGACCTGCCCACCATGCCCGCCGAGGGCCTGGTGACGGCGGCCGTGCCCGCCCGCGAAGACCCACGCGACGCGGTCGTCGGTGCCCAGCTCGAGTCGCTGCCGGCCGGGTCGCGCATCGGCACCGGCTCGCCCCGGCGCGCGGCGGCCCTGCGTGCCCTCGACCGCGGACTGCGCCCCGTGGCGGTGCGCGGCAACGTCGACACCCGCCTGGCGATGGTCGCCGACGGCGAGCTGGACGCCGTCGTGCTCGCGATGGCCGGGCTGGCCCGGCTCGGCCGCTCCGCCGTGGCTGCCCATCCCGTCGATCCCTCCCTCATGCTGCCCGCGCCGGGGCAGGGGGCCTTGGCCGTGGAGGCCCGGGTCGACACGGCCGACACGCTCACAGCCCCGCTGGCCGCCATCGACGACCCAGCCAGCCACGCAGCCGTGCGCGCCGAACGCGCCGCCCTGGCCCGGCTCGAGGCCGGCTGCAGCGCCCCGGTCGGTGCCCTGGCCAGCGTCCACGGCCACGACCTAGCCCTGCACGTCCGAGTCTGGTCACCCGACGGGTCGCACCACCTGCAGGTGCGCGAGATCGGATCGGTGTCGTCCCCCGACGACCTGGGACGTGCCCTCGCCGACGACCTGCTGGCCCTCGGGGCCGGCGACCTGATGCACGACCGTTCATCCGACCCACCGCCCGACCGCGCCCAGCAACTCAAGGAGACAGCGCTGTGACCAAGCGTCTTGCCACCGAGCCCGGAACCGTCGTCTTCATCGGCGCCGGCCCCGGCGACCCCGGTCTGCTGACCGCCGCCGCGCTGCGCGCGTTGCGTGAGTCTGAGGTGATCCTGCTGCAACGCCCGGGCATCGTGCCCGACGACGTGCTTCCGGCCGGCGTGCCGATGCTGGAGCAGCACGGCCCGACGGCCGCGAAGGCCGTCATCGAGGCCGCGAAGTCAGGCAAGCGGGTCGGCCGAGTGCTGGTCGGCGATCCACTGGTCGACTCCTACGGTGCCGAGGAGGCCGCCGCCTGCCAGCGCGCCGGCATCGGCTTTGAGATCGTGCCCGGGGTACCGCTGGCCACTGCCGTGCCCGCCTACGCCGGCATCGCTGTAGGACGCGGCGACTCCCCGGTCAGCGTGTCGGTCGACGGCACGCAGGTGCTGCACGGAGCCCGGGCCGAAGTGGCCGCCGCCGCCAAGTCGCTGCTGGCCGACGGCGCTGACCCTGACACGGCCGTGCAGGTGATCGCGAACGGGACGACGCCGGCGCAGACCACGACGGGGAGCACCTTAGGCGCGCTCGCGCAGGCCAGCGACGGCGACGACCTGCTGGTCGTCGTGGTCACCTCGCCCGGCACCGATGCGCAGGCGCCGCTGGGCTGGTTCGAGACCCGGCCCCTCTTCGGGTGGCGGGTGCTCGTGCCCCGCACGAAAGACCAGGCCGGGCCGCTGGTCGACCGGCTGGCCCGGCACGGGGCGCTCGCCGACGAGGTGCCCACCATCTCGGTCGAGCCGCCACGCAACCCCAACCAGATCGAGCGCGCACTGCGCGGGCTGGTCGAGGGCCGCTACGCGTGGATCGTCTTCACCTCGGTCAACGCCCTGAAGGCCGTGCGCACCCGGCTCGAGGCCTACGGCCTCGACGCGCGCGCCATGTCAGGTGTCAAGGTCGCGGCTGTCGGGGACAAGACGGCCGACGCGCTTGCATCGTGGGGCATCACTCCCGAGCTGCTGCCCAGCGGCGAGCAGTCCTCGCGCGGGCTGCTGGCCGACTGGCCGCCCTACGACGAGGAGTGCGACCCGATGAACCGGGTCTTCCTCCCGCGCGCCGACATCGCCACCGAGACCCTGGCCGCCGGCCTGGCCGATCTCGGCTGGCTGGCCGAGGACGTCACCGCCTACCGCACCGTGCGCGCCGCGCCCCCGCCCGCGCCGATCCGCGAGGCCATCAAGGCAGGCGCGTTCGACGCCGTGCTGTTCACCTCCTCCTCGACGGTGCGCAACCTCGTCGGCATTGCCGGCAAGCCGCACCCGACCACCGTCGTGGCCTGCATCGGTCCGGCGACCGCCAAGACCGTCGAGGAGCATGGCATGCGCGTGGACGTGCTGGCCCCGTCCCCGTCGGTCGAGGTGCTGGCCGATGCGCTCGCCGACTTCGCCGAGCAGCGACGCGCCGAGATGACCGCCGCGGGGGAGCCGGTTACCCGGCCCTCGCAGCGCCGTCGGGGCGCAGCGCGCCGGGCCGCCTCGTCGCGCCGTCGGGCGACGTGACGCGATTTCCCTCGCAGCGTCCCCGCCGGTGGCGCACCTCGGCGGCGCACCGCCGGCTCGTCGGCGAGACGTCGCTGACGCCGGCGAACCTCGTGCTGCCGCTGTTCGTCGGGGAGGGCACGGGCACCCCGGTGCCCATCGCGTCCATGCCTGGCGTGCTGCGGCACAGCCGCGACTCCCTGCGCGCCGAGGTCGTGCGCGCTGCCGCGGCCGGGCTCGGTGGGGTGATGCTCTTCGGTGTCCCGGCCACCAAGGACCCCGAGGGAAGCGGGGCGTGGGACCCCGAGGGCATCCTCAACCTCGCCCTGCGTGATGTCGTCGCCGAGGTCGGCGACGACATCGTGGTGATGGCCGACCTCTGCCTGGACGAGTTCACCGACCACGGGCACTGCGGCGTGATCGGTTCGGACGGCGCCGGTCGCGTGGTCGTCGACAACGACGCCACCCTGCTGGCCTACGCCCGCATGGCTCAGGCCCAGGCAGACGCCGGGGCGCACGTCGTCGGCACCAGCGGCATGATGGATGGGCAGGTGGGCGCCGTGCGCGCGGCCCTCGACGCCGACGGCCGCAGCGACGTGGCCGTGCTCGCCTACGCCGCGAAGTACGCCTCGGCCTTCTACGGGCCGTTCCGCGACGCCGTCGACTCCAGCCTCGGTGCCGATACCGCAGTCCCGGGTGACCGGGCCACCTACCAGCAAGACCCGGCCAACCTGCGCGAGTCGCTGCGCGAGGTGCGCCTCGACGTGGCCGAGGGTGCGGACGCCGTCATGGTCAAGCCCGCCGGCAGCTATCTCGACGTGCTGGCGGCCGTGCGGGCCGCCGTCGACGTGCCGGTGGCCGCCTACCAGGTGTCGGGCGAGATGGCGATGGTCGAGGCGGCCGTGCAGCGCGGCTGGATCGACCGTGACCGGGCCGTGCTCGAGACGTTGGTGTGCATCCGTCGGGCCGGGGCCGACATCGTGCTCACCTACTGGGCGCTCGACGCGGTGCGGCTGCTCGACGCAGCGATCCCTGGGCGGCTGAACCCAGCAGAAGCAGGGAGAATGGCCCCGTGAGCACCCCCGTGACCACCGCTGCCACAATGACGTCAGAGCAGTGGATGGACCGCGCCCGCCGGGTCACGCCCGGCGGCGTGAGCTCGCCGGTACGGGCGTTCCGGTCGGTCGGCGGGCAGCCGCGGGTGATGGTGCGGGGTGAGGGCCCGTACGTGATCGATGCGGACGGGCGTCGCTACGTCGACCTCATCTGCTCGTGGGGCCCGTTGCTGCTCGGTCACGCCCATCCCGAGGTCGTCGCCGCGGTGGCCGCCACCGCCGCGTCCGGAACCTCGTTCGGCGCTCCGTCCCCACCGGAGATCGAGCTGGCCGAAGAGATCGTGGCCCGCGTCGAGCACGTCGAGCAGGTGCGCCTGGTGTCCAGCGGCACCGAGGCCACCATGAGCGCCGTGCGCCTGGCTCGCGGCTTCACCGGCCGCAGCCTCGTGGTCAAGTTCGCCGGGCACTACCACGGTCATGTCGATGCGCTGCTGGCTGCCGCCGGGTCGGGGGTCGCCACGCTCGGGCTCCCTGACTCCCCGGGTGTGCCAGCCGCAGTCACCGCCGACACCGTCGTCCTTCCCTACAACGACATCGGCGCGGTACGCGCCGTGTTCGCCGAGCGAGGTGAGCAGGTCGCGGTCGTTCTGGCCGAGGCCGCCGCGGGCAACATGGGCGTCGTCGCGCCGGCCCCCGGCTTCAACGAGGCGCTTCGCGAGCTGACGCAGCGCCACGGGGCCCTCTTGGTGCTCGACGAGGTGATGACCGGCTTTCGGGTCTCGCGGGCCGGCTGGTACGGGCTCGACGGGGTGCAGGCCGACCTCGTCACCTTCGGCAAGGTGATGGGCGGTGGCTTGCCTGCCGGGGCGTTCGGTGGCCGGTCCGCCGTGATGGCCCACCTCGCCCCGGACGGCCCGGTCTACCAAGCAGGCACCCTGTCGGGCAACCCTGTGGCCGCGACGGCCGGACTCACCACGCTTCGGCTGGCCGACCACGCTGTCTACGCGCACGTCGACCGCGCCGCCGACCTGCTCGTCGCCGAGGTCGGCGCCGCGCTCACGCGGGCCGGCGTGCCGCACGTCGTCCAACGCGCCGGCTCGATGTTCAGCGTCTTCTTCATCGACGCCGCCTCGGTGCCCGACTACGCCACCGCCCGCACGCAGCACACGGCGGCTTTCGCGGCGTTCTTCCACTCCATGCTCGACGACGGCGTCTCGCTGCCACCCAGCGCCTTCGAGTCGTGGTTCCTCTCCGCCGCGCACGACGACGCGGCCCTCGCCCAGGTCGTCGACGCACTTCCGAACGCGGCGGGCGCCGCAGCGAAGGCAGGCCAGGCATGACCGCCACAGTCCACGTGGTGCGCCACGGTGAGGTGCACAACCCCGAAGGCGTGCTCTACGGCCGCCTGCCGGACTACCACCTGTCCGAGCTCGGGCGGGCGATGGCCGAGCGCATCGCGACCACCATGGCCGACCGTGACGTCACCCACGTCGTCTCGTCCCCCCTCGAGCGGGCACAGGAGACCATCGCCCCGACCGCGGCGGTGCTGAACCTCGAGCCGACGATCGATGCCCGCGTCATCGAGGCCGCCAACCAGTTCGAGGGCCAGCGCTTCGGCGTCGGCGACGGCGCCCTGCGCGTGCCGTCGGCCTGGTGGCTGCTGCGCAACCCCTTCCGGCCCTCGTGGGGGGAGTCCTACGACGTGATCGCCGCCCGCATGCTCGCCGCGATCGAGGACGCCGCGGTAGCCGCCGACGGGCACGAGGCCGTGGTGGTCTCCCATCAGCTGCCGATCTGGACAGCCCGTGGTGCCGCCGAGGGCCGCCGCCTGTGGCACGACCCGCGCAACCGGGAGTGCGCGCTGGCCTCGGTCACCAGCTTCACCGTCACCGACGGCGCGTTCGTGGACGTGAGCTACCACGAGCCGGCCGCCGACCTCGTGCCGCCCAAGCCCAAGCGTCGGTTCCAGCGAGGCGCCTGAGGTGAGAAGAGTCGTGGTCGGCGCGTTGCTGTCGCCGGTGCTTGCCCTGGTCCTGTCCGGGTGCGGCGGTGACGGGCGCGTCGAGCCCGCTGCCGAGGCGGGCTTCGTGCAGGGCGGCGGCGTCGTCACCGTGATCGACCCGGCCGAGCGCGAGCCGGCGCCGGAGTTCAGCGGGCCCACCCTGGACGGCGACATGTTCACCCTGGCCGACGAGGCCGGCAACGTCGTCGTGCTCAACGTCTGGGGCTCGTGGTGCGCCCCGTGCCGCGGGGAGGCCCCGGGCTTCGCCGCGGTCGCGAACGAGACCGCCGCCGACGGCGTCGCGTTCGTCGGCGTCAACACCCGCGACACCGAGACGGCCGCCCTGGCGTTCGAGGATGAGTTCGACGTGCCCTACCCCAGCGTCGTCGACTCCGACGGGCGTCGCCTGCTCGCCTTTCGCGACACCCTTCCGCCCGCGGCGATCCCCAGCACCCTCGTCGTCGACCGGGACGGCAACATGGCGGCACGTGTGATCGGTCCGATCAGCGAGACGTCGCTGCGCGACCTCGTCACCGAGGTGGCCGAGGAGCCGACGTGAGCGGCGCCGCCGAGACCGTGCTGACCGGGTCGCTGCTGCTGGCCCTGCCCCTGGCAGCCCTGGCCGGTCTCGTGTCGTTCGCCAGCCCCTGCGTCCTGCCGCTGGTTCCGGCCTACCTCTCCTACGTGAGCGGGCTGCCCGTGGCGCCGGTGGACCAGCCCGGCAGCACGCTCGTGCGAACCCGCCAGACCAGCCGCGTGCTGCTCGGGACGCTGCTGTTCGTCGCCGGCTTCACCGCGGTGTTCGTCAGCTACGGGGCGCTGTTCGGTGGGCTCGGCAGCCTGCTGGTGGAGTACCAGCAGCCGGTCACCCGCGTGCTCGGGGCGCTCACCGTCGTCGTCGGACTCGCCTTCGGTGGATGGTTGCCGGGCCTCGACCGCGACCGTCGCCTCATGGACCGCTTCCCGTCCGTCGGGCTCGCCGCCGCCCCTGCGCTCGGCGTGCTCTTCGCCATCGGGTGGACGCCGTGTATCGGCCCCACGCTGGCCGCCGTCCAGGTGCTCGCCTTCGACCAGGGCACGGCCGCCCGGGGGGCGCTGCTGTCGGTCGCCTACTGCGTCGGCCTGGGCGTGCCGTTCGTGCTGTTCGCGCTGGCCTACGGACGGGCCAGCGGCATGTCAGCGTGGCTGCGCCGGCACATGCACGCCATCCAGACCGTCGGTGCGGTGGTGCTGATCGCCCTCGGCGTCGCGCTGCTCACCGGCCTCTGGAGCGAGGCCATGGCCGGGTTGCAGGGCTGGGTCAGCGGCTTCGAGGTGCTGCTGTGACCCAGACACTGCCGGCCCAGCAGGCCGATCGGCCGGCCGGACCGCCGTCGATGAGCCCACGCGAGCTGGTCCGGTGGTTCTGGCACCAGCTCACCTCGATGCGCGTCGCACTGTTCCTGCTCTTTCTTCTCGCGGTGGCCGCGGTGCCCGGCTCGATCGTCCCGCAGCGGGAGGCGAATCCGCTGGCCGCCATCGACTGGGCCGAGCGCAACCCCGATATCGCGGTCTGGGCGGAGCGGCTCGGCCTGTTCGACGTCTACTCCACGCCCTGGTTCTCCGCGATCTACCTGCTGCTCATGATCTCGCTGGTCGGGTGCATCATCCCGCGCATCGGCATCCACTGGCGGGGGCTGCGGGCGCGGCCACCGGCCCCGCCGAGCCGGCTGACCCGCATGCCGGCGCACCTCGAGTGCAGGCTGGGCAGCGATCCGGACGCCGTGCTCGACGCAGCAGAGCGTGCGCTGCGGGGCCGGCGGTTTCGCGTGGACCGGGTCGACGACCAGCGCGCTGCCGCCGGGACGTCGACCGGCGTGGCCCTCGCCGCCGAGCGCGGGTACCTCAAGGAGACCGGCAACCTGCTGTTCCACCTCGCGCTGGTGGTGGTGCTCGTCTCAGTCGCCGCCGGAAGCCTGTTCGGCTACCGCGGCACAGTGCTCGTCGTCGAGGGGGAGGGCTTCGCGAACTCGCCCATCCAGTACGACGGGCTCACCGCGGGTGCCCGGTTCACCGCCGGTGACCTGCCACCGTTCGCGCTGACGGTCGACGAGTTCGTCATGGAGTTCGAGCCCGACGGGCCCGCCATGGGCAGCCCGTCGAACTTCGAGGCGTCCGTGACGCTGGAGCGCACCCCGGGCGCACCGCCGGAGCAGCACGTGATCGTGGTCAACAGCCCGCTGGAGGTGGACGGGACCCTCGTGCACCTGCTGAACCCGGGGTACGCGCCGCAGATCACGGTGCGGGGCCCGGACGGCGACGTGCTGTTCAGCCAGCCGGTGCCCTTTCTTCCGCAGGACCCCTCGTTCACCTCGACCGGTGTGGTGAAGGTGCCTGCGGGTGAGCAACCCGACATCGGCCTGCAGGGCATCTTCTTGCCCACCGGCATCATCGCCGAGAACGGCCCGGAGTCGATCTTCCCCGGCCTCGGCAACCCTGTGCTGGTGCTCACCGGGTGGCAGGGCGACCTGGGGCTCGACGACGGCGTGGCCCAGTCGATCTACCGGCTCGACACCACCGACATGACGCAGCTCACCACCGGCGACGAACCGTTTCGGGCTGCGCTCGATCTCGGGGCGAGCGTCGAGCTGCCCGACGGGGCCGGTTCGGTGAGTTTCGACGGGGTCTCGACCTGGGTGAACCTGCAGGTCAGCCGCAACGCCGGCAAAGAGCTGGCGCTGCTCGGCGCGATGCTGGCGATCGTCGGTCTGCTGCCCACCTTGTTCGTGCGGCGTCGTCGCGTCTGGGTGCGGGTCCACCCCCACAGCCCAGTCGGCGCTACCGTTCTCACCATCGCTGGCCTCGACCGGGTTGCCTCCGGCGACGCCGGGGAGCTGGACGAAGAGCTTGCCGCGGTTGCGGCAGCCGTCGAGGAGGAGCTGTCGTGAACGTCGAGGATGCGGCCTACCTGAGCAACGTGTTCACCGACGCCGCGATGATCGTGTGGGCGGTCACGTTGGCGGCCTTCGCCGCCGACCTCGCCTTCGGCTCGCCGGTTCGCACCGCGTCCAGCGTCCGCACGACGGTCGCCGTGGGGTCAGGTGGGGCGGACGAGGTCGTCGTGGCCGACGACACGTCGTCCGAGCCGACCTCGCGCTGGTGGGGAATCGGCATGGGGACGCTCGTGCTCGGCACGATCATCCTCGGCGCCGGCGTCGTCCTTCGCGGCGTCGCCGCCGGCCGGGTGCCGTGGGGCAACATGTACGAGTTCGCCATCACCGGGGCGTTCCTCGTCGCCGTCGCCTTCTTGCTGTTCATGCGCCGCTACGACCTGCGCACGTTCGCCGTGTGGATCACCGGCGTGCTGCTGCTCACGGTCGGCCTCGCCGTCACGGTGCTCTACATACCGGCAGCGCCGCTCGTGCCGGCTCTACGCTCGCCGTGGCTGGTCATCCACGTCGCCGCCGCAACGCTGGCCGCTGCCTTCTTCACCATCGGCATGGTGGCCACGTCCCTCTACCTGGTGCGTGACGTGGCCGACAAGCGCGGGGCCAGCGGCGGCCGGTTCATCTCCCGGCTCCCCGACACCGCCACGCTCGACCGCATCTCGTACCGCGTCATCGCGTTCGGTTTTCCCATCTGGACGTTCGCCGTGGTCGCCGGGGCCATCTGGGCCGAGTACGCCTGGGGCCGGTACTGGGGGTGGGACCCCAAGGAGACGTGGTCGCTCATCACCTGGATTCTGTACGCCGCCTACCTGCACGCACGCACGACAGCCGGGTGGCGCGGACGGCGCGCCGCCGTCATCTCCTTGGTGGCGTACTCGACCCTGATCTTCAACTTCTTCGGCGTCAACATCGTCTTCGTCGGCCTGCACTCCTACGGTGGCGTGTAGCAGCCACGGGTCGACTCCCACCAGCGCAGCACCGCCAGTGCCCTGACCGTCGTCCACCGGCTGGCACCGGGCTGCTCCAGCCGAAAGAACTGCTTGCCGGCATACGGGGCATAGGTCGACCACCGTCGGTCCGCACGGCGCTTGCGTTCGAGCAAGGCCACCGCGTCGGTCAGCCGCTCGTCGATGCCGGCACGGACGCCGGCCAGGTACTCCAGCCCGCGAAGCACGTCGAAGTGCCACTCCGGAAACGCCGGGAACCGGGTGCTGGACCCGATGGCCACCTCGCCCGTGTTGTGCGACTGGTAGAGCCGGTGCCGCAGAAAGAACTCCTGCCCCCGAGCGGTAGCCGGTGCCGTGTCGAGCCCGCCGCCGGACTCGCGGTAGGCCGCGAACGCCTCCAGTGCCTGCATGCTGGTGTGGAACGAGCTGTGGGTGCGTCCCACACCGCGAGCCACGCAGTTCCAGCCGCCGTCGTCCAGCTGCTGCTCCAGCAGGTGGCCCACGACGGCGTCCAGCCTGTCTGCGGGGTAGCCGAACGCCGCCGTCAGGCGGACGAGGATGGACTCGATGCAGGTCTCGGCAACCCGCCAGCGCGACTGCCAGTCCCACAGGTGCTCCACGCCGCGCAGGGCCGCCTCGTGACCAGCGGGGACTCCGAGCCACATCAGGTGCAGCAGCGTGTACGTCGTCGACGTCCACTTCGGCGAGTAGACCCCTTCGCCCCACCCGCCGTCGGGGTTCTGCTCGGCCAGCAGCCGAGCGCCCCATCCGGCCTCTGCGACGCGGCGACGCTCGGCCGCCACCTCGTCCGGCGCCGCATCGAGCAGGTCGCGCAGCACCCGCACGCGCACCGCGGGGTCGCCGTCGAGCAGCCAGGCGACCTGATCGTCGTCCGGCGCCATAGCCCTACCTCACCACAGGTCGAAGGCTGTGCGGATCGCTTCGCTGAGTGTCGCTTCTTGGTCAGCCAGCAGGAATCCGAGCTGTCGTCCAAGCGCATCGGCTGGCATCGTGACGACGTTGTCGCAGCTGATGACGCTGTCGTGGTCGAGCCCGTTGGCCGGCCCGACGGGCACCTCGGTGGACAGCCCGCGTGTCGTGGTGACGATCGGGGCGACTGTGACGCGGGACAAGTGCGGGCGCACGATCTCGCGGGTCAGCACCACCACGGGACGCACCTTGTCCAGGCGCGCGAGGTAGATCGGGCGCATCAGTCGAGATCGTCCATGCGTGTGGTGGCGGCGTAGCGAGCCAGGTTGTCCAGGTCGGCGTCGGAGCCCTGTCGGGCGAGGATCGACGCGTCCCGCTCGGCCGTGCGGCGACGACGGTCGAGCTCGAGGGCGCGGGCCACGGCAGCCGCACGGCTGGTGGCGTCCCCTGTCTTGACGAGGCCATCGACGAATGCCACGAGGTCGTCGGGAAGGCGCACGGCGATCTGAGTGCTCATCCCAGAACGCTACCAAGGTGGGATGTCCCACGGTAGCAGCCGTGTGCGTCGTCCTTGCTGTGCTGGACTACCAGGCATGCTGTGGTCCCGATTCCTCGACTGCCTGGCCGCCGACTACGACCGGCTACGTGCGGTCATCGTCCTGGACGAGGGGGCCGCGGTTCCCACCTGCCCGGGGTGGACAGTGGCCGATCTCATCCGCCATGTCGGAGAGGTCTACCTGCACAAGACCCAGGCCATGCGCGACGGGGTCGAGCCAGCTGACTGGCCACCGCCGAGGATCGCTGGCGAGAGCCCGAGAGACCTGCTTGAACAAGCGTACGCCGACCTGCGCGGGGAGCTCGACGCGAGCAGCCCGGCCGACCCCGCCGGCACGTGGTACGGCCCCGACCAGACCGTTGGGTTCTGGATCCGCCGGATGGCTCACGAGACGGTCATCCACCGCATCGACGCCGAGCTCGCCACCGGCCAGCCGGTCGCCCCCATCCCGGACGACCTGGCCATCGACGGCATCGACGAGCTGCTCCGGGTGTTCCTCGCCTACAGCGTCGCGGAGTGGGGCGACGACTTCAGCGACATCCTCGATGACTCGCCCGGCGAGACAGTCAGCCTGCGCGCGGATGGGGCCGCCTGGGCGGTGTGGATCGGCCCCGGACGACTCGTCGTCACCGACGCCGTCGCCACCGAGCCTGATGCGACGGTCTCCGGCTCACCGCAGCACATGCTGCGCTGGGTGTGGAACCGCGACGCCGAACCCAGCGGCGTCACCGTGGACGGCCGGCCCGAGGCTGTCGCGCGGCTGCGCCGGTGCATCGTGACGGCGACGCAGTGACGCAAGGCTCAGGTGGGGCCGGCTACAGGCCGCGCAAGAAGTCGGGGTCGTCGTCCGGCGCGATCGGCGGCACCGGGCCCGGCTTGCCACCCCCGGACGCTCGTCGCGCACGTCGTCCTACCGTGAGCCACGCGAGCGGTCCGACGACGGGGAGAAGGACGATGGCCACGACCCACCAGCCCTTGCCGGGCAGCTGCTGCTTCGGCGTCATCACCGCGTCGACGATCGCGAAGACGGTGAGAGCGACGAGAACGATCAACGGTAGTGCCCGACTCACTCTCTGCCTCCCATCACGACACCAGCGTAGGTGTCCGACATCAGCGGCGCAGGTTCTGGGCCCGTGCTGACTCCGGCTGACGTCGAAGCGGCGGCCCGGCGGATCGCGCCCTACGTCCGCGAGACCCCCCTGCGACCCTCCCGGCGGCCAGGTCTCTGGCTGAAGCTGGAGAACGAGCAACGATCCGGGGCGTTCAAGTCCCGCGGCGCCTTCGCGGCCCTGACGGCGCTCACGCCCGAGCGGCGTGCCCGCGGGGTGGTCACCCACTCCTCGGGCAACCACGGGCGGGCGCTCGCCGAGGCCGCTGCCGAGCTGGGCTGCCCCGCCACGGTTGTCGTCCCCGACAACGCGATGCCGCACAAGGTGGCCGCGGTGCGAGCCGCCGGCGCCGACGTCGTCGTCGTCCCGGTCGCCGACCGCGTCGCCAGGGCAGCCGCGCTGGTCGAGCAGGGCCTCACCTACGTCCCACCCTTCGACCATCTCGACGTGATGGCCGGGCAAGGCACCCTCGCCCTTCAGATGTGCCACCAGGCCGCCGAGCAGGGACTGTCCGTCGGGCGCGTCTTCGCCCCCGTCGGCGGGGGCGGCATGCTCAGCGGCATCGCCGTGGCCCTGTCCGACACCGACGTCACGGTCATCGGTGTCGAGCCGGCCCTGGCGGGCGACTTCGCCGACAGCGTCGGTCAAGGACGGCGCGTGGCGTGGCCGGTGGCCGACACCGCCCGAACGATCGCCGACGGCCTGCGGCTGCCGAGCGTGGGCGAGGCTCCGTGGGCGCACCTGCACGCCCTGGGCGTGCAGGCCGTCACGGTCGACGAAGCCGAGATCGTGGCGGCCCAGCGTTGGCTCGACGAGCAGGGCGTGCGGGCTGAGCCGAGCGGGGCCGTCTCGGTCGCGGGCGCGCTGCGGCACACCTCCGGGACCAGCATCGACGTCGCCGTGGTGTCCGGGGGTAACCGCGCGCCCGACGATCAGGGATGATGGACCCACCATGGCACTGCTCAAGTACACGCTGCTGCGTCTCGCCCTGCTGGGCGCAACCGCTGGGGTCTTCTACCTTGTCGGTCTGCGCGACTGGATTCTGCTGTTCGCGGCGTTCCTCGTCTCCGGCATCATCTCGATCTTCGCTCTCAACCGGGCGCGCGACGACGTGTCGACGTCGCTGGCGACGCGCCAACAGGTGATCAACGAGCGCATGGAGGCCGCCTCAGCCGAGGACGAGCCCGAGGGTGAGGCCGATCGCGAGCCATAGCTCGGCCCGGCCGGTGTTGACCAGCGCGGGTATGAGCGCCGGTCCTGTCGCGCCACGCTCCACCGGAGTGACGGCTTGCATCGCCCAGGGCAGCGACAGCCACCCGAGCAGTGCGCGCGGGTAGCCGTAGACGGCGATTGCCGCGGTGGTCGCGTAGGCCAGCGCCAGGAGAAGCAAGAACAGCCGCCGCGTCCACCGGTCGCCGAGGCGCACCGCCAAGGTTCGCTTGCCGCTCGAGGCGTCGGTGGGTATGTCGCGCAGGTTGTTGACCACGAGGATCGCCGTGGCCAACGACCCGACGGCGACCCCGCCGAGCACGGCGGGCGTGGTCACCTCCAGCAGCTGGACGTATGTCGTGCCGACGGTGGCGACCAGGCCGAAGAAGACGAACACCGACAGCTCGCCGAGTCCGCGGTAGCCGTACGGGGACGGGCCACCGGTGTACCCCCAGGCGGCGACGACGGCCACGGCCCCGACTCCCAGCAGCCACCACTGCCCGGTGAGCGCGACGAGCACGAGGCCCAGCACCGCGGCGAGGGCGAACGAGGCGAGGGCGGCGCGCCTGACCTGCGGTGGCGTCGCCACCCCCGAGCCGACGAGGCGCATCGGGCCGACGCGGTCGGTGTCGGTACCCCGCACCCCGTCGGAGTAGTCGTTGGCGTAGTTGACGCCCACTTGCAGCGCCAGGGCCACACCCATGGCCAGGGCCGCGCGATCGGCGGCGAAGCCGTCTTCTGCGGCTGCCGCGCCGCTGCCGACGAGAACCGGGGCCACGGCGGCCGGCAAGGTGCGCGGCCGAGCCCCTTGCCACCACTGCTGCGGCGTTGCCATCAGGCCTCCCGTTCGAGTCGTGCCGCGATCGCGGCACGGTCCACCTTGCCGGGCGCGGGCCGTCCAAGATCGTCCACGAGTACCAGGCCACGCGGGACGTAGGCCGGCTCGGCCTGCTGAGCCACGAACGCGCGCACCCCCGCGAGGGTAGGCGTGCAGCCCGCACGGGCGACCCCGACAGCCACGACCCGGGTGCCCCACTCGGCGTCCGCCACCCCGACGGCCACGGCGTCGGCGAGGTCGGGGTGCTCGGCCAGCAGCGCGTCCACAGCCGGCAGCGGCACCGACACGCCGCCGCTGATCACCACGTCGTCGTCGCGGCCCATCACCCGCAACCGGTCGTCGGACCACTCGCCCAGGTCATGGGTGGCGAACCAACCATCCGCGGCCACCGGGTCGTCCCCGGCGTCGCGGCGGTAGCCGGTGGCCAGCATCGGACCGGCCAGCGCGATCGCGCCCGCGTCGTCCACGCGCACGTCGACGCCCGGCAACGGCTGCCCGTCGTGCACGCAGCCCCCGCACGTCTCGGTCATGCCGTACGACTCGACCAGCCGCACTCCGACGGACTCAGCCCGCGAGCGCAGCCGGTCGTCGAGCCGCGCGCCGCCGACGAGCACGGCGTCGAGGGCGGCCAGGGTCGCGGGGTCGTCGTCGAGCAGACGCCGTGCCTGGGTCGGCACGAGGGCCGTGTAGCGACGCCCGGGCGGCATCGCGGCGACGGCGTCGGTGAACGAGCCGGTGACCGCGTGCAGGGAGCCTCCCGGCACCAGCGCCCGTGCCAGCACCATCAGCCCGGCGACGTGCGTGGGGGGAAGAGCTAGCAGCCAGGCACCCGGTCCGCCGAGCCGGGCCACGACCGCCGCGGCCGACCATCGCACCGCCGCTGCGCCGAGCAGAACGCCGACCGGCGCGCCGGTCGACCCGGACGTGGGCACCACCAACCCGTCGGCCACCGGGCGTTGCGGGTGCAGGGCGGCCCGCACCGACGCGGTCCATGCCGGTGGTCCGTCGGGCAGCACGCCCACGGCAGGACCGCCGGACAGCGCGGCAGCGACGGCCTCGCTCACCTGTGGCAGCGAGCCCGGCCCGGCGACGACGAGACGCATCGCGTCAGTAGGCCCAGCCGAACCGGTCGAACTCTCCTGGACGCTTCTGCAGGAACGAGTCGCGGCCCTCGACCGCTTCGTCGGTCATGTACGCCAGGCGGGTCGCCTCACCGGCGAACACCTGCTGGCCGACCATGCCGTCGTCGGCGAGGTTGAACGCGAACTTGAGCATCCGCTGCGCCGTGGGGCTCTTCGCCGTGATCGCCTCGGCCCACTGCACGCCCACAGTCTCCAGGTCGGCGTGCGGCACGACCTCGTTCACCATGCCCATCCGGTGCGCCTGCTCAGCGGTGTAGGCCCGGCCGAGAAAGAAGATCTCGCGGGCGAACTTCTGGCCTACCTGCCGGGCGAGGTAGGCCGACCCGTACCCGCCGTCGAACGAGCCGACGTCGGCGTCGGTCTGCTTGAACCGCGCGTGCTCGGCACTGGCCAGCGTCAGGTCGCAGACGACGTGCAGGCTGTGCCCGCCCCCGGCGGCCCAGCCCGGCACCAGGCAGATCACCACTTTGGGCATCGTGCGGATGAGGCGCTGCACCTCCAAGATGTGCAGGCGCCCGCCGCGGTGCGGGTCGATCGAGTCGCTCGTCTCACCGTCGGCGTACTTGTACCCGTCGCGGCCCCGGATGCGCTGGTCGCCGCCGGAGCAGAACGCCCATCCGCCGTCGGCGGGCGACGGCCCGTTGCCGGTGAGCAGCACGCACCCCACGTCCGAGCTCATGCGGGCGTGGTCGAGGGCGGCGTAGAGCTCGTCCACGGTGTGCGGACGAAACGCGTTGCGCACCTCGGGCCGGTCGAACGCCACGCGTACCACCGGACGGTCGGCCCCGTCGACGTGGCGGCGGTGGTACGTGATGTCGGTGAAGCCAAACCCCTCGACCTCTCGCCACGACGACGGGTCGAACGGCTGGGCGGACGGCTGCGGTTCGGCGTGCGCGCTCACCCGCGCGAGAATAGGTGCCGTGCTCACCACCTCGATCGGCGACGTCGCCGTCGTGCGGCTGGGCCTGCGCGTGCCGTTTCGCCGGCTGAGTGCCCGCGAGGTGCTGCTGTGGCGCGGGCCACTGGGTTGGGCGGAGTTTGCGCCCTTTGTCGAGTACGACGACGGCCAGGCCGTGGCATGGTTGCGAGCCATGCGCGCTGCGGGGGAGCGGACGTGGCCGGTGCCGCGACGACTGAGCGTGCCGGTGAACGCCACGGTCCCCGCTGTGCCCGCCGAGCGGGTGAGCGACGTGCTGGCCCTCTTCGCCGGCTGCACCACGGCGAAGGTCAAGGTCGCCGAGGCGGGCCAGAGCGAGGCCGACGACCTCGACCGGCTCGCCGCCGTCCGTGACGCCTTGGGACCGCAGGGCCGAGTGCGCATCGACGCCAACGGCGCCTGGGACCTCGACGACGCGTGCCGCCGCCTGCCTGGCTACGACGCGGCAGCGGGAGGGCTGGAGTACGTGGAGCAGCCCTGCGCGGACGCCGACGACCTCGCCCGGCTGCGCCGAGCCGTCGACGTGCCGGTCGCGGCCGACGAGTCGATCCGCCTCGGGGCCGACCCGCGTGCCGCCGCCGAGGCCGTCGACGTGGTGATCGTGAAGGTGGCGCCCCTCGGTGGCGTGCATGCTGCTCTTGAGCTGGTCTCCCTGCTCGACCGGCCCGTCGTCGTCTCCAGCGCCCTGGACAGCAGCGTCGGGCTTGCCACCGGCGTGGCTCTCGCCGCGGCCCTGCCCGACCTGCCCTACGCCTGCGGCCTCGGCACCGCAGCCCTGCTCGCCGACGACGTCACCGACGATCCCCTCGTCCCGCACGCCGGGTCCGTCGCCGTGCGCCCCGTCGAGGTCAGCGAGCAACGTCTCGCCGAGCTGGCGGTCGCCGACGACCGGGCCCGGTGGTGGGTCGATCGCCTCGAACGCGTCGTGGCGGCCGCCGCGTGACCGGCAGCCTCGAGCTCGCCCGCACGGTGGTCGACGAGCTGGTGCGCGGTGGAGTCACCGATGCGGTGCTCAGCCCCGGCTCTCGCAGCGCTCCCATGGCCTTTGCGCTCGTCGAGGCCGACGCCGCCACCAGGCTGCGCCTGCACGTGCGCATCGACGAGCGGGGAGCGGGCTTTCTGGCCCTCGGCTTGGTGAAGGCCACCGGACGACCGGTGCCGGTCGTCTGCACCTCCGGCACGGCAGTCGCCAACCTGCACCCCGCTGTCAGCGAGGCCGACCACTCCGGTCTCCCGCTGCTGGTGCTGACCCCCGACCGGCCCGCAGAGCTGCAAGGTGTCGGTGCCAACCAGACCACCGACCATCCTGGCCTGCTGCGCTCGTCCGTGCGCTGGTCGACGCGGCTGACCGCCGAGCTTCCCACCAAGGGCGCGTACTGGCGCGCGACCGTCGCGCGCGGGCTGGGGGTCTCGACGGGAGAAAGGCCCGGACCGATCCACCTCAACCTTGAGCTGTCCGACCCCCTTGTGCCCACACCCGGCACCCAAGCCACGCCACCGGGGCGACCGGGTGGTGCACCCTGGTCGGCGACCACCGCCAACCAGCAGCCCCGGACCCCGCTGCGCCTGGCCGCGTCCACGCCCACCGTCATCGTCGCCGGCGACGGTGCCGGGACGGCGGTCGACCGGGTTGCGGCCCGGGCAGGATGGCCGGTGCTGGCCGAGCCCACCTCAGGCGTCTGGGGGGCGCCGTCGGCCATCCCGTCCGCCCCGGCCGTCGTCTCCACCGACCGCTTTCTGCGCAGCCACCGCCCTGGGCGGGTTGTCGTCTACGGCCGACCCACCATGTCGCGGTCGGTGCTGCGGTTGCTGAGCGACACCGACGTCGAGGTCGTGGTGGTTCCCGGGAAGCATGCCCAGTGGCCCGACCCCGGCCACGCCGCGGCGTACGTCGCGCCCGCGATCCTGCCGCGCGGCGAGCCCCGGCACGGCTGGAACGACCAGTGGCGCGCTGCCGGCGCGGCGGCGTGGATGGCCATGCGCGACCATCTGGCGGAGAAAGATTGGCCCACCGAGCCGGGGGTCGTTGCCGACGTCGTGGCAGCCTTGCCGCGTGGCGCCACCGCGCTGCTCGGCGCCAGCCAGCCCATCCGCGACGTCCACCTGGTGGCCGCGCCCCGTCCTGACCTGAGGCTGCTCGCCAACCGTGGCCTCGCCGGCATCGACGGAACCATCTCGACAGGTGTCGGGGTCGCCCTCGCGAGCGAGAGCCCCACCTACGCGGTCATGGGCGACCTGACGTTCTGGCACGACGCGACCGGTCTGCTCGTCGGCCCCAGCGAGCCGCGACCTGACCTGTGCCTCGTCGTGGTCGACAACGACGGAGGCGGCATCTTCGGGCTGCTCGAGCCGGGCGATGCGGCGCACGCACGCGTGCACGAGCGGGTGTTCGCCACCCCGACCGGCGGCGACATCGGCGGCTGGTGCGCCGCGGTGGGCGTCGAGCACCGCCGCGTCACCACCCGTGACGAGCTCGTCGAGGCACTGCGGCCGGCGGGGGGACTGCGGGTCGTCCAGGTGCGCACCGACCGCGCTGCGAACCGTTCCTTGCACGCCGAACTGCGTGCTTGCGCATCGGCCGCCATCGGTTAGCGTTCTCCTCGCACGTTCATCACGAGCGGTTGAGGGATCTGGCCCACTGACACCGCAGCAACCGGGCACTCGTGCCGGCAGGTGCTAACTCCAGCGTCGAGGCTCTCGTCCCGGGGGCTGCGGCGGAAGATGAATGTGTCGTGCCACGGGCTCCGCAAGGCTCCCGGCGCACGTCGGAACCCCCGGGACCCGACGCCGCCGCGAGCGGCAGAGAGGAGCCACACACCGTGGCCGACACCTTCCACCCCGAGACCCTGGCAGTTCACGCGGGTCAAGAGCCCGACCCGGCGACCAACAGCCGGGCGGTGCCGATCTACCAGACCACGTCCTACGTCTTCGACGACACCGACCATGCGGCTGACTTGTTCGCGCTCAAGGTTCCCGGCAACATCTACACGCGCATCATGAACCCGACCCAGTCGGTGTTCGAGGCGCGCGTCGCCGCCCTCGAGGGCGGTGTGGCGGCGCTCGCCACGGCGTCCGGGTCGTCCGCGATCACCTACGCGGTGCTCAACCTCACCTACGCCGGTGACAACATCGTCGCGCTGTCCACCCTGTACGGCGGCACCTACGCCCTGTTCGCCCACACGTTGCCGCAGTTCGGCGTCCAGGTGCGCTTCGTCGACCCCGACAAGCCCGAGCAGCTCGCCGACGTCGTCGACGAGCGCACCAAGCTCGTGTTTGCCGAGACGATCGGCAACCCCAAGATCAACGTCGTCGACATCGCCGCCTGGGCCGACGCCGCCCACGCCCACGGCCTGCCGCTGATCGTGGACAACACCGCGCCCACTCCCTACCTGGCCCGGGTGTTCGACCACGGCGCGGACGTGTCGGTGCACTCGGCCACCAAGTACATCGGCGGGCACGGCACCTCGATCGGCGGCGTCATCGTCGACGCCGGGACCTTCGACTGGGCCGCCCACGCCGAGCGGTTCCCGGGCCTCACCGGGCCCGACCCGGCCTACCACGGCGTCGTGTGGACCGAGGCCGTCGGCAACCTTGCCTACATCATCCGCGCGCGCACGGTGCTGCTGCGCAACACTGGCGCTGCCATCACGCCCTTCAACTCGTTCCTGTTCCTGCAGGGACTGGAGACGCTGCACCTGCGCATGGAGCGGCACAGTGAGAACGCGCTCGCGGTTGCCCGCTTCTTGGAGTCCCACGACGCCGTGACCTGGGTGAGCTACCCGGGTCTGGAGTCCAGCCCGTACAAGGCGACGGCCGACGCGACCTTCACCGGACGTGGCTACGGTGGCCTGGTGTCGTTCGGGGTCAAGACCGGGCGTGCCGGGGGACGGGCGTTCGTGGAGAGCCTCGATCTGTTCAGCCACCTGGCCAACATCGGCGACGCGAAGTCGCTGGCCATCCACAACGCGACCACGACGCACAGCCAGCTCACCCCGGACGAGCTGGAGAAGGCCGGCGTGCCCGAAGACCTGGTGCGGCTGTCGATCGGCATCGAGCACGTCGACGACCTGCTGGCCGACCTCGACCAGGCCCTCGCCAAGGCCGCGAAGGTCCAGTAGCCAGGTGTCGATCGGGCGCGTCGAGACGCAGCGGGTAGTTCTCACCACGGAGGACGACCCGCTGCGTCTCACGTCCGGTCGCACCTTGGGTCACGTCGAGGTCGCCTACGAGACCTACGGGCACTTCACCGGCGACAACGCCGTCTTCGTCTGCCACGCCCTCACCGGTGACGCCCATGCCGCCGGGCACCACGGCGATCCCAAGCGGCGAGGTTGGTGGGACAACATCATCGGCCCGGGCCGACCGCTGGACACCGACCGGTTCTTCGTGGTGTGCGCCAATCTGCTGGGCGGCTGTCAAGGCACGACCGGCCCGTCGTCGGTCGACCCGACGACCGGGCGCCAGTACGGCATGGACTTCCCGCTGCTCAGCGTGTCCGACATGGTCGCCACGCATCGGCTGCTCATGCGACACCTCGGCATCCAGCGCCTGCACGCCGTCGTCGGCGGCTCGCTCGGCGGTATGCAGGCGCTGTCGTGGGCGATGGAGGCCCCCGACGAGGTCGCCTCCGCGGTCGTCGTCGCGGCGTCGTCACGACTGTCGGCGCAGAACATCGCCTTCTCCGCTGTCGCCCGCGAGGCGATCATGCGTGACCCGGACTTTCAGGACGGGCACTACTACGGCACCGGCGCCAGCCCCGACGTGGGTCTGGCAGTGGCCCGGATGATGGCGCACATCACCTACCTGTCCGAGGCTGCGATGACGGAGAAATTCGGCCGTCGCCTGCAGGACGCGACGACGCCCCGCTTCGGCTTCGGCGTCGACTTCCAGGTGGAGAGCTACTTGCGCCACCAGGGCGAATCGTTCCTGTCCCGCTTCGACGCGCTGTCGTACCTCTACCTGTCCCGCGCCCTGGACTACTACGACCCGTTCGCCCAGGCCGAGCACCAGCTCGCGGCGATGGCCAACGCGGGTACCCGCACGCTGGTCGTGTCGTTCGACTCCGACTGGCGCTTCGACACGTCCCATTCGCTGCGCATCGTGCGCACGCTGGAGCATGCCGGGGTGCCGGTGACTTTCCGCGAGGTGCCCAGCCCTACTGGGCACGACTCGTTCCTGCTGCCGGTTGCGGAGTACCACGCGATCGTGGCCGCCTTCTTGGGGGCATCGCGTGCGTCCTGACCTCGCGCTCGTCGCCGACCTCGTCCCCGCCGGCGTGCGGGTGCTCGACCTGGGCTGCGGTCCGGGTGACCTGCTCGCCCACCTCAGCGCCCAAGGCTGCCGGGGTACCGGGGTCGAGATCGACCAGACGGCCTTTCTGGCGGCGGTGTCCCGTGGCGTCGCCGTCCTCAGCCTCGACATCGACCACGACCTGCACGCCTTCGCCGACAACTCCTACGACGTGGTCGTGCTCAGCCAGACCCTGCAGGCCACCCGCCGGCCGCGGCACGTGATGGCCGAGATCGCGCGCATCGCCCCCCGGTGCGTGCTGTCGGTGCCCAACTTCGCCTACTGGCGCCACCGCAGCGAGCTGCTGCTGGCCGGGCGCATGCCGGTGTCGGCCGAGCTGCCCTACCCCTGGCACCAGACGCCGAACATCCACCTGTCCACGCTGCCCGACACCGAGGCGCTGGTCGACGACGTGGGCATGGCCGTGCGCTCCCGGCTGCTGCTGGACGAGAAGCACCGACCCCTGCGCAACCAGCGCCTGGCCGGCAACTGGCGCGCGGCCCGGGCGGTCTACGCGCTCGGTCGGGCCGACTGAAGCGCCTCGCGCATCGGAGTGAGCTTGGCCTCGGCCTCGGCCAGCTCGTCCTGCGGGCTCGACCCGGCCACGATGCCGCATCCGGCGTAGAGGCGCAGCCGACTCGGCCCCTCCAGGTGGGCACAGCGCAGGGCGATCGCCCACTCGCCGTCGCCGCGGGCGTCCATCCAGCCGACCGGGCCGGCGTAGCGCCCCCGGTCGAGCTGCTCCAGCTCGGCGATCACGTCGCGCGCGGTGCCGGTCGGCGTCCCGCAGACCGCCGCACTGGGGTGCAGGTCGGCCACCAGCTCCAGCGCGGTCCGTCCGTCGTGCACCACCCCGGTCACATCGGTCGCCAGGTGCATCACGTTTGGCAGGTGCAGCACGAACGGCGTCTCCGGCACGTTGAGCGTGCCGTGCCGGGCCAGCGCGTCGGCCACCGAGCGCACGGCGAACTCGTGCTCCTGGTGGTCCTTGGACGAGCGGGCCAGCGAGGCGGCCAGCGCGAGGTCGTGGGCGTCGTCGCCGGTGCGGCGGATGGTGCCGGCGAGCACGCGCGAGGTGGCCAGGCCATTCTCCAGCCTGATGAGCATCTCCGGCGTCGCGCCGAGCAGGCCGTCCACCTGAAAGGTCCAGCACCCCGGGTACTGCTCGGCGAGGCGCTCCAGCGGCCACCGCGGGTCCAACGGGCGCTCGGTCGTCGCCACCACGTCGCGGGCGAGCACCACCTTGTCCAGCTCACCTGCGGTGATGCGCCCCACGGCCGTGGTCACCGCCGACAGCCACTCCGATGCCGTGAGCGAGCCGTCGTCGAACGTGACCGCTCCGGCGCACACCGGTGGGTCGCGCGGCTCGGGCGCCGACATCGGTGGCACCCGGTCACCGGCGCTGATCGTGGTCACCCATGACACCCCGTCACGGCGCCCGACGACGACCTCGGGGACGACGAGCACCGACGTGCCGGCGTCGGCGAAGGTGAACGACCCGAACGCCACCGGGCCCGAGCCCGGAACCTGCACGTCGTCGCGCACCACGGCGCCGCGCACAGCGTCTCGCCACGTGCGTGCCGCCTCGGCGAACCGGTCGGCTCCGCTCAGCTGCCAGCGGGCGACCTCGCCCCAGGCGACCATCCCGTCGCCCCGACGGACCCACGCGAGGCCGTCGCGCGGCAGTAGGTCGAGCAGCGCGCCCGGGTCGTCGACCCGACGGCTGCGCACGACGAGGTGCGCACCGACAGCTTCGACCGAGACGGACACGAGGGGCAAGATTACGGCTCTGATGCGTAGCCTGGCGCGGTGAGCCAGCGTGCAGACTTGTCCAAGCAGCCGTCGCAGGTTGCTGCGATGTTCGACGCGGTGGCCCAGCGCTACGACCTCACCAACGACGTGCTCTCGGCCGGGCAGGACCGTCGCTGGCGCCGCGAGGTGGTGGACGCTCTCGACCTGACGATCGGCGACCGGGTTCTCGACCTGGCTGCGGGCACCGGGACGTCGAGCGAGGCGCTGCACGCGGTCGGCGCCGACGTCGTGGCCGCCGACTTCTCCCTCGGCATGCTCAAGGCCGGCCGACCGGCACGCGCGCACCTGCCGTTCGTGGCCGCGGACGCACTGCGCCTGCCGTTCGCCGACGAGGTCTTTGACGCGGTCACCATCTCGTTCGGGCTGCGCAACCTGGTGTCGGTCACCGACGGACTGGCCGAGATGGCCCGAGTCGTGCGCCCCGGCGGCACCCTCGTGGTCTGTGAGTTCAGCCACCCGACCAACGCGACCTTTCGCACCGTCTACGAGAACTACCTGATGCGTGCGCTCCCGTCGATCGCCCGGCGCGTCTCCAGCGCCCCGGACGCCTACGTCTACCTGGCCGAGTCGATCCAGGACTGGCCCGACCAGCCCACGCTGGCCCGCGTCATCGGCACGTCCGGCTGGGAGGAGGTGGCGTGGCGCAACCTCAGCGGCGGAATCGTCGTGCTCCATCGCGCCACCCGTTCGAAAGCATCGGCCTCGGCCACCTAGGATGCGCGTGGAGAAGTTTGTGAAGGCGTTCACGACCTGTTGGAGGAGATGGTGAACCCGTTCGTCCCCGTGCTGGGTCTCGCCGGCCTGGCGGCGGCTTTCGCTCTCTTCTCGTTGGTCGCCGGCAAGCTCGCCGGACCGAGCCGCTTCAACCGGGCTCGTCTCGACGCCTACGAGTGCGGCATCGAGCCGACGCCGCAAGCCGAGGGAGGTGGGCGCTTCCCGATCAAGTACTACCTGACGGCGATGATGTTCATCATCTTCGACATCGAGATCGTCTTCCTCTATCCCTGGGCCGTGCGCTTCGACGCCCTCGGGCTGTTCGGGTTCTACGCCATGGCCCTCTTCCTCGTCCTCATCACCGTCGCCTACGTCTACGAGTGGCGTCGCGGCGGCCTGGACTGGGACTGATCAGGAGAGAGAGCCACCTATGGGTATCGAAGAGAAGCTTCCGAGCGGGTTCTTGCTCACCACGGTCGAAGACGTGGCCGGGTACTTCCGCAAGGGCTCGCTGTGGCCGGCCACGTTCGGCCTGGCCTGCTGCGCCATCGAGATGATGACCACCGGCGGGCCGCGCTACGACCTCTCGCGCTTCGGCATGGAGGTGTTCCGCGCGTCTCCGCGCCAGGCCGACCTGATGATCGTCGCCGGACGCGTCAGCCAGAAGATGGCGCCGATCGTCCGCCAGGTCTACGACCAGATGCCCAACCCCAAGTGGGTCATCTCGATGGGGGTGTGCGCGTCGTCCGGCGGAATGTTCAACAACTACGCGATCATCCAGGGCGTTGACCACGTCGTCCCCGTCGACGTCTACCTGCCGGGCTGTCCGCCCCGGCCGGAGATGCTGTTGGACGCGATCCTGAAGATCCACGACCAGATCCAGAACACCCCGCTGGGGCCGAACCGCATCGCCGCGGAGGACGAGGCGGAGCAGCGGGCGCTCGCCGCCACGCCCACCATCGAGATGAAGGGGCTGCTGCGCTAGATGAGCGAGGAGAACACGCAGCTCGAGGAGTCGACCCCCCAGCCGCTCCCGGCTCACCCGTCCGACCGGGGTGCCTTCGGTGCCCACGGCTCCGGCGACACCAGCGGCTTCGGCGGTCTGGTCCGCCGGGTGGCGAACCCTGCCAACCTGATCGCCGGCACGCCAGCCCCGTACGGCTCGTACTTCGACGGCATCGTCGACACTGTCAACGCCGCCAACGACGATGCCATCGAGAAGGTGGTCGTCGACCGTGACGAGCTCACCGTCTTCGTCCGCCGCGAGAAGCTGCTGGACGTGGTGCGCACGCTGCGCGACGAGCCAACGCTGCGCTTCGAGATGTGCATGGGCGTCAACGGCGTTCACTACCCCGACGAGACCGACCGTGAGCTGCACGCGGTGTACCCGTTCCTGTCGGTGACCCACAACCGCCGCGTGCGTATCGAGGTCACGGCCCCTGACACCGACCCGCACGTGCCGTCGATCGTCTCGGTCTACCCGTCGAACAACTGGCACGAGCGTGAGACCTGGGACTTCTTCGGCCTGATCTTCGACGGCCACCCCGCCCTCACCCGCATCGAGATGCCCGACGACTGGGACGGCCACCCGCAGCGCAAGGACTACCCGCTCGGCGGCATCGAGGTCGAGTACAAGGGCGCCACCATCCCGCCGCCGGACGAGCGGAGGAAGTACTCCTGATGACCGACACTCAGCCGACCTACACCGCCGGCGTCCGCGAGACGACCGAGGGCCCCGTCTACACCGTCAGCGGCCAGGACTGGGACGCGATGACTGCCGAGATCGTCGGCAACGAACGCGTCGTGGTCAACATGGGGCCGCAGCACCCCAGCACGCACGGCGTGCTGCGCCTGATCCTCGAGCTCGACGGCGAGACCGTCACCGAGGCCCGCGCCGGCGTCGGGTACCTGCACACCGGCATCGAGAAGAACATGGAGTACCGCACCTGGACGCAGGGCGTCACGTTCTGCACCCGCATGGACTACCTCTCGCCGTTCTTCAACGAGACCGCGTACGTGCTCGGCGTCGAGAAGCTGCTCGGCATCACCGACCAGATCCCTGAGCGGGCCAGTGTCATCCGCGTGATGATGATGGAGCTCAACCGCATCTCGTCGCACCTCGTGGCCATCGCCACCGGCGGCATGGAGATCGGCGCGCTCACGGTCATGACCATCGGCTTCCGCGAGCGCGAGGTGCTGCTGCACCTGTTCGAAGACCTCACCGGGCTGCGCATGAACCACGCCTACGTCCGGCCGGGCGGAGTGGCCCAAGACCTTCCGCCGGAGGGCCTGGACAAGGTCCGTGAGGCTGTCGCCTGGCTCAAGCAATATCTGCCCGAGTACGAAAAGTTCTGCAACGAGAACCCCATCTTCAAGCGACGGACGGTCGGTGTGGGTTACCTCGACCTGGCGGGCTGCATGGCGCTTGGCATGACCGGGCCGGTGCTGCGCTCCACCGGCCTGCCGCACGACCTGCGCAAGTCTCAGCCGTACTGCGGCTACGAGACCTACGACTTCGACGTGCCGACGCGCGACTCCATGGACTCCTACGGCCGCTTCCGCATCCGCGTTGACGAGATGTACCAGTCGGTGCGCATCGTCGAGCAGTGCGTCGAGCGCCTCGCCGAGCCCGGCCCGGTGATGGTCGAGGACAAGAAGATCGCCTGGCCGGCTCAGCTGTCGATCGGCTCGGACGGCATGGGCAACTCGATGGAGCACATCCGCCACATCATGGGCGAGTCGATGGAGGCGCTCATCCACCACTTCAAGCTGGTGACCGAGGGCTTCCGCGTCCCAGCCGGGCAGGTCTACAGCGCGGTCGAGTCCCCGCGCGGCGAGCTTGGCGTGCACGTGGTCTCCGACGGTGGCACCCGCCCGTGGCGTGCCCACTTCCGCGACCCGTCGTTCAACAACCTTCAGGCTGTGGCGGCGATGTCCGAGGGCGGTCAGGTAGCCGACATCATCGTCGCCGTCGCCGGGATCGACCCGGTCATGGGAGGGGTCGACCGGTGAGCGAGCTGACCGAGACGACGCGGGCTGAGATGCGCGAGCTGATGGCGCGCTACCCGCAGCCGCGCAGCGCGCTGCTGCCGATGCTGCACCTGGTGCAGTCCTACGAGGGCTACGTCACACCCGCCGGCATCGAGATGTGCGCCGAGGAGATCGGCATCACCGCCGCCGAGGTCACTGCCGTCGCGACGTTCTACACGATGTACAAGCGCCACCCCATGGGCACGTACCACGTGGGCGTGTGCACCAACACGCTGTGCGCGGTGATGGGCGGTGACGCCATCTGGGCGGGGGTGAGCCAGCACCTCGGCATCGGCCACGACGAGGTCAGCGAGGACGGCGCCATCAGCCTCGAACGGGTCGAGTGCAACGCGGCCTGCGACTACGCCCCGGTCGTGATGGTCAACTGGGAGTTCATGGACAACCAGACGCCGCAGTCCACCGTCGAGATGGTCGATGCGCTGCGCGCGGGCGACGACGTCGAGTCCACCCGGGGCGCACGCATCTGCACGTTCAAAGAAGCCCAGCGCGTGATCGCCGGGTTCAACGACTCCCATGCCAACGAGGGTCCGGCAGCCGGGGACGCGTCCCTGCGCGGCCTGGCCATCGCTCGTGGCCGCGACTCCGCCGAGAAGGGATACGCGTGAGCACCACCTCCCCTCACCTCCTCCCGGTGCTGTCGGCGCACTGGGACGACCCGGACGCCTTCACCTTGGCAGGGTACGAGCGCACCGGTGGCTACCAGGCCGCCCGCACCGCGCTGGCTCGTGAGCCGGCCGACCTCATCGACATGGTCAAGGACGCCGGGCTGCGCGGCCGAGGCGGAGCCGGCTTCCCCACCGGCATGAAGTGGAGCTTCATCCCCAAGGACAGCCCGAACCCGACCTACCTCGTGGTCAACGCCGACGAGTCCGAGCCGGGCACCTGCAAAGACATCCCGCTGATGATGGCCACCCCGCACACCCTGGTCGAGGGCATCATCATCTCTTCCTACGCCATCGGGGCGCACCAGGCGTTCATCTACGTCCGTGGCGAGGTTCTGCACGTCATCCGGCGGCTGCGCGCCGCGGTCGAGGAGGCGTACGCGGCCGGGTACCTGGGTCGCGACCTGTTCGGCACCGGCTACGACCTCGACGTCGTGGTGCACGCGGGTGCCGGGGCCTACATCTGTGGGGAGGAGACGGCGCTGCTGGACTCCCTGGAGGGACGTCGTGGCCAGCCGCGCCTGCGTCCCCCGTTCCCGGCCGTCGCCGGTCTGTACTCGTCCCCGACGGTGATCAACAACGTGGAGTCCATCGCCAGCGTCCCGGCCATCGTGCGCAACGGCCGTGACTGGTTCCGCTCGATGGGCAGCGAGAAGTCGCCCGGCTTCACGCTGTACTCCTTGTCGGGCCACGTCACGCGCCCCGGGCAGTACGAGGCCGCGCTCGGCATCACGCTGCGAGAGCTTCTCGACCTCGCCGGCGGCGTTCGCCAGGGCCACGAGCTCAAGTTCTGGACCCCCGGGGGCTCCAGCACCCCGATCCTCACCGCTGAGCACCTCGACGTGCCGCTGGACTACGAGGGCATGGCCGGGGTCGGCTCGATGCTCGGCACCAAGGCACTGCAGATCTTCGACGAGACCACGTCTGTGGTGCGTACGACCCTGCGCTGGGTCGAGTTCTACAAGCACGAGTCGTGCGGCAAGTGCACGCCGTGCCGCGAGGGCAACTGGTGGCTCGTGCAGATCCTGCGTCGCATGGAGGCCGGAACGGCGAGCGAGCAGGACGTCGACACGCTGCTCGACCTGTGCGACAACATCGCCGGGCGCTCGTTCTGCGCCCTCGCCGATGGCACGTCCGCCTGCGTCACCAGCGCGATCAAGTTCTTCCGGGACGAGTTCGAGGCGGGCACCCACACCGCGGCCAGCGACCTCTTTCCCTACGAACGCTCGGCCCTGGAGGCAGTTGCCGTATGAGCGAGGTCGACGAGCTCGTCACCCTGACCATCGACGGGTACCAGGTCAGCGTGCCGAAGGGGACGCTGGTGATCCGAGCTGCTGAGCAGCTCGGCATTGCGATCCCGCGGTTCTGCGACCACCCGCTGCTCGACCCGGTGGGCGCCTGCCGACAGTGCCTGGTCGAGATCGGCATGCCCGACCGTGAGGGCAACCTGCGGTGGATGCCCAAGCCGCAGGCCTCGTGCACGATCCCGGTCACGCCGGGCATGCAGGTCAGGACCCAGCTGACCAGCGAGGTCTCCGACAAGGCCCAGCAGGGAATCATGGAGTTCCTGCTGATGAACCACCCGCTCGACTGCCCGATCTGCGACAAGGGGGGGGAGTGCCCGCTGCAGAACCAAGCCATGAGCAACGGCCGGCCGGAGGCCCGCTTCGACGGCGAGAAGCGCACCTACCCCAAGCCGATCGCCATCAGCAGCCAGGTGCTGCTCGACCGCGAGCGCTGCGTGCTCTGTGCGCGGTGCACCCGCTTCTCCGACCAGGTGGCCGGCGACCCGTTCATCGAGCTGCTCGAACGGGGCGCGCTGCAGCAGGTGGGGATCTATGAAGACGAGCCGTTCGAGAGCTACTTCTCCGGCAACACGATCCAGATCTGCCCTGTCGGCGCGCTGACCAGCGCTACGTACCGTTTTCGGGCGCGCCCGTTCGACCTCGTCTCCACGCCGAGCGCCTGTGAGCACTGTGCCTCCGGCTGCGCCCAGCGCACCGACCACCGGCGCAACAAGGTGATGCGCCGGCTCGCCGGTGAGGACCACGCCGTCAACGAGGAGTGGAACTGCGACAAGGGCCGCTTCGCGTTCACCTACGCCACCGCTGACGACCGGTTGACGCACCCGCTGGTGCGCCGGGCCGGCGCGCTCGTGCCGGCTTCGTGGCCGGAGGCGTTGCGCGTCGCGGCCAACGGGCTCCGGGCGGCCGGGGGCGTCGGCGTGCTCACCGGCGGCCGCGTCACCGTCGAGGACGCCTACGCCTACGGCAAGTTCGCCCGGGTGGCGTTGGGCACCAACAACGTCGACTTTCGCTTTCGTCAGCACACCGACGAGGAGGCACAGTTCTTGGCCGCCCACGTGGTGGGCACAACCCCCGACAGTGGAGTCTCCTACGCCACCTTGGCGTCGGCCCCGTTCGTCCTTCTCGTCGGTCTCGAGCCGGAGGAGGAGTCGCCCATCGTCTACCTGCGGCTTCGCAAGGCTGTCCGGGCCGGCACCACGCGGGTTGCCACCGTCGCGCCCTTCGCCAGCCGTGGGTCGCAGAAGATGGACGCCACCCTGGTCACCGCCGTCCCCGGCACCGAGGCAGGCGTGCTGTCTGCCCTGCCCGACGACGTGGCGGCGCAACTGCGCGAGCCCGGCGCGGTGATCCTGGTCGGCGAACGCCTCGCCGGGGTCGCCGGCGGGCTGTCCGCCGCGTCTGCCCTCGCGCACAACACCGGTGCGGGGCTCGCCTGGGTGCCGCGCCGCGCGGGGGAGCGGGGTGCGCTGGACGCCGGGGCCTTCCCGACCCTGCTGCCGGGCGGTCGCCCGGTCACCGACCCCGTCGCCCGCGTCGATGTCGCCGCCGCGTGGGGCGTGGAGTCGCTGCCGGGCGAGCCGGGCCTCGACACCGCTGCCATGCTGGCCGCGGCCGCCGCCGGCTCGCTGGGAGCGCTCGTCCTCGGCGGCATCGAACCCGCCGACATGCCGAGCCCGCACCTGGTGGCCGACGCTGCGTCGCGTGCCTTCACCGTCAGCCTCGAGATTCGCGCCAGCGACGTCCACGAGCACGCCGACGTCGTGCTGCCGGTGGCAGCCACCGTCGAGAAGGACGGCACGTTCCTCGACTGGGAGGGACGCCCCCGCTCGTTCGAGACGGCCGTGCGATCGACCCACCGCAGCGACGCCTGGGCGCTGGACGCGTTGGCGACCGAGCTCGGCGTCGCGCTGGGCACGGTCGAGGTCGGTGCCGCCCGCCATGAGCTCGACGAGCTCGGAGCCTGGGACGGCGAACGCAGCGCACCGCCCGCCCACGCCCCGCAAGCCCTGCCGACCGGCACCGTGCTCGCCACGTGGCGCATGCTTCTCGACCTCGGTCGGCTGCAGGACGGCGAGCCGAACCTCGCGGGCACGGCCCCCGCTCCGCTCGCACGCGTGTCAGCGAGCACCGCAGAGTCTGTGGGAGCCAAGAACGGTGACACGCTCACGCTCACCACGTCGGCCGGCTCGATCACGCTGCCGGTCGAGGTGACCGACATGCCCGACGAGGCGGTGTGGGTGCCGATGAACTCCCCCGGCAGCCGGGTGCATGTCGACCTCGGGGCCACGGCCGGCAGCCCGGTGACGCTGAGCGCAGGAGGTGCCCGATGAACCCCGATGCGATCGAAGGCTTCGGCAGCGACCCCTGGTGGATCATCGCCATCAAGGTGCTCTTCATCTTCGTGCTGCTCGTCGTCTTCACGCTCTTCAACGTCTGGGCCGAGCGCCGTGTCGTGGCCCGCATGCAGCACCGTGTCGGCCCCAACCGGGTGGGCCCGTTCGGTCTGCTGCAGAGCCTTGCCGACGGCGTGAAGCTGGCCTTGAAAGAAGACGTCGTCCCGCGCAACGCCGACAAGTTCGTGTTCTGGCTGGCCCCGTTCATCTCGGTGGTCACCGCGTTCCTTACCTTCGCGGTCATCCCCATGGCCGGTGAGGTCAGCATGTTCGGGGTCACCACGCGCCTGCAGCTGACCGACATGTCAGTGGCCGTCCTCTACATCCTCGCCGTCACCGCAGTCGGCGTGTACGGGCTGGTGCTCGCCGGGTGGGCGTCCGGGTCGACCTACCCCTTGCTCGGCGGCCTGCGCTCCACGGCCCAGGTCATCTCCTACGAGCTGGCGATGGGCATGTCGCTGGTGGCGGTGTTCCTGTACTCCGGCTCGATGTCGACCAGCCGCATCGTCGAGGCCCAGGAGCAGCTCTGGTTCGCCGTGGCTCTCGTCCCGTCTTTCTTGGTCTTTCTCGTGTCGATGGTCGGGGAGACCAACCGCGCGCCTTTCGACCTGCCCGAGGCCGAGGGCGAGCTGGTCGGTGGCTTCCACACCGAGTACTCCTCGCTGAAGTTCGCGCTGTTCTTCCTCGCCGAGTACGTCGCGATGGTGAACGTGTCGGCGCTGGCCGTCACCGTGTTCCTCGGCGGCTACACCGCGCCGTTCGGCCTGCCCGACGGCGGCTGGCTCGGCTTCTTCTGGTTCTTGGCCAAGGTGCTGACGCTGCTGTTCGGGTTCGTGTGGCTGCGCGGCACGCTGCCCCGGCTGCGCTACGACCAGTTCATGGCGCTGGGCTGGCGGGTGCTCATCCCCGTCTCGCTCGTCTGGATCCTCATGGTCGCCGGCTTGCGTCTGGCCAGTGGCGAGGTCGGCCAGACCCAGCTGATCGTGGTGGTGGCCGGGATCGCCGTCGGGCTGGTGATCGTGAGCTTCTTGCCATGGAGCCGCCGCGGCGGACCGGTGAGCGAGCAGCCGCACGACGAGCAGTCCCTCGCGCCCGGCTACCCTGTGCCGCCGTTACCGGCGCAGACGAAGGGGGAGGACCAGCGTGCCTAAGTTCCTCGACCCCGTCGCCGGCTTCGGCGTCACCTTCCGGACGATGTTCAAGAAGGTCGTCACCGAGTCCTACCCCGAGCAGAAGGTTCCCACGGCCCCCCGGTTCCACGGCCGGCACCAGCTCAACCGCTGGCCGGACGGCTTGGAGAAGTGCGTGGGCTGCGAGCTGTGCGCCTGGGCGTGCCCGGCCGACGCCATCTACGTGGAGGGCGCCTCGAACACCCCGGAGGAGCAGTTCTCCCCGGGCGAGCGCTACGGCCGCGTCTACCAGATCAACTACCTGCGCTGCATCTTCTGCGGCCTGTGCATCGAGGCGTGCCCGACGCGGGCGCTCACCATGACCAACGAGTACGAGCTGGCCGACACCAGCCGCGCCAGCCTGATCTACGAGAAGCACGACCTATTGGCGCCCCTGCTTCCCGGCATGGAAGAGCCGCCGCACCCACGCCGGCTCGGCGACACCGAGAAGGACTACTTCTTGGGAGCGGGTGAGTCGTCATGACCGGCGAAGCCGTCGCCTTCTGGATCGTCGCGCCCATCACCGTCATCGGTGGGTTCGGGCTGGTCATGTCGCGCAAGGCCGTGCACTCCGCGCTCTGGCTCGCGGTGACGATGATCGGCCTGGCCATCCTGTACATCGCCTCGGACGCACCGTTCCTCGGCGTGGTCCAGGTGATCGTCTACACGGGCGCCGTCATGATGCTGTTCCTGTTCGTCATCATGCTCGTCGGCGTCGACTCCTCGGACTCCCTGGTCGAGACCCTGCGCGGGCAACGGGTCGCTGCGCTTCTCGCGGCACTCGGCTTTGCGTTCGTCCTCATCAGCGCGATCACTCGGGCGGTGATCCCCGCCGCGGTGTCGACCGCCGAGCTCAACCCGATCGGCAACGTCGAGGGCCTCGCCGACCTGATCTTCGCCGACTACCTCTTCGCCTTCGAGGCCACCAGCGCCTTGCTGATCACGGCGGCGGTAGGCGCGCTCGTGCTCGCGCTGACGCCCAAGGTCTTTCCGAAGAAGAGCCAGAGAGTCCTCTCGATCGAGCGGTTCCGTCCGGCCGACGGCGACTTCAGCAACGCCGCGGGCCTGCCGACTCCGGGCGTGCTCGCCCGCAACAACGCGGTGGGCACCCCGGCGCTGCTCCCCGACGGCACGCCGAGCGAGGCCTCGTACTCGAGGGTGCTGCGGGCCCGCGAGGCCCTCGACGAGGAGGGGGAGGAGAAGTGAACCCCAGCAACTACATCGTCTTGTCGGCGATCCTCTTCAGCCTCGGAGCGGTCGGGGTGCTCGTGCGTCGCAACGCCCTCGTCGTCTTCATGAGCGTCGAGCTGATGCTGAACGCCTCGAACCTGTCGTTCGTCACGTTCGCGCGCACATCCGGGACGCTGGACGGGCAGGTGACCGCCTTCTTCGTGATGGTGGTCGCCGCAGCAGAAGTGGTGGTCGGGCTGGCGATCATCATGATGATCTATCGCAGTAGACGCTCGGCTTCGGTCGACGACGCCAGTCTGCTGAAGCTGTAGCGCGACGGACGTGAGGGTGACCACGTGACCGTGTTGAACGGGCTGCTCGCTAGCGAGCAGGTACCAGCTGCTGCCGAGGGGATCTTCTCCCTGATGTGGCTGCTCATCGCCTTCCCCCTGGCGGGGGCTGTGGTCTTGCTGCTGGTCGGCAAGCGCGGCGACAGCTGGGGTCACGTGCTCGGCACGCTGACCGTGCTGTCGTCCTTCATCGTGGCGACCTTCCTCTTCTTCGCCGAGGCCGGTCGCGACGCCGAGGACCGGGCGATCGAGCAGATCCTCTACCAGTTCTTCGCGGTCGGCGGCTACGAGGTGAACGTCGGCCTGCTGCTCGACCCGCTGTCGATGGCTTTCGTGCTGCTCATCACCGGTGTCAGCACGCTCATCCACGTCTATTCCATGGGCTACATGGAGCACGACCCGCGCCGGCGGCGGTTCTTCGGCTACCTCAACCTGTTCGTCGCGGCGATGCTGCTGCTGGTTCTGGCCAACGACTACCTCATTCTCTACGTGGGCTGGGAGGGTGTCGGCCTGGCGTCGTACCTGCTGATCGGCTTCTGGCAGCACAAGCCGTCGGCAGCGACCGCGTCGAAGAAGGCCTTCGTGGTGAACCGGGTCGGCGACGTCGGGATGTCGCTGGCGATCATGGCCTCGTTCGCCGCGGTCGGCACCAGCGAGATCCTGGCCGTGACCGGAGCCGCCGATCGCATGTCGACCAGCTGGCTGACCGCGATCGGCCTGCTTCTGCTGCTGGCAGCCTGTGGCAAGTCTGCCCAGGTGCCGCTGCAGTCGTGGCTGCTCGATGCGATGGAGGGCCCGACCCCCGTCTCGGCTCTCATCCACGCCGCCACCATGGTCACCGCCGGGGTGTACCTCGTCGTGCGCTCCGGCCCGATCTTCGAGGCCGCACCTGTCGCGCAGAACGCCGTCGTCGTGGTCGGCACGGTCACGCTGATCTTCGGGGCGATCATCGGTACGGCCAAGGACGACATCAAGAAGGCCCTGGCCGCCTCGACGATGAGCCAGATCGGTTACATGATGCTGGCCGCCGGCCTCGGCCCGGTCGGCTACGTCTATGCCATCTTCCACCTCATCGCGCACGGCTTCTTCAAGGCCAACCTCTTCCTCGGCTCCGGATCGGTCATGCACGCCATGAACGACGAGGTCGACATGCGCGTCTACGGCGCGCTGCGCAAGGTGATGCCGTGGACGTTCGTCACGTTCACCGTCGGCTACCTGGCCATCATCGGCGTCCCACCGTTCTCCGGCTTCTGGTCGAAGGACAAGATCATCGAGGTCGCGTTCGACACCAGCATCGTGGCCGGCGTCGCCGCGTTGATCGGTGCCGGCATCACCGCCTTCTACATGACGCGCGTGATGCTCATGACCTGGTTCGGCGACAAGCGCTGGCGCGACGACGCCCATCCCCACGAGTCGCCACCGATCATGGTCGGTCCCCTCGTGGCGCTGGCCACGCTGTCGGCACTGGGCGGCGCCTTGGAGCTGGGCTTCCTCCCCGGCGGTGGCATCGAGCCGTGGCTGGAGCCGGCGACCGGGTATGTGGAGTCCGAGCACATCCTGCCGACCATCGCCTACCCGCTGATCACGATGGCCGTCGTCGCCATCGGCGTCGTGTGGTCGTGGCTGATCTTCGGCCGTGACCCGATACCCGTCACCCCGCCGGCCGGCTCGGCGCTCACCCGGGCGGCCCGTGCCGACCTGTACGGCGACCGGTTCAACGAGGCCGTGTTCATGCGTCCTGGTCAGTACCTCACCCGCACGCTCGTCTGGATCGACAGCAAGGGCATCGACGGGGCCGTCAACGGCACCGCGGCCGGCATCGGTGGGCTCTCGGCGCGCAGCCGGGCCATCCAGACCGGGTTCGTCCGGTCGTATGCGTTGTCCATGCTGGCAGGCGCGGTGGTCGTCATCGCTGCCTTGCTCCTCATGGGAGGAAGGCTGTGACGTTCCCCGTGCTGACTGCCCTGGTGGTCGTGCCGCTGCTCGGCGCGCTCATCACCGCCCTCGTGCCCAGCGACCGTACCGCGAAGCTCACGGCCATCGCGGCGTCGCTGGTTACACTCGGCCTCACGGTTCTCGCTGCGCTGCAGTTCGAGCTCGGCGGCCCGCTCTACCAGCTCACCGAGCAGGTCAGCTGGATCGCCCCCTTCGGCCTCTACTGGTCCCTGGGCCTGTCGGGCATCTCTCTCGCGCTGATCGCCCTGACGGCTGTCGCCACCCCGGTCGTCCTCGGCGCCATGTGGAACGAGGCGGACGGCTCCGGACGCAGCGTCAAGGCCTTCTACGCCCTCGTGCTCGTGCTGCAGGCCATGACCGTCGGTGCGTTCCTGTCCACCGACGTGCTGCTGTTCTACATCCTCTTCGAGGCGATGCTCATCCCGATGTACTTCCTCATCGGGGTGTATGGCGGCGACAAGCGCCAGTACGCGGCCATGAAGTTCTTGCTCTACAACTTGGCCGGTGGCCTGGTCATGCTGGCCGCGGTGATCGGCCTGTACCTTCAGGCGCCCCCCGGCGAGCGGTCGTTCCTGCTGGCCGACCTCGTCGCGCTCGACATCGACAGCACCGTCCAGGGATGGCTGTTCCTCGGCTTCATGATCGCCTTCGCGATCAAGGCCCCGCTCTGGCCGCTGCACACGTGGCTGCCTGACGCCGCCACCGAAGCCACGCCGTCCCAGGCTGCCTACCTCTCCGGCGTCGTCGACAAGGTCGGCACGTTCGGCATGGTCGCGCTGGTGCTGCCGCTCTTCCCGGACGCGTCACGTACGTTCGCGCCGGTCGTGGTGACGCTCGCGGTGATCAGCATCATCTACGGAGGGCTCGTCGCGATCGGGCAGACCGACATCAAGCGCATCATCGCCTTCAGCTCGATCAGCCATTTCGGCGTGATCGTGCTGGGCATCTTCGCCCTCACCAGCCAGGCGACCACGGGCGCGACGTTCTACATGGTCAGCCACGGGCTCTCGACCGGGGCGCTGTTCCTCGTCGCCGGGTTCATGATCGCACGCGGCGGCTCGCGTCAGCTGGCCGACTACGGCGGGCTGCAGAAGCCCGCGCCAATCCTGGCGGGGTTCTTGCTGGTCGCGGGTCTCTCCGGGCTGGCGATGCCGGGCCTGGCGACCTTCGTGAGCGAGTTCATGGTGCTCGTCGGCACGTTCAGTCGCTACCAGGTGGCTGCCGCCGTCGCCACGTTCGGCATCGTGCTGTCCGCCCTCTACATCCTGATCATGTACCAGCGGACGATGACCGGTCCGACCACGCCGGACACCGAGAACACCCCCGACCTACGCGGTCGCGAGGTGGTGCTGGTGGCGCCCCTGTTCGTGCTGATGGTCGCCCTCGGTGTCGCCCCGGCCGTCCTGCTTGACCCCGTCGACGACGCCACGCAGCAGACGCTCGACGAGGTCGGCGTAAGCGACCCCGAACCGGTGTTCGCGGCTGAGGGAGGCGACGAGTGATCGTCCTTCAGGAGTTCACGCAGCCAGACTTCGAGCTCGGCGCGATCGTGCCGATCATCGCGACGTTCGCTGCCGCCGTGATTGGCGTCGGAGTCGATGCCTTCGCCCCGGCGGGCCGGCGCGCGCTCGTCCATGTCTCGATGGCCGTGGTCGCTCTGACCGTCTCGCTCGTGTGGGCGATCGCTGCGATCGGGGACACCCCGATCACCACGTTCAACGGCGCGCTCGCCATCGACGGGCCCACCGTGTTCGCCCAGGCGGCCATCGCGACTCTTCACGCTGCTCAGCGTGTCTCGCACCTCTACATGGCCGAACGGCTCGGTCGAAGCCCCGCCGGTGACGCGTTCACCCCGGCCGGTGGCGTCGATGCCCGGTCAGCGAGGTCGAGCGCGTGCTCACCCTGCAGCGTGTGCCCTCAGACCGAGGTCTACCCGCTCACCATGTTCGCCGCCGCGGGCATGATGATGTTCGTCGCCTCGAACGACCTGCTCACCATGTTCGTGGCCCTCGAGGTGCTCTCCCTGCCCCTCTACGTCCTCACCGGTCTCGCGCGCCGCCGCCGCCTGCTGTCACAGGAGGCGTCGCTGAAGTACTTCCTGCTCGGCGCGTTCGCGTCCGCCTTCTTCTTGTACGGGCTCGTCCCTCCTCTACGGCGCCACGCGGCTCGCTGAACTTCACCGAGATCGACGCCGGCATCAGCGGCCGGGTCGGCGTCGACACGCTTGCTCGCTGGTCGGCACCCCTGGTCTTCGTCGGGCCTGCTGTTCAAGATCAGCGCCGTCCCGTTCCAGTTCTGGACCCCCGGACGTGTACCAGGGCGCCCCCACCCCGGTGACCGGCTTCATGGCTGCGGCCACGGAGACTGCCGCGTTCGTCGCCCTCCTGCGCGTCTTCTACGTCGGTCTCGACGGGCCTCAGTGGACGACTGGACCGTGCTGCTGTGGGTGGTCGCCGCCGTCACGATGCTCCTCGGCTCGGTGCTGGCGCTGACCCAGACCGACGTCAAGCGCATGCTCGCGTACTCCTCGATCGCGCACGCCGGGTTCTTGCTCGTGGGCGTCGTGTCCGCGGACACCGCCGGCACGGCGGCTGTGCTGTTCTACCTGCTGGCCTACGGCATCGCCACGGTCGGCGCGTTCGCCTCCATCACCCTGGTGCGCGACGCCGCCGGCGAGGCGACGCACCTGTCGGCGTGGGCCGGTCTGGGGCACCGCTTCCCGGTTGTCGCCAGCCTTCCGTACTCGTTTTATCCGATAGCACCGTATATTCCTCACTGTCACTCAAGCTGCTCTGCCAGAGCACCTTGCCTTTGCGGTCTTTCAGAGAAAGGTCAACCGTAACACTCACCCGCCGCTCCAGGGTCGTCGAAATACTGCGTCTTGACACCGATCCAGTCCGAAGATCACGAATCACACCCGTCAGCACCGCTTCCGCCATGTCCCGGTCCACCACGTCCGCATACCCATTGCGATTCACCTCAAAAATAAAATCATTGGTAAACCGGGTCTCGATCCCCACCTTGGTGGTGGTATTGGTCATGGGAGGAATGTGCACCGTCTTGATGTCGATTACCGGATCCCGGTCACCGCTGAAACGATAGCCACAGCCGCTGAGGCTGATCATCACCAGCAACGAACAATGTGATCAGGCACGTGGCGCCTCCCAGCATATTGCAATGACCAGCTGTCGCCTCATTCCTCTGTTTAGCCATGGCCACCTGCCCTCTACACCGTAAATGTTCGCCAGTTTGCCCGGCACCACAACGACTTTGCGCACCGGTTTATCCCCAACGAACTTGCGGGTACGTTCATCGGCCAGCGCCATCTCTTCGATAACGGCCTTGTCCGTCCCCGCGTCGACCGTCAGGCGGCTGCGTAGTTTGCCGTTGACCTGAATGACAATGACCCATTCGTCACGAACCAACGCCGCTTCGCGATAAGAGGGCCAGGGCGTCTGCAGGATGCTGGGGGCATGCCCCAGGAGCTCCCAGACTTCCTCCGAAAAGTGGGGCACAATGGGCGACAGGAGCAACGCGATCCGTTCCAGGCCTAACCGAATGACACCGGCTTCTTCATCGGACGTCGGTTGAATGGCCTCGCCGGAAAACATATTGACCAGCTCCATAACAGCACTGATCGCCGTATTGAAGTGAAAACGGTCCTCGATATCGTGGGTCACTTTGTGCGTCGTCTGGTGGACCTTTTTAAAAAGCGCCCGCATGGGTGGCGCGAGAGTGGCGTCATCCCCGTCGAACGCCATCCCACCATCGATTCTATCGAAGCCAGCGCCATACAGAGCCGCCGCGCGCGGTTCAGGAAGCGGTAGCCTCCGTCCACACCCTGTTCGCTCCATTCCAAATCCCTTTCCGGCGGCGCTGCAAAAGACAAAACAGGCGGGTGGTGTCTGCCCCGTATCGTTTTAGAAGGGTATTGGGGTCGATGACATTTTGGATTTGGACATTTTTTCACACGCCCCACGATGACGGGCTTTTTGCCGCATTTGAACGACAGGTCGTCTGTCGCCGTGCTCTCCGCTTCTTCCGGGTACAGACACCCGTGTTCAGGACATGAAACCGTCTCCACTTGCAAACCATCCCCTGGGTCAGCAGACGGGTAAAGGGTTCCTTGTATTTGTCAGGCCGAAATCCTTAAGAACCCGCGTGAAATAACGGGAGTATAGCAGATGCAGAACGGCGTGCTCCACGCCGCCGATGTACTGGTCAACGGGCATCCAGTAATCCGTGGCCTTCCTGTCGAACATGCCCTTTGTCGTAACTGGGACTGCAATAGCGCTCAAATACCAGGAGGATTCCACAAAGGTGTCCATGGTGTCGGTTTCACGCCGCGCGGGTTTTCCGCATCGGGGGCAAGGCACATTCACCCACCAGTCAAGATCCGGCAGCGGAGATTTGCCGCTTGCGGGGAACTCGATATCAACGGGGAGCACTACCGGCAGATCTTCGTCGGGAACAGGCACCGCGCCGCACTCCGCGCAATGAATGATCGGAATGGGCGCTCCCCAATAACGTTGCCGGGAGATCCCCCAGTCCCGCAGGCGGAAATTGACGGTTTCCCCCTGCCCAGGCGCTTTCTCCAGATAGGGCGGCGATGGCCTCCTTGGCTTCGGTGTTGTCCATGCCGTCAAACTAGCCGGAATTGACCATCATACCCCTGCTCCTGTATAGGCCTGGGTCATGGTTGGCGGCATCAAGCGCCTCCCCTTCGGGCTGGATCACCACGACGATAATATCCAGACCGTATTTTTGCGCAAAATTCAAAATCCCGCTGATCATGGGCCGGAACCGACATGACGGCGCCGGTGCCGTATTCCATCAGGGCGAAATTCGCCGTATAAATCGGCATGCGCTTTCCGGTTACGGGATTGATGCAATAAGCTCCAGTGAACACGCCCTTTTTTCATACTCCTCCGCTGTGCCCTGTTGCGTTCATCCTGCTTGGCGATGCGGTCCACAAATTCCCTGACCGCCTCTTCTTGTTCCGTGCCCCGGACAGGTCCACCAGGGGATGTTCCGGCGCCAGGCACATGAATGTGGCCCCGAATACGGTATCCGGACGCGTGGTAAATACGGTGATGTCCTTGTCAACACCCTGGGGAGGATTTAAAATGGAAAACCGGATCTTTGCCCCCACGCTTTTTCCGATCCAGTTTTTCTGCATGGTGGTCACTTTTTCCGGCCAGCCAGGGAGCTTGTCGCATATGCCAACAGGTCCTCGGCATAATCGGTGATCCGGAAAAACCATTGCCTGAGTTTTTTCTGGCGCAC
>CALOBR010000011.1:0-158448 GCA_942491665.1 Jiangellales bacterium
CGGCATCACGACCGTCTACCACTTCTTCTTCGTGCCGATCACCATCGGTCTCTCGTTCTTGGTGGCCGGGTTGCAGACGGCCTGGTATCGCACCGGCAATGAGGAGTGGCTGCGTCTGACGAAGTTCTTCGGCAAGCTGTTTCTCATCAACTTCGCCATGGGCGTGGTCACGGGCATCGTCCAGGAGTTCCAGTTCGGCATGAACTGGTCCACCTACAGCCGCTTCGTCGGCGACATCTTCGGTGCCCCGCTGGCCATCGAGGGCCTTGCCGCGTTCTTCTTGGAGTCGACGTTCCTCGGCTTGTGGATCTTCGGATGGGGCCGGCTGAGCCGGGGGCTGCACCTGGCCACGATCTGGCTCGCTGCCATCGGCACGTTGCTGTCGGCCTACTTCATCCTGGCGGCCAACTCCTGGATGCAGAACCCTGTGGGCTACGAGTTCAACCCCGACACCGGGCGGGCCGAGCTGACCAACTTCGCCGACGTGCTGCTGAACCGTGTCACCTTGGTGACCTTCCCGCACACGATCACGGCGGCCTTCATGACCGCGGGCGGGTTCATGGCCGGTGTCGCGATCTGGCGGATGGCGCGGCGTCCCGACATCGACCGGGGCACGTACAAGAAGGCGGCCAAGGCGGGCGCCATCACGCTGCTCATCGCCGGGGCCGGCGTGGTCGCGACCGGCGACGTCCAGGCCAAAGTCATGACCGAGGTGCAGCCGATGAAGATGGCGGCGGCTGAGGCCTGGTACGAGACCGGCGCTCCTGCCGACTTCTCCGTGCTCAGCGTCGGGTCGCTGGACGGCTCGGAGGCGACCGAGATCATCGCGATCCCCGGTCTTCTGTCGTTCCTGGCCACCGGCGACTGGAACGCCGAGGTCCAGGGCATCAACGATCTGCAGGCCGAGTATGAGGAACGCTTCGGTGACATCGTGCCGGGACAGGACTTCGTGCCCAACGTCCCCGTGGCCTACTGGACGTTCCGCCTGATGATGGGGCTCGGCTTCGCCGGTATGGCGATCGGCCTGTGGATCCTGTGGGCCATCCGTGGCCCCGAGGCCAAGGGTGTGGGTACCGGCCGCTTCACCGTCGCCGCCGCGCTGCTGCTGCCCTTCCTGCCGCTGCTGGCGAACTCGTTCGGCTGGGTCTTCACCGAGATGGCCCGTCAGCCGTGGATCGTCTTCGGGCTCATGCCCACCTCGCTCGCGGTGTCCCCGACTGTGTCGGCCGGCGAGGTGCTGGCCACCATGATCGGCTTCACGCTGCTCTACGGGGCACTCGCCGTCGTCGAGATCGGCCTGCTCATGCACTACATCAAGGCGGGTCTGCCGGACGTGAGCCGGGAGGCCTCCGACACCCACGAGAACGACGGCGAGCGTCCGCTCACCTTCGCCTACTGAGCGCGCGGAACAGGAGTCACTGCTGTGGAGCTCACCACCGTCTGGTTCATCCTCATCACGGTTCTGTGGGTCGGCTACTTCGTCCTCGAGGGCTTCGACTTCGGGGTCGGCGTGCTGCTGCCCGTGCTCGGCCGGTCCGAGAAGGAGCGGCGGGTCATGATCAACACGATCGGACCGGTCTGGGACGGCAACGAGGTGTGGCTGCTGGTTGCCGGCGGCGCCACGTTCGCGGCGTTCCCGGAGTGGTACGCGACGTTGTTCAGCGGCTTCTACCTGGCCCTGTTCGTGATCCTGGTCGCTCTGATCATCCGCGGCGTGGCGTTCGAGTACCGCGGCAAGCGGCCCGACTCGCCCTGGAAGGCATGGTGGGACAAGGCGATCGTCGTCGGGTCCGTCCTGCCCGCTGTGCTGTGGGGCGTCGCGTTCGCCAACATCGTGCGGGGCGTGCCGATCGAGGAGGTCAACGGCAGCCTCGAGTACGTGGGCACGTTTTTCGACCTGCTCAGCCCCTACGCTCTGCTGGGCGGCCTGGTGACGCTGACCCTCTTCGTCACCCACGGCGCGATCTTCATCGCGCTGAAGACCGACGGCGACATCCGCGGTCGGGCCCGCGCGATCGCCGAACGGGTAGGTCTGGTGGCTGCCGTGCTGGCAGTCGCGTTCTTGGCGTGGACGTACACGATCAACCCCGACACCGCGTTCGCTGTGCTCGCGGCGCTGGCAGCGGTGTGCCTGGTGGGCGCGCTCGTGGCCAACCGACTGGGACGCGAGGGCTGGGCCTTCCTCGGCACCGCTTTCACCCTCGGCCTCGCCGTGGTGGCACTGTTCGTCAACCTCTACCCGAACGTCATGCCGTCCAGCATCGACGCGGCGTACAACCTCACCATCGACAACGCGTCGTCGACGGACTACACGCTGACGATCATGACGTGGGTCGCGGTGGTCTTCACTCCGATCGTGCTGCTCTACCAGGGCTGGACCTACTGGGTCTTCCGTCGACGGCTCACCGTCGACGACATCCCCGACCCGCACGACGCTCTCAACGCCGACCGCAAGGCGAAAGCGTTCGAGGCCCAGGACACCTCGCGGACCGCCGATCGCGTCAGCTGAGACCCACAATGCTCCGGTGAAGCCCCTCGACCCCCGGCTGCTGCGCTACGCGCGGGCGACGGCGGTGTACGTCGGAGGCACGGCCGGCCTCGGCGTCCTCCAGGCGCTGCTGGTGATCGCGCAGGCCGGCCTGCTCGCCTGCGGCATCAGCGCGGCCTTCATCGACGGGGCGGACCTCACCGACCTGCAGGGCACGCTTACCGGGCTCGCTGCCGTCGTCGCCGCCCGAGTCGTGCTGGTGTGGCTGCAGGAGTCCGCCGCCCACCGCGCCGCGGCGTCGGTGAAGTCGTCGTTGCGCGACCAGGTGGTGCAGCGAGCCACGAGGCTCGGTCCGGGCTGGCTGTCCGGCCAGCGCACCGGTGAGCTCACGACGTTGGCCACGCGCGGGGTCGACGCCCTGGACGGCTACTTCGCCAAGTACCTGCCGCAGCTCGTGCTCGCCGTCATCGTGCCGATGGCGGTGCTCGCACGCATCGTCACCGAGGACTGGGTGGCCACGCTCACGATCGTGCTCACCCTGCCGCTGATCCCGGTGTTCATGGTGCTCGTCGGCAAGGCGACCCAGGCCCGCACGCAGCGCCAGTGGTCAACCCTCACCCGGCTGGGCCACCACTTCTTGGACGTCGTCGCCGGCCTGCCCACGCTCAAGGTCTTCGGTCGGGCGAAGGCCCAGGTCGCCAGCATCCGACAGGTCACCGACGACTACCGGCGCGCGACGATGGCGACGCTGCGCGTGGCCTTCTTGTCGGCGCTGGTGCTCGAGCTGCTGGCGACGCTGTCGGTGGCGCTGGTCGCCGTCGGCGTCGGCCTTCGCCTGGCCGAGGGCGACATGGACCTCTACACCGGCCTGCTGATCTTGATCCTCGCACCGGAGGCCTACCTGCCCCTGCGTATGGTGGGCGTGCACTACCACGCCTCCGCCGAGGGCATGGCCGCGGCGACGAAGGCGTTCGACGTGATCGAGACGTCGTTGCCGGACCGGGGGACAGCCGACGTGGCCACCCCGGCTGCGGTCCGGCTCCGCGACGTCTCGGTGCAGTACCCGGGGCGCGACCAGCCGGCGGTGGAGGGGCTCAGCTTCAGCCTCGCCCGGGGCGAGGTGGTCGCGCTGGCCGGGCCCAGCGGGGGAGGCAAGTCCAGCGTGCTCGCCGCCCTCATGGGGTTCGTCCCGCTGGCGGACGGGCGCATCGCCGTGCTCGACGCCGACGGGCACGAGACCTCGCTGGCCGAGTGCGACCCCGACTCGTGGCGGGCACACGTGGGGTGGACGCCCCAGCGACCACACCTGTTCGCAGCCACCCTGGCCGACAACCTGCGCCTGGCCCGTCCGGACGCCGACGACGACAGGATGCGCGAGGCGCTCGCCGAAGCCGCAGCCGACGACATGCTGGCCGAGCTCCCCCGCGGGCTGGCCACGCCGGTGGGCGAGGGGGGCGTCGGGCTGTCAGCCGGGCAGCGCCGCCGCGTTGCGCTGGCCCGTGCCCTGCTTCGCGATGCCCACGTGCTGGTGCTGGACGAGCCCACGGCTGACCTCGACGCCGCTACCGAGGCGCGGGTTCTCGCCGCCCTGCGGGCCCGCGCCCGAGCCGGGGCAGCGGTGCTCGTGGTGGCCCACCGCCCCGAGCTGCTGGCTTGGGCCGACCGGGTCGTGCGCGTCGGCGTCGCCTCCGACGACACGCCCGAGGCGGGCCTTGCCGAGTCGGTGCACGCCCGATGAGCGCCACCACGCGCGACCCGCTGCTGCGCGCTGCGGCCAGCGCGCGCGGTGTCGTCGGGCGGCTCGCTCTCGCGCTGCTCGCCGGCACCCTGGCAGCCGGGTCGGCTGTCGCCCTGACCGCGACCTCGGCGTGGCTGATCTCGCGGGCCGCCGAGCAGCCACCCGTGCTGTTCCTGATGGTCGCGATCGTCGCGGTGCGTGCCTTCGGGATCTTTCGCGGCGTCTTCCGCTACGCCGAACGCCTGGCCGGCCACGACGCCGCCTTTCGATGGCTCGGTGACCTGCGCGTCGGGGTCTACGAGCGCCTCGAGCGCCTGGCACCGACCGGCTCGGCGGCGTTCCGCTCCGGTGACCTGCTCGCCCGCCTCGTGGGCGACGTCGACACGCTGCAAGACCTGTGGCTGCGCGTGCTGCTGCCCTACGGCACCGCGGCCATCGTGGGGGCCGGTGCCGTGGGGCTGATGGCGTGGCTGCTGCCGTCGGCTGCGTTGGTGCTGCTGCTCACCATGCTGGTGGCTGCCGCGCTGGCCCCGGTGCTGGCGCTGACGGTGGCCCGCCGGGCCGAGGCGCGGGTGGCTCCGGCGCGCGGCGCGGTGTCGAGTGCGGTGCACGACACGCTGGCAGGCGCGGCCGAGCTGACCGCGTTCGGGCAGGTCGAGAACGCGCTGGCGCAGGTGAGCGCGCACGACGCCGCGCTGCAGCGGGCCGAGTCCCGCTCGGCGTTCGGCGCCGGGCTCGGCGCGGCGGTGGCCGCGGCCGCCGGGGGGGCGGCCGTCTGGGCCGGGCTGTGGTTGGGCGTTCCGGCCGTTCGTGACGGCGCCCTGAGCGGCGTGGCGCTGGCCGTCGTCGTCCTCACGCCGCTTGCGGTCTTCGAGCTCGTCGCCGCACTCACGCCCGCCGCCCAACAGGTGCCGCGAGTGCGGGCGGCCGCCGCCCGGGTGTTCGAGGTGATCGACGCCCCGGTTCCCGTCGTCGAGCCGATCGACCCGGACCCCCTGCCCGCACCACCCAGCGTGGTCAGGGTCGACGACGTGTCGGCGCGGTGGACGAGCGACGGCCCGACGGTGCTGCTCGACGCCGATCTCACGCTCACCCCGCGCGAGCACGTGGCGCTGCTCGGCCCGAGCGGGGTCGGCAAGAGCACGCTCGCGGCCGTGCTGCTCAAGTTTCTCACCCCCACCGGTGGAACGGTGTCGCTGGACGGCACGCCGTATGCGCGCTTGGACGGCGACCAGGTGCGCACACGGGTGGGCCTGCTCGCCCAGGACGCCCATGTGTTCGACACCTCGGTGCTCGAGAACGTGCGCCTGGCCAGGCCGGGGGCGAGCGACGAGCAGATCCGCGCCGCGTTGCGCGCCGCGCGGCTGCTGCCGAGCGTCGAGGCCATGCCTGATGGCTGGCACACCATGGTCGGAGAGCACGGCGGACAGCTCTCCGGCGGCGAGCGCCAGCGGCTCGCCCTGGCCCGGGCACTTCTGGCGCACGTCGAGGTGCTGGTGCTGGACGAGCCGACTGAGCACGTGGACGAGGCCACCGCCTCCCGTCTGCTGGACGACCTGCTGGCCACGACGACCGAGGCCACCGTCCTGCTCATCACGCACCGCGACGTGAGCGGGCAGGCACTGGACCGCGTGCTGACCCTGCGTGCCGGACGTCTGGAGGAGTAGGAATCCTCTGCGAGGATTCTCGGTGTGGATACCGCGCAACTTGCTGTGATCATCGCCCTCCTGGCGATCGTCGTCCTCGTCGGCTTCGTCGTGACTGGTGCCCGACGGCGTCGCTCGACCGAGCTGCCGCCGCCGGCCCCAGGGGTCGACTACACCCCCGGTGTCGGCGACGACGCCGGTGAGCCACTGGACACGCCCAGACGCGGCGTCGAGACCATCGACCTGCCGGACGTGCCCGGCACCGGCACGCTCGAACCACCGGTCGCGCCCGAGGTCGAGCGGCCGGAGTCGGCCGAGGGCCGCATGGTGCGACTGCGGGCCCGCCTTGCCCGCTCCGGCAGCGTGCTCGGCCTCGGCCTGCTCTCCCTGCTGTCGCGTGACTCCATCGACGAGGACACGTGGGAAGAGATCGAAGACATGCTGCTCACGGCCGACCTCGGGGTGGCGGCCACCACCGACCTCGTGGAGAGTCTGCGCACCCGAGTCAAGGTCGAGGGCTCGCGCACCCCGGAGCAGGCCCGCGCCATCCTGCGCGACGAGCTGCTAGCCCTGGTCGATCCGTCCATGGACCGCTCCCTGGCCACCACCCGCAGAGCTGACCAGCCCGCCGTCTTGCTGGTCGTCGGTGTCAACGGCACTGGCAAGACCACCACCGTCGGCAAGCTCGCGCGGGTGCTCGTCGCCGAGGACAAGGACGTCATGCTCGGGGCGGCGGACACGTATCGAGCCGCAGCCGCCGACCAGCTCACCACCTGGGGAGACCGCGTCGGAGTGCCGACGGTGCGCGGTGACGAGGGCGCCGACCCGGCCAGCGTTGCCTTCGAGGCCGTGCGCGCGGGCATCGAGAACGACGTCGACGTGGTGATCGTCGACACCGCGGGCCGGCTGCAGACCAAGGTGGGACTGATGGACGAGCTCGGCAAGGTGAAGCGTGTCCTGGAGAAGAGCGGGCCCGTTGGCGAGGTGCTGCTCGTCCTCGACGCCACCACCGGCCAGAACGGGCTCAGCCAGGCCCGCGTGTTCGGTGAGGTCGTGGACGTGTCCGGCATCGTGCTGACCAAGCTGGACGGCACGGCCAAGGGGGGCATCGTGGTCGCCGTGCAACGCGACCTGGGAGTGCCGGTCAAGCTGGTCGGGCTGGGCGAGGGCCCCGACGACCTGGCCCCGTTCGACGCCGAGGCGTTCGTCGACTCGATCCTGTCGACACCGGGCGAGACCGCCTGAATTCACGTCGGCGTAACACCCTCGGCGCCTTGTCATGGAAACGAAACACGACACCGACCGCAGCGCAACACGCCTCGTCAATCCTCTCGGCACAGACAACGTAGGGGGTGCCTGCGCACGGCAGTGGAGCCGGCGTGGAGCCCGAACCGTGAGTGAGGGAGTTGCACATGGAGGACTTCAGCGCGGGAGATACCGCGTTCATCCTCATCAGCGCCGCAATGGTGCTGCTGATGACGCCAGGCTTGGCGTTCTTCTACGGCGGCATGACCCGTGCCAAGAGCGTGCTCAACATGATGATGATGAGCTTCATCGCGCTCGCCACGGTTCCTGTCGTCTGGGTGCTGTGGGGCTACAGCATGGCGTTCGGTGGTGAGGGCGCCTTCATCGGCGGCTTCGACCTGGTGGGCATGTCCGGCATGACCGCCGACAGCTTCGACCAGGGCCTGACCATCCCGGACTTCGCCTTCTCCGGGTTCCAGATGATGTTCGCCATCATCACCGTGGCCCTGATCAGCGGCGCGATCGCCGACCGGGCGAAGTTCGGCACCTGGGCGCTGTTCACCGTCCTGTGGGTCACGCTCGTCTACTTCCCGGTCGCCCACAACGTGTGGGGCGGCGGGTGGATCCGCGAGACGCTCGACCCGATCGACTTCGCCGGCGGTACCGCGGTACACATCAACGCCGGTGCTGCGGCCCTTGCCCTGGTCTTCGTCCTCGGCAGGCGCATCGGCTTCAGGAAGGACCCGATGCGTCCGCACAACCTTCCGTTCGTCGTGCTGGGTGCGGCGTTGCTGTGGTTCGGCTGGTTCGGGTTCAACGCCGGGTCCGAGCTCGCCGCCGACGGCGTGGCCTCGGTCATGCTGCTGAACACCACCGTGGCCACCGCGGCTGCGATCCTGGGCTGGCTCGTCGTGGAGCTCGTCCGCGACAAGGCCGCCACCACGCTCGGTGCGGCGTCAGGCGCCATCGCCGGCCTGGTGGCCATCACCCCGTCCGGGGCGAACGTGAGCCCGCTGGGAGCGATTGCCCTCGGTGCCGTCGCCGGCATCGTGTGTGCCCTGGCTGTGGGCCTGAAGTACAAGCTGGGCTACGACGACTCGCTCGACGTCGTCGGCGTCCACCTGGTCGGCGGCCTCGTCGGCTCCATCCTGGTCGGGGTGCTGGCGTCGGAGACCTTCGGCGGGATTGCCGCCAGCGGCGACCTGCTGGCGCGCCAGACTGCTGCCGCGCTGATCGTGCTGGCCTACTCGTTCATCGTCACCTACATCCTGGGAACCCTGCTCGACAAGACCATCGGGTTCCGTATCAAGGAGGAGGACGAGATCGCCGGCATCGACATGACCACCCATGCCGAGACCGCCTACGAGTTCTTCAACACGGGTGGCTCGCTGACCAAGAGCGGGCACGCGTCTGCGTCCGCGCCAGCTGAGGGGAAGGTGAACGCGTGAAGCTCGTCACCGCAGTAATCAAGCCGTTCAAGCTCGACGACGTGCGCTCGGCGCTGGAGTCGTTCGGGGTGCACGGGATGACCGTGAGCGAGGCCAGCGGGTACGGCCGGCAGAAGGGCCACACCGAGGTCTACCGGGGGGCGGAGTACACCGTCGACCTGGTGCCGAAGGTGCGCCTGGAGGTGCTGCTGGACGACTCCGACGTCGATGACGTGGTCGAGGTGATCGTGAAGACCAGCCAGACCGGACGCATCGGCGACGGCAAGGTCTGGGTCACCCCGATCGACGGCGTGGTTCGAGTACGGACGGGGGAGCGGGGAGTCGAGGCCCTCTAGGGCTGAGCTGCTCACCCACATCCATGGACCGTTCCACTTCAGGAGCACAGGGGCTGGCCCCGGAGGCATCGACCTCTGGGGCCAGCCCCGACCTGCTCACCGAGCGATTTCGGGTGGCGCGCTCGGCCGTCGTCGAGGCCACCGACCTCGCTGCGCCAGCCAGGCGCAAGGCGCTGTCGGATCTCACCGACCGCTGGGTGCGCGACCTGCTCGGCTCGACTGCTCCGCCTGGCGTCGCTCTCGTCGCAGTCGGTGGGTACGGTCGACGGGAGCTGCTGCCGGGCAGTGACCTCGACGTGGTCCTTGTGCACGACGGGGCCGCCTCGACTGCCGAGGTGAGCGCGGTGGCCGACTCCGTGTTCTACCCGATGTGGGACTCCAAGGTGCCCCTGGACCACTCTGTGCGCACCCTGGACGAGGCAGCCGCGGTGGCCCGCGACGACCTCAAGGTTGCTCTTGGACTGCTCGACGCCCGCCACGTCGCCGGTGACCCGGAGGTCACCGCCGCCCTGGCCGAGCGCAACCTCGCCGACTGGCGACGCGGGGCGACCAAACGCCTGCCCAGCCTTCATCAGGTGGTCAACGACCGGGCCGAGCGCTCCGGCGAGCTGGCCTACCTTCTTGAACCCGACCTCGTCGACTCCTACGGGGGCCTGCGCGACACCATCGTGCTGCGCGCCGTGGCCGCGTCGTGGGTGGCCGACTGGCCGCACTCCAGCGGCATCGAGGAGTCGCGCACATGGCTGCTCACCGTGCGTGACGCGCTGCACCGCACCACCGGCCGGCGATCTGACCGCCTGCTCATGCAGGAGCAGGACGAGGTGGCCGCCCTCGTCGGGCTCATGGACGCCGACGTGCTGCTGCGTCGCGTGTCCGAGGCCGGCCGGGCCATCGGCCACGCCAGCGACGTGGCCTGGCGCAGCGTCGAACGTGCCCTGGCTGCCCGCTCGCGACGCTCGTTGCTGCGGCGACGCTCGGCTCGCCGTCCGCTGGCCGAGGGGGTCGTCGAGCACGAGGGCGAGGCCGTGCTGGCCCGTGACGTCGACCCGGCGGACGACGCCGCGCTGCCCGTGCGTGCTGCTGCGGCCGCCGCGCAAGCCGGGGTGCCGCTGTCGGTGGCCACGCTGGAGCGTCTCGCGGTTGAGAGCCCCGACGTGGGCGTGCCGTGGCCGGCTGCGGTGCGCGACGACTTCGTGCGGCTTCTCGGCTCCGGCCGAACCGGCATCGCGGTCTGGGAAGACCTGGAGGCCGCCGGCATGGTGGTGCGCTGGCTGCCGGACTGGGAGCGCATCCGGCACCGGCCCCAACGCACCCCCATCCACCGGCACACCGTCGACCGGCATTCGATCGAGGCGGTCGCCGAGGCCGCCGAGCTCACCCGCGAGGTGTCACGTCCCGACCTGCTGCTCGTGTCGGCCCTGCTGCACGACGTCGGCAAAGGATGGCCCGGTGACCACAGCGCCACCGGGAGCGTGATTGCGCAGACCCTGGCCGTGCGGATGGGCTTCGACGAGGACGACGTGACGACCATCTCTGAGCTCGTGCGCCACCACCTGCTGCTCCCGGCAGTCGCGACCAGTCGTGACCTCGACGACCCGGCCACCACGACGATGGTCGCCGAGCTGGTCGGGTCGGTGGAACGACTGGATCTTCTGGCGCTGCTCACCGAGGCCGACGCGCGGGCCGCGGGACCGCAGGCCTGGACGCCGTGGCGGGCCTCGCTCGTGCGTGACCTGGTGCGCCGCGTGCGTGCCCAGATGCTTGGTGCCGACCCCGACCCGTCCACGACGGTGTCGCGGGTCGAGCCGTGGGTGCGAACCCTGGCCAGCAGCGGAGCCTTCGACGTCATGGTGGCCGCGCCCGACCTCGACGAGGTCTGCAAGGTCACCGTCGTCGCCCCCGACCGCCTAGGTCTGATGGCTGCGGTGGCCGGCGTGCTGACGTTGCACCGGCTCGAGGTGCGCGGGGCCAGCATCGACACCGTCGGTGGCGCCGCGGTGCAGGTGTGGCGCACGGTCAGCGCCTTCGGTCCTCCGCCGGACGACCACGTGCTGCGCAACGACCTGCGCCGAGCGCTGGACGGGTCGTTGGACGTCACTGCCAAGCTCGCGAGTAGGCGCCGCGACCGGCGCACGTCGACGGTGCGCAGCGCACCCCCGCGGGTGCAGCTGGTGCCGCAGGCGTCGGAGACGGCCACGGTTCTGCAGGTGCGCGCGCACGACGAGCCCGGCCTGCTGCACACCGTGGCCACGGCCGTCGCCGCGGCGGGCGTCTGTGTGCGCTCGGCCGTGGTCGACACCCTCGGGGCCGATGCTGTCGACGTGTTCTACCTGGTGGACGTCGAGGGCGACGCGGTGTCTGACGACGTCGCGGCTCAGGTGCGCGACCTGGTCGGCGAGGCGCTGCGCAGCCGAGACTGAGCCCCGCCGGCAGCCCGGCGAATGAGGCGGCGGATACCCTGGGCCGCCTCATCCACGAGTACCCCTGAGGACCTTCTGTGTTCGCCACACTCTCCGACCGGCTCGCCGCGACCTTCAAGGGGCTGCGCAGCAAGGGCCGGCTCACCGACGCCGACATCGACGCCACCGCGCGCGAGATCCGCATCGCCCTGCTCGAGGCGGACGTCGCCCTGCCCGTGGTCAAGGAGTTCGTCGCCGCCGTCAAGGAACGTGCGCGCGGGGCCGAGGTGTCGGCAGCGCTCAACCCGGCCCAGCAGGTCATCAAGATCGTCAACGACGAGCTCGTCACCATCCTGGGCGGGGAGACGAGGCGGCTGCGGTTCGCCAAGCAGGCACCGACTGTCATCATGCTTGCCGGCCTTCAGGGCACCGGCAAGACGACCCTGGCCGGCAAGCTCGGGCTCTGGCTGAAGGCCAACGGGCACTCCCCGATGCTGGTGGCGGCCGACCTTCAACGTCCCAACGCCGTCACCCAGCTTCAGGTGGTGGGCCAGCGCGCGGGCGTGCCGGTGTTCGCCCCTGAGCCGGGCAACGGCGTCGGCGACCCGGTGGGCGTCGCCCGGGCCGGTGTCGAGCACGCCCAGCGCCAGCTGCACGACGTCGTGGTGGTCGACACGGCCGGACGTCTGGGTGTCGACGCCGAGATGATGGCGCAGGCGGCGAACATCCGCGACGCTGTCTCACCGGACGAGATCTTGTTCGTGCTCGACGCGATGGTCGGCCAGGACGCCGTCACCACCGCGCAGGCGTTCCTCGACGGCGTCGGCTTCGACGGTGTCGTGCTCACCAAGCTCGACGGTGACGCGCGCGGCGGTGCAGCGCTGTCGGTGCGCTCCATCACCGGACGGCCGGTCATCTTCGCCTCCAACGGCGAGCGCCTGGAGGACTTCGACGCGTTCCACCCTGAGCGGATGGCCTCCCGCATCCTGGGTATGGGCGACATGCTCACGCTCATCGAGCAGGCCGAGCGCGCGTTCGACGCCGACCAGGCCGAGCAGATGGCCGCCAAGCTGCAGTCGGGCACGCAGTTCGGGCTGGGCGACTTCCTCTCCCAGCTGCAGGCCGTGCGCAAGATGGGGCCCCTGAACAAGCTGTTCGGCATGCTGCCCGGAGCCGGCCAGTTTCGTGACGCGCTGGATAACTTCGACGAGCGTGACGTCGACCGCGTCGAGGCGATCATCCACTCGATGACCCCGGCCGAGCGCGCCGACCCAAAGATCCTCAACGGCTCGCGGCGCACCCGCATCGCCAACGGCTCCGGCACCTCGGTGGGCGAGGTGAACCAGCTCGTCGAACGCTTCTACGTCGCCCGCGACATGATGGGCCAGGTCGCCCGCGGCGGCGGCGTACCGGCGATGCCCGGGATGCCCGGCGCCGGCGGCAAGAAGAGCAAGGGCCGCGCCCAGCAGCCGGCGAAGGGCAAGAAGGGCAAGGGCGGCGGGCGTGGCGCGCGGTCGGGAAACCCGGCCAAGCGGGCCGCCCAGCTGGCCGAGGCCGAGCAGCGCCAGAGCGGCACGCCCGCGTCCCCGACCCTGGAGCTGCCGGACGAGTTTCGCGACCTGCTGCCCCCGTCGTAGCCGCTACGCGGTAGAACTACGGGCATGGTCATCGCACCTGCCTCGCAGCCGCTGCACCTACGAGGGGTCGTCCTGCCCGACGAGCAGGTGCGCGACCTGTGGGTGGTCGACGGGGTGGTCGCGACCGAGCCGGTGGATGGGGCGACGACGATCACCCCGGCCGGGACGGCGTCGGAGCCGTCCGCGTGGATCATCCCCGGGATGGTCGACCTGCACTGCCACGTCGGTCTTGCTCTGCACGGCGCGGTGCCCGACGACGAGGCCGAGCGCCAGGCCCTTGCCGACCGCGACGCCGGTGTGCTGCTGCTGCGCGACGCCGGGTCGCCGGCCGACACGCGCTGGATGGACGAGCGCGCCGACCTTCCCCGCGTCGTCCGCGCCGGTCGCCACATCGCCCGCACGCGGCGCTACATGCGCAACTACGGCCACGAGATCGAGCCGGAGCAGCTGCGCGAGTACGTGGCCGCCGAGGCCCAGCGTGGCGACGGCTGGGTCAAGCTGGTAGGCGACTGGATCGACCGCGACACCGGCGACCTCGGGCCCTGCTGGCCGCGGTGGGCGCTGGACGAGGCGATGGCCACGGCGCACGAGCACGGGGCGCGCGTGACCGCCCACGTATTCGGTGAGGAGGCGCTCGCCGACCTGGTCGGAGCCGGCATCGACTGCATCGAGCACGCTACGGGGCTGCGCGACGTCGACGACGGACGGCTTGTCGACGACATGGCCCGCCGCGGCGTCGCCATCGTCCCCACCCTGATCAACATCGACAACTTCGACGAGTTCGCAGCCGCCGGGGAGGCGAAGTTCCCCGGCTACGCCGAGCACATGCGACGCCTGCAGGCCGGGTCGCGGCGCAACGTGGCCGAGGCGTTCGAGGCAGGCGTCCCCGTGTACGCGGGCACGGATGCCGGAGGGCAGCTCGCGCACGGGCTGCTCGGGCACGAAGTGGTAAGCCTGGCGGAGGCGGGGCTGCCGGGGGAGTCCGCGGTTGCGGCCGGGTCGTGGGAGGCCCGTCGCTTCTTGCTGGGCGACCCGCCCGACGGTGACTTCTTCGCCCCCGGGACTTCGGCCGATCTCGTCGTCCTTGCCGACGACCCGCGACGCTCCCCGGGCACGCTGCTCGGTCCGCTCGTCGTCATGCTGAGGGGGCGCGTTGTCGGCTAATGTCACCGCGACGCGCACAGCAGGAGGAAGAATGACGCAGCAGGACGCCCCGGTGGGGCTGGGCCCCATCGACTACACGCTCATCGAGTTCCCCGGCAGCCAGTTCAACGGCGCGATCGCGCCCAACATCGTCGAGCTCGTGAACAGCGAGACGATCCGCCTGCTCGACCTGGTCTTCGTCCACAAGACCGCCGACGGTGTGGTCGAGTCGCTCGAGCTCAGTGACGTGGCTCCGCCCGAGGCCGGCGACCTGGCCGACGTCGAGGTGGGCTACGCCGGGCTGCTGGCCGAAGAGGATCTCGAGGCTGCTGCGGCTGTGCTCGAACCGGGCAGCTCGGCACTCCTGCTGGTCTGGGAGAACACGTGGGCCGCCCCGCTGGCCACGGCCATCCGCGAGTCCGGCGGCCAGCTCGTGGCCAGCGGCCGTATCCCGATCAACGCCATCCTGGCGGCGCTCGAGGACTCCGAGTAACGCTTCTCAACGACTGACACAGGAGAACGCAGATGCCAAGACGCAGAGTGGGACGCCCCGGACTGGTGGGCACGATGGCCCGTACCGCCGTGGTCGCCGGAACCGCGACAGCGGTGAGCGGCGGGATGCGGAACAGGTCGGCTTCCCAGCAGCAGCAGGCGGCTGATGCTGACGCCTACCAGCAGATGCAACAGCAGGCAGCGCTCGATGCCCAGGTGCAGGCTGCTGCCGCGCAGGCCGCTGTGGCACCGGCGGCACCGGCCGCTGCGCCGGCCGACGACCCCGTCGCCAAGCTCAAGGAGCTAGCGTCGCTGCACGCGTCCGGCGTGCTCTCCGACGAGGAGTTCGCGGCCATGAAGGCGAAGGTCCTGGCAGGCTGACGGCACCGAACGCCTCGCATTGGGTCGCAGCGCCACCGGTCTGGCACACTAGGGCCGCTGGCGCAGGCCCACCCTCTCTCGGGGTCGGCGCGGCACCCGACGGCGGCTCTCACCCGCGTACCCCACTCGCGGCGGGCGGCCACACCACGCCAACACCAAGGAGTACCAGGCCCTGTGGCTGTCAAGATCAAGCTCAAGCGGATGGGGAAGATCCGCAACCCTCAGTACCGCATCATCGTCGCCGACTCGCGCACCAAGCGCGACGGTCGCGCCATCGAAGAGATCGGCCTCTACCACCCCAAGGAAGAGCCCAGCCTGATCAAGGTCGACTCCGACCGGGTGCAGCACTGGCTGTCGGTGGGCGCCCAGCCGACCGACCCGGTTCGCGCCATCCTCAAGGTGACCGGCGACTGGCAGAAGTTCACCGGCGAGCCCGGTAGCGAAGGAACCCTGCGCACCAAGGACGAGGCGACCGCCAAGTCCGACGTGTTCGCCAAGGTGCTGGCCGAGGCACACAAGCGCGACGCAGCCCCGGCGAAGGCGTCCAAGCCCGCGAAGGTTGAGGCGAAGGCTGCTGCCGAGGCCAAGCCGGCTGCTAAGGCGAAGCCGGCGGACGAGGCCCCGGCGGCGGAGCCGAGCGCAAAGGACGAGGCGCTCGAGGCGGCGGCAACCGACGAGACCGCGCAGGCCTGAGCCGCATGCTTGCCGACGCTGTCGCGCACCTGGTGCGCGGGATCGTGGACAACCCGGACGACGTGAGCGTGCGCATGCGTACGACCCGCCGCGGTGACCTTCTCGAGGTGCGCGTGAACCCCGACGACCTCGGCAAGGTCATCGGTCGGCGGGGTCGCACCGCCGGTGCTTTTCGCACCGTCGTGGCGGCGATCTCGCAGGGTGGTCCGGTGCGCGTCGACTTCGTCGACACCTCCGGTCGCTGAGCGGTGCGGCTGGTCGTCGGCCGCGTCGCGCGTCCCCACGGGGTGCGTGGCGAGGTCGTCGTCGAGCCACGCACCGACCAGCCCGAGCGACGGTTCGCCCCGGGTGAGGTTCTGCTCACCGACGCCGGGCGGTCCCTGACCGTCGAGTCGTCGCGTCCCCACTCCGGGCGGTGGCTCGTGCGTCTCGTCGGCTTCGACGACCGGACGTCGGCCGACGGCCTGCGTGGGCTGGAGCTGCAGGTGGAAGCCGACGCCGGCGACACCGACGACGGCGACCTCTACTCCGACGCCGCCCTGATCGGCCTGGACGTTCGGACCGGTGACGGGCCGGATGCTGAGTCTGTCGTCGGATCGGTGGTCGCCGTCGAACACCTGCCGATGCACGACCTGCTGGTGGTCGAGCTGGCGCAGGGCCGAGCGGCGCGCGTCCCGTTCGTCACCGCGATCGTCCCCGAGGTGGACGTGCCGGGTGGCTGGCTGCGCATCGACCCGCCACCCGGGCTGCTGGACGAGAGCCTTCTGACCTGATGCGCCTCGACGTCGTCACGATCTTTCCGGACTACCTCGCCCCCCTGTCGTTGTCGCTGGTGGGCAAGGCCCAGCAAACCGGCATCCTCGACCTGCACGTGCACGACCTGCGCGACTGGACCGACGACCGGCACCGCACCGTCGACGACGCCCCCTACGGCGGGGGGGCGGGCATGGTCATGGCTGCGGAGCCGTGGGGGCGAGCGCTCGCCGCAGTGGCGCAGCAGAACCCGGCGCTGACCCCGCACCTGCTGGTCACGTCCCCGTCCGGGCGGCGGTTGACCCAGGCATTGGCGCAGCAGCTTGCCAGTGAGCCGTGGCTGGTAATCGCCTGCGGACGCTACGAGGGCATCGACGCCCGAGTGCTGGACGAGGCGGCGACCTCGATGCCGGTGGACGAGGTGTCGGTCGGGGACGTCGTCCTCGCCGGCGGCGACGCGGCGGCGTTGGTGATCACCGAGGCCGTCGTGCGGCTGCTGCCGGGTGTTCTGGGCAACCCGTCCTCGCTGGTGGAGGAGTCGCACGCCGACGGCCTGCTGGAGTACCCGGTGTACACGCGTCCCGCGCGGTGGCGCGACCGGGACGTCCCGTCCGTGCTCCTCTCCGGCGACCACGCGCGGATCGCCGCGTGGCGTCGCTCGCAGTCGGTGCGGCGCACCGCCCTGCGCCGTCCAGACCTGGTGGAGGCGATTCCCGCCGAGGGATGGACCAGTGACGACCGCGACGTTCTGGCCGACCTCGGGTTCGTCTGCCAGGCCGACGGTCGGTTTCGGCGTCCGTCGCCGCCTGTGGCACACTAGGGCGGCTGCCGATCGGCACTTCTGTGATCCCTGAGCACTCGAGGACCTGACCCATGCACACGCTCGACGCCGTTGACTCTGCCAGCCTGCGCGACGACGTCCCGGACTTCCGCGCCGGCGACAACGTCAAGGTGCACGTGCGGGTGGTCGAGGGCAACCGGTCCCGCATCCAGGTCTTCCAGGGCGACGTCATCGCGCGTCGCGGTGCCGGCGTGCGCGAGAGCTACACCGTGCGCAAGGTCTCGTTCGGCGTCGGCGTCGAGCGCACCTTCCCGGTGCACTCGCCGGTCGTGGAGAGGATCGAGGTCGTCACCCGTGGCGACGTGCGCCGTGCCAAGCTCTACTACCTGCGCGACCGCCGCGGCAAGGCCGCCAAGATTCGCGAGAAGCGCGAGACGAGCTGAGCCAGCACGTCCGCGGGGGTCACGCCCGGCGTCTCCTGCTCGGGGCGGCACTCGCCGCTGCGGTGGCTGTTGCCACGTGGCTGGTGCTGCAGCTCTTCGTCGTCCAGGTGTTCACCGTGCGCGCCGCTTCGATGCTGCCGACCCTGGAACCCGGCGACCAGGCGCTCGTCGTGCGCCCGGCGGTCGATCGTGAGGTGCGCCGCGGCGACGTGGTCGTTGTCGACGTCCGCGGCACCTATCTTCCCGACCGCCCCGACACCGGGCCGCTGGCCGGATCAGTTCTCGCCCCCGCCCCCGATGACGTGTTCGTCGTGAAGCGCGCCGTTGCCGGGCCGGGCGACCGCATCGTCTGCTGCTCGACGGACGGGCGACTGGTGCTCAACGGCGAGCCGCTCGACGAGCCCTACCTCGCCGCCGACGTGACGCCGTCGGAGGAGGAGTTCGACGTCGTCGTCCCCGAGGGGCGCTGGTGGTTGATGGGCGACAACCGTCCGGTGTCCGACGACTCGCGCAGCCACCTCGGCTCGCCGGGGGGTGGCACAGTCTCCACGGACGTGATCGTGGGTCGAGTCGTCCGAGCCGCCGGATGACCCGGCAGGTAGGTTTCCGTGCTGTGACGCGGGTGCCCAGCCAATGAGCGAGGGCACCGAGTCCGTCCGGTCGAGCAGCGCACTGGGATCGCTGTGGTCGGCGGTCAAGGAGATCACCATCGTCGTCGTGCTGGCGCTCCTGCTGGCCACGCTCGTGCGGGTCTTCCTGTTCCAGGCCTTCCTGATCCCGTCCGGGTCGATGGAGAACACGCTTCTCGTCGGCGACCGCGTCCTGGTGAGCAAGCTGACCACCCGCCTCGGCGAGGTCGAGCGCGGCGACGTCGTCGTGTTCTCCGACCCCGGCAACTGGCTGGGCCCCGTGCCGGCGGGTCCCGACGGCGTCCGGGGTGCGGTCAACTCAGCCCTGCAGTTCGTCGGCGTGTTGCCGTCGGACTCCGAGGGGCACCTGATCAAGCGCGTGATCGGCCTGAGCGGAGACCGGGTGGCGTGCTGCGACGCGGCCGGCCTGCTCACCGTCAACGGCGTGCCGGTCGACGAGACGGAGCTTCTCAAGCCCGGCGTGGCACCGTCGTCACAGGAGTTCGACGTCGTCGTGCCCGAAGGCGCGTTGTGGGTGATGGGCGACAACCGGCCGAACTCCGGCGACTCCCGGGTGCACGGCGCCGTCCCGTACGAGGACGTCGTCGGCCGCGCGTTCGTCGTCGTGTGGCCGTTCGACCGGTGGGGCGGCATCGGCCGTGTCGACACCTACGACGCCGCGGCCGGAGCCGCGCCGTGACGCCCGTCCCGCCGCGGACGGTGGTACGTCGCACCGGCAGCCTGTACGGCTACGACCGCACCGTTGAGCGGCTCGGGCTGGCACCCGTGGCAGGCGCCGACGAAGCCGGACGCGGAGCATGCGCCGGACCCCTGGTGGTTGCGGCTGTCGTGCTGCCGTTGCGACGTGGGGCTGAGATCGACGAGCTCGCCGACTCCAAGCTGATCTCCGCAGCCACCCGTGAGCGAGTCATGGCCCGCGTGCAGGCAGTGGCCGTCTCGGTGTCCGTCGTCGTCGTCCCCGCCCCCGAGGTCGACCGGCACGGCGTGCACAAGGCGAACCTCGAGGCGATGCGCCGCGCCGTGGCCCGCCTCGACGTCCGTCCCGGGTACGTGCTCACCGACGGCTTTCCGGTGGCCGGCATCGGCTCGCCCGGCCTCGGCGTCTGGAAGGGCGACCGGGTGAGCGCCAACGTCGCGGCGGCCTCGGTCGTTGCGAAGGTGACCCGCGACGCGATGCTTGCCGACCTCGACGAGCAGTACCCGGGCTACGGGTTCGCCGAGCACAAGGGCTACAGCACGCCGGAGCACCAGCAGGCGCTGTCGCACCTCGGCCCGTGTCAGCAGCACCGCTACTCGTATGCCAATGTGTCCCGGGTGGCACTGAAGGAGACCGGATGAGTGCAGAGGACCTCGAGAAGTACGAGGCCGACATGGAGCTGTCGCTGTACCGGGAGTACCGCGACGTCGTCGGCCTCTTCTCCTATGTCGTGGAGACTGAGCGGCGCTTCTATCTGACCAACACCGTCGACATGAAGGTGCACTCCGACGCCGGCGAGGTGTTCTTCGAGGTCACCATGAGCGACGCGTGGGTGTGGGACATGTACCGCCCGGCTCGCTTCGTCAAGAACGTGAAGGTGCTGACGTTCAAGGACGTCAACATCGAGGAGCTGTCGAAGGCCGACCTGGAGATCCCCAAGCCTTGACGGTCTCGGCGTGTCGTCCCCAGGGACGACCGCCGTCGTAGTCATCGTTCCCGTCCGCGACCACCCTCCTGCATGGAGGTGGCCGAGCCATGCGAGGAACACAGGCGCTGGGGCGCTACGGCGAGGACGTCGCGGCGCGGCATCTGCTGGACGCTGGCTACGTGGTGCTCGAGCGCAACTGGCGCTGCCGCGTCGGTGAGATCGACATCGTGGCCCTGGACGGCGACACGCTGGTGGTGTGCGAGGTCAAGACGCGCAGCGGCATCGAGTTCGGGTCGCCGTTGGAAGCAGTGACGACCCGCAAGGCGGCGCGGCTGGCCAGGCTCGCCGTGGAGTACCGGCGCTCGTCTGGCCGCCCGCCGGGGCCGGTGCGCATCGACCTGGTAGGCGTCCTGCTCGCGCATCGAGGTGCGCCCCAGGTGGAGCACCTGGCGGGGGTGGCCTGAGTGTCGCTGGCCCGCTGCCGGTCCGTCGTGCTGCAAGGGGTCGCCGCCCGGCGCGTGGACGTCGAGGTGCACCTGGGCGGCATGCCCGGTTTCGTCCTGGTGGGGCTACCCGACGCGTCCGTCAACGAGGCGCGCGACCGGGTACGCGCCGCCGTGCTCAGCAGCGGGGAGTCGTGGCCGCAGCAGCGCATCACAGCAAACCTCTCGCCGGCGTCCCTGCACAAGCACGGCACGCACTTCGACCTCGCCCTTGCTCTTGCCGTGCTGGCCGCGGCGGGCGCCGTGCCGGCTGATAGCACCGTCGACCTGCTTGTCATGGGCGAGCTGGGGCTCGACGGGCGCGTGCGTGCCGTGCCGGGTGTGCTGCCTGCCGTCGTGGCCGGCGCGGCCACCGGAGCACGGCGGTTCGTCGTGCCCGCCGCCAACGTGTCCGAGGCTCGCGTGGTGGACGGCGTCGACGTTCTGGGGGCGTCGTCGCTGCGCTCGCTGTTGTGTGCCCTTCGGGGTGACCCGGTGCCCGACGACGACGTCGCACCCGCGGCCTCCGTCGGCCGGGTTGCGCCGGGCATGCTCACGGTGCCCGACGGTGACCTCGCCGACGTCGCGGGGCAGCCGGTCGCGCGGCGCCTCGTCGAGGTTGCCGCCGCCGGGCGGCACCACCTGCTGCTGTCCGGGCCACCGGGGACGGGCAAGACCATGCTGGCTCGACGCCTGCCGGGGCTGCTGCCACGTCTCGACCTCGCCGACGCGCTCGAGGTCAGCTCGGTGCACTCGGTAGCCGGCTTGATCGACCCTGATGCGCCGCTGGTCCGGTGCCCACCGTTCGTCGACCCGCACCACACGACGTCGGCGGCGGCCCTCGTGGGGGGCGGCAGCGGGCTGCCGCGTCCCGGCGCAGTGTCGCTGGCCCACCGCGGCGTGCTGCTTCTCGACGAGGCACCCGAGTTCACTCGGCCCGCGCTCGAGGCGCTGCGCCAGCCGCTGGAACGCGGCGAGGTGCTCATCACCAGGGCGCGGGCGACCGGGCGGTTCCCATCGAGGTTCCAGCTTGTGATGACGGCCAACCCGTGTGCGTGCGGGTTCGTCGGGTCGGTGGTGCGGCCGTGCTCCTGCTCGCCGGATGCGGTGCGGCGCTACCAGAACCGGCTGTCCGGCCCGCTGCTCGACCGCATCGACCTGCACGGAGCCGTTGGCTCGGTCTCGCCCGCGGCGCTCGCCGCCGACGTGGCCGAGCGGGAGACCAGCGCACAGGTGCGAGAGCGGGTGGCACGGGCACGAGGCAAGCAGGCCGAACGGTTCGCGGGGCACGAGTGGTCGGTCAACGCCGACATGCCGGCCGAGGCGCTGCGCGGACGTTGGCGGCTGCCCCCGCCGGTGCTCCAGCCGCTGACGAGCGCGACGGCGCGCGGTGCGATCAGTCCTCGCGGAGCGGACCGGGTCAAACGGGTGTGCTGGACGCTCTGCGACCTTGCTGGAGACATGGCACCGGGCCCGGAGCACCTCGACGAGGCGATGGCGCTGCACCGCGGGGCCGTCGGGCTGGCTGCCTCGTGAACGTGCAGGACGATCGACTGGCGCGCATCCACCTGAGCGCTGCCTTGGAGCCGGGGGAGCCGCACGTGCTGGAGGCCGTACGGCTCGTTGGGGCCGCGGAGGTGGTCGACAGGTTGCGTGCCGGTGACTCCCGGCTCGACCCGGACGGTCGCTGCGGACGTCGCCTTGCTGCCGTCGATCCTCGCGCCGTCGCCGAGCGAGCCACGGCCTGCGGTATCGACTTCGTCGTGCCCGCAGACCCGGCCTGGCCGACTGGGTTGGACGACCTGGCGAGTGTCGTGCGGGACCGGCGCGGCTGTGTGCCCGCCGGCCTCTGGGCGCGGGGGTTCGGCGACGTCGCCAGCCTGAGCCGGTCTGTGGCTGTCGTGGGGTCGAGGGCGGCCAGCGTGTATGGAACGTCGGTCGCTGGAGAGTGGGCGGCTGCCCTGGCGCAGGGCGGCGTCGCCGTCGTCTCCGGTGCTGCCTACGGGATCGACGCGGCCGCTCACCGTGGTGCTCTCGCCGTCGACGGGATGACGGTGGCCGTTCTCGCGTGTGGCCTCGACCAGGCGTACCCGCGCGGCAACGCAGCGCTGATCGAACGCATCAGCGAGCACGGGCTGCTGCTGTCGGAGGCTGCCCCGGGTTCGGTGGTCAACCGCGGTCGATTCCTCAGCCGCAACCGGCTCATCGCAGCCATCGCGGGCGGGACTCTGGTTGTCGAAGCCGGTGCCCGCTCCGGTGCGCTGTCGACCGCACGCTGGGCCGAGCAGTTGATGCGCCCGTTGGCCGCTGTGCCCGGGCCGGTCACCTCGGCCATGTCGGTCGGACCACACTCGCTCGTGCGTGAGGTGCGGGCGGTGCTTGCCTCCCGCCCGGACGACGTGATCGAGCTCGTGGGTGACATGGGGACAGACGCCGTCCTACCCCTGGTCAAGGCGTCGGTCCCCACCGACGGCCTGTCGCCCAGCGCCGCGCTCGTCCACGACTCGTTGCCCACCCGCGGCCCGGTGACTGTCGCCGAGCTGATGGTGGCCACGGGACTCGGTGTCTCCTCCGTCGTGCGCGCGTGCGCAGAGCTGGCCGAGCGCGGCCTGCTTGCCGGGGAGGGCGACGTCTGGACGAGGCGTGTGTCTCGACCCGTCGGCTCTCGCTAGGCGCTAGGCGCTAGGCGCTAGGCCTGCCAGGCGGGTTGTGTCGGCCCCTCCGGGGATGCTGGTCGCATGGCGTCGAGCTCCCGCCCTGCCGCCGTTCCCGGCGCGGGTTCTGCGGTTGAGGTTCCCCCGGACCGACGAGTCTGGGTCGAGGCCGCCGGGACCGACGGGCTGGCCACCCTGATTGCCCGCCTGCCCGACACCGATGCCCTCGGCGTGCAGGCGGCACTGACCGCGTTGGCGCACGACGCGACGAGCCCCACCGACACCCGCACCCGCGAGCAGCGCCGCGCCGACCTGCTCACCACCGGCCTCACCGGCGCCCCCGCCACCTACGGCGACCCCGCCGACACCGAACCCACCACCACCGGCCCTACCGGCCCCACCAGCCCCGCCGGGCCGGCCTCCGGTGATGCGGTGACGGTGCGCTGGCTCGACGGGCTCCCACCCGGCTCGGGGCATGCGCACCCACCGGTGATGGAACACCTCGTGCAAGCCCGCGACACGGTCTGCCGCGCCCCAGGCTGCACCCGCGCCCCACGACGTGTGACTGCGACCACGTCGTGCCCCACCCACACGGCCCCACCTCAGCCGAGAACACGTGCTGCCTGTGCCGACGCCACCACCGGTTGAAGACCCACGCCCCCCACTGGCACACCGAACTCGACCCCGACGGGCGCCTCACCTGGACCACCCCCACCGGACACACCCCCGCCACCGACCCCCACGACCACCGACCCGACACGGCACCGGACACTGACACCGACCCGCCGCCCTTCTAGCGGCCGCGTCGCAGCATGGCGGGTCTAGCCTCGAGTCGTGGCGAGCAGCCCCAACAGCGACAGCACTCCCGACACCCTCCCCGCGGCCCACGCGGCGTGGGTGGACGACTTCGCGCGGCACTTGTCGGCCGAGCGTGGCCGCTCGCCGCACACGGTTGCTGCCTACCGAGGCGACATCACATCGTTGCTCGCGCACGCCACACGTCTCGGTCGGGAGCGACCCGACGACATCGACCTGGACGACCTTCGGTCGTGGCTGGCCCGGCTGCGCACGAGCGGTCAGGCGTCGGCGACCGTTGCTCGTCGCGCCAGCTCAGCCCGTGTCTTCACGGCGTGGGCGCACCGCACTGGCCGGCTCGCGACCGACGTCGGTGCCCGGCTGTCAGTGCCACGCGTCGCCCGGCCGCTGCCGTCGCTGCTCACGCCAGAGCAGGCGGTGGACGTACTGGACGGGCTCGCGGCCGAGGCAGACGACGGTGACCCGGTCGCCCTACGTGACCGCGCGCTGGTTGAGCTGCTGTACGCCAGCGGCATCCGCATCGCCGAGCTGTGTGGGCTCGACGTCGACGACCTAGACGAGTCCCGACGGGCCCTGCGAGTGTTGGGCAAGGGTGGCAAGGAACGCACGGTGCCCTATGGCGCCCCCGCAGAGGCGGCCGTGCGCAACTGGCGAGACCGAGGTCGGCCTGCCTTGCGTACCGACACCAGCGGATCGGCGCTCTTCATCGGCGTGCGGGGAGGACGCTTGGACGCCCGCGTGGCACGCCGCGTCGTTCATGGCGCGGTCGCGCGTGAGCCGCACGCGCCGGACCTCTCGCCGCATGGGCTGCGGCACTCGGCAGCCACGCATCTACTCGAGGGCGGCGCGGACCTGAGGTCGGTTCAAGAGCTGCTCGGGCACGCCTCGGTCGCTACCACGCAGCGCTACACGCACGTGTCGATCGAGCGGCTGCGTCGCGCCTACGGGCAGGCGCACCCGCGCGCTTGAGCGGGGTGTCACACCAGCGGGCGGTCCGGGCAGCAGACGAACCGGTGGTGGGACCAGCAGTCCGAGCGGGTCGATGTAGCGGTCACCCAGCCGAGCGCCCCAGTGCAGGCAGGACGCGGCAGGGCATGCGCGATGGGCCGAGGACCAGGCGGCAACCGTGCCAATGACGCGACCACGGCCGACCACGGTGCCTCTCGTGACCGCCGCCAGCACGGGCTCATAGGTCGTCCGGAGACCGCCGGGATGGGCGATGCTCACCACGCCGCGTCCGGCCAGCGGTCCCGCGAACACCACGACACCGTCGCCGGCTGCGCGGACCGGTGTTCCGCCTGGTGCGCCGAGGTCCACACCCCGGTGTCCGGCGAGCCACGGCTGGGCCGGGGGGTCGAAGCGCGCCACTACTGGCGGGGGGTCGGCGTTGCTGCCGATCGGCCAGGTCCAGCCCAGCGGCCCGACGACGGCAGCGACCAGCACGGGCATCAGAGCGGCGATGAGGGGCGTCATGGGCCGACGATGCTTGGCACGTGGCAGGCCGACCAGGGCTGCCCGCCCGGCTGGGGACGACACGCGGGCGGTCCACGCTCCTGTGGACGCGGTGCTCGCCCTCCCCGGCGGCGGCTACACTGGCACTACGCCTGGGCTGTAGTTCAGGCGAATTCGCGTGTCCTCATCCCGTGCCACGGGAGTTGCGGCGCCGTCGGTCCCCTCGGGGGTCGGCTCAGCAGCGGGGCACCAGGGGGCGGCACAGTGCCGCCGACAACCGAGAAGCCCGCGTGCGGGCACGAAGGAGAACCGACGATGACCGTCGTCACCATGCGCCAGCTGCTGGAGAGCGGCGTCCACTTCGGGCACCAGACCCGTCGTTGGAACCCGAAGATGAAGCGCTTCATCTTCACCGACCGCAACGGCATCTACATCATCGACCTGCAGCAGTCGCTGTCCTACATCGACCGCGCCTACGAGTACGTGCGTGAGACCGTCGCCCACGGCGGCAGCGTCATGTTCGTCGGCACCAAGAAGCAGGCACAGGAGGCCGTGCGCGAGCAGGCCACTCGTGTCGGCATGCCGTACGTCACCGAGCGCTGGCTGGGCGGCATGCTCACCAACTTCCAGACCGTTCACGGGCGCCTGCAGCGGCTCAAGGAGCTCGAGGAGATCGACTTCGACGACGTCGCTGGCTCCGGCATGACCAAGAAGGAGTTGCTGCGCCTGCGTCGCGAGAAGGACAAGCTCGAGACCACTCTCGGCGGCATCCGCGACATGGCCAAGCTGCCGAGCGCCCTGTGGGTCGTCGACACCAACAAGGAGCACCTGGCGATCGCCGAGGCCAAGAAGCTCGGGATCCCGGTGCTGGCGATCCTCGACACCAACTGCGACCCCGACGACGTCGACTACCCGATCCCGGGCAACGACGACGCGATCCGCGCCGTTCACCTGCTGACCCGCGTTGTCGCGGACGCGGTGGCCGACGGGCTGCGCCTGCGGGCCGAGCGCGCAGGAGGCGGCGACACCGCACCGGCAGCCGCCGAGCCGCTCGCCGAGTGGGAGCAGGAGCTGCTGGGCGGGTCGAGCGAGACTGCCGCGCAGGCTCCTGCGACTACCCCCGACGCTGCGGCCCCCGCTGCTGAGGGGTCGGCCGAGCCGGTGGCAGAGCCGGCCGCCGAGCCCGCCGCAGAGCCGGCGAGCGAAACGGTCGTTGAGCCTGCTGCCGTGCCCGCCGTGCCCGCAGCCGAGCCCGCCGCACCCGTCGCCGACGCGGCCGTCCCAGAGGCCGCTGACGCACCCTCGGATGCAGCGACCGACGCTGCGCCCGACGCCACGGACGAGGCGCCTGCCACGGACGAGGTGCCCGCGGCGGACGACGCCCCTGCCGCAGCCGACGAGCCGCGGACCTGACGCACACACCGACACCGACGACGTAAGGACCCTCAATGCCCAGCTTCACTGCCGCTGACGTCAAGCGTCTGCGCGAGCTCACCGGCGCCGGCATGCTCGACTGCAAGAACGCCCTCACCGAGGCCGACGGCGACTTCGACGCCGCCGTCGAGATCCTAAGGGTCAAGTACGCCGCCAAGGTCGACAAGAAGGCCGCCGAGCGCACGGCCGGCAACGGGCTGGTCGCCCGCGAGGGTGGCGCCTTGGTCGAGCTCAAGTGCGAGACCGACTTCGTGGCCAAGAACGCCGAGTTCCAGGCCCTGGCCCAGCGCATCGCTGAGCAGGTCGCCGCTGGCACCGGCCCCGTCGACGCCGCCGATGTGCTCGGCGAGACTCTCGCCGACGGCCAGAGCGTCGGCGATGCCATCACGGCGCTGGCTGCCACTATCGGTGAGAAGCTCGAGCTCGGCCGGGTCGCGCGTCTCGACGGCGAGACCGTGGCGTACATGCACAAGCGCAGCTCCGACCTCCCGCCGCAGGTCGGCGTGCTCGTGGCGTACACCGGCGACGGCGACTCCGCCGCCGAGGTGGCACGGGGCGCGGCCATGCAGGTGGCGGCGATGCGTCCGACGTACGTCACCCGCGACGAGATCCCCGCCGACGTCGTCGAGAACGAGCGTCGCATCGCCGAGTCGACCGCCCGTGAGGAGGGCAAGCCCGAGCAGGCGTTGCCCAAGATCGTGCAGGGCCGGCTCAACGGCTTCTTCAAAGAGGGTGTTCTGCTCGAGCAGGCCGCCGTCCAGGACAGCAAGCGCACCGTCCAGGCGTTGCTGGACGACGCCGGCGTCACCGTCACCGGCTTCGCCCGGTTCGAGGTCGGCGCCTGACGTGACCGGCCCGGCGCACGCCCCCGCGCGTCCTCGACCCACCAGAGTGCTGCTGAAGCTCTCCGGCGAGGTGTTCGGCGGCGGCCGGGTCGGTGTCGACCCCGACGTCGTCGCGGGCATTGCCCGGCAACTCGCCGACGTGGTCGCTCGGGGCACGCAGGTGGCGGTGGTTGTCGGGGGTGGCAACTTCTTCCGCGGGGCCGAGCTGTCCCAGCGAGGCATGGATCGCGCGCGGGCCGATTACATGGGCATGCTGGGCACGGTGATGAACTGCCTGGCCCTTCAGGACTTTCTGGAGAAGGAAGGCATCGACACCCGAGTTCAGACGGCTATCACGATGGGCCAGGTCGCCGAGCCCTACGTCCCGCGTCGTGCCAGTCGGCACCTGGAGAAGGGCCGCGTCGTCATCTTCGGGGCCGGGGCTGGCCTGCCGTACTTCTCCACCGACACGGTTGCCGCGCAGCGGGCGCTGGAGATCAGCTGCGACCAGCTGCTCATGGCCAAGAACGGGGTGGACGGCGTCTACGAGGCCGACCCGCGGCTCGACCCCGACGCGCGCCTGTTCGTCTCCCTCTCCTACGACGAGGTGCTGCAGCGCCAGCTGACGGTCGCCGACGCGAGCGCGTTCAGCCTGTGCCGTGACAACGACCTGCCGATCGTCGTGTTCAACCTGGTCGTCGACGGCAACATCGCCCGGGTCGTGGAAGGGGAGCCGGTCGGCACGCTGGTCGGGGCACAAGTGCCGACTCTGCTTGCCGCAGCGGTAACCTCATCGCCATGATCGACGACACCCTCCTCGAGGCCGAGGAGAAGATGGAGAAGACCGTTGCCGTGGCGAAGGAAGACTTCGCCGGGATCCGTACCGGACGTGCGCACCCGGGTCTCTTCAGCAAGATCATGGTCGACTACTACGGAGCGCCGACTCCGGTGAACCAGCTTGCGTCGTTCCACGTCGTCGACGCCCGCATGATCAGCATCAGCCCGTACGACAAGGGCTCGATGACGGCGATCGAGCGGGCCATCCGCGACTCCGACCTCGGTGTCAACCCGATGGACGACGGACAGGTCATCCGGGTGTCGCTGCCCGAGCTCACCGAGGAGCGCCGGCGCGAGTACATCAAGCTGGCCAAGACCAAGGCCGAGGACGCCAAGGTGTCGATCCGCAACGTCCGGCGCCACGCCAAGGAGACGCTCGACCACCTCGCGCGCGACGGCGAGGCCGGCAAAGACGATGTCGAGCGGGCCGAGAAGCACCTCGAGCAGGTCACAAAGGCGAACGTCGAGTCGATCGACGACCTGCTGAAGCACAAAGAGGCAGAGCTGCTGGAAATCTGAGCCATGACCACTCCGACGGAGGCGCCGGCGCCGGCGAGCAAGGCCGGACGCAACCTTCCCGCCGCTGTCGCAGTCGGTCTGCTCCTCGCTTCTGTGGCCGTCGGGTCGCTGGTCTTCGACAAGCGCTGGTTTCTCGTGCTGGCTGTGGCCGCCATGCTCACCGCCGTCTGGGAGCTCGGCGGTGCGATGCGCAACGCCGACATCCACCTGCCCACCGTGCCGCTGTACTTCGGCGTGGTGGGCACCATCGTCGGCGGCTGGTTCGCCGGGGCGGGCGGGGTGGCGATCGGCATGGCGCTCAGCGTGCTGGCCGTGCTGCTGTGGCGCGGCGTGCGCGGCCCGCAGGGTTTCGTGACCGATGCGACGTCCGGCGCCTTCGCCGTCGGCTACCTGCTGATGGCCGGCGGCTTCGCGACGCTGCTGGTACGCGAGGACGACGGCCCGTTCCGCGTGCTGGCGTGGTTGCTGCTCGTTGTGGCATCCGACGTCGGCGGCTACGCGATGGGCGTGATGGTCGGCAAGACCCCCATGGCGCCCTCGGTGAGCCCCAAGAAGTCGTGGGAGGGTTTCAGCGGCTCGGTGCTGGCCTGCGTCACGTTCGGAACCCTCGTTGTGGTGTTCGCTCTGGACGGGCAGTGGTGGGCGGGCGTCGTGCTCGGCGTCGCGATGGCCATGGCCGCCACGCTGGGTGACCTGGCCGAGTCGCTGCTCAAGCGCGACATCGGGGTGAAAGACATGGGTTCGCTGCTGCCCGGGCACGGCGGGGTGATGGACAGGCTCGACTCCATCGCCCTGTCTGCACCGGTCGCGTGGCTGGTGCTCACCTACCTGGTCCCCGTCGCCTGAGGCGCCAGCAGCATCAACGGCGGCTGGGACGGCCCGCTCGTGGGACGATCGGGTAACCATGACTGCGTTCTCGCTGGACCCCGTCCCCGCCCGTCGGGGCAAGCCACCGCAGCACCTGGCTGACCTGACGCCCGAGCAGCGCCGCGAGGCCGTGGTGGCGCTGGGGTTGCCCGGCTTTCGCGCCGACCAGCTCTCTCGGCAGTACTTCACCCGCTACAACGCCGATGTCGCGACGATGACAGACCTGCCGGTGTCGGCCCGTGAGGCCGTGTCGTCGGCGCTGTTCCCGCCGCTGCTGCAGCCCGTGCGGGACATGGTCGCCGACGGCGGTGCGACGGTGAAGAGCCTCTGGCAGCTAGTGGACGGCTCACGGGTGGAGAGCGTCCTCATGCGCTACGGCAGCTCGGTCGGCAGCGAGGTGCCCGGCGCGGTGAGCGCCGAGCTGGGTGCCGAGAGCGACGCCGCCGACGAGCACCCGGTGTCGCGGGTCACTGTCTGCGTGTCGTCCCAGGCCGGCTGCGGAATGGCCTGCCCGTTCTGCGCGACCGGGCAGCTCGGGCTCACCCGCAACCTGTCGACTGCGGAGATCGTCGACCAGGTGGTCGCCGCGTCGCGCGCCGTGCCGGACGACCAGGGCCCAGGACGGGTGAGCAACGTCGTCTTCATGGGGATGGGCGAGCCCCTGGCCAACTACGCGGCCGTCGTCGGTGCCTTGCACCGCCTCATCGACTCGGCACCAGCCGGCATCGGGATGTCGCCGCGCCGCATCACCGTGTCGACCGTGGGACTTGTGCCACGTATCAAGCAGCTGTCTGGCGAAGGTATGCCGGTGACGCTGGCGGTGTCGCTGCACGCCCCGGACGACGAGGCCCGCGACGAGCTCGTCCCGGTCAACACTCGGTGGAAGGTCGCCGAGCTGCTCGACGCTGCACGCGAGTACTTCGAGGTGACCGGGCGCCGCGTCTCGATCGAGTACGCGTTGATCCGCGACGTCAACGACCAGGGCTGGCGCGCGGAGATGCTCGGGCGACTGCTCAACGAGCGGGGGCGCGGCTGGGTGCACGTCAACCCGATCCCGCTCAACCCCACGCCGGGCTCGAGGTGGACGGCGTCACGCGCCGGGGTGGAGCGGGCCTTCGTCAACGCGTTGCGAGCAGCCGGCGTACCGACCACGGTGCGCGACACCCGAGGACGCGACATCGACGGCGCCTGCGGCCAGCTCGCCGCTGCCGAGGCCTAGCCCGTCCACGACGACAGGCTGGTCCGCTCGTCGCATCGGTCGACCCGTTCGACGAACCCTGCCCGAGCAGCCGGTCGAAAGCCCTGGCGCAGGCCGGTCCCCGGCCACCAAGATTGCCGCCCATGGGTGCCTACCAGCAGACGTATGAGCAGAGCCTGTCCGACCCCGCGGGCTTCTGGGGCGAAGCCGCGGCCGCCATCGACTGGGAGACACCCCCGTCGACCGTGCTCGACGACAGCAACCCGCCCTTCTACCGGTGGTTCTCCGGTGGTCGGCTCAACACCGCTGCGAACGCGCTCGACCGGCACGTCGCCGCCGGCAACGGTGACCGGCTGGCGCTGATCTTCGACTCCGCGTTGACCGACGCCTCGCGCACGTACACCTATGCCGAGCTGACCGATGAGGTGGCCCGTTTCGCCGGCGGGCTGCGGTCGTTGGGTGTGGGCAAGGGCGACCGGGTGGTGATCTACATGCCGATGGTGCCCGAGGCAGCGATCGCGATGCTCGCCTGCGCGCGCCTCGGTGCGGTGCACTCGGTGGTGTTCGGCGGGTTCGCCCCGCAGGAGCTGGCCGTGCGCATCGACGACGCAACCCCGACCGTGGTCGTGACGGCCTCGTGCGGTATCGAACCGACCCGCACGATCGCCTACAAGCCACTGCTCGACAAGGCGCTCGAGCTGGCCGAGCACGACGTGGCCCACTGCGTCATCCTGCAACGGCCCCAGGTGCAGGCCGAGATGACCCCGGGACGTGACCTGGCGTGGGAGCAGGTGATGGACGGCGCCGAGCCGGCCGAGCCGGTCGTGGTCGAGGCCACCGATCCGCTGTACATCCTCTACACCTCCGGCACGACCGGGCGTCCGAAGGGCATCGTGCGTGACAACGGCGGGCACGCCGTCGCGCTGGCCTGGTCGATGCCCAACGTCTACGACATCGGCCCCGGCGACGTGTGGTGGGCCGCCTCCGACGTCGGCTGGGTCGTCGGACACTCCTACATCGTGTACGCACCGCTGCTGGTCGGGGCCACCTCGGTGATGTACGAGGGCAAGCCGGTCGGCACCCCCGACGCTGGAGCGTTCTGGCGGGTCGTGGCCGACTACGGCGTCAAGGCGCTGTTCGCCGCGCCGACGGCGTTCCGGGCGATCAAGAAGGACGACCCCAATGGCGAGCACCTCGCCCGCTACGACACCTCAAGCCTGAAGAACCTGTTCATGGCCGGTGAGCGTCTCGACCCCGACACCTACGAGTGGGCCACATCAACCATCGACGTACCGGTCACCGACAACTGGTGGCAGACCGAGACCGGATGGCCGATCGCGTCGAACCTGCGCGGGCTGGAGCCCATGCCGATCAAGCCAGGCTCGCCGAGCGTGCCGGTGCACGGCTACGACGTTCAGGTGCTTGACGAGCGTGGCAACGAGCTCGGGCCCGACGTCGAGGGCGCGATCTGCATCCGACTGCCCATGCCGCCGGGCACGCTGCCCACGCTGTGGAACGACGACGACCGCTACGTGCGCTCCTACCTCTCGGCCTTCGACGGCTGGTACCTGTCCGGCGACGGCGGCTTCAAGGATGCCGACGGGTACGTGTACGTCATGGGCCGCACCGACGACGTCATCAACGTTGCCGGCCACCGGCTGTCGACCGGCTCGATGGAGGCCGTGCTCGCCAGCCACCCTGCCGTTGCCGAGTGCGCCGTCCTCGGTGTGCACGACGTGATGAAGGGTCAGGTGCCGCGCGGGTTCGTCGTGCTCAAGGCAGGCGTGGACGTCGACCCCGATGCCCTGGAGGCCGAGTTGGTCGCCATGGTGCGTGCCGAGATCGGGGCGGTCGCCGCGCTGCGCGAGATCGACGTGGTTGCCGCGCTGCCCAAGACGCGCTCGGGCAAGATCCTGCGCAAGACGATGCGCGAGATGGCCGACGGCAAGACCCCGATGGTCCCCAGCACCATCGAGGATGCCTCCGTCCTCGACGCCCTTCGTCCCGTCCTCACCCACGAGAGCGGCTGAGCCGGCGCACCATCGTGCGCGTCGCCCCATCGGTGAGCAGGCGGAAGCCGGCCCGCTCGTAGAACCCGATGGCGGCGACGTTGGCGGCATCGACCCGCAGGTGGATGCCGGGGGATCCTGCAGCGCGTAGACCTGCGGCGAACGACTCCAGCAGGGCAAGGCCGCGCCCGCCGCCACGCGCGTTCGGCAGCAGGTTGATGTGCAGGTGGGACGGGTAGTCGTCCACCCCTGGGGGCAGCGCGACCAGCGGCTCGCGCATCAGGCGCACCAGGCCCGGGTCGGCGCCCTCAGGCCGCGGCAGGTGCACCGGCGCCCACTCGGTCTGCCAGCGTCGATAGAACATGTGTGATACCAGCGCGCCGACGACGTACCCGGTGACCTGAGCGCCGTCCAGCAGAACGCGAGCGGTGGCCGGCTCGAGCGCCAGGTACGGACGGGCGTACACGAGCTCCACCAGGGACGGGTCGGTGACGTCGGGTGGCTGGGGCTCGCCTGCGTTGGCGGTCGCCCGACAGACCGCGGCCACGGCGTCGGCGTCGCCCGGGAGCCCCGGGCGCACCACGACGCCGCTCATCCGTGCATGAGGCGTCCGAAGGCGCGCGCGATGCGTGACTCGCGCCCGGTGCGGCCCTCCTCCGGGTCGGCCCACCCCATGGCCCGCAGCCCCGCGTTCACGCCGATCCAGCGCAGCGGCTCAGGCTCCCACCGCGGCGAGCGGTGACCCACCCAGGGCAGCGACACCAGGTCCGTCTCGCGACCGACGACCAGGTCGGCCAGCGTGCGGCCGGCGAGGTTCGACGTGCCGACCCCGTCCCCGACGTAGCCGCCGGCCCAGCCGAGTCCGGTGCTGCGGTCGAGCCCCACTGATGCCCACCAGTCGCGGGCGATGCCGAGCGGACCTGCCCATCGGTGCGTGATCGCGGCGTCCCCGAGCGAGGGAAGCATCGCGCGCAACGTGTCGGCGAGCCAGTCCCACACCTGCGGCACCTCGTCCTGGCCTGCCGACACGCCAGAGCCGTAGCGGTAGGGCGCGCCCCGCCCGCCGAACGCGACTCGGTCGTCAGCCGTGCGCTGGCCGTAGACGACCATGTGCCGCAGGTCGGTGAACGTCGTGCGAGCGGCCAGCCCCGCCTGGTGCCAGAAGTCTGCGCTGAGCGGCTCGGTGGCGATCATGGCCGAGTAGACGGGCACCACGGCCCGTCTCGCGCTGGGCAGACCGGGGGAGTAGCCCTCGGTCGCACGCACGACCACGTCGGCGCGGACGGTGCCCGTCGGGGTGGTCGCCCGCCCTGGGTGTATGGCGGTCACCGGGGTGTGCTCGTGGATGACGCCGCCGCGTCGCTCGACGGCCCGCGCCAGCCCGCGCACGAGGCGTCCTGGATGCACCGCCGCGCAGTGAGCCTGCCGCACGGCGCCGCGAACGTCGGTGGCGTCGAGCACGCTGCGTGCCTCGCTCGGCTCGAGCAGGTCGACGTCGTCGGGCCCGAAGCCCCACGAGCGGGCATGGTCGACCGCAGCCCGGGCGCGCGCCCACTGCTGCGGCGAGCGGGCCAGCTCGATCGTCCCGCCCTTCGACCAGTGCGCGTCGATCCCTTCGTCGGTGAGTATCTCACCGACATGATCGACGGTGGCGTTCATCGTCCGCTGCATCCGGACGGCCTCGCTACGCGCGGACGCCGCAGCTAGCGCCTCCCACGACGTCGGGAAGAGCGCGGAGCACCACCCGCCGTTGCGGCCGGACGCACCGAACCCGGCCACCTCGCGCTCCAGCACCACCACGCGCAGGGACGGGTCCGCCCGCAGCAGGTAGTAGGCGGTCCACAGCCCGGTGAACCCGGCGCCGACGATGGCGACGTCGACCTGCCTCGACCCGGGCAGTGCCGATCGGTCCGGGCCCTGCTCGTGCGGCGGCAGCGTGTCGTGCCACAGCGAGAGGTCTCGGTAGGAGCGCACCTGCTACACCTGCGCACCTGGCGCCGGGACGTCGGCCAGGTAGGCGGGGGCGTCGACGCTGTTGAGCAGGTCTGGGGCGTCGAGCGCGGGCCCCACCGTAGCTGTCACGGGCACAACCCCAGCCCACACCGGGCGGAGCAAGTCGTCGCCCTCGTCGGTGGGCCAGCCGTCGTTCACCTTCACCGACCACTCCGCCAGCGGCATGCTGAGAACGGACGTCGCGGCGAGCTCCTTGCGGGTCGGTGGGCGAAGGTCGGCCCAGCGCCCGGGCACTGACGCCTCGCTGATGCGCACCAGGGCAGCAAGCTTGGCGTCTGCGTCGGTCAGCGGCGTGAACCCGCCCAGCACCATCGCGCTGCGGTAGCGCATCGACACCTCGAACGCCGCGCGCGCCAGCACGTACCCGTCGAGCAGCGTCACCGTCACGCATGTGTCGGCACCGTCGGCCAGAAGCCGGAACGCCCGCGACCCGGTCGAGCCGTGCACGAGCAGCGTGTCGTCGTCACGGGCGTAGGACAGCGGGACGACCAGCGGCTGGGTGTCGTCGACCACGGCGACATGAGCCACCCGACCCGCGTCAAGCACCGCGTCGAGTGCGTCGCGGTCGAGCACCTGATGGTGCGGAAGGCGGCGGACGGTCGTGCGCGAGCTCAGAGCAGGTCCCACGCCTGGGTCAGCACGCGGCGCAGGATCCGCTCGATCTCGTCGAACTCCCGCTGGCCGCAGATCAGCGGCGGGGCGAGCTGGATGACCGGGTCGCCACGGTCGTCGGCTCGGCAGTAGAGCCCGTTGTCGAACAGCGCCTTGGACAAGAACCCGCGCAGCAGCCGCTCGGACTCGTCCTCGTCGAACGTCTCGCGGGTCTCCTTGTTCTTGACCATCTCGATGCCGTAGAAGTAGCCGGCGCCGCGGACGTCCCCGACGATCGGCAGGTCGTACAGCTTCTCCAGCGTCGCGCGGAACGCGTCCTCGTTGGCGCGGACGTGCTCAATGATCCCCTCGCGCTCGAAGAGGTCGAGGTTGGCCAGCGCCACCGCGGCGCCCACGGGGTGCCCGCCCCACGTGTAGCCGTGGGCGAACATCTGCGTGCCGTGGCGGAACGGCTCGAAGAGCCGGTCGCTGGCGATCATCGCGCCCATCGGCACATAGCCCGACGTCATGCCCTTGGCGGTGGTGATGATGTCGGGCGTGACCCCGTACCGGCTCATGGCGAAGTAGTCGCCGATCCGCCCGAAGGCGGTGATGGTCTCGTCGGCGACCATCAGCACGCCGTAGGTGTCACAGATCTCGCGAACTCGCTGCAGGTACCCGGGTGGGGGCGGGAAGCACCCGCCGGAGTTCTGGACAGGCTCGACGAAGACCGCCGCGACCGTCTCAGGCCCCTCGACGAGGATGGCCTCCTCGATGCGGTTCGCCGCCCACTGGCCGAACGCGTGCAGGTCGTCGCCGTGCTCCGGCGCCCGGTAGAAGTTGGTGTTGGGCACCTTGTGGGTGCCGGGCACCAGCGGTTCGAAGTACTGCTTGGCGAACGGGATGCCGGTGATGGACAGCGCCCCCTGTGGCGTGCCGTGGTAGGCGATGGCCCGGCTGATCACCTTGTAGCGGGTGGGCTCGCCAGTGATCTTGAAGTATTGCTTGGCCAGCTTCCATGCCGTCTCGACGGCCTCGCCGCCGCCGCTGGTGAAGAACACCCGGTTGAGGTCGCCCGGGGCCAACGAGGCCAGCCGCTCGGCCAGCTCGATGGCGCGCGGGTGGGCGTAGGACCAGATGGGGAAGAACGCCAGCTCGCGCGCCTGCTGTGCGGCGGCGTCGGCGAGCTCGGCGCGACCGTGACCCGCTTGCACGACGAACAGCCCGGCCAGGCCGTCCAGGTAGCGGTTGCCCTGGTCGTCGGTGATGTAGGCGCCCTCCCCCTTGACGATGACCGGGACGTGCCCGCCCGTCTCGTACGTGGAGTGCCGCGTGAAGTGCATCCAGAGGTTGTTCTGCGCCGATCGAGCCAGCGCGTCCTCGCCCGGTTCGTCCACGTACTGCGGTGTGACGGTCATGACACTCCCCATGAGTAGGTCTGCTTCGCGAGCTTCAGGTACACGAACGTCTCGGTGGCCACGACGGACGGCACGCTGCGAATCTGGCGGTGGACGACCTCGAGCAGGTGGTCGTCGCTGCGGCAGACGACCTCGACGAGCAGGTCGAACGAGCCCGCGGTGACCACGACGTAGGACACCTCCGTCATCTCGGCCAGACGCTCGGCCACCGGCTCCGGGTCACCGCTCACCCGCACGCCGACCATGGCCTGCCGGGCGAAGCCCAGCTCCAGCGGGTCGGTGACCGCGACGACATCCATGATGCCCGCCTCGGTGAGGCGCCCGACCCGAGCGCGCACTGCCGCCTCGGACAGGCCAACCGCCTTGCCGATCGCGGCGTACGAGCGGCGACCGTCCTGCTGCAGCTCGGCGATGATCGCCTTCGCCGTGTCGTCGAGCATGATGCTGCTGGCACGCCGTCGTTCGCTCACGGCAGGGAGTCTGCGCCAGGACCGAGCGCCGAGCAAGGCGTTCCCGCGATATCCGCAGCGCGAGACCGGCCGCGACGCGGATTTCGTCACGATTCACACACAGTCTGGTCCAAACCCCGGTTCTTGGTTGGTCCGCTACCGTGCCCGTGCGTACAGTCTGCCGAACCGTTCGACGCCCTCCTTGGAGGTTCTGTGTCCATTGCCAGCCAACGGATCAGCCGGCGCAGGCTGCTGCGCAACACCGGACTTGTGGGGGCCGCAGCGATCGGTGCTCCGGCGCTGGCCGCATGTGGCACAGACCCAGTCGAGTCCGCTGCGCCGAGCGCCGAGGACGTCTCTGCCACTGATCCGAACCTGCGGTTCGACAACTGGCCGCTCTACATCGACGTCGACGAGGAGGACGAGAACGTCCGCCCCACGTTGGCGGCGTTCGAGGCTGACAGTGGCATCAGTGTCGAGTACGTCGAGGCGGTCAACGACAACAACGAGTACTTCGCCAAGATCTCTCCCCAGCTCAGCGCCGGCCAGGCGATCGGCGCCGACGTGTTCGTCGTCACCGACTGGCTCGTGGCTCGCCTGATCAGCCTCGGCTGGCTGCAGGAGCTCGACAAGGAGAACCTGGCTACCGTCGAGGCCAACCTTGACCCGGCGCTGCGCACTCCGGGCTTCGACCCTGAGAGGCTCTACTCCGTGCCGTGGCAGTCGGGCATCACCGGCATCGCCTACAACGCCAAGGCGCTACCGAACGGCATCGCGTCGCTGGACCAGCTGCTCACCGACCCTGCGCTGGCCGGCAAGGTCACGCTGTTCTCTGGCATGCGCGAGTCGCTCCCGATCCTCGCCGCGGCGCAGGGCAACGGGCTCGAGGGCTTCACCGACGGCGACGTCGACGCCGCCATCGCGAAGGTGTCCGAGGCGGTGGCGAATGGCCAGATCCGGCGGTTCACCGGCAACGACTACGCCGACGACCTGGCTCAGGGCAACGTCGTCGCCGCTCTGGCGTGGTCGGGAGACGTCGCCCAGCTGCAGTTCGACAACCCCGACCTCGAGTTCGTCATCCCTGACGAGGGCGGCGAGCTGTGGTCGGACAACATGGTGGTGCCCGTCGGGGCCACTCGCAAGACCAACGTCGAGAGGCTGATGGACTGGTACTACCAGCCCGAGATCGCCGCGGACCTGGTCAACTGGGTCGGCTACGTGTCACCGGTGCCAGCGGCGAAAGACGTGCTGCTCGCCTCCGGGGACGAGTTCTCGATCGCCACGGCCAACTCGCCGCTGGTCTTCCCCAGCGAGGGCGACCTGGCCAACGTGTCGGTCAGCCGTGAGCTGACCGAGGACGAGGAGGTCCGCTACGAGCAGGACTGGAACTCTGTCGTCACATGAGCGGGAGCGACGGCTTCAGCCAAGGCATGCAGCTGATCGACGGACGTCGTCGCCGCGCTGATGGGGACACGTCGCCGCTGACCGACCCGTCCACCGGTGAGGTGATCGCCCAGGTCGACCACGCGGGAGCCGACCTGGTCGACGAGGCAGTCGCCGCAGCAGGGCGCGCGTTCGCCCACTGGAGCGTGACCACACCGGCCGAGCGCAGCACGCTCATGCACCGATGGGCAGCCATCCTGGCCGAGCGCGCCGACGACCTGGCTCGGGTCGAGACCCGCCAGGCCGGCAAGCCGATTCGCCTGTCCACCGAGTTCGACGTTCCCGGAACCGTGGACAACACGGCCTTCTTCGCCGGGGCCGCGCGCAACCTGGAGGGCAAGGCCGCCGCGGAGTACTCCGCCGACCACACCTCTATGGTCCGCCGCGAGCCGATCGGCGTCGTGGGCTCGGTCGCCCCGTGGAACTACCCGCTGCAGATGGCTGCCTGGAAGATCCTGCCGGCAGTGGCGGCCGGCAACACCATCGTCCTCAAGCCCGCCGAGATCACTCCGGTCACGTCGGTGATGTTTGCGCAGGCCGCGCTCGACGCCGGCATCCCGCCCGGGGTGGTCAACGTCGTCACCGGCCGTGGCGCCGTCGCTGGTGAGGCGCTCGTGAGCCACCCGGACGTCGACATGGTCTCGTTCACCGGCTCCACACCGGTCGGTACCCGAGTGATGAAGCTCGCCGCCGACCGCGCCGCCCGCGTCCACCTCGAGCTGGGTGGCAAGGCGCCGTTCGTCGTTCTGGAGGATGCGGATCTGGACGCGGCGATCCACGGAGCCGTTGCGGGGTCGCTCATCAACACCGGACAGGACTGCACCGCTGCGACGCGTGCCTACGTCCATGCCTCGTTGTACGCCGACTTCGTCGCCGGTGTCGCCGACCTCATGGCCGGGGTGCGTCTCGGTCCGACGCAGGACGAGGCGACAGACCAGGGCCCGCTGGTGTCCTTCGCGCAGCGCGACCGTGTCGCCGGGTTCGTCGAGCGGTCACGCCGGTACGCCACGGTCGTACGCGGCGGACAGGCTCCCGGCGGGGAGCTCGCCGCAGGCGCCTACTACGAGCCCACCTTGATCGTCGATGCCGCCCACGACAGCGAGGTGGTGTGCGAGGAGATCTTCGGTCCCGTCCTCGTGGTGCTGCCCGTCGCCGACGACGACGCGGCGTTGGCCGCGGCCAACGACACCCGCTACGGCCTGGCCGCCTCCGTGTGGACCCGAGACGTGCACCGGGCGCTTCGGTTCACGCGCGGCATCGCGGCCGGTGCGGTCTGGGTCAACGACCACATCCCGATCATCAGCGAGATGCCGCACGGCGGGTACAAGAAGTCGGGTTTCGGCAAAGACATGAGCACGTACTCCTTCGAGGAGTACACCAACGTCAAGCACGTGATGTACGACGTGACCGGGGCAGCGCGCAAGGAGTGGCACCGGACGATCTTCAGCTGACGGCGCTGGTCGCCGGAAGGGACGTGACTGTGGCCGACACCGACTCAGGAGATCTGCGCCTGGTCAGGCTCACCAAGACGTTCGGCGACGCTGCCGCGGTGGACGACCTGTCCCTGACCATCCCGCAGGGCTCGTTCTTCGCTCTGCTGGGCCCGTCCGGGTGTGGCAAGACCACCACGCTGCGCATGGTGGCTGGGCTCGAGCAGCCGACGCAGGGCGCGATCCACCTCGGGGACACCGACATCACCGGCATGAAGCCGTACAAGCGCCCGGTGAACACCGTCTTCCAGAGCTACGCGTTGTTCCCGCACCTCGACATCTTCGAGAACGTTGCCTTCGGCCTGCGGCGTCGGGGCATCAAGGACGTGGGTGCGCAGGTGGCGCAGATGCTCGAGCTGGTCGAGCTGACCGGCTTCGAGAAGCGCAAGCCCCACCAGCTCTCCGGTGGCCAGCAGCAGCGCGTGGCGGTTGCGCGCGCGCTGATCAACCACCCGAACTTGTTGCTGCTCGACGAGCCGCTCGGCGCGCTCGACCTCAAGCTGCGCCGGCAGATGCAGCTCGAGCTCAAGCGCATCCAGACCGAGGTCGGCATCACCTTCGTCCACGTGACTCACGACCAAGAAGAGGCCATGACGATGGCCGACACCGTGGCGGTGATGAACGAGGGGCGGATCGAGCAGCTCGGCTCGCCGGTCGACCTGTACGAGAACCCGATGACCGCCTTCGTGGCGAACTTTCTCGGCCAGTCGAACATGGTGGACGGCGACGTCGTCGACCGCGCCGGTGACGACGTGGTCGTGGACGTCGCCGGGCAGCGCCTGGCCATCCCACGCTCCCGCATGCACTCCGACGCCTCGTCGGTGCACGTCGGCGTGCGGCCGGAGAAGGTCTCGATCCTGCCCGTCGAGGACGAGGAGCAGATCCCGCCGGGCCACAACCGCATGGTCGGCGTGATCGAGGACGCGAGCTTCATGGGCGTCTCCACCGAGTACACCGTCACCCTGCCCTGGGGCGGCGGCTTCGGTGTCTTCGCCCAGAACCTACGGCGGGACACCCGGCTGGTGCCGGCAGCCCAGGTGGTCGTGCACTGGGCACCGGAGCACACGTTCGCCCTCGACCCGGCCGAGCCCGTCGACGCCGGCGTCGACCCGGACGCTCGGCTGCGCCGCGTCGCGGGCCAGGCCACCCGGTGACCGTTCTTGCCCACGTCCCCACCCCCGGGGAGGGTGGGCCACCGGCCGCGCCCGCGCCCGCCCGTCCCAAGGGACGGTGGGTGCCCTACCTGCTGCTGGCTCCGGGACTGATCTGGCTGGCGTTCTTCTTCATCCTGCCGACGATCACGCTGGTGTCGACGTCACTGCAGACCGGCTCGCTCGCGACGGGCTTTCAGCAGACGTTCTCGTTCAGCAACTACACCAGCGCCTGGAGCGAGTTCTACCCGCAGTTCGGGCGCTCCCTGGTCTACGCGTCCATCGCGACGCTCGCCGCACTCGCGATCGCCTACCCGCTGGCCTACACGATCGCGTTCAAGGCCGGCAAGTACCGCAACCTGATGCTGGTGCTCGTGATCGCGCCGTTCTACACGTCGTTCCTGCTGCGGACGTTGGCCTGGAAGACGATCCTCGCTGACAACGGCGTCATCGTTCAGACGATGGAGCGCCTGGGCATCCTCGATGTTCTGTCGTTCATCGGGCTCACTGCCGACGACCGGGTGCTGGCGACACCACTGGCGGTCATCACCGGTCTGACGTACAACTTCCTACCGTTCATGACGCTGCCGCTCTACGCCAGCCTCGAGCGGATGGACCCTCGGCTGATCGAGGCGGCAAGCGACCTCTACGCGTCGGCGTTCACGGCCTTCCGCAAGGTCACGTTCCCGCTGTCGCTGCCCGGGGTCGTCGCCGGGACACTGCTGACCTTCATCCCGGCCGCCGGTGACTACATCAACGCCTCGCTGCTGGGAAGCCTGCCGGCCACGTCCATGATCGGCAACGTCATCGATGCGCTGTTCTTGCGCGTGCTCGACTACCCACGGGCCGCGGCGTTGTCGGTGACCCTGATGGTGGTCATCGTCGCGATGGTCGCGGTGTACGTGCGCCGCGCCGGGACGGAGGAGCTGGTCTGATGGCGACGTCCACGTCACTGCCCCCGGCCGCGAGCGAGCCGGCCCCACGCATCCGCCGGCGTGGGCCGCTGCGCTGGGTGCGCGACAACATCATCACGATCGCCGGTATCGGGGCCATCGCCTACCTGCTGCTGCCCAACGTCGTCGTCACCGTGATGTCGTTCAACGACCCGGTGGGACGGTTCAACTTCTCGTGGAACCAGTTCTCCCTGGATGCGTGGACCGACCCCTGTGCGGTCGCGGGCATGTGCGAGTCGCTGGCGCTGAGCCTGCAGATAGGCCTCCTGTCGACGATTGCCGCCCTGGCTCTCGGCACCCTGGTCGCCTTTGCGCTGTCGCGGCACCGGTTCCGGGGCCGCTCGTCCACCAACCTGCTGGTGTTCTTCCCGATGGCCACCCCCGAGGTCGTCATGGGGTCGTCCCTGCTCGCGCTGTTCGTCAACACCCAGATCCCGCTCGGGTTCCGCACGATCCTCATCGCGCACATCATGTTCTTGATCAGCTACGTCGTGGTGACGGTCAAGGCCCGTCTCGCCGGCCTCGACCCCCGGCTCGAGCAGGCTGCGATGGACCTGTACGCGAACGAACGCACCACGTTCTGGCGCATCACGTTCCCGCTCGTGCTGCCCGGTATCGCGGCGGCCGGACTGCTGGCCTTCGCCCTGTCGTTCGACGACTTCATCATCACCAACTTCAACGCCGGTGGTGAGGTGACGTTCCCGATGTTTGTGTGGGGAGCCGCGCAGCGCGGCGTGCCGCCTCAGGTGAACGTCATCGGTGCGCTCATGTTCATCTTGGCCCTGCTGGTCGTCCTCGGCTCCGAGGTCGCCCGGCGTCGCAAGGCGCGTCGATAGCGTGCCCATCACTGACGCTCACCTACGTTCGCTCGCCGATGCCGAGCCCGTCCCCTTCTGGCTCGACACGACGGCACCCGAGGCCGGTCCCACCCTGGCCGGCACCGTCGAGGCCGACCTGGTGGTCGTCGGCGGCGGGTACACCGGGCTGTGGACCGCGCTCATGGCCAAGGAGCGCGACCCGTCGCGCAGCGTCGTGCTGCTGGAGGCGCACCGCATGGGGTCGGCCGCCTCTGGCCGCAACGGGGGGTTCTGCTCGTCCAGCCTTACCCACGGTCTGGCCAACGGGCTGTCGCGCTGGCCCGACGAGATTGCCGAGCTCGAACGGCAGGGTCTGGCCAACCTCGATGACATCGAGGCCACCCTCACGCGGTACGGCATCGACGCGGAGCTCGAGCGCACCGGCGAGATCACCGTTGCCACGCAGCCGTGGCACCTCGAGGGCGGGGGCGACCTGCTCGACCCGCTGCGAACGTTCGGGCACGACGCCGAGTGGTTGGACGCCGACGCCCTGCAGGCGCACGTGCACTCGCCGACCTACCTGGGTGGGCTGTGGGACAAGTCCGGCACCGCGCTCGTCAACCCGGCGAAGCTGGCGTGGGGCCTGTCCGAGGCCGCCCGCAGCCTCGGGGTGGACATCTACGAGGACACCCCGGCCGTGCGCCTGGAGAAGGATGGCGCCGCCTTGCGTGTGCAGGCGGAGTTCGGGTCCGTCCGCACCGATCGGGTCGCGTTGGCCACCAACGCCTTTCCGTCGCTGCTGCGCCGAGTGAAGCACTACATCGTCCCGGTCTGGGACTACGTGCTGATGACCGAGCCGCTCACGCCCGCGCAGCATGCGTCCATCGGCTGGGATGGCCGCGAGGGGCTCTCGGATGCGGCCAACCAGTTCCACTACTACCGGCTCTCGGCCGACAACCGCATTCTCTGGGGCGGCTACGACGCCGTGTACTACGCCGGTGGACGCGTGGCGGCGGAGAAGGAGCACCGCGCGGCCACCTACATGACGCTGGCCAAGAACTTCTTCACCACCTTCCCGCAGCTCGCCGACGTGGGCTTCAGCCACCGCTGGGGCGGGGTCATCGACACGTGCAGCCGGTTCTCGCCGTTCTGGGGGCAGGCCTACGGCGGGCGGGTCGCCTACGTGGTCGGGTACACGGGCCTCGGCGTCGCGGCGACCCGCTTCGGCGCGAACGTGATGCTCGACCTTCTCGGCGGTGAGCGAACCGAACGGACCGCGTTGCGCATGGTGACGAGCAAGCCGCTGCCGTTCCCGCCCGAGCCGGTGCGTACGGGCGTCGTGCAGCTCACGCGCCACTCGATCGCCGCCGCTGACGCGAACGAGGGGCGACGCAACCTGTGGCTGCAGACCCTGGACCGCCTCGGACTCGGCTTCGACTCGTGACCCCTGTACCGCTACCACCCCAGCACCGGCGAAAGGCACTCTCATGAGCAACGACACCCTCATCCCGCACTGGATCGGCGGCAAGCCGTCGTCCGGCCTCGGTTCCCGCCACGGCGAGGTGTACGACCCGGCTACCGGCCAGGTGAGTGCCGCGGTCACCTTCGCTGCCCCCGAGGACGTCGACTCGGCCGTCGCTGCCGCCGCGGCAGCCTTCCCCGTCTGGCGCGACACGTCGCTGACCCGGCGGGCGCAGGTGCTGTTCGCGTTCCGCGAGATCCTCAATGCCCGCAAGGACGAGCTTGCCGCGATCATCACGGCCCAGCACGGCAAGGTGCTCTCCGACGCCGCCGGCGAGGTGCAGCGAGGCCTCGAGGTCGTCGAGTACGCCTGCGGCATCCCGAACCTGCTCAAGGGCGGCTTCAGCGAGGGCGTGTCCGCCGGGGTCGACACCTACTCGATCCGCCAGCCGCTGGGTGTCGCTGCGGTCATCTCGCCGTTCAACTTCCCGGCCATGGTGCCCATGTGGTTCTTCCCGATAGCCATCGCCGCCGGCAACACGGTCGTACTGAAGCCCAGCGAGAAAGACCCGTCCGCAGCGATCTGGATCGCCGAGCGCTGGGCCGAGGCTGGCCTGCCTGACGGCGTCTTCAACGTCCTCCAGGGCGACAAGGTGGCTGTGGACGGGTTGTTGACCCATCCAGATGTTGCCTCGGTGTCGTTCGTGGGCTCGACCGGCATCGCCAAGTACGTCTACGAGACCGGGACGGCGCACGGCAAACGCGTGCAGGCGCTCGGCGGGGCGAAGAACCACATGCTGGTGCTGCCCGACGCCGACCTCGACCTGGCCGCCGACCAGGCGGTCAACGCCGGTTTCGGCTCGGCCGGGGAGCGGTGCATGGCCATCTCGGTCGTGGTCGCCGTCGACCCGGTCGGCGACGAGCTCGTGGCCAAGATCAGCGAGCGGATGGCGGGCCTGCGTACCGGGGACGGACGGCGCGCCTGCGACATGGGCCCGCTGGTCACCCGCGCGCACCGCGACAAGGTCGCCTCCTACGTCGACGCCGGCGAGGCCGAGGGTGCGTCCGTCGTCGTGGACGGCCGCGGCGTCGCGGTCGACGGAGCACCGGAGGGCTTCTGGCTGGGCCCAACCCTGCTCGACGCCGTCACGCCGCAGATGAGTGTCTACACCGACGAGATCTTCGGCCCGGTGCTCAGCGTCGTGCGAGTGTCGAGCTACGCCGACGGGATGGCGCTGATCCAGAGCCACCCGTACGGCAACGGCACGGCCATCTTCACCAACGACGGGGGAGCGGCGCGGCGCTTCGTCAACGAGGTGCAGGTGGGCATGGTCGGCGTCAACGTCCCCATCCCGGTGCCGATGGCCTACTACTCCTTCGGCGGCTGGAAGTCGTCGCTGTTCGGTGACACGCACGCGCACGGGCCGGAGGGAGTGCACTTCTTCACCCGGGGCAAGGTCGTCACGCAGCGCTGGCTCGACCCGAGCCACGGGGGCATCAACCTGGGGTTCCCGACCCAGTCGTGATGCGCGGCGCGGTCTACTTCTTGCGGCGGTTGACCAGCAGAGCGCCCGTCGCCATGCCGCCGACAAAGACGAGCGCGAGCAGGATGGTCAGCGGCATCGTGACGGTCGCGAAGAGCAGCGAGACCTCGGCCTCGTTCCAGTTCACGGCAATCAGGGCCACGGCCGCCACGGCGAGGACGATGGCGACGATCTGTCGGGGGCCGAATCCGTCCGTGGCGCCCTTGGCAGGTTCTTTGCTCGACATGCGGGAAGGATGCCACGGATGACCAGCGATCTGATGTCGCGGCGCGACCTCGACTTCCTCCTCTACGAATGGCTCGACGTGCTGTCCCTCACGACACGCGAGCGCTACGCCGAGCACTCGCGGGAGACGTTCGACGCGGCCCTGGACGTCTCGGCCGAGGTTGCCGCCGAGCGGTTCGCTCCGCACAACAAGACTGCGGACGCCCACGAGCCGACGTTCGACGGCGCGCGCGTCCATCTCGTCGACGAGGTCAAGCCGGCGCTGGACGCGTTCTGGCAGACAGGCCTGCTCGCGGCCAGCATGGACGCCGCCATCGGTGGGCTGCAGTTTCCCTACGTCGTCACAGCGGCGTGCACGTCGTGGTTCCAGGCGGCCAACGTCGGCACGTCCGGCTACCCGTTCCTCACCCAGGCCAACGCCAACCTGCTGCTTGCCCACGCCTCGCCCGAGCAGATCGAGCGCTGGGTCAGGCCGATGGTCGAGGGGCGGTTCTTCGGCACCATGTGCCTGTCCGAGCCGCAGGCGGGCTCGTCGCTGGCCGACGTCGTGACGCGGGCCGAGCCGCAGCCCGACGGCACCTACCGGCTCGTCGGCACGAAGATGTGGATCTCTGGCGGCGACCACGACCTCAGCGAGAACATCGTCCACCTCGTGCTGGCGAAGATCCCTGGCGGCCCGCTCGGCGTCAAGGGCATCTCGCTGTTCGTCGTGCCCAAGTGGCTGGTCGAGGACGACGGCCGTCTCGGCGAACGCAACGACGTGGTGCTGGCCGGGCTCAACCACAAGATGGGCTATCGCGGCACGGTCAACACCGTGCTCAGCTTCGGCGAAGGCGTCCACACGCCCGGCGGCGCCCCGGGGGCCGTCGGCTACCTCGTCGGTGAGGCGAACCGCGGCCTGGCCGCCATGTTCCACATGATGAACGAGGCGCGCATCGGGGTCGGCGCCGGGGCCGCCGCGCTGGGCAGCACCGGGTACCTGAAGTCGCTGCGCTACGCCCGCGAGCGCACCCAGGGCCGTCCGATCGGCGACAAGTCGCCCACATCACCCCCCGTGGCGCTGATCGAGCACGCCGACGTGCGCCGGATGCTGCTGGCGCAGAAGGCATACGTCGAAGGTGCCTGGGCGCTGGTGCTCTACTGCGCACGGCTGGTCGACGAGGAGAAGACCGCCCCGGACGCCGACGTCAGGGCCCGGGCGCACCTGCTGCTGGATGTGCTCACACCCATCGCGAAGAGCTGGCCGTCACAGTGGTGCCTGGCCGCCAACGACCTGGCGATCCAGGTGCACGGCGGGTACGGCTACACGCGCGACTACGACGTCGAGCAGCACTACCGCGACAACCGGCTGAACCCGATCCACGAGGGGACGCACGGCATCCAGGGGCTCGACCTGCTGGGACGCAAGGTGGTCATGGGGTCCGGCGCCGGACTGCGTGTGCTCGCCGAGACGATCGGGGCCACCGTTGCCCGGGCTCGCGACTGCGGCGGGGAGAGAGCGCAGATGGCCGACGTGCTGGCCGACGCGCTCGCGCGGGTGGGGGAGGTGACGGCCATGCTGTGGGAGGCCGGTGACCCAGCGGTCACGCTGGCCAACGCCAGCGTGTACCTCGAAGCCGTCGGCCACGTCGTGGTCGCGTGGCTGTGGCTCGATCAGCGGCTGGTGGCCGGCGAGCGGCCCGGCGACCTGTACGACGGCAAGCGACAGGCTGCCCGGTACTTCTACCGTTACGAGCTGCCGCGGGTGCATCCCCAGCTCGACCTGCTGGCCTCGCTGGACCGCACCACGCTCGACATGGCCGACGGCTGGTTCTAGCGCGTCAGCCGGCTCGGCTCAGCGGCAGGTGCAGCGGCGCTCGCGCGGGACGCCGGCGAAGATCTGGTCGACGTGCATTCCACAGCCGGAGTAGGTCATCTTCCGGCACTTCGGGCACACGGCAGGGCTGCACATGATGGTCTCCTCGCAGGGGTGACGTGGGGGTGGCGTTGAGACAACTGTATACCCCCGGGGGTATCAGAGCAACTATGTTCCGAGCCATGCGTGTTCTCATCGTGGGCGCGGGAGGCGTGGGTTCGGCGACCGCGCTGATCTTGGCCCGGCGTGGTTTCGCCGATCGCGTCGTCGTCGCCGACTACACCGTCGACCGTGCGCGGGCGGTGGTGGACCGCATCGGTGAGCCCGGCTTCGTTGCCGCCGAGATCGATGCCGCAGACCCGCACGCGGTCGCCGGGGTGTGCCGCGCCCACGACATCACCCACGTGCTGAACGCCGTCGACCCCCGCTTCGTGCTGTCGATCTTCGAGGGCGCGTTCGTCGCTGGAGCCGACTACCTCGACACCGCGATGAGCCTGTCCAGCCCCCACCCCGACGCTCCCCACGAGAAGTGCGGCGTGAAGCTGGGCGACGAGCAGCTGGCGCAGTCCGGCACGTGGGCCGACTCCGGGCGTCTCGCGCTGGTCGGCATGGGCGTCGAGCCGGGGCTGGCCGACGTGTTCGCGCGCTACGCGGCCGACCACCTGTTCGCATCCATCGACGAGTTGGGGGTGCGCGACGCGTCCAACCTCGAGATCGTCGGGTACGACTTCGCGCCGACGTTCTCGATCTGGACCACGATCGAGGAGTGCCTCAACCCCCCGGTGATATGGGAGGCCGATCGCGGCTGGTTCACCACCGAGCCGTTCAGCGAGCCGGAGGTGTTCGACTTTCCCGGCGGCATCGGGCCGGTGGAGTGCGTCAACGTGGAGCACGAAGAAGTGCTGCTGATGCCGCGATGGGTGGACGCCGGACGGGTGACCTTCAAGTTCGGCCTCGGCGACGAGTTCATCGAGGTGCTGCGCACGCTGCACAAGCTGGGCCTCGACCGCACCGAGAAGGTACGTGCCGCCGACGCCTACGTCAGCCCGCGTGACGTGGTGGCGGCCGTGCTTCCCGACCCGGCAACCCTCGGCGACCGGATGACCGGCGTGACCTGCGCTGGGCTGTGGGTGCGAGGCACTGGCAAGGACGGCAACCCTCGTGACGCCTACCTCTACCACCTCGCCGACAACGAGCAGGCGATGGCCGAGTGGGGCTCGCAGGCGGTCGTGTGGCAGACCGCGCTCGGCCCGTCCGTCGCGCTGGAGCTGCTCGCCGAGAAGGAGTGGTCAGGGGCAGGGGTGCTCGGCCCCGAGGCGTTCGACGCGGTCCCGTTCCTCGACCTGCTCAGCTCGGGCTACGGGCAGGAGTGGGTAGTGCAGGAGCGCACCCCGTAGCGGCTCACCCAGGCGTCACGCCTGGGCGGCAAAGGCCTGCTCGATGATGGTCAGGCCCTCGTCGAGCAGGTCGTCGGAGATGACCAGCGGCGGCAAGAAGCGCAGCACGTTGCCGAACGTGCCGCAGGTCAGGGTCACCAGGCCGGTGCGGTGGCAGTAGCCGGCCACGGCAGCGGTCAAGGCTGCGTCCGGTTGGGTCGTCCCCGGCGCCACGAGCTCCACGGCGATCATGGCGCCGCGTCCGCGCACGTCGCCGATGGACGGGTGGTCGGCGGCCAGCTTCTCCAGCCGCGGGAGCATCACCGACTCGATGTGCCGCGCGCGGGAGATCAGGCCGTCCTGCTCGATCGTCTCGATGGCCCCCATGGCTGCCGCGCAGGCGACCGGGTTGCCGCCGTAGGTTCCGCCGAGCCCACCGACGTGGGCGGCGTCCATGACGTCGGCCCGTCCGGTGACCCCGGCCAGCGGCATGCCGCCGGCGATGCCCTTGGCCACGGTGATCAGGTCGGGGACGACCCCTTCGTGGTCGCAGGCGAACCACTCGCCGGTGCGTCCGAAGCCGGTCTGAATCTCGTCTGCGACGAGCAGGACGCCGTTGTCGGTGCACCACTGCGACAGCCGCGGCATGAAGCCGTCGGCTGGCACGACGAACCCGCCCTCGCCCTGGATCGGCTCGATCACGACCGCCGCCAGCGTCGCCGCACCCACCTGCTTCTCGAGCATGGTGATGGCGCGCTCGGCCGCGTCGACACCCGAGATCGGCAGAGGTTCGCGGAACGGGTAGCTCATGGGTACGCGGTAGACCTCGGGCGCGAACGGCCCGAACGAGTGCTTGTAGGGCATCGACTTGGCCGTCAGCGCCATCGTCAGGTTGGTGCGGCCGTGGTAGGCGTGGTCGAACACGGCCACCGCCGGCTTGCCGGTGAAGGCGCGGGCGACCTTGATGGCGTTCTCCACGGCCTCGGCGCCGGAGTTGAACAACGCCGAGCGCTTGTCGTGCGTGCCTGGAGTGAGCCGGTTGAGCTGCTCGCACACGGCGACGTACCCCTCGTAGGGGGTGACCATGAAGCAGGTGTGCAAGAACGAGTCGGCCTGGTCGGTGATCTGGTTGACCACCCGCGGCGCGGCATGGCCCACGTTGGTGACGGCTATGCCCGAGCCGAAGTCGATCAGCTGGTTGTCGTCGGCGTCGAGCAGGATCGCTCCACCGGCCGCGACGACGTAGGCCGGCAGCGTCGTGCCTATGCCACGGGCGACGGCGGCCGACTTGCGCTCGGCCAGCTCGCGGGACCGTGGGCCGGGGATCTCGGTGACCAGGCGGCGCTGCTGCGGGATGCTGCTCATGGGCGCAAGCGTAGGGCCGACCTGACCGGCGCGATAGCGTCCGCACCAGGGCCCACCAGGGGCCGCTAGGCAGGGACGGAGCGAGGACGGGACACATGGCGACAGACGGTCACAGCGAGGGTGTCGCACGCGAGAGGGCAGTGCTCGACGGGGTGCCGAACGGGCTGCTGATCGGCGGGCAGTGGGTCGCGTCGAGTGAGGGCACCGCGTTCGAGGTGTACGACCCGTCCACCGGTCTGGCCCTCACCGATGTCGCCAACGCGACGCCGGCCGACGGGGTGGCCGCCCTCGACGCCGCGGTTGCCGCCCAGCCCGCGTGGGCGCGCGTCGCGCCCCGGGAGCGCAGCGAGATCCTGCGGCGGGCGTTCGAGCTGCTGCACGAGCGGCTGGACGACCTGGCGCTGCTCATGACGCTGGAGATGGGCAAGCCGATCGCGGAGTCGCGCGGTGAGATCGTCTACGCCGCAGAGTTCTTCCGGTGGTTCGCCGAAGAGGCGGTACGCATCCACGGGGACTACCGAGTGGCGCCCGCCGGTGACAAGCGGATCCTCACCCTGCAGCAGCCGGTCGGGCCGTGCGTGCTCATCACGCCGTGGAACTTCCCCATGGCCATGGGCACCCGCAAGATCGGACCGGCGGTGGCGGCAGGCTGCACGATGGTGATCAAGCCGGCCGCCGAGACCCCGCTGTCGATGCTGGCGCTCGCCGGAATCATGGCCGAGGCCGGGCTTCCCGACGGGGTGCTGAACGTGGTGACGACCCGCTCGTCCGGTGCGGTGATGGAGCCGCTGATCCGGGACGGACGGGCGCGCAAGCTGTCGTTCACCGGCTCGACGTCGGTCGGCCAGCGGCTCGTGGAGCAGTCCGCGCAGCAGGTGCTGCGGGTGTCGATGGAGCTCGGTGGCAACGCCCCGTTCCTTGTGTTCGCCGACGCCGACCTCGACGCCGCCGTGGAGGGTGCCGTCCAGGCGAAGATGCGCAACATCGGTGAGGCGTGCACAGCGGCCAACCGCTTCTTGGTCGCTGACCAGGTGGCCGAGGATTTCTCGTCCCGGCTCGCCGACCGGCTCAGCGCGATGACCGTCGGGCGCGGCGTGGACGAGAGCGTGCAGGTCGGGCCGGTGATCACCGAGAAGGCGCGGGCCGACATACTGGCCCTGGTCGGCGACGCCACCGACCGGGGCGCGCGGGTGCTGACCGGGGGAGCGGCGGTCGACGGACCGGGCTTCTTCGTCGCCCCGACGGTGCTGGCCGACGTCCCGGCGGATGCGCGCGTCGGGCACGAGGAGATCTTCGGGCCGGTAGCCCCGGTGATCCGGTTCTCGTCCGAGCAGGAGGCCCTGGCCCTGGCCAACGGCTCGGAGTTCGGGCTGATCGCGTACGCGTTCACCCAAGACCTCGCCCGTGGCCTGCGGGTCAGCGAGGCGCTCGAGTCGGGCATGGTCGCGCTCAACGCCGGCGTCATCTCCAACCCGGCTGCCCCCTTCGGCGGCGTCAAGTCGTCCGGCTTCGGCCGCGAAGGCGGCCGCGAAGGGATAGCCGAGTACCTGGAGACCAAGTACGTAGGCATAGGCGGCCTGTAGCCCCCGTCCCCGCCCCACCAGCCCCGCCCCCGCACCCGCCCACCCGGCCCCGACCCACTGCGCGTGATCTTGGCTCTGTGGCCGCATGGGCTCGGCTATGCGGCGGTACCGCCAAGATCACGAGGGGTTTGGCGACGAATGGCGCGGGCGATCTCGCGCTCCACGCGGTTGCAGAAGCCTCTCGGACGGGCGACGTCGTCGGCGGTCGCCCGCAGCACTCGCCAGTCGTCGTCCATATAGGACTCGTCTCGGGCGATGTCTTGCCGCCAGCGGCGAGGGTTGGTGCGATGCTCGTCGCCCTCGTACTGCATGAGGATCCGAAACCGCCGGTAGCCCAGCTCCGAGCGTCCCAACCACTCTCCGGCCCGGTCCTTCACCAGCAGGTTGACCTCCGGCTCCGGAAGCCCGTACGCCACGATGGCCAGGCGCAGCCGGGTCTCTTGCGGGGAGTCGACACCCTCACGCGACCGGACGACTGCCTCGCGGGCCGCATGGACGCGTCGCCGTCCCGCTTCTGCGACCAAGCCTGCCACCATGGCATCCAGGCCGCCCATCCTGCGCAACAGGTGGTCGCTGACGACGACCAGCCCGTCCGGAGTTCGAGACGGTGCCACGTCCACGAGCGCGCGCGCCGGGCCGGTAGTGGGCAGACCCCGCGCGGTGGCCACGGCGAACTGCTTCGACCGTTCGTGCACCACGAGGCCCGGCTGCGTGCGGGGTCGCCACGTGCCCGGCTGGGTTGAGACGTGCACGGCCCCACCCGGCTCGAGATCGCAGAGCCCGGTCACCTCAAGCACGGACTCATGGCTCAGCGCTGAGCCTGGTGGGACAGTGAGCAGCGCCGCCTGGCATCGCAGGCGCAGCGTGTCGGGTTCGGTGGCGACCACGTAGACGTCCCGGTACACCCGTCGGTAGCTGCTGTTGCGCAGGCGTCGGCTCGGGACGCCTGCGCGCTCAGCCATCGCTGCGGTGAACGGACGGCCGCGCAGCTCATCCGGGACGGGGGCGCGGTAGGGCACGACGGAGAGAGTGCCCGTCCTCCTCCGTTGCGTGTCAGTGCCGTCCACAGCCGGGCGCCGGCTGCACTCCCGACGAACGTGATCTTGGCGGCAGGGCCGCATGGCCACGCGCATTCGGCGACAGCGCCAAGATCGGCGGCTGGGGGTCTGTCCATGCGGCCAGAGCGCCAAGATCGGCGGCGGGGAGGGCGTGCGGGCGCGCCACAGCCCTTCGGTGGGGGACACTGGGCGCGTGAGTGACGTGCGGACGGTGGTGGTGCTCGGCTCGACTGGCTCCATCGGGACGCAGGCGCTCGACATCGCGGCGCGCAACCCCGACCGCTTTCGCGTCGTCGGTCTGGCCGCCGGCGGGTCGAACCCGAAACTGCTGGCCCGACAAGCGCTCGACCTCGCCGTCGAGGTGGTGGCAATCGCCAGGGCTTCGGCCGCCAGCGACCTGCTTCTCGCGCTCTACGCCGAGGCCCAGCAGCGCGGCTGGGCGAAGGGCGAGTTCGAGCTGCCCGCAATCCTCACCGGGCAGGACGCGGCCACCGAGCTGGCCGGTCGGCCGGCCGATGTGGTGCTCAACGGCCTTGCCGGAGCGGTGGGGCTACGGCCCACGCTCGCGGCACTGGACGCCGGTAGCACACTGGCGCTGGCCAACAAGGAGTCGCTGATCATCGGTGGCCCCGTGGTCAAGCAGCGCGCCAAGCCCGGCCAGATCGTCGCCGTCGACAGCGAGCACAACGCGCTGGCCCAGTGCCTGCGATCCGGGCGGGCCGACGAGGTGCGCCGGCTGATCCTGACCGCCAGCGGCGGACCCTTCCGCGGACGCACCCGCGACGAGCTCGCGGACGTGACTCCCGAGCAGGCTCTGGCCCACCCCACGTGGTCGATGGGCCCGCTCGTCACCACCAACTCCGCCACACTGGTCAACAAGGGCCTCGAGCTCATCGAGGCCCACCTGCTCTTCGACGTGCCCCTGGACGCCATCGACGTCGTCGTCCACCCGTCCTCCGTGGTGCACTCGATGGTCGAGTTCGTCGACGGCTCGACGCTGGCCCAGGCCAGCCCACCCGACATGCGCATCCCCATCGCTCTGGCGATGGGCTGGCCCGACCGTGTCGCAGACGCCGCGCCGCCCTGTGCCTGGACGAGCCCGACCACCTGGGAGTTCTACCCCCTCGACGACGACGCCTTTCCCGCGGTGCGCCTCGCCCGGCAGGCGGGTGCCGCGGGCGGGACCGCCCCGGCGGTCTACAACGCGGCCAACGAGGTCGCCGTCGAGGCGTTCCTCGCCGGTCGGCTGCCCTTCACCGCGATCGTGGACATCGTTGCGTCCGCGCTCGACGCGCACGAGGTCGGGAACGTCGCGACACTGGAGGACGTTGAGCAGGCGGACGACCTGGCTCGACGCCACGCCATCCTGGCGGTCGACGACGCGCGCGAACGGACGGGGGAGTAGCCGATGGACCTGCTGGCCATCCTCGGCTTCCTGCTCTTCGTCATCGGCCTGATGCTGTCGATCGCGCTGCACGAGATCGGCCATCTTGTGCCGGCCAAGATGTTCGGCGTCAAGGTCACCCAGTACATGGTCGGCTTCGGCAACACCCTGTGGTCGCGCCAGCGTGGTGAGACCGAGTACGGCATCAAGGCCATCCCGTTCGGTGGCTACGTCCGGATGATCGGCATGCTGCCGCCCGAGCCCGGGTCGGACCCCGCCCAGCTGCGCCAGGCCAGCACCGGACCGTTCCAGTCCATGGTCGACAATGCCCGCCAGGGTGCGCTGCAAGAAGTGACTGCCGAAGACACCGACCGCCTCTTCTACGCCAAGCCCTGGTGGAAGAAGGCCATCATCATGACCGGCGGCCCGGCCATGAACGTCGTCCTCGGCTTCGCCCTGTTCGCCGTCGTGCTCATGGGCTTCGGACAGTCCGCCCCGACCACCACGGTCTCGGCCGTCTCCGAGTGTGTCGTGTCGGTCAGCTCGGGTGAGACCGGCCCGGTCGTCTGCGGGCCGGACGACCCGGTGACCCCCGCCGCCGAGGTCGGCTTCCAGCCTGGCGACGAGATCGTGGAGTTCGAGGGCCAGCGCGTCGAAGCGTGGGACGAGCTCACCCCGCTCATCCGGGTCAACGGCGGCAACCAGGTGGACGTCGTCGTCGTCCGCGACGGTGCCGAGCAGACCCTGCGGCCAACGCTGGCGACGTCCGAGCGCTACTCCGACCCCAACGACCCGTGCAGTGACCCGGAGGCCGTCGGCTTTCTCGGTGTGAGTCCCACCTTCGAGACCGTCCGCCTCGGGCCGACTGCTGTCGCTGCCCAGGTGGGTGACTTCAGCGTGCGCACCGTCGAGGCCGTGATCGCCGTCCCGAGCCGCATGGTCGGAGTCTGGGACGCGGCCTTCGGTGGCGAGGAGCGCGACATCTGCGGCCCGGTCGGCGTCGTCGGGGCCGGACGCATCGGCGGCGAGATCGCCTCGAACGACGCCGTCGCGGTGACGGACCGCATTGCCGGCTTCATCGCCCTGCTCGCGTCGTTCAACCTGGCTATCGCCGTGTTCAACCTCATCCCGCTGCTGCCCCTGGACGGCGGCCACATCGCCGGCGCACTCTGGGAAGGTCTCAAGCGCGGCTGGGCACGCCTGCGGGGCAAGCCGATGCCACCCCCGGTAGACGTCGCCAAGGGCCTGCCGATCGCCTACGCGGCGGCGATCCTGCTCGTCGGCATGGCCGTCCTGCTGCTGTACGCCGACATCGTCAACCCCGTGCGGCTGCCGGGCTGAGGCCGCGCTGCGAGAATGGAGCCATGAGCGTGACCTCCCCGACCACTTCTGCGACCCCCATCGAACTCGGGATGCCCGCGGCCCCGCCGCCCGTCCTGGCTCCGCGTCGCGAGAGCCGGCAGATCAAGGTCGGCAAGGTACTGGTCGGCGGCGACGCGCCCGTGTCGGTGCAGTCGATGACCACGACGCCCACCACCGACGTCAACGCCACGCTTCAGCAGATTGCCGAGCTCACCGCAACCGGCTGCGACATCGTGCGGGTCGCCGTGCCCAGCCAGGACGATGCCGATGCGCTGCCCGAGATCGCCCGCAAGTCCCAGATCCCGGTGATCGCCGACATCCACTTCCAGCCCAAGTACGTCTTCGCCGCCATCGACGCCGGGTGCGCGGCCGTGCGGGTGAACCCGGGCAACATCAAGAAGTTCGACGACCGCGTGGGCGAGATCGCCAAGGCCGCCGGGGACGCCGGCATCAGCATCCGTATCGGCGTCAACGCCGGCTCGCTCGACAAGCGGCTGCTGGAGAAGTACGGCAAGCCCACCGCCGAGGCTCTCGTCGAGTCCGCCCTCTGGGAGGCCTCGCTCTTCGAGGAGCACGGCTTTCGCGACTTCAAGATCTCGGTGAAGCACAACGACCCCGTCGTGATGGTGCGCGCCTACGAGATGCTCGCCGAGCGGTGCGACTACCCGCTGCACCTGGGCGTCACCGAGGCCGGGCCCGCCTTCCAGGGCACGATCAAGTCGGCTGTCGCGTTCGGGGCCCTGCTCAGCCAGGGCATCGGCGACACCATCCGGGTCTCGCTCTCGGCCCCGCCGGTAGAAGAGGTCAAGGTCGGGCTGCAGATCCTGGAGTCGCTCAACCTTCGGCCGCGCCGCCTCGAGATCGTCTCGTGCCCGTCGTGCGGGCGCGCTCAGGTCGACGTCTACACCCTCGCCGACGAGGTGACCGCGGGCCTGGAAGGCATGGAGGTGCCGCTGCGCGTTGCGGTGATGGGCTGCGTCGTCAACGGCCCGGGCGAGGCCAGGGAGGCCGACCTCGGCGTCGCCTCCGGCAACGGCAAGGGGCAGATCTTCGTCAAGGGCGAGGTGATCAAGACGGTCCCGGAGTCCAAGATCGTCGAGACCCTGATCGAAGAGGCGATGCGCCTGGCCGAAGAGATGCCGGCTGCCGACGGCGACGCCCCGACGGTCAGCGTCAGCTGACGCCTTCTGGCCGACGGACGCGGCGGGCCCGGACGTGACCCTGCAGGCAGCACCGCAGGCGCGTCCGCTGACGCGTCGTGACCTGCCGGCCGTGCAGGCGATTCTGGATGCCGACCCGGTCACGAACGTCTTCGTCAGTGCCCGGCTCGACCTGGTCGGCATCGAGTCGCTGAGCCGGTCAGGAGAGCTGTTCGGCTTCTGGCAGGACGGTCGGCTCGCCTCGCTGTGCTACAGCGGGGCGAACCTCGTGCCGGTCAACGCCTCGGCCGCCGCGCTGGACGCCTTCGGAGCCCATGCCTCGCGGCAGGTGCGTCGGGCGTCGTCGGTCGTCGGCCCAGCACCGGCCGCCCTTGCGCTCGGTGAACGGCTGCGCGCAGCGTGGGGTGCACCGCGCGAGGTACGGGCGAACCAGCCGCTGATGGCGATCGGCCACGAGAGCCCCGTCCCGCCCGACCCGATGGTGCGCCAGGTTCGCGCGGACGAGATCGAGACGCTCATGCCGGCAGCCATCGCCATGTTCACCGAGGAGGTCGGCGTCGACCCGCGCGCGGACGGCGGCGCAGCGATCTACCACGCCCGGGTGAGTGAGCTCGTGCACTCCGGACGCGCCTACGCCCGCATCGAGGCCGGCCGGGTCGTCTTCAAGGCCGAGGTCGGGGCGGTGTCGCGCTACGCCTGCCAGCTGCAAGGCGTGTGGGTGCGCCCCGACCTGCGCGGTCGCGGGTTGTCGGTTCCGGCCATGGCCGCAGTGGTGCGCCATGCCCTGCGCGACCACGCCGACATCGTCAGCCTCTACGTCAACGACTACAACACCCGGGCGCGGGCGTCGTACCGCGCTGCCGGCTTCGACGAGGTCGGCGCCTTCGCCACGGTGCTCTTCTAGCGCTGGCGCCCGGCCAGCCTGTCGGCGAAACGCAGCTGGATCGGCGCTACCGCACCGGCCGGCACGAACCCGAACACCTGCCCGTAGAACGACAGCTCGGACTCCAGCGCACGCACCTGGTTGGTGGCGATCCGAAAGCCGTGCTGCTCGCCCTCGAACGGCAGGTAGGCGTGCGGCACTTCGTTCGCCTCCAGCGCCGCCACCATGGCCTCGGCCTGCGCCGGGGGGACGACGGCGTCCTGCAGGCCCTGCATCACCAGCGTCGGCACCGTGGCCTTGTCGGCGTGCGTCACCGGCGAGCGCTCGACCATCGTCGCCGCGGCAGAAGGCATCGGACCGATCATCGTGTCGAAGTAGCGTGACTCGAACTTGTGCGTCTCGGCCAGCAGCGCGGTCAGGTCGGTGACGCCGAAGTAGGCGACACCGGCAGAGAACGCATCGGTCAGCAACGTCGCCAAGAAGGTGGTGCTGCCCCCGGCGCTGCCGCCGTGGATCGCGGCGTGGGCGCCGTCCACCAGATCCTCGACCACCAGGTACGCGACCAGCGCCGCAGCATCCTCGACGTCGACCTCGCACCACCGACCGTTGAGCAGCTCCCGGTAGGGCCGGCCGTAGCCGGTGCTGCCGCGGTAGTCGAGGTCGGCGACGGCGAAGCCGCGCGACGTCCAGTACTGCACGGCCAGGGAGAACGTGGGTCGGGCCGCCGCGGTCGGCCCGCCGTGCACCGACACGATGACCGGTGGGCGCCGGCCCGCTGGCGTTTGCGCCTCGGGGTTCGTCGGCGGGTAGAACAAGGCGTGCGCGCTCTGCCCGTCGCCGGTCGGGAACGAGACCTGCCGCGGAACCGACACCCACTCCCTCGGAAGCGTGGCGCCGGAGGCGGGGCGCAGCACCTCGCCGGAGCCCAGTCGGCGCACCTGGGCCGGCTGGTCAGCGAACCCCACGATGCCTACCAGCGACTCACCGTCATCGGCCAGGGCCGACACGACCTGCCCGCTCAGCTCGGTGCTCGACGGCTCGCCCGACTCGGGCACCGACGTAAGAACGGTGCTGCCCGCCGAGCCGTGCACCGTGGCAACGGTCCCATCCCTGCGCACAACGTAGCGCGCCTGGCCGAACACCCACATCGGCAGCGACACCTCGGCATCGACGGAGACGACCGGGGTGAGGCGGTCGACACCGTCGACCCGGTGCACGTTCCACCAGCCCGAGCGGTCGGAGGAGACGAACAGCGACGCGTGGCGTCCCCACTCCGGCTGCACAAGCGACTCACCAGCCCCGCCGGCCTCGCGGCGGGGGTCGGCCAGGTGCAGCGTCCCGCGGAGAAGCTCCAGCCGCCCCACCCACAGCTCGGTCGCGTCCCACGGCATGTTCGGGTGGTTCCAGGCGAGCCATGCGAGCTGGCGACCGTCGCGGGAGATGCGCGGTGCGGCGACGAAGTCGGTGTCGCTGAACAGCACGATCACCTCGGCGGTGCCGTCGGCAGGCAGGGCCACGATCTCGTTGTGCACGTCGGTGGCCACGTCGGGCCCCTCGTGCCGCTCGCGGACGCACACCACCCACCTCCTGTCCGGGGTCACCCGCCCGTCGGCGTAGCGCCACGAGTGGTGGCGCGGTGGCTCCGGGGTCACGGCCATCGGCTCGTGGCCAGGCTCGATCCGGTACAGCCGCTGGTCGTCCCACGACGTCGCGAACACCGTCTCGTCGTGCACCCACCAGGCCCCGCCGCCATACTCGTGCACCCGAGTACGTGCGCTGAACCCGTCCGGGAGCACCTCGTGCACAGAGCCGTCCCCGTCGCAGCGCACGATCGCCTCGCGGCCCGACTCGGCGGGTCGTGTCTCGCTCCACCAGACGATGCCGTTGCCGGCATGCACCGCGGTCGGTACCGACGCACCGCCGACCACGTCGTGGGCGGAGACGATGCTGGGCCAGGAGCCGAAGGGTAGGACGGGTGTCATGGGTGCCACGGTAGGACCCGCGGCACGCCTGGCGAGCCGGCGTCGGCGGATATCCTCACATCCCGCCCTGCCGTGTCTCGACGCGTCCCACCTGGAGTACTCGTGATCCTGAGGATGTCCCAGCTGTTCCTGCGCACCCTGCGCGAGGACCCGGCCGACGCCGAGGTGCCCAGCCACCGGCTGCTCGTGCGCGCCGGCTACATCCGCCGGGCCGCGTCGGGCGGCTACACGTGGCTGCCACTGGGCTACCGCGTGCTGCGCAAGGTCGAGCAGGTCGTGCGAGACGAGATGGACGCCGCGGGCTTCCAAGAGGTGCACTTTCCGGCGCTGCTGCCCCGCGAGCCGTACGAGCGCAGTGGACGCTGGACCGACTACGGCGACGACCTGTTCCGGCTGCAGGACCGCAAGGGTGCCGATCACCTGCTTGCCCCGACCCACGAAGAGATGTTCACGCTGCTGGTCAAAGACCTGTACTCGTCGCACAAAGACCTGCCGACGAGCATCTACCAGATTCAGTGGAAGTTTCGCGACGAGCCCCGACCGCGCGCCGGGCTGCTGCGCGGGCGGGAGTTCTTGATGAAGGACTCCTACTCCTTCGACCTCGACGACGCCGGCTTGGCGGCCAGCTACGGCAAGCACCGCGAGGCCTACCAGCGGCTCTTCGACCGGCTGGGCGTGCACTACGTCATCGTCTCGGCGATGTCCGGGGCGATGGGTGGCTCGGCCAGCGAGGAGTTCTTGCTGCCCACCGAGGTGGGCGAAGACACCTACGTGCGTTGCACGTCCTGCGACTACGCGGCCAACACCGAGGCCGTCACCACGCCGCCGCCGACTGAGCCCAGCACCGACGGGGTGCCGGCCGCGCACGTCGAGAACACCCCCGACACCCCAACGATCGACACGCTGGTGGCTGTCTCCAACGAGCGCGCCGACCTGCGCCGCGCCGACCGGGAGTGGAGCGCCGCCGACACGCTCAAGAACGTGGTCGTCACGCTGCGCTACCCAGACGGGCGCACCGAGCCGCTGGTGATCGGCGTGCCGGGCGACCGCGAGGTCGACCTCAAGCGCCTCGGCGCCGCCGTCGCTCCCGCCGTCCCCGATGCCTTCGGCGAGGACGACTTCGCCGCCCACCCCGTGCTCGTGCGCGGCTACATCGGCCCGCAGATCCTTGGCGAGCGCAACGCGAGTGGCGTCCGGTACCTCACCGACCCGCGCATCGTGCCCGGCACACGCTGGATCACGGGCGCCAACCAGCCCGGCCGTCACGTCTACGACCTCGTGGCCGGGCGCGACTTCACCGCCGACGGCACCATCGAGGCGGCCGAGGTGCGTGCCGGCGACGTCTGCCCGACGTGCGGGGCGCCGCTGGAGATCGCCCGTGGCCTGGAGATCGGCCACATCTTTCAGCTCGGCCGCAAGTACGCCGAGGCGCTCGACCTCACGGTGCAGGACGAGTCCGGTGGCCAGGTGGTCGTCACCATGGGCTCCTACGGTGTCGGCGTCTCTCGGCTGGTCGCCGCGATCGCCGAGCAGACCCACGACGAGAAGGGCCTGTGCTGGCCGGTCGCCGTGGCGCCCGCACAGGTGCACGTCGTCGTCGCCGGCAAGGGCGACGAGATCGTCGCCGCCGCCGAGAGCCTGGCCGACTCGCTGGCGTCCGCCGGGCACGAGGTTCTGCTCGACGACCGCAAGGCGTCGGTGGGGGTGAAGTTCGCCGACGCCGAGCTGATCGGCGTGCCGGTCGTCGTCGTGGTCGGTCGCGGACTCAAGGACGGCGTCGTCGAGGTGCGCGACCGCAGCACCGGCGGGCGTGACGACGTCGCGGTCGAGGCGGCTCCCGAGCACGTCGCGGCGATGGTCGGCGGGTCTGTCACAGCGCAGTAGCCTGGAACGCTGAGACGACGACGAGGAGAGGCAGGACGACGTGCAGGCGGCCCAGGTTGCCCAGCAGCTGCGTGACCGGCTGACCCCCGTGGTCGAGCGGTCCGGCTACGACCTCGAAGACATCGTGGTCACGCCGGCCGGCAAGCGACGCCTCGTGCGGCTGCTCGTGGACAAGGACGGCGGCGTCACGCTCGACGAGTGCGCGGAGGTGTCCCGGGCCGTCTCCGCCGTGCTGGACGAGGCTGACGATGTCCTCGGTCAGCAGCCCTACACGCTCGAGGTCAGCTCGCCGGGCGTCTCGCGGCCCCTGACCCTGCCCCGGCACTGGCGCCGCAACGTCGACCGCCTGGTCAAGGTGACGCGGGCCGACGGCTCGACCCTCACCGGACGCATCACCGCCGGCGACGAGCACTCGGCCGACCTCGACGTCGACGGGGTGCGCCAGACCGTCCAGTACGACGACGTCACCACGTGCGTCGTGCAGGTCGAGCTGAACCGTCCGAAGACCCCGGACGAGCCGGAGGCCTGAGCGATGGACATCGACCTGCGCCTGCTGCGCGCGATCGAGACCGAGAAGGGCGTCGCGTTCGAGACGCTCGCTGACACGATCGAGGCGGCGCTGCTCGCCGCCTACGAGCGCACCGGCGCGGCCCACCCCGACGCCCGCGTCCAGCTCGACCGCAAGAGCGGGCACGTGACGGTGTGGGCGCAGGAGCGCGGGCCGGACGGCACGCTCCTGCAGGAGTGGGACGACACGCCCGAGGGCTTCGACCGGGTGGCGGCGATGACCGCGCGGCAGGCGATCCGCAGCCGGCTGCGCCAGCTGGAGGAGGAGCAGACCTACGGGGAGTTCCTCACCCTCGAGGGCGAGATCACCTCCGGCATCGTCCAGCAGGGCCCCGACCCCAAGTCGGTGCTGGTCAAGATCGGTGAGGTCGAGGCCACGCTGCCGAGCCAGGAGCAGGTACCGGGTGAGACCTACCGGCACGGCACCCGCTTGCGGTGCTTCGTCGTGCAGGTGCGCAAGGGCATGCGCGGTCCGGTCGTGACCGTCTCGCGCAGCCACCCCGGCCTGGTCAAGAAGCTGTTCGCGCTGGAGTCACCTGAGGTGGCCGACGGCACCGTCGACATCGCGGCGATCGCCCGCGAGGCGGGGCACCGCACCAAGATCGCGGTGCACTCGACACGACCAGGTGTGAACGCCAAGGGAGCGTGCATCGGGCCGATGGGCGCGCGCGTGCGCGCCGTGATGGCCGAGCTGAACCAGGAGAAGATCGACATCGTCGACTTCTCCGACGACCCGGCCGAGATGGTCGCCCACGCCCTGTCCCCGGCCCGCGTGCGCTCAGTGACGATCGTCGACCCGGTCGCGAAGGCGGCCCGGGTGTTCGTGCCCGCCGACCAGCTCTCTCTCGCCATCGGCAAGGAGGGCCAGAACGCCCGGCTCGCCGCGCGGATGACCGGCTGGCGCATCGACATCCGACCGGACGAGCCGGCCGACGCGAGCGCTCCATCACCGGCTGCGGACACGTCGGACCCCGCCGCGCCCGCAGCGGGGTAGACTCGGTGACGGAATCCCGGCCGAGCCGGTCGTCTGTGCACGTCCCCATCCGGACGTGCGTGGGTTGCCGAGCGAGGACGGACCGTTCCCACCTGATCCGTGTGGTGGTGGAGCAGGGGCAGCCATCTGCCCTTCTCCTCGACCTACGGGGAAGCCTCCCTGGTCGTGGCGCGCACCTGCACCCCGACCTGAGGTGCCTGGACCTTGCTGAACGCCGACGTGCGTTGAGCCGGGCCCTCCGGCTCACCGGGCCGGTGGACACATCCGCTGTCCGGGACTACCTCGAGGGACACGCCCCGGACGTCGACGCCGGCGGAGATGGACGAACCGAAGGAGCAGTGACGTGATCGAGAGCGCTCGATGAGCACCGTGAAATGAGCATGAACACCGGCTGACGGTTCCGGGCGCCATGACCCGGACCGAGAAGGAGAGCAGTGGCCAAGGTCCGGGTATACGAGCTCGCGAAAGAGCTCGACATCGACAGCAAAGACGTCTTGAAGAAGTTGAACGACCTCGGTGAGTTCGTTCGCTCGGCGTCGTCCACCGTGGAGCCCCCGGTGGTGAAGAAGTTGCGCGACGCCATGGCGGCCGAGGCGCCGGCGGCGGCGAAGCAGGAGGCCGCCAAACCGGCGGGCAAGCCATCGGCTCCCAAGCCGACCGGCAAAGCCGCTGCTGCGCCGGCAGGCAAGCCGGCGGGCAAGCCCGCCGCGAGGCCCGCTGCCAAGGCGTCCGCCACGACGGCTGCACCCGCGGCGGCGGAGACGACGGAGGTTCCGGCGGCGACGCCGCAGGCCCCGGTGGTCCCCGAGGTGATGCAGCCGCCGGCTGCGGCCGCCAAGCCGCCGGCACCCGCAGCACCCGCGCCGCAAGCCCCGGATGCCCCGGCGGCTGCGACGACATCGCCGGAGACCAAGCGACCTGCGCCCGGTCCCAAGCCGCCAGCCCCCGGCCCCAAGCCGGCCGGGCCCCGTCCGCGCGCGCCGCGCCCGGGCAACAACCCGTTCACCAGCCCCGAGTCGCGCGCGCCGCGCCCGGGCAACAATCCCTACGGCGGCGCCTCGACCGGCATGCCGCGTCCTGGGCAGCGTCCGGGCGGGCCCGGTCGACCCGGGCAGGGTCAGGGCGGGCCGCGTCCCAGTGCGCCGACGCCCGGCATGATGCCACCGCGTCCGGCCGGGCGTCCGGCCCCGGGTGGCCAAGGCCGCCCCGGTGGTCAGGGTCGTCCCGGTGGTGCTCCTGGAGGTGCGGGAAACCGTGGTCGCGGTGGGCCCGGGGGCGGTGCCCCCTTCGGCGGCGGCGGTCGTCCCGGCGCCGGTCGAGGCGGGCGCGCCGGCACCGCTGGTGCCTTCGGCCGTCCGGGTGGACGCCCGCAGCGTGGCCGCAAGAGCAAGAAGCAGCGTCGCCAGGAGTTCGACAACATGGCGGCGCCGAGCATCGGCGGCGTGCGCATCCCGCGGGGCAACGGCCAGTCGATCCGGCTCCCGCGCGGCGCCTCGCTGTCGGACTTCGCCGACAAGATCAACGCCGACCCGGCGTCGTTGGTGCAGGTGCTGTTCGCGCTCGGTGAGATGGTTACGGCCACCCAGTCGGTGGACGAGGAGACCTTCAAGGTTCTCGGCGACGAGCTCGGCTACACCCTCGAGATCGTCTCGCCCGAGGACGAGGACCGTGAGCTGCTCGAGTCGTTCGACATCGAGCTCGACATCGACGAGGACGCCGACGCGCCACCGCGCTCGCCGGTAGTCACGGTCATGGGTCACGTCGACCACGGAAAGACCAAGCTGCTTGACGCCATCCGCGACGCCAACGTGGTGGCCGGCGAGGCTGGCGGCATCACCCAGCACATCGGCGCCTACCAGGCGCACATGCAGCACGAGGGTGCCGACCGCACGCTGACCTTCATCGACACTCCGGGCCACGAGGCGTTCACCGCCATGCGTGCCCGTGGCGCGAAGGTCACCGACCTGGCCGTGCTCGTCGTGGCCGCCGACGACGGCGTCATGCCGCAGACGGTGGAGGCGCTCAACCACGCCCAGGCCGCGGACGTGCCGATCGTGGTCGCGGTGAACAAGGTCGACAAGGAGGGGGCGAACCCGTCCAAGATCCGCCAGCAGCTCACCGAGTACGGCCTGGTCGCCGAGGAGTACGGCGGCGAGACCATGTTCGTCGACGTCTCCGCGCTCAAGCGGATGGGCATGGACGAGCTGCTCGAGGCGGTGCTGCTCACCGCGGACGCCGCCCTCGAGCTGCGCGCCGACCCCGAGGTGTCGGCTCGTGGTGTGGCCATCGAGGCCCACCTCGACCGGGGCCGCGGTCCTGTCGCCACCGTGCTCGTCCAGCGCGGCACGCTGCGCGTCGGTGACGCCGTCGTCTGTGGCAAGGCCTACGGCCGGGTCCGGGCGATGCTGGACGAGAAGGGCGAGACGGTGACCGAGGCCGGTCCGTCGCGTCCGGTGCAGGTGCTCGGTCTGACCGCAGTACCCGGTGCCGGCGACACGTTCCTGGCTACCGAGGACGAGCGCACCGCTCGCCAGATCGCGGAGAAGCGTGAGGCGATGGAGCGCAACGCTGCGCTGGCCAAGGCGCGCAAGCGGGTCACGCTCGAGGACTTTCTCGAGAAGTCCAAGATCGAGACCCTCAACCTCATCCTCAAGGGCGACGTGTCCGGTGCCGTCGAGGCACTCGAGGACGCGCTGCTCCAGCTCGACGTCGGTGACGAGGTCGACCTGCGCATCATCGACCGTGGGGTCGGTGCCATCACCGAGACCAACGTGATGCTGGCCGCCGCCTCCGACGCGGTGGTCATCGGCTTCAACGTCCGGGCGCAGGGCAAGGCGACCGAGCTGGCTGACCGCGAGGGGGTGGAGATCCGGTACTACACCGTCATCTACCAGGCCATCGAAGACGTCGAGAACGCGCTCAAGGGCATGCTCAAGCCGGAGTTCGAAGAGGTGCAGCTGGGCCAGGCCGAGGTGCGCGAGGTGTTCCGGTCGAGCAAGTTCGGCAACATCGCCGGCTGCCTGGTCACCAAGGGCCTCATCCGCCGCAACGCCAAGGCTCGCCTGGTGCGCGACGGCATCGTGGTGTCCGAGAGCCTCTCGATCGACTCGCTGCGACGCTTCAAGGACGACGCCACCGAGGTGCGCGACGGCTACGAGTGCGGCATCGGCCTGGGGTCGTTCAACGACATCCAGGAGGGCGACATGATCGAGACGTTCGAGATGCAGGAGAAGCCGCGAGGCTGACGTGTGGACCGGCACGCTGCAGTGCGACCTGCTGCTGGGGGACGTGCGATCGCTCAAGCAGAAACGAGCGGTCGTACGGCCGCTGGTAGCCGAGCTGCGACGCCGCTTCGACGTGGCCAGTGCCGAGACCGGTCACCTCGACCTGCTGCGCCGCGCCGAGGTCGGGGTCGCGCTCGTCGCTGTTGACCCGGCGCACTGCACAGACGTGCTCGACGCGGTCGAGCGGTTCGTGGCCGAGCGGGTCGAGACCGACCTGCTCGACACGCGACGCGCGCTGCACGGACCACACGACGACTGAGACGATCTGCCCTGGGGGCGGGAGAAGAGGGAGTGACAATGCCGAGCGAGGTGCGCGCGCGAAAGCTCGCCGACCGCATCAAGGTGATCGCCGCGGAGACGCTCGAGCGCCGGGTCAAGGACCCCCGGCTCGGGTTCGTCACCGTCACCGACACCCGGGTCACCGGTGACCTGCGCGAGGCGACCGTCTTCTACACCGTCTACGGCGACGAGAGCCAGCGAGCCGACACCGCGATCGCGCTGGCCAAGGTGACCGGGCTGGTGCGCAGCGAGGTGGGGCAGCAGACCGGCATCAAGTTCGCGCCGACGATCACGTTCGTCGCCGACGCCGTGTCTGACACCGCCCGCCACATCGAAGACCTGATCGCCGAGGCCACCGCCGCCGACCAGGCCGTGGCGGCAACGGCGCAGGCGGCGTCCTACGCCGGTGACCCCGACCCGTACCGCCGACCCGACGATGAGGCGGACGGAGTCGAGCCTGACGACGAGGAGCGCGGGTGACCGACGGGCTCTGCGGTCTGCTCGTGGTCGACAAGCCCTCCGGCATGTCGTCGCACGGGGTCGTCGGCCGGGTGCGGCGCCTGGCCGGTACGCGCCGGGTGGGTCACGCCGGGACGCTGGACCCCATGGCCACGGGTGTGCTCGTGCTCGGCATCGGCCGGGGAACGCGGCTGCTCACCTACCTCGTCGGCGCCGACAAGGAGTACCTGGCGACTGTGCGGCTTGGTGCCGCGACGACGACCGACGACGCCGAGGGCGAGGTCGTCGCCACGGCGGACGCGAGCCACCTCGCCGGACCGGACGTCAGCGTGGCCATGGCGCCGCTGCGTGGAACGCTCGACCAGGTTCCCAGCGCCGTCTCGGCGATCAAGGTCGACGGCAAGCGGGCCTATGCCAGGGTGCGCGACGGGGAGGACGTCACACTGGCGGCGCGGCGGGTCACCGTCACCGCCTTCGACCTGGTGGCAGTGCGAACCGAGCAGCCGTTCATCGACGTCGACGTGCACGTGGCGTGCTCGTCGGGCACCTACGTGCGTGCGCTGGCCCGTGACCTGGGGGCGGCGCTCGGTGTCGGTGGCCACCTCACGTCGCTGCGCCGCACGCGCGTCGGCCCGTTCACCCTGGCGTCGGTACACGTGCTGGACGAGATGTCCGCGCCGATCGACGACGCGATCGTGCCCCTCGGCGTCGCTGCCGCGAGCTTCTTGCCGGAGCGGACACTTACCGACGACGAGGCTGCTCGTGTGCGGCACGGGGTGGCGCCGGCACCGACGGGAACCAGCGGTGCCGTCGCGCTGCGCGACGCCGACGGCGTGCTGATCGCCGTGGCCGAGGACGCCGGCCCACGGGCCGACCTTCGAGCGGTGTTTGTCGGGTGAGAGGCTGATGGTCGTGCAGGTGTGGCACTCGCTCGAGGCGGCTCGCGGCGCCTCGTCTGGTGAGTCCGGGTCGGTGGTCTCGATCGGCACCTTCGACGGTGTGCACCGCGGGCACCGCGTCGTCGTGGGCCACGGTCGCTCGCAGGCCGACTCTCGTCGGCTGCCGCTCACTGTGCTCACGTTCGACCCGCACCCGATGGCCGTGGTGCGCCCCGGTCACCAGCCACCGTCGATCGCGACCCTGCGTCACCGCGTCGAGCTGCTTGGGCAGGCCGGCGCCGATGCCGTGCTGGTGCTGCCGTTCGATGTCGACGTCGCGGCAATGACGGCGGAGGAGTTCGTCCAGGCCGTGCTCGTCGACGCCCTCGGAGCGGCGGTGGTCGTCGTCGGGGAGGACTTTCGCTACGGCAACCGCGCGGCCGGCGACATCGCGCTGCTGCAGCGCATGGGTGGCCAGGAGGGGTTCGACGTGGTGGCGGTTGCCCCGGTGGGCCACGACGGCATCCGGTGGTCGTCCACCGAGGTACGGGCGCGGGTGGCAGCCGGCGACATGCGCGGGGCAGCCGCCGTGCTGGGCCATCTGTTCGAGGTGGAGGGGCCGGTTGTCGTCGGCGACCGTCGCGGGCGCGACCTTGGCTACCCCACCGCGAACGTCGCCGTCGGCCCATCGATGCTGGTGCCGGCCGACGGGGTCTACGCGGGCTACGTGCGGCGACTGGACGACCCCACGACGGTGCTGTCGGCGGCAGTATCGGTGGGCACCAACCCGACCTTCGACGGGATGGATCGTCGCGTCGAGGCATACGTGCTGGGCGTCGACGACATCGACCTCTACGACCAGGCTGTCGCGGTGAGCTTTGTGCAGCAGCTGCGTGGCCAGCTGCGCTTCGCCGACGTCGCCGAGCTGGTCGCGCAGATGTCGTCAGACGTCGCCAGGGTGGACGCGCTGCTGGCTGAGCACAGCCCCAGCGAAGTCAGCTCGTTGCTGGGCAGCTAGCCGCCGACGAGCACACCCGGGTTGAGCACCCCGGCGGGGTCGAGCTCACGCTTGACGGCCGCCAGCGCCCGGGCGAACGGCGCGGGACGTTGGACGCGGTAGCCGGGCATGTGAACCCGTCCGACCGCGTGGTGGTGGGTGATGGTTCCGCCCGAGTCGACGATGGCCTCGGCCGCGGCAGCCTTGACGGCGTCCCACTGATCCACCAGCGACCCAGGCCGGCCAAGGGCCAGCACCGTGTAGTACGGCGCCAGTCCGTCGGGGTACACGTGCGTGACGCGCATGCCGACCTGACCACCGCCGCACACCTGCGCCAGGGCGTCGGTGACGGCCGAGGTGATCGCGGCGTGCAGCCGCTGGAAGTCGTCCCAGGTGCAGGCGGTCTCGAAGGTCTCCGCGACGACGCCCAGGCTGACCATGGCGTCACGCAGGTAGGGGGCGCGCAGAAAGGCCGAACGCCAGCCCGCGGCCGCGTCCTGGCCGTTCGGCGTTCGCGGCCGAGGGGTGCCGCCGACGTCGGCGGCGATGGCCAGTGCCCGCGCCAGCGCGTCCTCCACCGGGTGGTCCGCGGACTCGAAGCCGAGCAGCAGGACGCTCGATCCGTCGCTGACGCCGGCAGTCTGGGCCTCCGTGGGGTCGAGCACCCGGCAGTTGGCCGGGCGCAGGCCACTCTGCGCGACGAACCTGGCTGCGGTGATCGCGTCGTGCAGACCGGTGACACCACTGAAGTGCACAGGTGCCGCTGCTCGCCACCGTGGACGGGCGTGCACACGCAGCCAGGTCTCGGTGATCACCCCCAAGGACCCTTCCGACCCCACGAGCAGCCGGTCGGGTGACGGACCGGCGCCGCTGGAAGGCAGCCGGCGCGATTCCCACACGCCGGTCGGGGTCACTGCCCGCACGGACTCGACGAGGTCGTCGATGTGCGTCGGCCCGGTGGCGAAGTGCCCGCCGGCGCGGGTAGCGAGCCAGCCGCCGACCGTGCTGTGCTCGTAGGACTGCGGGAAGTGCCGCATGCTCAGCCTGTGAGGCGCGAGGGCGGCGTCGGCGTCGGGTCCGTACGTCCCAGCCCTGATGCGGGCAGCTCGGGAGACGTCGTCGACCTCGACGACTCCGCTCAGGCGTGTCAGGTCGAGCGACACGGCGGGACGTTCGGCTCGGTCGGTGCTGCTGAGGTCGGCCTCCACGCCCCCGACGACGCTGGACCCCCCGCCGTACGGGACGACGGCGACCTCGGCGCTGCCGGCCCAGTCGAGCAGGTCGATCACCTGCTGCTCGCTCGCGGGAAACGCGACCAGGTCAGGGGCGTTCTCCCAGCGGCGTTCGAAGGCACGGGCGACGTCGCGGTACGCCTTGCCGTAGCAGTGCGCCACACGGGCGAGGGTGTCGTCGCGGACGATGCCGGCCAGGGATGACGGGAGCGCGACCCGCGGCCTGGGCAGGCTCACCTCGCGCAGCACGGGAGGCGGGGTCGCAGTGGGGGTGCCACCGAGATGTGCCGCGGCGAAGGCGCCCAGCGCGTCGACTGCGTCCGGAGCCAGCGCCTCGTCGACGAAGCCCCACCCGAACCAGGACCGTTCTCGTGAACCCGGCACGGCCCCATCCTGGCAGCACTGGGGGCACGACACCGTGGCGGTGTCGATGCGATGCTGGCGCGATGGAGCTGAACACTCGCTGTCTCGAGGTGCGCCGTGACGACCTGCACACCACCCGCGTCGTGGACGAAGCCGCACCCGAGGTCGCGGCGGGGCAGGTGCTGCTGGCGGTGGAGCGCTTCGGCCTGACCAGCAACAACGTCACCTACGGCGTGCTCGGGGACAGGCTGGGCTACTGGGGCTTCTTCCCGTCCACCGACGGATGGGGCCGTATCCCCGCCTGGGGGTTCGCCGAGGTCGTTGTGAGCGAGGTCGCTGGCGTCGAGGTGGGTACCCGGGTGTTCGGGTACCTGCCGATGGGGACGCACCTGGTGGTCGAGCCCACCCACGTGAGCGAGCGAGGCTTCACCGACGGGGCGGCGCACCGCGCGAACCTTCCACGCGTCTACAACAGCTACCAGACCACCGAGCACGACCCGCTGTACGCCGCCGACGCCGAAGACGTCGAGGTGGTGTTCGCGCCACTGTTCATCACGTCGTTCGTGCTGGCCGACTTGGTCGCCGACAACGACGACTTCGGGGCAGGGCAGGTCGTGCTCACCAGCGCGTCGAGCAAGACCGCGGCGGGGACGGCGCTGTGCCTGAAGGCCCGCGAGGGCCGTCTGCCGCGCGTCGTGGGGCTCACCTCGCCGCGCCATGTGCACTACGTGCGCAGGCTCGGCTGCTACGACGAGGTGATCGCCTACCCCGATCTCGCCACGCTGGACGCCACGACCGGAGCCGTGCTCATCGATGTGGCCGGCAACGCCGACGTCCGCGCGGGCGTCCACCGAGCGTTCGGCGACCAGCTGCGGCACAGCGCCACCGTCGGCCTCGCGCACTGGGACGCGGCACCGCCGACGCCCGCCGCGCTGCCGGGACCTACACCGACGACGTTCTTCGCACCGAGCCAGATCGACAAGCGGCTGCGGGAGTGGGGGCCGGGCGGCTACCAGCAGCGCCTCGCCGCAGCCTGGGCCGAGCTGCGTGGGGTCGTCGACGGATGGGTGCGCGTTCGCACCGTCACGGGGATGGACGCCGTCGAGCTGGCCTACTGCAGCCTGCTCGACGGGGCGGTGCCGCCGGACGAGGTGCTGGTCGTCGTCCCGGTAGCGCCCAACGACTAGCCCGCGACCAGCCCCACCGGGCTGCTACCCTGGTCACGCCGTCAGATCGGCCGCGGAAACGCATGCCCCGGTGGATGTGCCCGGGCGCACCGCGCAACGAGAGAACAAGGAGCGGGCCACCCCATGTCCATGGACGCCGCAACAAAGCAGCAGATCATGACCGAGTACGCCCGCACCGAGGGTGACACCGGTTCTCCCGAGGTTCAGATCGCGATGCTCACGCACCGCATCAACCACCTCACCGAGCACCTCAAGGAGCACAAGCACGACCACCACAGCCGCCGCGGGCTGCTGCTGATGGTCGGCCGTCGACGTCGCCTGCTCAACTACCTGAGCGACACCGACATCACCCGCTACCGCACCCTCATCGGGCGGCTCGGCCTGCGCCGCTAGCCGGACCCATCCGGGTGCGCCCCTGCGCAGCCGGCACAACTTCATATCCCATCCATGGGGTCAGCCCCCGGGACTCATCGGTCCTCGGTCGTGGCTCTCGGGCGTCGAGCCCGCGTGCTTCCATCGATGACCGCCGCGTGCCGGGCGACCCCGCTCGAGCCCTAAGGAGGGCTGCCCATGACGGGCCAGCACGAGACCACCGCAACCGCGGTCATCGACAACGGACGCTTCGGAACGCGCCACGTCACCTTCGAGACCGGGCGTCTTGCCCGGCAGGCCGCCGGGTCGACCGTCGCGTCGCTCGACGACGACACCGTCGTCCTGTCGGCCACCACGGCGTCGAAGAACCCCAAGGAGCACTTCGACTTCTTCCCGCTCACCGTGGACGTCGAGGAGCGGATGTACGCCGCCGGACGCATCCCCGGCTCCTTCTTCCGGCGAGAGGGACGCCCGTCCACCGAGGCGATCCTCACCTGCCGCCTCACCGACCGTCCGCTGCGCCCCTCGTTCGTCAAGGGCCTGCGCAACGAGGTGCAGGTCGTGGTGACCGTCCTGTCGCTGGACCCCAAGGACTTCTACGACGTGCTGGCGATCAACGCCGCGTCGATGTCCACCCAGCTCTCGGGTCTGCCGTTCTCCGGCCCCATCGGCGCCGTGCGCATCGCGCTCATCGAGGGCCAGTGGGTGGCGTTCCCGACGATCGAGCAGCTCGAGGGCGCCGTGTTCGACATGGTGCTCGCCGGTCGTCTGCTGCCCGACGGCGACGTCGCGGTGATGATGGTCGAGGCTGAGGCGACCGAGCAGGCCATCGCGCTGGTCGCCGCCGGTGCCACCGCGCCGACCGAAGAGGTCGTGGCTGGCGGGCTCGAGGCCGCCAAGCCGTTCATCAAGTCCCTGTGCGAGGCACAGTCCCAGGTGGCGGCCGAGGCGGCCAAGCCCACCGCAGACTTCCCGACGTACCCGGAGTACGCGAGCGACATCTACGACGCCGTGGTCGAGGTGGCCCAGGCCCCGCTGGCCGAGGCGTTGCGCATTCCCGGCAAGGTCGAGCGCGAAACCGCGATCGACCTTGCCAAGGTCGACGTCGTCGCCGCCATCGGCGAGCGCTTCGAGGGCCGCGAGAAGGAGCTGTCGGCGGCCTTCCGCTCGCTGACCAAGAACGAGGTGCGCCAGCGGGTTCTCACCGACGGCGTGCGCATCGACGGCCGCGGGCTCACCGACATCCGTCCGCTCACCGCCGAGGTCGCGGTGCTGCCGCGCGTGCACGGCTCGGCCCTGTTCGAGCGCGGCGAGACCCAGATCATGGGCGTCACCACGCTGAACATGCTCAGCCTCGAGCAGAAGCTCGACACGCTGGCCCCGGTGACCAGCAAGCGCTACATGCATCACTACAACTTCCCGCCCTACTCGACCGGCGAGACCGGCCGCGTCGGCTCGCCGAAGCGCCGCGAGATCGGCCACGGTGCGCTCGCCGAGCGCGCCCTCGTGCCGGTGCTGCCGGGCCGCGAAGAGTTCCCCTACGCGATCCGTCAGGTGTCGGAGGCGTTGGGGTCCAACGGCTCCACGTCGATGGGCTCGGTCTGCGCCGCCACCATGTCGCTGCTCAACGCCGGTGTGCCGCTGCGCGCCCCGGTCGCCGGCATCGCGATGGGCCTCATCTCCGGTGAGGTCGACGGCGAGACGACGTACGTGACGCTCACCGACATCCTCGGTGCCGAGGACGCCTTCGGCGACATGGACTTCAAGGTCGCCGGAACCCGCGAGTTCGTCACCGCGCTGCAGCTCGACACCAAGCTCGACGGCATCCCCGCCTCGGTGCTGGCTGACGCCCTGCAGCAGGCCCGTGATGCGCGCTTCGCGATCCTCGACGTGATGACCGAGGCCATCGCCGAGCCGGACGAGATGAGCCCCTACGCCCCGCGGATCATCTCCATCAAGATCCCCGTCGACCAGATCGGTGCGGTGATCGGGCCCAAGGGCAAGATCATCAACCAGCTGCAGGACGACACCGGTGCGCAGATCGCCATCGAGGACGACGGCACGATCTTCATCGGCGCCGTCGACGGCCCGAGTGCCGAGGCTGCTCGCGACGCGATCAACCAGATCGCGAACCCGACGATGCCCCTGGTGGGCGAGCGCTACCTGGGCACCGTCGTCAAGACCGTCCCGTTCGGTGCCTTCGTCTCGTTGGTACCCGGCAAGGACGGCCTGCTGCACATCTCGAAGCTGCGCGCGCTCGCCGGTGGCAAGCGCGTCGAGAACGTCGAGGACGTGCTGCAGGTCGGCGGCAAGGTGATGGTCGAGATCTCCGAGGTGGACGACCGCGGCAAGCTGTCGTTGATCCCGGTGGTCGAGGACGACGCCGCCGCCGAGCCCGCGGAGGCTCCTGCATCGTGACCCGACGTCGCGTGGGTGCCGGGGCCGGCTGGGCGCTGCCCGTCCAGCACCCCGGCACCACGCACACGTTGCTCTCCCCGGCGGGGGAGGGCATCGACCAGGCCATCGGGACTGTGCGTCGCACCGTGCTCCCCGGTGGCCTGCGCGTCATAACCGAGCAGCTGCCCACGGTGCGCTCGGTGTCGCTCGGCGTGTGGGCAGGGGTGGGGTCGCGGGACGAGACGCCCGCCCTGGCCGGGGCTACCCACTTTCTCGAGCACCTGCTCTTCAAGCGCACCGCGCGGCGCGACGCGGCGGCGATCGCTGCGGAGATCGATGAGGTCGGCGGCGAGCTCAACGGGTTCACCACCAAAGAGCTCACCTGCTACTACGCGCGCGTCGTGGACGACGACCTGCCGGTCGCGCTCGACGTGCTGCTCGACATGGTCACGGCCTCGCTCGTCACCGACGACGACGTCGTGGCCGAGCGGTCGGTAGTGCTCGAAGAGATCGCCATGAACGACGACGACCCGGCCGACACGGTGCACGAGCTGTTCACCCAGGGCATGTGGGCCCCGCACCCGGTGGGCAGGCCCGTGCTGGGAACGGTCGAGTCGATCGAGGCGATGGCCGGGCACCAGCTCCGCCGCTGGTACAAGTCGCGCTACGTGCCGTCCACGCTCGTCATCGCAGCAGCGGGCAACCTCGACCACAACACCCTGGTGCGCCTCGTGCGCCAGGCCATCGCGCAGGGCTCCCTCGTGGTGGCAGACGACGCGCACCCCGCATCGCCGCGTACGAGTGTGCCCGAGAGCGTGCGGGTGCCGGCGGCGTCGGCGGTCACGCTGGCGCACCGGCCGAACGAGCAAGCCAACGTCGTGCTGGGGGTGCCGGGGCTGCCTCGCGACGAGCGGCGCTGGCCGCTGGCCGTCCTCTCCAGCGTGCTGGGGGACGGCACCTCGTCGCGGCTCTTCCAGTCGGTGCGCGAGGAGCGCGGGCTGGCCTACTCGGTCTACTCGTTCTTCTCCTCCCTCGCCGACGCCGGCTCCTTCGGCGTGTACGTGGGGTGCCAGCCGGCCAAGACCGAGGAGGCGCTCGGCGTCATCCGGGCCGAGCTTGCCTCGATGCGCGCCGACGGCATCACGCCCGCCGAGCTGTCCCGCGCGAAGGGCCAGCTACGCGGCTCGCTCGTGCTGGGCCTCGAGGACACGAGCTCGCGGATGAGCCGGCTGGCCAAGGCCGAGCTGCTCACCGGTGAGCTGCCGTCGCTGTCAGAGGTGCTGCGCCGCATCGACGCGGTGACCGCCGATGAGGTGCACGCGCTGGCCGACGACCTGTTCGCCCACCCGCTGTCGCTGGCTGTCGTCGGTCCGTTCGACGACGAGGCCGCGCTGCGCGCGACGGTCGCATGAGCGAGCAGATCCGGGTCGCCGTCGTCGGTGCCGCCGGCAAGATGGGCAGCGCCGCGTGCGACGCCGTCACCGCCGACCCGGCGATGACGCTGGTCGCCGCGCTCGACCAAGGCGACGACCTGGCCCGACTCGTCGATGCCGACGCGCAGGTGGTAGTCGACTTCACCCATCCCGAGGCCGTGATGGCGACGGTCGAGGCCGCGATCGCCGCCGGCATCCACCTGGTCATCGGCACCACTGGCTTCACCGACGAGCGCCTGAGGCAGGTCGAGAGCTGGTTGGCGCAGCAGCGCGGCATTGGTGTGCTCGTCGCCCCGAACTTCTCCGTCGGCGCCGTGCTGATGATGCGCTTCGCCGAGCAGGCGGCTGCGTTCTTCGACTCCGTCGAGATCATCGAGCTGCACCACCCCGGCAAGGCCGACGCCCCGTCCGGGACCGCTGTGCGCACCGCCCAGCGCGTGGCTGCGGCGCGCGAGGCCGCGGGGCGGCCCCCGGCTCCCGACGCCACCGTCGACGCGCTGCCCGGCGCCCGTGGAGCCGACGTGCAGGGCGTGCCCGTGCACTCGGTACGCCTCGCCGGACTGGTCGCGCACCAAGAGGTGCTGCTCGGGGCCACGGGGGAGACCCTCACGATTCGCCACGACTCCCTCGACCGGGTCTCGTTCATGCCCGGCGTGCTGCTCGGGGTGCACTGGGTGGTGGCGAACCCCGGGCTGAGGGTCGGGATCGAGGCCGCGTTGGACGCCCGGTCAGCCGCTTCGTGACGCAGGTTCGACCATGAAGGCCCGCACCGTCGTCGTGCTCCTGCTCGTCGTGCTCGGCGTGTACATGCTGCTGGTCGGCTGGCGCGGGATGGTGCTCGTCAGCGACGGGCTGGCGACCGGCGACGCCGTAGGGGTGCTGCTCGGCCTGTCGGTGCTGGTGTTCCCGGTCGTCGGGGGCTGGCTGGTGTGGCGAGAGGTGCAGTTCGGGCGGGAGTCCCAAGCCCTCGCGGAGCACCTCGACGCCAGCGGGTCGCTGCCGGTGGACGACCTGCCCCGCCGCCCGTCCGGGCGGGTGGAGCGCGACGCCGCCCAGGCAGTCTTCGACTCCAGCCACGCCGCCGCCCAGGAGCACCCGGACGACCCGGCGGTCTGGTATGCCCTCGCCCTGTCGTACAACGACCTCGGTGACCGGCGTCAGGCCCGCGCGAGCATGCGCGAGGCGATCCGCGTCTGGCGCTCAGGCGACGCCCAGGGCCCGTAGCCCGGCCGCGGTCAGCGCCGCGACGGCCACCACGACCAAGAACGGCGCACGCAGCAGCAGCGCCACGACGCCGGCGGCGACGCCGGCCACCCGGGCGTCCAGCACCAGCGCCTGGCCGTCGGCGAACGTCTGCACCGCGGCGAGCGCAGACAGCAGGGCGACCGGCAGCGCGGCGGCGGTCGCGCGCACCCGTGGCCGGTCGAGCACCGACTCCGGAACCGACAGTCCCAGCCACTTGAGCGCGTAGCACCCCACGGCCGAGGCGAGGATCGCTGCCCAGATCACGAGGCCGCATCCCGCCACGTCAGCCCGGCCAGCACGGCGACGCCGGCTGCCGCCATCACGGGCAGCCCGGCCGGGACGAGGGGAGTCAGTGCCAACGCAACGCCGGCAGCGCCCACGGCGACCCAGCGGGCCCGCGGGGTGTCCAGTCGTGGCCAGAGCAGGGCCAGGAAGGCCGCCGGCACGGCTGCGTCCAGCCCGTAGGACTGCGGGTCGCCCAGCGCCGTGCCGGCAAGGGCGCCGATCAGGGTGGCCAGGTTCCAGAGGGTGAACACCGCCAGCCCGGTCGCCCAGAACGCCAGCCGCCGCGCGCGGACGTGGTCTTCGTGCCCGATACACATGGCCGTGGTCTCGTCGATCACCAGCTGCGCGCCGACCACCTTGCGCAGGCCGGTGAGCTCGAGCAGGCTCGACAGCCGTAGACCGTAGAGGGCGTTGCGGGCGCCGAGCAGCACCGCGGTGACTGCCGCGGCAGGCGCGCCTCCTCCGGCGGCGAGCACGCCGACCAGCGCGAACTGCGACGCCCCGGTGAACATCAGCACGGATGTCGCACACGTCTGCGCAACCGTGAGCCCGCCGGCCACACCTATCGCGCCGAACGAGAGCCCGTAGGCGCCCGTGGCGACGCCCACCCCCAGCGCGTCACGAACGACGGATCGCCGCCGGCGGTCCCAGTCCGTCGAGGCAGGGGGTGGGGCAGCGCTCACCCTCGCGTCTGGTGAGTGGGGCCGACGTTGCGCTCCAACCAGGCGTTGAGCGGGCTCATCTCCCGCCAGGTGCCGGCGATCACGTCGGCAGCTTCCGGGGTGTGCTGCCAGTCCTCGGGCGCGAAGGTGTGCGTGGCGATCAGCGTGCGGTAGCGAAGCAGGTCAAGGCGCGGGTGGTCCTCGGGGTAGCCGCGCGGACGAGTCTTCATGCGGTCGCCCTCGATGGTGTGCCCGGCTTCGCCGATCGTGGCCAGCACAACGCCGAGCTGCTCACCCAGGGTCTCGTCGTCCACGGACTCGCGGAAGCGAGCAAGCTGGTCGCCGGCCATCTCGTGGTAGCCGGCTCCCACCATGAGCCCGGCCGCGCTGAGCTGCACGTAGGCAGCCCCGGCGCCGTCGGCCATACCCAGGACGGCCGCCTGGGACGTCTTGTACGGCGTCTTGTCCTTGCTGAAGCGCACGTCACGGTAGGGCCGGAACACCTTCGCGGCGCCGAACTCGGGTGCGAGCAGGTCGCACAGGGCGAGCATGGGCTGCTTCACCGCGGTGTCGTACACCTGCTTGTGCTCGGTCCAGAACGCCTTCGTGTTGTCTGCCTCGAGCTCTTCGTAGAAGTCATACGCCTCCGGTGGAAACCCGGTGAACTCGGTCGGCTCGTCGCTGCTCATGCGTCCTCCACATGGGTGTGCATCCGCACCTGACGCGCGGGCTCGGATGCGGGGTCGTCGTCGGGGGCCATCTGGCGGTGCGCACCGTCGGGGGCCCATCCTGCCGACTCGAGAAAGGCGCGCAGCGCGTCGTCGGCGGTGAACACCCACGTCGTGAGCCGGGCGAACCCGTCGGCGCGGGCCGTGTCGGCAACGGCCGCCAGCAGCCGCGAGCCGTGCCCGTGTCCCCGGGCGTCGGGGGGTACCGCGAGCGCGGTCACCTCGGCGTCGCGCACCGGGTCGGCGTCGGGGTCGGTGCCCGGTCCGAGGGCTGCGAACGCCATCACCGTGTTGCCGTCCAGCGCGACGAGCGCTCGGTGCTGGCCGGTCGGAGGTCGGCGCAACGAGTCGGCCCATGCCGCGGTCAGCTCAGCGGGGTCGAGCGTGTCCAGCAGGTCGTCAGGCAGCAGCCCACGACACGATGCCTGCCAGGTCTGCGCCTGCACCCGACCCATGGCGGCGGCGTCGGCGACCCACGCCACCCGCACGCTTCGATCGGGGGTGGGAACAGCCTGTGCCTGGGGAACCACGGGCCCATCCAAGCAACCCGGGCGACAAGCCGCGTGCGGGGGCCGGGAGTGGCGCACCTGGCCGATAGGCTCCCGAGGCGTGACTGAGGCTCCACCGACACCCGATGTGCAGTTTCGCAGCGACGTCACGGTCGATCTGGTCAAGGCCAGCGCGTCGGACGCCGACGTCGTGTTCGCCGCTCGCGTCTCGACCCAGGGAGAGCGCTCGCTGGCCTCGGTGGACGCCGACGCCAGCGAGGCGGCTGGCCTGATCCGGTTTCTCATGCGTGAGCGTCACGGGTCGCCGTTCGAGCACTCGGTGATGACGTTCTACGTGTCCGCGCCCATCTTCGTGTGGCGCGAGCACATGCGGCACCGCATGGCCTCCTACAACGAGGAGAGCGGCCGCTACCGCGTCCTGCAGCCGGTCTTCTACACCCCGGGCCCCGAGCGCAACCTCGTGCAGGTAGGCAAGCCGGGAGCGTACGAGTTCGTCCCGGGGACGCCCCAGCAGCAGGTTCGGGTCGACGAGTCGGTGCGCCGGGCGACCACCGCGGCCTACGCCGAGTACCAGGCGATGCTTGACGCCGGCGTGGCGCGCGAGGTGGCCCGAGTGGTGCTGCCCGTGTCGATCTACTCCTCGGCCTACGTGACCATGAACGCTCGCGCCCTGATGAACTTCCTGTCGCTGCGCCGGCACGCCGACGACAGCCACTTCCCCTCCTACCCGCAGCGCGAGATCGAGATGGTCGCCGAGCGCTACGAGACTCTGTGGGCCGAGCTCATGCCGCTCACGCACGCCGCGTTCGTCGGCACCGGGCGGGTGGCGCCGTGACGCACGCTCCCTTCGGGCGGGTGCTGACCGCCATGGTCACCCCCTTCGGTGACGACGGCCGCCTCGACCTGGACGCTGCGTCCGCCGTGGCCGACCACCTGGTGCGCCACGGCCACGACGGCCTCGTGATCAACGGCACGACGGGGGAGTCCCCGACCACGAGCGATGCCGAGAAGGCCGCCCTGCTGCGGGCCGTGCGATCGGCCGTCGGCGACCGCGCCGTTCTCGTCGCCGGGGTGGGCACCAACGACACCGCGCACACCGTCGAGCTCGCCCGGGCGGCCGCCGCTGCCGGCGCGGACGGCCTGCTCGCCGTCACGCCGTACTACAGCAAGCCGCCGCAGGAGGGGTTGGTTGCCCACTTCAGTGCCGCCGCCGACGCCACCGACCTGGCGTACATGCTCTACGACATCCCCGGCCGCAGCGGCGTCCCCATCGAGACCGAGACGCTCGTGCGGCTGGCCGAGCACCCCCGCATCAGTGCGGTCAAGGACGCGAAGGGTGACCTCTACGCCTCGGCGTGGGTGATGGCGCGCACCGACCTCGCGTACTACTCCGGCGACGACGCGATCAACCTTCCGCACCTGGCCAACGGAGCGGTCGGCATGGTGAGCGTCGTCGGGCACGTCACCGGGGACGAGCACCGGGCGATGGTCGAGGCGGTGGGTGCCGGCGACCTGCCGGCTGCGCGCGTCCTCGCCCGCCGGCTGCTTCCGGCCGTGCGCGGCATCATGACGCGAGGCCAGGGCGCGGTGATGGCCAAGGCCGCTCTGCAGCTGGCCGGCGTGCTGGACGGACGTGCTGTGCGCCTCCCGCTGCTGCCGGCCACTGACGCGCAGATGGACGCGCTTCGCGCAGACCTGACCGACGCCGGACTCACCCATGGAGCGCCCGCATGAGCCACCCGCACCCCGAGCTGGGCCCGCCCCCCCCGCTGCCGGGCGGTGGGCTGCGCGTCGTCCCCCTCGGCGGCCTCGGCGAGGTGGGTCGCAACATGACCGTGCTGGAGCACCAGGGCAAGCTGTTGATCATCGACTGCGGGGTGCTGTTCCCCGAAGACCACCAGCCCGGGGTCGACCTGATCCTGCCCGACTTCGCCCCGATCCGGGACCGGCTCGACGACGTCCAGGCCCTCGTGCTCACCCATGGTCACGAAGACCACATCGGGGCCGTCCCGTACCTGCTGCGCGAGCGGCCCGACATCCCCCTGATCGGGTCGCGACTCACGCTGGCGCTCATCGACGCGAAGCTCGCCGAGCACCGGCTGCAGTCCTACCAGCTCACGGTGCGTGAGGGTGATCGCGAGACCCTTGGCCCGTTCGAGGTGGAGTTCTTGGCGGTCAACCACTCCATCCCGGATGCCCTGGCGGTCGCCGTGCGTACGTCGGCCGGCCTGCTGCTGCACACCGGCGATTTCAAGATGGACCAGCTGCCGCTCGACGGCCGCCGCACCGACCTGCCCGGCTTCGCCCGGCTCGGCGACGAGGGGGTCGACCTCTTCTTGGTCGACTCCACCAACGCCGAGGTGCCCGGCTTCACCGCGCCCGAGCGCGACATCGCCCCAGTGCTCGACTCGGTGTTCCGCAGCACCGAGGGCCGCATCGTCGTCGCCTCGTTCGCCTCGCACGTGCACCGCGTGCAGCAGGTGCTCGACGCGGCCGTCGCCCACGGGCGGCGGGTGGCCTTCGTCGGCCGGTCGATGGTGCGCAACATGGGGGTGGCCCGCGACCTGGGCTACCTGACCGTGCCGGGCGAGACGCTCGTCGAGCTCAAGAAGGCCATGCACATGCCGCGCGAGGACGTCGTGCTGATGTCCACCGGCTCCCAGGGCGAGCCGATGGCGGCGCTGTCGCGGATCGCCAACGGCGACCACCCGCAGATCTCGGTGGAGCCCGACGACGTCGTGGTGCTCGCGTCCTCGCTCATCCCCGGCAACGAGAACGCGGTGTCCCGCGTGATCAACGGGCTGAGCCGGCACGGCGTCACCGTCGTACACAAGGGCAACGCGATGGTGCACGTGTCCGGGCACGCCAGCGCCGGTGAGCTGCGCTACGCCTACACGATCGTGCGTCCGAAGCACGTCATGCCCATCCACGGCGAGCACCGCCACTTGCGGGCAAACGCTGCCGTGGCGCGCTCCACGGGTATCGCCGCCGAGCGGGTGGTGGTCGTCGAGGACGGCATGGTCGTCGACCTGCACGACGGCCAGGTGAGCGTCGTGGGGGTCCAGCCGGTGGCGAACGTGTTCGTCGACGGCACCACGATCGGCGAGGTTGCCGAGGCATCGGTGCGCGACCGGCGCATCCTCAGCGAGGACGGCTTCGTGTCGATCGTCGTCGTGGTCGACTCCACGACGGGTGCCATCGTGTCGGGCCCCGACATCCACTCCCGAGGGCTGGCCGAGGACGACTCGGCCTTCGACGCGATCCGTCCCAAGATCGTTGCCGCCGTGGAGGACGCGACCCGCAACGGCTACGACGACCCCTACGCCCTGCAGCAGACCATTCGGCGCGCGATCGGGCCGTGGCTCAACCGACGACTGCGCCGCCGTCCGATGATCATCCCGGTCGTCATCGAGATCTGACCGGGCACCGCCCAGGCGTGTGACTCCTGGGGTCTGTGTGACGAAGCGCGGTAGGCTCCGCGGCCATGGCGACCCGCACGTCTTCCCCCGCGCGGTCCGCGAGCAGCCCGAAGCCCCGCTCCACCAGCGGCTCTTCGAAAAGCAGCAGCTCACGGTCCCGATCGTCGAGCCGACCCCCCGCGCCAGCCCGCCGGCCGGCGAAGAAGGCGCCCCCGAGACCCCCGCTGCTGGTCCGCATGATCCGCGGCGTCATCGGCGCGCTGCGCAACCTTTGGCTCGGCATCGCACACGCCCTCGGCGGGATGGTGCGCAGCCTCTCCGGCAGCTCAGCCGTCGACCCCGGGTTGCGCCGCGACGGGTTCGGCCTCGCGCTGATCGTCGTCTCGCTCGTCGCTGCGGCCGCCGTCTGGTGGCGCGCCGACGGGCCCGTCTTCGACCTCGTTCGCTCCGTCACCCTCGGCTCGGTCGGTGTGCTCGCGTACGTCGTCCCCCTGCTGGTCGCCTGGCTCGCGGTGCGGCTGCTGCGTGACCCGCAGAAGCTCACCGCCAGTGGTGGGCGTGTGCTGGCCGGCGCAACGCTCGCCGGTGTGGGTGTGCTGGGCCTGGTGCACATCTCGGCCGGACGTCCGCGTCCCGGTGACGCCCAGTCCGCGATGCACGAAGCCGGGGGAGCGATCGGCCACATCGCGTCCTCGCTGCCTGCCGACCTGCTCACGGTCTACATCGCCGTTCCCGTCCTCGCGATCCTGACCGGCTACGGCGTCCTGGTGCTGCTCGACACACCCGTGCACGTCGCCGCCGACCGCCTGCAGTCGGCGGGCAGCCGGCTCGTGCCCCGGCGCAGGCCGGTCGACCTCGAGCCGGACGGCCCGGACGCCTATGACAGCCCGCTGGTCACCGACGACAGCTACGACGGTGACGTGGACGACGTCGAGGACGACGCCGTCGTCGAGCCGCCGGCACCGCGCCCGGCCAAGCGGCGCCGCCGTGTCGCGGCTGAGCCTGACCCTGTAGTAAAGGTTGACACCACCGAACCCCCCGAGCACAGCCCCCTGCCGGCCCGCGTCGAGCAGCTCGCGCTCTCTGGTGACGTCACCTACCACCTGCCCGACCCCGAAGCCCTCGGCCATGGCTCGCAGCACAAGCCGCGCACGGCCGCCAGCGACGCGGTGGTCGACTCGCTCACCCGCGTGCTGGACCAGTTCGAGATCGACGCGCAGGTCACCGGCTACACGCGCGGGCCGACGGTCACGCGCTACGAGGTCGAGCTCGGCAACGCGGTCAAGGTCGAGCGGGTTACCGCGCTGAGCAAGAACATCGCCTACGCCGTGGCGAGCGCCGACGTGCGCATCCTCAGCCCCATTCCGGGCAAGTCGGCCATCGGGATCGAGATCCCCAACACCGACAAAGAGGTCGTCAGCCTCGGCGACACGCTGCGCTCCCGGGTTGCCCGCGCCGACCACCACCCCATGCTCATCGGGCTCGGCAAGGACGTCGAGGGCGGCGTCGTCGTGGCCAACATGTCGAAGATGCCCCACCTGCTCGTCGCGGGCGCGACGGGCTCGGGCAAGTCGTCGTTCGTCAACTCGATGATCACCTCGATCCTCATGCGCTCGACCCCCGACGAGGTGCGCATGATCCTCGTCGACCCCAAGCGGGTGGAGCTGACGGCCTACGAGGGCGTGCCGCACCTCATCACGCCGATCATCACCAACCCGAAGAAGGCGGCCGAGGCGCTGCAGTGGGTCGTGCGTGAGATGGACATGCGCTACGACGACCTGGCCAACTTTCGGGTTCCGGCACGTCGACGACTTCAACAAGGCCGTGCGCAGCGGATCGCTGGTGGCCCCACCGGGCAGCGAGCGTGTGCTCACGCCCTACCCGTACCTGCTGGTGGTCGTCGACGAGCTGGCCGACCTCATGATGGTCGCACCCCGTGACGTCGAGGACTCCGTCGTGCGCATCACCCAGCTCGCCCGTGCCGCGGGCATCCACCTCGTGCTGGCAACACAGCGTCCCTCGGTGGACGTCGTCACCGGGCTGATCAAGGCCAACGTGCCATCCCGGCTGGCGTTCTCAACGTCCTCGCTGGCCGACTCACGGGTCATCCTCGACCAGCCTGGCGCGGAGAAGCTCGTGGGGCAGGGTGACGGCCTGTTCCTGCCGATGGGCGCCAGCAAGCCGGTGCGCGTGCAGGGCTCGTGGGTGACCGAAGCCGAGATCCATGCCATCGTGCGGCACGTCCGCGAACAGCTTGAGCCGGCCTACCGCGACGACGTCACGGTGGCGCAGTCGTCGAAGAAGGACGTCGACGAAGACATCGGCGACGACCTCGACCTGCTCTGCCAGGCCGCCGAGCTGGTCGTCACCACGCAGTTCGGGTCGACGTCGATGCTGCAGCGCAAGCTGCGGGTCGGCTTCGCCAAGGCAGGCAGGCTCATGGACCTGATGGAGACTCGCGGCATCGTGGGGCCGTCGGAGGGCTCGAAGGCCCGGGACGTGCTCATCAAGCCGGACGAGCTGGACGAGCTGATCGCCAGCCTGCGCGGGGAGTAGCCGCGCAGGCCGGCGATCGAGACCACGAGGGTCTCAGGCGCGGTCGGCCTCCTCGAAGGAGACCGCGCGGCGGTCCTCGCCGAGCAGCACGTTGTAGGTCACGCCCGCGATCACGGCGCCCGCGATCGGCGCCAGGATGAACAACCAGAGCTGGCTGATCGCCTCGCCGCCGACGAACAGCGCCGGGCCGATCGAGCGGGCCGGGTTCACCGACGTGTTGGTGACCGGGATGCTGACCAGGTGGATGAGCGTCAGCGACAGGCCGATGGCCAGGGGAGCGAAGCCCTTCGGGGCGCGCGTGTCGGTGACGCCGAGGATCACGTACAAGAAGATGGCGGTGAGCACGATCTCGATCACCAGGGCGGCGAGCAGGCTGTAGCCGCCGGGGGACCGGTCGCCGTAGCCGTTGGTGGCGAACCCGGACTCGCTGGCGGAGAAGCTGGCCACGCCGGAGGCGACGACGAACAGCACGCCGGCGGCGGCGATGGCAGCGACGACCTGGGTGGCGATGTAGCTGGGGGTGTCCTTCCAGGCGAAGCGCCCGGCCGCGGCGGCGCCGAGCGTGACAGCAGGGTTGAAGTGTCCGCCGGACACGTGGCCCACCGCGTAGGCCATCACGACGACGGTCAGGCCGAACGCCAGGGAGACGCCGACGAAGCCGATGCCCAACGGGTTGCCGGCGTCGGCAGCAGGGAAGTTCGCGGCGAGCACGGCAGAGCCGGCGCCGCCGAAGACGAGGACGAACGTGCCGAGAAACTCGGCACTGAGCCGCCGAGCCATGGGTGGTGCGATGTCGGACATGAGACCCTTCCGCGGGTAGGGGGGGCTGGTCCCAGAGCCGGTCCAGCGCGCGAAAGGTAAGTGCCAGAAGGCGGATCAGCCAATCGGCGCGCCGGGCAGAGCCCGCGTACCCTGAGCCCCTCATGACACCCGAGCCCTCGGTCGAGCCTGCGCCCACCACGGTGGCGATCGTCACGCTGGGCTGCGCACGCAACGAGGTCGACTCCGACGAGCTCGCGGCGCGGCTGGAGTCCGATGGCCTGCGCCTCGTCGCCGACCCCGACGCGGCCGCCGCGGTGCTGGTGAACACCTGCGGATTCATCGAGCAGGCCAAGCAGGAGTCGATCGACACGCTGCTCGACGCCGGGGGACCTGACGGTGCTGGGCCCGCCGTCATCGCGGTCGGGTGCATGGCCGAGCGCTACGGACGCGACCTGGCGCAGGCGCTGCCCGAGGCGAGCGCCGTGCTCGGCTTCGACGACTACCCCGACATCGCGGCCCGGGTGCGCTCCGTCCTGGGTGGTGAGCACCTGGCCGCGCACACGCCGCGCGACCGGCGAACGCTGCTGCCGATCGCCCCCGCCGCGCGAGTCGGGCACAGCCGCCCTCCTGGACACGCGGTCGCTGAGCCCGACCTGCCCGTGGGCGCGGCGCCGGTATCTGGCCCCCGGGTGGTGCGTCGGCGGCTGGGATCGGGCCCGCTCGCCCCGGTGAAGCTGGCGAGCGGCTGCGACCGCCGGTGCAGCTTCTGCGCGATCCCGGCGTTCCGTGGCTCGTTCGTCTCCCGTCCGGCCGACGAGATCGTCGCCGAGCTCGGCTGGCTCGCCGACCACGGTGTCCGCGAGGCGTTCCTGGTGAGCGAGAACACGACGTCCTACGGCAAGGACCTCGGTGACCTGCGCCTGCTGGAGCAGCTGCTGCCGCAGATGGCCGCCGTGCAGGGCATCGACCGCATCCGCCTGTCCTACCTCCAGCCGGCCGAGATGCGCCCCAGCCTCGTGCGGGCCATCGCCGAGACGCCCGGCGTGGCCGCCTACTTCGACCTGTCGTTCCAGCACGCCAGCGCCACGGTGCTGCGCCGGATGCGGCGCTTCGGCTCGCGGGTGGAGTTCCTTCGGCTGCTGGACGAGGTTCGGGCCGTGGCCCCGCACGCCGGCGTGCGCTCCAACGTGATCGTCGGGTTTCCCGGCGAGACCGAGGACGACCTGGCCGAGCTCGAGGCGTTCATCGTCGCGGCGCGCATGGACGCTGTCGGCGTGTTCGGGTACTCACCCGAGGACGGAACCGAGGCGGCGGGGTTCACCGACGAGGTCGACCCGGATGAGGTGGCCGCTCGCGTCGACCGGATCGCGGGTCTGGCTGACGAGATGGTGTCCCAGCGGGCCCAGGAGCGGGTCGGCGAGCACGTCGACGTGCTGGTCACCGGCTCGGGGCAGGACGACCCCGACACCGGCCGAGCGACGGTGGTGGGCCTCGCCGAGCACCAGGGACCCGACGTCGACGGTGTCACCACCGTGCTGGTCGCCGACGATGCACCGCCCGCGGTAGGCCTCATGGTGAGGGCTGAGGTCGTGGCCAGCGACGGGGTGGACATCACCGCTCGCGCCCTGTCACCCGCGTAGGTTGGTCCGATGCCAGGCCAGGAGCCAGAACCGAGCGCGTGGAACCTGCCGAACGCGCTGACCACGCTGCGGCTGGTGCTGGTGCCCCTCTTCGCCTGGCTGCTGCTCCGTGAGGACGGTACCGACCCGGCGAGTCGCATCGGGGCCGTCGTCGTCTTCGTCCTGGCGATGATCACCGACTACGTGGACGGCAAGATCGCCCGGGAGCGAGGCCTGGTCACCTCGTTCGGCAAGATCGTCGACCCCATTGCCGACAAGGCTCTCATCGGCACGGCCCTGATCGGGCTGTCGATCCTCGGCCAGGTGCCGTGGTGGGTGACCGGCATCATCTTGCTGCGCGAGATCGGCGTGACGCTGCTGCGGTTCGTGGTCATCCGCCACGGGGTGATGCCCGCCGGGCGTGGCGGCAAGACCAAGACCGTCCTGCAGACCATCACCTTGGTGCTGCTGATGCTGCCGCTGCCGGACTCGTGGTCGTGGCTCACCACCTCGTTGCTCGCGGCGACGGTGGTCGTGACCGTCGCCACCGGTGTCGACTACGTCGCGTCCGCGGTCACCATGCGCCGCACCAGCGAGCGCACCGCGGCCAAGCGTGCCGCACGCTCCGCCGGGCGACCCCCGACGTCGTGACCGGCCTGCTGTCCGCCGGCGGCAGCGACGCGGTCGCGCTGCTGCTGGTCGGCGACGAGCTGCTGCTGGGCAGCGTCGCCGACACCAACGGTGCCTGGCTCGCGCGGCGGCTCACCCAGGCGGGTCTTCGCGTGGTGGCGAGCCGCGTCGTGCCCGACGACGTCGCCCGCATCGCCGACGCCGTGGCCGCCATGGCCGCCGAGGTCGGCAGCGTCGTGGTGTCGGGTGGGCTCGGCCCCACCTCCGACGACCTGACGCGCCAGGCGTTGGCGGATGTGAGCGGCTGCCCCCTGGTGCCCGACGATACCGCGGTCGCGGCGATCACCGGCTGGTACGCCGACCGTGGCCGCACTCCTGACACCGCGGTGCTGCGGATGGCCGAGCGTCCGTCGTGCGCCCAGATGCTCGTCAACCCGAAGGGAAGCGCACCGGGGGTGCGCCTCGAGCTCGGCTCGTGCGTGGCGTATGCCGTGCCGGGTGTGCCCAGCGAGCTGTACGCCATGGTCGAGGGTGTCGTGCTGCCCGACCTCACGGCGCGCGCCGGTGACCTGCCAGTCCAGCACTCGGTGTCGTTCGAGGTGGCGTTGCTGGGGGAGTCGGCCGTGTCCGCGTTGCTGCGCGACGTCGAGGCGCTCGTCGCTGACGACGCGAGCACCGACCTGGCCTACCTTGCTCGTCCGGCCCACGTCAGCGTGCGGCTGTCGGTGCGCGAGACCGACGCCGAGACCGCTGCTGCCCGACATGCCCGGTGGTCGGCGCTCGTTGCCGACGCGTTGGGCGAGCACGTCATGGGACGCGACGGGATCACGCTGCCCGGCGTCGTCGTCGCGACGCTCGCGGCGCAGGGGGCGAGCGTGGGCGCGGCGGAGTCGCTGACCGGCGGTGGGGTGACCAAGGCGCTGACCTCGGTGCCTGGGGCGTCGGCCGTGCTGCGCGGTGGCGTCGTCGCCTACTCCACCGACGTGAAGCAGTCAGTGCTCGGCGTCGGCGCAGATCTGCTGCGCGTCCACGGGCCCGTACACCCAGACGTCGCGGTCGCGATGGCGCAGGGTGCTCGAACCCTGCTGGGCAGCACGTGGGGGGTGGCCACCACCGGGGTCGCCGGTCCCGACCCGGTGGACGGCCATCCCGCCGGCACAGTCCACGTGGCCCTCGACGGACCCGGCGGGGCGCAGGTGCGTTCGCTACGACTAGCCGGCGACCGGGGGCGGGTTCGCCTGCTCAGTACCGCGCACGTGCTCGACCTGCTTCGCCGTCGGCTGTTGTCGGCGGAATCAGACGGACCGTTGGATCGTTGACCTGTGTGCTCCTGCCAAGACCGTGGAGCCGGACAGGAGTACCGTGGAACCCATGGCAACAGGCCGCACCCGCGACCGTCGCCCCGATGTCGGGCCGACGACTCAGGTCGTCGCGCGCAAGGACTCGTCCGTGGTTCTCATGCGCCGGCTGCTGGGCGAGGTGCTCCGCCGGCGACGAACGGCGCAGGCCCGCACCTTGCGCGAGGTCGCAGCCTCGGCCCGAGTGAGCCTGGGCTACCTCTCCGAGGTCGAGCGGGGTCGCAAAGAAGCCAGCTCAGAGCTGCTGGCCGCCATCTGCTCGGCACTCGGCGTGCCCATGTCGGCGGTCATGCGTGAGGTCAGCGACGAGCTGGCCCGGGCGGAGGCTGCCGCGGTCGGTGCGATCGGCATGCGGGAGACCTCCCGTGAGCCACGCCGACCCGGCCATGCCGACCTCGAGGTCGCCGGCTCGTTCGCCGCACGCTGAGGCCCGCGAAGCCGACGAGACGTCTGGACCACCGGGTGCTCAGTCCGCGGGCCCATGCTGGCAGGCGGGACACCAGTACGTGACGCGCTCCTGTCCGGCGTGGCCCTGCATCGCCCGTCGCACCGGGGTCGCGCACCGCAGGCAGGTGCGCCGCCGGTAGACCCAGTGCTCCTCGCCGCGACGTGACCGTCCGGTCGTCGGCTGAGCGGGACCGTCCCGGTTGGCCATGAGCATGCGGTGGGCCAGCACGGGAGCGCGTGCGAGGGCGCCGACGTCGCCCACCTGCGTCCACGGCGTCACACCGAGCACGAAGCACAGCTCGGTGCGGTACAGGTTGCCCAGACCCGCCATCACTGTCTGGTCGAGCAAGGCCTCACCGATCGGGCGCTGCGGGTCGTCGGCGAGTCGGTGCAGCGCGACTGCCTCGTCCCAGTCCTTGCCCAACAGGTCGGGACCGAGGTGCCCGACGACGTCGGTCTCGTCGGCGGTCGCAATCAGCGCCACGACGGGCAGCCGGTAGCCCACGGCAGCCCGCGTCGCTGTCACGAGCAGCGCGCGCACTTGCCACGCCGGGCCGCCGCGCCAGCGCTCGCGTGCGCCGTAGAGGTGCCACGCGCCGTCCATGCGCAGGTGTGTGTGCAGCGTCGTGCCGTCGTCGAAGCGCAGCAGCAGGTGCTTGCCGCGACTGACCACCTCGAGCACCGCACGCCCGCTGATCTCGGCGGTGGCGTGCTGCGGCACCCGAAGCTCACCGCGTACTACTCTGTGCCCGGCCAATGCGTCGTGCAGACGGCGGGCGGTGAGCCAGACGGTGTCTCCTTCGGGCACGTGCCCATCGTGGCAGGTGTTGCGTGCCCGAGGTCAGCCCACGACGTTTCTGAAACAAACCTGCGTGTAAGGGGGAGCTGTGGTCGAGGCGTCGACGCAGCCGGGTGTACCGAGCCTGCTCCGCGTGCTCAACGACCGCAGCGCGCTCGAGCTGCTGCTCACCGACGGTGCGATCACCCGTGCCGAGCTCGGACGCCGCCTCGGCCTGTCCCGGGTCACCGCGTCCCAGTCACTGGGCCGCCTGCAGGCGCGTGGGCTGGTGGAAGTGGTCGGGAGCCGGTCGGCGGGACGGGGGCCCAACGCCGAGCTGTACGCGGTCTGCCAGGGCGTGGGACGCGTGCTCGGCGTCGACCTTCGCGCGTCCGGCGTGGGCGTGACGGTCTCCAGCGTCACTGACGAGGCCCTGGCCCGCACCTGGCACGACGCGCGCACGGGCCAGAACCCGGTCGACCTCGCAGCCGATGCCGTCAGCGCTGCCCTGGCACATACTGGCGTGGGCCTCGACGACATCCTCTCGGTGGTCGTAGGGGTACCCGGGCTGGTCGACCCCCGCACCGGTGAGGTGGGCTTCTCCTGCGACCTGCCCGAGGCCGGCGCCGGCGTCAGAGCTGCGCTGGAGCGCGTGCTCACGAGGCCGGTGACGCTGGAGAACGACGTCAACCTGGCAGCAACGGCGGAGAACCGGCTCGGCGCTGCCGTCGACGAGTCCGACTTCGTGCTGGTCTGGATCGGCGCCGGCGTCGGTCTGGCGGTGACGGTCAATGGTCGGCTGCACTCCGGCGCCACCGGTGCCGCCGGAGAGATCGGCTACCTGCCGGTGCCCGGGGTCCCGCTGCCCGAACGGGTCGACCAGATCAGCCAGGGCGCGTTCCAGCAGCTGGTGGGCGCTCCGGCACTTGCCGTGCTCGCCTATCAGCACGGGCTGGACGTCGACCCGCGTCGCGACGCGGCAGCGGTCGCGACGGCAGTGGCGCACGCCGCGGGTGGAGGCCACGACGTCTTCCTGCACGAGCTCGCGCGCCGCGTCGCGCTGGGAGTCGCATCGGTCTGCACCGTGCTCGACCCCGGCCTCGTGGTGCTGACCGGCGAGACCGGTCTCGCCGGCGGCGCCGCCCTGGCCGACGCGGTCGCCGACCAGGTGTCGAAGGTGGCGCCCGTGCACCCGCAGGTCGTCGTCTCGGCCGTGGGGGAGCAGGCGGTTCTCGACGGCGCCAACCTGCGCGCCGTCCGAGCGGCCCGGGAGTCGCTGCTCGCACGTCTGGACGACCTCGCCGATGGGTGATCCGGCCGCGCTCGACCTGCGCGTCCCCATGGCGCAGCTCGCCTCCGGCGTGTCGGTGGTGACTACCCGGGACGCCGTGGGTCGCGACTGCGGACTCACCATCACGTCGCTGGTGTCGCTGTCGCTGGACCCCCCGTTGTGCCTGGTCGCCGTCAAGCGCGGCGGGTTTCTGCACGACGCCCTCGAGGTTAGTCAGGGGTGGGCGGTAACGATGCTGTCGGTCGACCAGCTCGGTCTGGCCCAGTACGCCGCCCGGCACCGCTACCCGAGCGACACCGACGACTTCGTCCCGTACCCGCACGGGCGGGGGGACGCGAGCGACGCCCTGTACTTCACCGAGGGTGTGGCCGCGCTGCACTGCGTCCCGGAGCGCCTGTTGCCCAGCGGCGACCACACCATCGTCGTGGGCCGCGTCGTGAGTGTCGCTGACGACTGCACCGGACGCGCACCGCTGGTCTACCACCAGCGCCGCTACACGACGGTCGACCCAGCAGTCGACCTGGGCTGAGGCCGGCCGACCCTGTCAGCTGGTCGGACGCATCCGCAGTCCGCGCGGGGTCAGGTGAAAGCCGGCCCCGGCGAGGGCGTCGCTCACCGGGCCAGACATGGCGCTCTCCCCGTCGGCCCGTTGCACCGTGATCCGGCCGAGGGCGCCTCGACGCACCCCGTCGGCCAGAACCCGCGCGGCTTGGCGCAGGCTGTCGGAGTCGTCGGTGAACGAGAGAAGGGTCCGCCCACCCCGTTCGACAAACATCACGAGCTCGCCGTCGACCAGGGCCACCACGGCACCGGCCTTGCGTCCGGGACGGTGCCCGGCCACCACCGGGTCGGGCCACGCCAGGGCTGCGCCGTAGGGGTTCGCGGGGTCGGTGGCCGCCAGCAGCAGGCTTGCCTCGGGGAGGTTGGCGTGCTGCACCTCGGTGAACCGGCGCAGCCGGTCCACGGCTCCCGGAAGCGCGAACTGAGCCCCGCCAAGACCCTCCACCACGTAGCCGCGCCGGCACCGGCCGGCCTCCTCGGCCGCGCTCAGCACTCGGTAGGTGGCCGCGAACCCTCCGGTGACCCCTTCGGACATGACCGCGCCGCGGGTCAGGACGCCGTGCCGGTCCAGCAGCAGGTGAGCCGTGGCGTGGGCGCGAACCGTCCGGTCGCCGTCGATCGCCGGCACGGCTGACCAGCGTCCGGACAACGACGCGGACGGCGCCGGGCGCTCGGCGACGCCGGGAGTCGTGCCGCGCAAGCGCGACCGGTACCCGGCGCGCCGATACCCGGGACGGGTGCGTGGCGCCGAGCGCGCACCGCGCCGTCCGGAGAGCCGAGCCCGCACCGGGGCCAGCGTGTCGTTGCTGACCCTCCCCGACCACACCAGGTCCCACAGGGCTTGCTCGACGTCCTGCGGCGCGGCGTCGGTGAGCTCGACCGCGTCGACGAGCGCGCGGAAGAACTGGCCGCCGCCGAAGGCCAGTGCCCGGTGTAGCTGGGAGGTGAGGGTGTCGAGGTCGTCGAGCGCCCCCAGCTCGGTCGGCTCGGGCAGCGTCAGCGGCGCGTCGTCGGCCAGGTGGAGCGAGACCCAGCCGTCCCCGCCGGGCAGGGCCCCGTGCCCGGCCCAGACCACCTCGCCGGCAGCGGTGAGCTCGTCGAGCCACGCCGGCTGGTAGTCGCGCACGCGCGCCGGCAGCACGAGCGACTCCAGTGCGCTCGCGGCCACCGGGTAGCCGGCCAGCTGCTCGACGACCGTGAGTACGCCGGCCGCATCGCGCAGCTGCCCCGTGCCGACGTGCTGCCAGGCGGGCAGAAAGCGGGCGAGGGCCGCCGGCGGCACCGGCTCGGCCTCGTGGCGCAGAGCCGCCACCGAGCGTCGGCGCAGCAGTCGCAGCACCTCTGGGTCGCACCACTCGGTGCCCGAGCCGCCGGGGCGAAACTCACCCTCGGTCAGGCGGCCCGCTGCCCTCAGCGATCCGAGGACGCCGGCCGCGACGGCGACACCGATGCCGAACCGGGAAGCGACGTCGGCGGCGACGAAGGGGCCGTGCCGGCGGGCGTAGCGCGACACGAGGTCGCCGAGGGGGTCGGCGACCGGCTCGAGAAAGGCCTCGGGGATACCGACCGGCAAGGCGCACCCAAGCCCGTCGCGCAGCCGTGCGGCGTCCTCGACGCCGGCCCAGCGCTGCTGCCCGGCGACGCGCACGTCGATGACGCGTCGCGCTGCGGCCAGCGTGGCGAGGGCCCCGTCGACCTGCTCGGGCTCGACGTGTCGGGCCCGTACCTCGTCAGCGGTGAGGGGACCCAGCATGCGCAGCAGGTCGGCGATGCCCTCGACGTCGCGAGCGCGGCGGTCGGGGGCCAGGCGTTGCAGCTCGGTCTCGGTCTTCTTCAGCACCGCCGGGTCGAGCAGCTCGCGCAGCTCGGCTCGCCCCAGAAGCTCGGCCAGCAACGACGCGTCCAGCGTGAGCGCCTGGGCGCGCCGTTCAGCCAGCGGCGAGTCGCCCTCGTACATGAACGCTGCGACGTAGCCGAAGAGCAGCGACCGGGCGAAGGGAGACGGCTCGGTGGTCTCCACCTCGACCACCTGCACCGACCCGTCGCTGATCGCCGTTGTGAGCTCGACGAGGGCAGGCATGTCGTAGACGTCCTGCAGCACCTCGCGCATGGTCTCCAGCAGCATCGGGAAGGATCCGTACTGGGCCGCCACCGACAGCAGCTGAGCCGAGCGCTGGCGCTGCTGCCAGAGCGGAGCCCGGCGTCCGGGGTCGCGACGGGGGAGCAGCAGCGCGCGGGCGGCGCACTCGCGAAACCGGGCCGCGAACAGCGCCGAGCCGCCCACCTGTGCAGTCACCAGGTCGTCGACCTCGTCCGGCGCCAACAGCACGAGGTCAGCCCCGGGCGCGGCAGCGTCGCCCGGCTCGTCGAACGTGTCGGGCACCCGGAACACCATGCCGTCGTCGGAGTGGGCGGCCTGCACATCGACCCCGTAGCGCTCCCGCAGCCGGGCGGCGACCGCCAGCGCCCACGGCGCGTGCACCCGAGCGCCGTACGGGGTGTGCACGACGAGACGCCAGTCACCGAGCTCGTCGCGAAATCGCTCGACCAGCACCGTCCGGTCGTCCGGGACGTGGCCGGTGGCGCGGCGCTGCTCGTCCACGTAGGCCACGAGGTTGGTGGCGGCCCGCTCGTCCAGGCCAGCGGCGCCGGCGCGAGCCCGTGCCTTCGGTGCGCTCAGCGACCCGACCTCGCGCACGAAAGCCCCGAGTGCCCGGCCGGTCTCGGCGGGGCGTCCGATCGAGTCGCCGTGCCAGTAGGGCAGACGGCCAGGCTGACCTGGCGCGGGGGAGACCAGCACGCGGTCGTGCGTGATGTCTTCGATGCGCCACGATGTCGCGCCCAAGGCGAAGACGTCGCCGACGCGCGACTCGTACACCATCTCCTCGTCCAGCTCGCCCACCCGTGAGCCCCGCTCGCCGACCATGAACACACCGAACAGGCCCCGGTCGGGGATGGTGCCCCCGCTGGTGACGGCGAGACGTTGGGCCCCGGGACGTCCGGTGAGGGAGTGGGTGACCCGGTCCCAGACGATGCGGGGGCGCAGCTCGGCGAACTCGTCGCTGGGGTAGCGCCCGGCCAGCAAGTCGAGCACGGCCTCGAACGCCGACTCGGGCAGCGCGGCGAACGGATGGGCGCGGCGCACGAGGGCGAGCAGGTCGTCGACCGACCACTCGTCCATGGCCGTCATGGCAACAATCTGCTGCGCGAGCACGTCCAGCGGGTTCTGCGGCACCCGCAGGGCCTCGATGTGCCCGTCGCGCATGCCTTCGACCGTGACGGCGCTGGCAAGCAGGTCGCCGCGGTACTTGGGAAAGATCACCCCGCGCGACACCGCGCCTACCTGGTGGCCCGCGCGTCCGACCCGCTGCAGACCGCTGGCGACCGACGGCGGTGACTCGACCTGCACGACAAGGTCGACTGCGCCCATGTCGATGCCCAGCTCGAGGCTGGACGTGGCCACCACCGCGGGCAGACGTCCGGACTTGAGGTCGTCCTCGATGAGCGCGCGCTGCTCCTTGCTGACCGACCCGTGGTGCGCACGAGCCACCAGCGGCGCTGCCTCGGCCAGGGCGGTGCTTGAGCCGCTCTGCGCCGGGTACTCCGCCGGGGGACGCCGTGGAACAGTCGCCGCGTCGAGCCCGGCTCCCGGCCCGTCGCCGACCCGCGCTGCCGCCGCCTCGTTGAGGCGGGCCGTGAGGCGCTCGGCGAGGCGGCGGGAGTTGGCGAACACGAGGGTGCTGTGGTGCTGCTGCACAAGGTCGAGCACGCGCTCCTCGACGTGCGGCCAGATCGAGGCCTTCGTGTCTGCGCCGGCCGCCGATCCGGTGACCTCGCCGGAGGACGTCCCCAGCTCGGACATGTCGTCGACGGGCACCTCGACCCGCAGGTCGAACTGCTTCTGCGACGCCGGTTGGACGATCTCGGTCGGTCGACCGCCGGCCAGGAACGCAGCGACAGTGTCGACCGGACGGACGGTGGCCGACAGCCCGATGCGCTGCGCCGGACGCGCCAGGAGTGCGTCGAGGCGTTCCAGCGTGAGGGCGAGATGAGCGCCACGCTTGGTGCCGGCGACGGCGTGCACCTCGTCGACTATCACCGTCTCGACTCCGGACAAGGCGGTGCGGGCGGCCGAGGTGAGCAGCAGGAAGAGCGACTCGGGGGTCGTGATCAAGATATCGCTGGGCCGGCGGGCGAACTGCCGTCTCTGCTGGGCCGGGGTGTCACCGGAGCGCAGCGCCACGGTGACGTCCGGCTCGGGCAGCCCGAGGCGGCGGGCGGACTGGCCGATGCCGGTCAGCGGCGAGCGCAGGTTGCGTTGGACATCGACGGCGAGGGCCTTGAGCGGCGACACGTACAGAACCCGACAGCGAGCCAGCGGGTCGTCCGGCGGCTCGGTGGCGGCCAGGCGGTCCAGCGCCCAGAGGAAGGCCGCCAACGTCTTGCCCGACCCCGTCGGTGCGACGACCAGAGCGTGACGACCAGCGGCGATCGCCTCCCACGCGCCCTCCTGGGCTGGGGTCGCGGCGGCGAAGGCGGAGGTGAACCAGTCCCGCGTCGCGGGGGAGAAACGGTCCAGGGGAGCCACGGTGCCCATCCTTGTCGTCACCGCCGACACATCCCAGTCGGACGACCCATCTGCCCCAAGACCGATTCGGTCGTTGTGACGTCGGGTGGGCGTGGGTCGTGGGACGGTGAGACCGGCTGGAGGATGCGATGGGCTGGGAGTCGGCGGGTCAGGCGTGGGGATCACGTGCCACGGAGTGGGCGTACCTGTTCGAGCCGTACTCGCGGCCGGCCAACCAGGTGGTGCTCGACCGGTGCGACGTGACCGCCGGAAGAACCGTGCTGGACATCGGGTGCGGGTCGGGGTTCGCTCTTCGCCTCGCGGCTGACCGAGGTGCCGTGGTGGCCGGCCTCGACGCTTCCGTGGCCCTGCTGGAGATCGCGCGGGCTCGCACTCCGGACGCGGACGTACGGGTGGGCGACATGGACGCGCTGCCGTGGCCGGACGACTCGTTCGACGTGGTGACCAGCTTCAACGCGATCTGGGCCGGCGGCACGGCCGCGGCAGCCGAGGCAGCGCGCGTCCTCAGACCCGGTGGCACGTTCGGGATGACCTTCTGGGGCGCACCGAAGCGTCTCGGCCTGCTCCCGTACTTCGTCACGGTGGCCCAGAACAGCCCACCGTCCCACGTGCAGGCCACGCTGGGTCAGGCCGAGACCGGGCGACCGGGAGTGGCTGAGGCGCTGCTGGAGTCCGTCGGGTTGCGCGTCCAGGATCGCGGGACGGTCTGGGTGACCAACGAGTTCCCCGACCTGGAGACGTTCACGCGCGCCGCCATCGCGGCCGGCCCCTCGTTCCCGGCGATCGAACAAGTCGGCGAGCAGACCTTCCGGCAGGCGCTGGTCGACGCCTTCGCCGATGCCGTCACACCGGGCCTCGGACTGCGCATCGCCAGCGAGTTCGGATGGCTGACGGCCACGCGTTGACAGCCTCGGGGAGTGCGCGACGCCGCGAGTCCTCGCTCACCGACCGGCCGTCCAGCGTCCCGATCGCGCTACCCAGTCGTCGGGAGGGTCCTCGCCGACTCTGCCGTCGACCGCTTCGCGGAGAAGGTCGGCGTGCCCCGTGTGCCGACCGTACTCCTCGATCAGGTCGAGCAGCAGGCGTCGAAGGCTCGCGTGCCGACCGTCGGCACCGCTGACGTGCACCGGCCCGTCCAGGCCCGTGCTGGCGAGCGCCGTGGTGAGCCGGGTCCGCGAACGTGCCACCGCGTCGTCCCAGAGCCCATAGAGCGTCTCGGGGGCGTCCGTGCTCGCCGAGGTGAAGTCCCAGTCGGGGATCTGCTCCCAGGGGGCGGTGTTCCAGGGGTCCCCGGGCGCCTCGCCGCGCAGCTTCGTCGTGAAGGTGTAGTCCTCGACGAACGCCAGGTGCTTGAGCAGCCCGCCCAGAGTCAGCGTGGATGCGCCCCAGCCGGCCAGCAGACCCGCGGAGTCCAGGTCGTCGACCTTCCAGCGAAACGTGGTGCGCAGGCGTTCCAGGGCGCCGACGACGTGCTCGATCTCGGTGCCTGCCAGGGGTGGCTCCCAGGCAGGCGTCTCGGGTCTCGGGTCGCTCGAGCTCACAGTCGCCACGCTAGGCCGCCGGTGACGACCTGGGCGTCGGTCTCCGACAGCAGCGCCCATACTGAGCCGGTGCGGCACACGGAGTTCTGGGCGCGGATGGACGAGCACCTCGGTCGCGGCTACGCCCGCTCGTGGGCACAGGACCAGCACATCGCCGATCTCGACGGGCGCACGGTGCTGCAGGCTCTCGACTCCGGGGTCCCGCCCAAACAGGTCTGGCGTGCGGTGTGCACGGCTCTGGAGCTCCCCGCCCGTGAGCGCTGATCCCGGCCTCGTTCCGTCGGCGTGTCCAGTGTCGTCGAACACATGTTCGGACTACTGTCCCCAGTCATGACGTTGATCGGCGCGTCGTCCCCAGGCGCAGAGCGCTGCGGGGGCCGTGTCGGAGGGTCGGTCTAGCGTCGCGACCGACTCAACAACCACAGGGTCTCCCGGTGACCCACGAGAGGTGAAGGTGGCAGACATGGCAGCTCCTGCGGATCGCGAGAAGGCGCTGGACTCGGCGCTGGCCCAGATCGACCGCCAGTTCGGCAAGGGGTCGGTGATGCGCCTGGGGGACGAGGGACGCGCACCGGTCGAGGTGATCCCCACCGGCTCGATCGGCCTCGACATCGCCCTGGGCATCGGCGGGCTGCCGCGCGGCCGGGTCGTGGAGATCTTCGGGCCGGAGTCCAGCGGCAAGACCACAGTCGCGCTGCACGCGGTCGCCAGCGCGCAGAAGCTCGGTGGCATCGCCGCGTTCATCGACGCCGAGCATGCGCTCGACCCCGACTACGCCCAGCGACTCGGCGTCGACACCGATGCGTTGCTCGTCTCCCAGCCCGACACCGGTGAGCAGGCGCTGGAGATCGCCGACATGCTGATCCGGTCCGGCGCGCTCGACATCCTGGTCATCGACTCGGTGGCAGCGCTGGTGCCCCGCGCCGAGATCGAGGGCGAGATGGGCGACTCCCACGTGGGCCTGCAGGCACGGCTGATGAGCCAGGCGCTGCGCAAGCTGACCGGGGCGCTGAACTCCTCGGGCACGACGGCGGTGTTCATCAACCAGCTGCGCGAGAAGATCGGCGTGATGTTCGGCAGCCCCGAGACCACGACCGGTGGGCGGGCGCTGAAGTTCTACTCGTCCGTGCGCCTCGACGTGCGGCGCATCGAGACCCTCAAAGACGGTACGGCCATGGTCGGGTCGCGCACGCGCGTCAAGGTCGTCAAGAACAAGATGGCTCCGCCGTTCCGGCAGGCCGAGTTCGACATCCTCTACGGCGAGGGCATCAGCCGCGAGGGTGGCCTCATCGACATGGGGGTCGAGCACGGGTTCGTCCGCAAGGCCGGCGCTTGGTACACCTACGAGGGCGACCAGCTCGGCCAGGGCAAGGAGAACGCCCGGCAGTACCTGAAGGACAACCCGGACCTCAGTGACGAGCTGGAGAAGAAGATCAAGGAGAAGCTGGGCGTCGGTCCGCGTCTGGACACCGCGGACGACGCGAAGGATGCCGCCGGTGGCAAGGAGCCACCGGTCGACTTCTGAGGCGATGAGCGACCAGACGACGCAGCCCGCCTCGACGTCGGCCGCGTCGGCCGCGTCGTCGGCGGCGGCGGCCCCAGGTCGGGGTCGTGACGCCGACCCGGTCGAGGTGGCGCGGCTGATCCTGTTGCGTCAGCTCACCCGGGGTCCGCGGACCAGGGCACAGCTGGCTGAGGCATGCCGCAGACGCGAGGTCCCGCAGGCCGCGGCCGATCAGGTGCTTGACCGCTTCACCGAGCTCGGACTCGTCGACGACGGGGCCTTCGCCGACGCGTGGGTGCAGTCGCGCCACGGCGGGCGCGGACTCTCGCGGCGGGCCCTGCGCCACGAGCTCAAGCACCGCGGCGTGGCCGACGAGACGATCGAGACGGCGCTCGAGCAGATCGACGGTGACGACGAGCGGGCGGCTGCCGTGGCTCTCGTCCGTGCCCGACTGCCGAGCCTTCACCGCTACGACCAGGCGACCCAGCGACGACGGCTGCACGGGCTGCTGGTGAGACGGGGCTACTCGCCTGGTGTGGCTGGGGCCGTCGTGAACCAGGTGATCGCCGACGTGGGCTCTGTCACCGACTGACCGACGCGCGGCCCCTAGGGATGACTGGAAAGGCACCGTATAGTTGGGGTTTGGCGTGCGACGACCGACTGATCGGGGTGACGCGTGACTCTCATGGCGGTGCCTGAGATGAGGACGGTCCGTATCCACGGCCACCGCCGAGCCTTCGTCATCGCAGGCGAAGGGCCGGCGTTGCTCGCCATCCATGGGATCGGGCACGACCACCGAACCTGGCTGCCCGCGCTTCCCGCTCTGGCCAAGAACTTCACCGTCATTGCCCCTGACCTGCTGGGACACGGCTCGTCGGACAAGCCCCGTGCCGACTACTCGATGGGTGGCTTCGCCAACGGCATGCGCGACCTGCTGACGGTGCTGGGCATCAACCGGGCGACGGTGATGGGGAACAGCCTCGGCGGCGGCGTGGCGATGCAGTTCGCCTACCAGTTCCCCGAGCGCACCGAGCGCGTGATCATGGTGGCGGCCGGGGGTCTGGGCAAGTCGGTCAACCCGCTGCTCAAGACCCTCTCCATCCCCGGTGCCGACACGGCCGTGGCGCTGGCCACGGCACCCGTGCTGCGTCAGGTCGTCACCAAGACGATGATCAGTCTCAAGCACGCCGGTGTTCCCTACACCCAAGACTTCGCCGGCCTCGCCGACGTCTACAACAACCTCGCCGACTCCGGTGCCCGCCGGGCCTTCCTGCACACCCTGCGCGGGGTCATCGACCGTCGGGGGCAGGCGATCAGCATGATCGACCGCGCCTACCTGGCGCGCGACATGCCCACGATGATCGTGTGGGGCGAGAAGGACGTCGTGATCCCGGTCAAGCACGCGTGGGCGGCGGCCCAGCTGTTGCCGGGGTGCCGTTTCGAGGTGCTGCGCGACGCCGGTCACATGCCGCAAGAGGATGCGCCCCGACGCTTCGCCGAGGTTGTCAGCAAGTTCGTCGCCGAGACCGACCCGGCCCCCTACGACCCGTCCAAGTGGCGGCGCCGTCTGCTGGACGGCCCCCCTCCGCGCAGCACCGTCGTGCGGGCCAGCGCCTGACCAGCACGGTCACAACTGGATCGGTGTCACCCGACGGGTCGCCTTGACCCCCCCGGGTCAGGTTCGTAGCCTTCGATCATCACCTGCCCTCGCGGGCACGCACTACTGACGAGACGACGAGCTGGCCTCCGCGTGTCATTGCGGTTAACAACAGAACAACCAGGTCGAAAGTGATGGCCCCCGTTCGGGGAGCCGTCGGTCTCTGCGTTCGTGCCTGCCGATGGTCCCGGTGAGCCCGGTCGGGCCACCTGGCTCGGCCGATACGACAGGAGACATCAGTGGACGCCGTAGTGATCATTGTCGTGGTCCTCGGGGTGGCTGTCCTCGCCGTGCTCAGCGTCATCGCATACTCGATCACCCGTAACCGTCCTGGCTCGACCACGCCCGCCGTCAGCGAGGCCGACCGCCTCGATCTCGAAGAGCTGCGGGCTGAAGGTGAGCGGCTCCGTACCCGGGCGCAGACGGAGGCGGACGAGATCCGGCGGTCCGCCGACGAGGCGGCGACCCATGCGATCGCTCTGCGCGACGAGGCAGAGAGCGAGGTGCGGGGGCTGCGCGACGACATTCGTGAGCAGCGCCTCGACATCGAGCGCCGCGAGCACCGCATCACCGAGCGAGAAGAGCGTCTGGCTGACGAGACCCGCTACCTGGAGGAACGGTCGCGGGCTCTGAGCGAGCGCGAGACCGAGCTCGAAGGGCGCGCCGAGCAGCTGCGCCAGCTCGACACCGAGAGGCTCGAAGTGCTGGAGCGCGCGGCCGGACTCACGATGGAGCAGGCCAAGGGCGAGCTGATCGCGGCCGTGGAGACCCAGGCCAAGCGGGACGCGACCGTCATCGCACGCGACATCGAACGAGCCGCCCAGGATCAGGGCGAGACCCGAGCTCGTCAGATCGTCGTGTCGGCGATCCAGCGGGTCGCCACCGAGCAGACGTCGGAGTCGGTCGTCTCCGTGCTGCACCTGCCCAGTGACGAGATGAAGGGCCGCATCATCGGCCGTGAGGGCCGCAACATCCGTACGTTCGAGCAGGTCACTGGTGTGAACCTGATCATCGACGACACGCCGGAGGCGGTGCTGCTCTCGTGCTTCGACCCGGTGCGACGCGAGGTGGCCCGGATGGCGCTGGAGGCGCTCGTCCTGGACGGGCGTATCCACCCGCAGCGGATCGAAGACCAGGTCGAGCGCAGCCAGAAAGAGGTCGATGCCGTCTGCCTGCGGGCGGCGGAGGATGCGTTGGCCGACGTCGGCATCACCGACCTGCACCCTGACCTCGTGCCCACCGTCGGTCGGCTCAAGTACCGAACCAGCTACGGGCAGAACGTCCTCAAGCACCTGGTGGAGTCCGCACACATCGCCGGGATGATGGCCGCTGAGCTCGGCATGGACATCGACCTGATGAAGCGCTGCGCCTTCTTGCACGACATCGGCAAGGCGCTCACCCACGAGGCGGAGGGCAGCCACGCCATCGTCGGCGCCGAGCTCGCCCGCCGCTACGGGGAGGCCGACGAGGTGGTGCACGCGATCGAGGCCCACCACAACGAGGTGGAGCCGCAGACCGTCGAGGCTGTGCTCACCCAGGCCGCCGACGCGGTGAGCGGTGGTCGCCCAGGCGCGCGACGGGAGTCCCTGGAGTCCTACATCAAGCGACTCGAACGCCTCGAGCAGCTGGCGCAGGCCCACGACGGGGTGCAGAAGGTGTTCGCCATGCAGGCTGGTCGCGAGGTGCGCGTCATGGTGCAGCCGAACGTCGTCGACGACCTCGCCGCGCAGGTGCTCGCCCGCGACATCGCCAAGCAGGTGGAGGAAGAGCTGACATACCCGGGGCAGATCCGCATCACCGTGGTGCGCGAGTCACGGGCGAGTGAGTTCGCGCGCTAGGGCGGCGGGGGCAGGACGTACCCGAGGTGGACGAGGGCGTCGCGGAACGTGACGTCGTGCTCGGCGGCCACCGCCAGATGCCGGTCGTCGAGCAGGCGGCAGTAGCCCGCCGTTCGTTTGTCGCGTGCGATCAGGGTGGCGGTCGCGGAGTCCGCGCACTCGACGAGGCGCACCACTCCTCGGTCGGACAACGCCGACGCACGCGCGGCTGCGTCGGACAGCAGCCGCGTCACGGTCTCCGGAAGGGCTCCTTGGCCAGCGCTGTCCAGCAGCCGGTGCAGGTCGTCGAGGCTGCGTCCGCCGCCCATCCCGGCCAGCAGGCTCGCCATGGACATGAGCCAGGTGCGCTCGGCGGTCCGCTCGGCGAATGCCGACAACGTCATGGCTTCTCCGGGGCTCAGGTCGCCCACTGCGACCACCTCATGGTTGGGCAGCACCTTCAACGCCGCGGTCGGTGCCGGGGCGACCGGGGGCCGGTCGGTGATCCCCAGCACGTAGGCGCCGAGGTCGTTGAGCCGGACGGCGGTCAGGCCGTCGTAGCGGCTGAGGTAGGCCAGGTCGTCGGCGCCCCACATGTGCTCGAAGTCCTGGCGCGCCCCCTCCGGCTCGGTGAACGCCACGTCGAGCAGGCCCAGGGTGGCCGCGTACTCGAAGACGACCGCCAGCGTGTAGCGGCCTTGGAGGATCTCCCACTCGTGGTAGCCCTCGTACCCGAGGCTCCCGTACTGCGGCTCGACCAGGTAGAGCCGCCACAGGCTCCGTGAGCTGCGCTCGACGGTCGGGTCCAGCCCGCGGCGGCGCATCTGCCCGAACAGGTCGTCGACCTCGACCCAGGTGCCGGTCGGCAACGAGTCCACCGCCGCGGCGACAGTCAGGCGGCGGTTGGACACCGACGACAGCACGTTCGTGCCCCGCTGACCCTTGATGTGCTCGATCCGGCTGAACTCGTCGATGACACCGCGGCTCACCCACGTGTGCCACAGGTCGCGCACCGTGTCATGCGGCGGTGCCGAGAGCGCCTTGCGACCGCGGGCGGTCAGCTGGAGCCGCGATCCTGCCAGGTCGGCCAGGCCGCCTGCTTGGACGATCAGCGGCCATGCGTAGGCGGCGATCGCCTCGTCCGGGTAGAAGTCGCCCGCCACCAGTAGACCGGCCAGGCCGGCCACCGTTGCTGCCGAGGGACGGCGCGTCTTGGCGCTGCAGCGCACCCGACCCAACGCGCACTGCTCGAGCACCACCCGCACGTTGGCCAGCGCCTCGCCGGCAGTCTCCCGCACCACGGTCACGGAGCCGTCGTTCATCTCTGTCACCGCTCGACCCTATGTACGGCGCAGCGCTCGTCTGGTGCTGGGGAGCTACTCGCGCCCCAGCGGGACGACCGGCTCCGCCTCTTCGGCCTTGGGGTCGAACGCCACCTTGGGGTTGCGCGCGCTTCGCTTGTCGAGGTAGCGAGCGAGCAGTGACAGGGAGAGGTTGACGGCGATGTACATGAGCGCAACAGCCACGTAGATCTGGAGGCCGTAGCGGGGTCCGAGGAACTCCACGATCGAGCGACCCTGGCGCAACAGCTCGAAGTAGCCGATGACGAAGCCGAGCGAGGTGTCCTTGAGCAGGGTGACCAGCTGAGAGACGATGGCCGGCAGCATGCGCCGCACTGCTTGCGGGACGAGGATCAGGCGCATGACCTGGCTCTTGCGCAGGCCCAGCGCATATCCGGCCTCCGACTGACCCCGGTCGATCGAGAGGATGCCGGCCCGAAAGATCTCGGCCAGCACAGCCATGTTGTAGGCGGTGAGACCGACGACCAGGCTCCAGAACAGGTCGAGGTTGATGCCGAGGCGAGGCAGCCCGAGGAACGCGAAGAAGATCAGCAGCAGCAGCGGGATGCCGCGGAAGAACTGAACGATCACGTTGACCGGCGCGCGCAGCACGACGTGGTCACTGAGCCGGCCCGCAGCGAGGAACGCCCCGAGGATCATCGCGAGCACCATGGCCACCGCGGCGGCGCGCAGAGTGTTGACCAGGGCTCGAGCAAGGCTCTGGGGCACACCGGACTCGGTGTCGAACAAGATGCCCCAGCGCTCGGCCTCGAGCTGGTCGCTGGCGGCCAGCTTCCAGATGACCCAGGCCACGATGGCCGCGACGACGACGATGCCGAGCGCCGTCCCGATGCGGACGTTGCGCCGTCCCTTCGGGCCGAGGACGTCGTAGAGCACCGTGGGCTGACTCATCGAAGGATCACCACCCGGCGCTCCACCACTCCCAGCAGCAGGCCGGAGGAGAGCGTGATGATCAGGTAGCCGACCGCCGAGCCGGCGAAGATGGCGATGACGTCAGCGGGGTAGACGTTGACCAGACGGGTGGCGACGGCCGTGAGCTCGGTGACCGCAAAGGCGGCCCCGATCGACGAGTTCTTGACCATCGCGATCCACACGTTGCCCAGCGGGGGCACGACGGTGCGGAACGCCTGGGGCAGCACCACCAGGCGCAGCGTCTGGGTGAAGGTGAGCCCGATGGCCCGGGCCGCCTCAGCCTGGCCGGCCGAGACCGAGTTGATGCCCGAGCGCACTGCCTCGCAGACGAAGGCCGCCGTGTAAAGGCCGAGCGCCAGAACACCGGCGACGAAGAACGAGGGGAGCGCGATGTCTATCAACGGCAGCGCGAACACCATGAAGAACCAGACGACCGTCAGCGGGGTGTTACGAAACACCTCGACGTAGAAGGTGCCCAGTGCCTGCAGCGGCGGGAAGGGGGACACTCGGAAAGCGGCCAGCAGCGTGCCGAGCGAGAAGGCGACGAGCCCCGCCAGCAGGCTGAGGGAGACCGTGGTGAGAAAGCCGGCCCAGTACAGGTCGAGGCTCTCGAGGACGGCGTCCAGCGTCCCTCACCTGCCCACGCGCTGCGTCCGAGCGCACCTGGCCAACTCGGCAGGCGTGCTCGGACGCAGCGCGGACGGGATCACTGTCAGGTCAGGCGATCAGTAGCGGTCGACCGTCGGAGGCTCCGGGGTCTCGGCGAACTGGCCGGCCGTGGACTCCCACGCCGCCGCCCAGCGGCCGTCGGCGAACGACGCCTCGAGGACGTCGTTGACGAACGACCGGAACTCGTCGTTGCCCAGCTCGAGCCCGATGCCGTACGGCTCCTCGGTGAACGGGTTGTCGACCAGCTCGAACGACTCCGGGTCTTGCGCGATGATGCCCAGCAGGATGACGTTGTCGGTGGTGACGCTGTCGACCTGCCCGTTCTTCAGCGCCTCGGCGCACTTGCTGTAGACGTCGAAGAGCGTGATCTCGGCGTCGGGGTAGTTGGTGCGGATGTTCTCCGCCGAGGTCGAGCCTTCGATCGAGCAGGTGGTCGTGCCGGCAAGGTCGTCCGGGCCCTCGATGCCGAGCGGGTTGCCCGAGGCAACCATGATGTCCTGGCCCGCCTGGTAGTAGGGACCGGCGAAGTCGACGACCTCTTTGCGCTCGTCGTTGATGGTATAGGTGGCGACGACGTAGTCGACACGGCCTTCCTGGATGAACGGCTCGCGGTTGTTCGAGACCGTCTCGGTCCAGGTGATGCCGTCCTCCTCGATGCCCAGCTCGGCGGCGATGATCTTGGCGACCTCGACGTCGAAGCCCTCTGGCTCGTTGGTGGCCGGGTTGAGCAGCCCGAACCCGGGCTGGTCGAACTTGGTGCCGATGGTGATCTCGCCGGCAGCGGCGAGCTCGGCCATGGTCGAGCCCTCCGGGAACTCCGAGGTGGCTGCGGTGTCCTCGGTGGCCTCAGGGGTCTCGGTCGTCGTGTCGTCGGTGTCGTCGCTCGCACAGGCGGCCAGGCTCAGCGTGAGCGCGGCCGCGCCGGCGAACGCCAGCATCCGGTGAACGGGGCGTCGGGTCATGCAGGTCTCCCTCCGTGGTGGCACGACGACGTGTCGCGCCAGGTCAGTGTGTGAGGATCTTGCTGAGAAAGTCTTTGGCTCGTGAGGACTTGGGGTTGGAGAAGAACTCCTCGGGCGTGGCCTCCTCGACGATCTCTCCGTCGGACATGAAGATCACGCGGTCGGCGGCGGCGCGGGCGAAGCCCATCTCGTGGGTGATCACCATCATGGTCATGCCCTCTTTGGCGAGGGCAACCATGACGTCGAGCACCTCGTTGATCATCTCCGGGTCCAACGCGGAGGTCGGCTCGTCGAAGAGCATCAGCTTCGGCTCCATGGCCAGCGCGCGGGCGATCGCCACGCGCTGCTGCTGGCCGCCGGAGAGCTGAGCCGGGTACTTGTGCGACTGGTCGGCCACGCCCACTCGCTCGAGCAGCGTCTGAGTCCGCTCGCCGGCGTCCGACTTCGACCACTTGCGCACCTTCGTAGGGCCGAGCATCACGTTGTCGCGGACGGACTTGTGGGCGAACAGGTTGAACGACTGGAACACCATGCCCACGTCCGAGCGAAGCCTGGCCAGCGGACGCCCCTCGGCCGGCATCGGGTTGCCGTCGATCACGATGGTCCCGGAGTCGATGGGCTCGAGGGCGTTGATGGTGCGGCACAGCGTCGACTTGCCCGAGCCCGACGGGCCGATGACGACCACCACCTCGCCGCGTTGCACGGTGAGGTTGATGTCCTTGAGCACGTGCAGCTCACCGAAGTGCTTCTCGACGTGTTCCATCACCACGAGGGGGTCGCGGCTGTCGTCCATCGTTCGGACAGTACCCACACCTCCGCCAAACGCTGATCATCTGGAGGTCACGATCTGGGCACGGCGACCCGGCCCGGCGGCCCGTACCCTTGGCAGCGATGAGCGCACGCACGTACGAGCTGCGCACCTACGGGTGCCAGATGAACGCCCACGACTCCGAACGGCTGGCTGGCCTGCTCGAGGACGCCGGGTACGTCCGGGCGGCGGACGACAGCACGCCTGACGTGGTCGTCTTCAACACGTGCGCGGTGCGCGAGAACGCCGACAACCGCCTCTACGGCAACTTGGGTCACCTGGCTCCGGTCAAGAAGGCCACTCCCGGCATGCAGATCGCCGTCGGCGGCTGCCTCGCGCAGAAGGACCGCAGCGAGATCACGCGGCGTGCTCCCTGGGTCGACGTCGTCTTCGGAACGCACAACATCGGGTCGCTGCCCGTCCTGCTCGAACGGGCCCGGGTGGCCGACGCGGCTCAGGTCGAGATCGTCGAGTCGCTGGAGACGTTCCCGAGCACCTTGCCGACGCGGCGGGAGAGCCCGTACGCCGCCTGGGTGTCGATCAGCGTGGGGTGCAACAACACCTGCACGTTCTGCATCGTCCCCAGCCTGCGCGGCAAGGAGAAGGACCGCCGGCCAGGCGACGTGCTGCGCGAGGTGGAGGTGCTCGTCGAGCAGGGTGTCGTCGAGGTGACGTTGCTCGGCCAGAACGTGAACGCCTACGGCGTCGAGATCGGGGACCGCCACGCCTTCTCGAAGCTGCTTCGCGCGGTCGGCGCGGTGCCGGGGCTGGAGCGGGTGCGCTTCACCAGCCCGCACCCGCGCGACTTCACTGCCGACGTCATCGAGGCCATGGCCCAGACGCCGACGGTGATGCCACAGCTGCACATGCCGCTCCAGTCGGGCTCGGACGCAGTGCTGCGCGCGATGCGCCGCTCGTATCGACAGGACCGCTACCTGCGGATCATCGACGACGTGCGTGCCGCCATCCCGCACGCGGCCATCACCACCGACATCATCGTCGGCTTCCCGGGCGAGACCGAGGACGACTTCGCCGCCACGATGGACGTTGTCCGCGCGGCGCGGTTCGCCGGCGCCTTCACGTTCCAGTACTCCAAGCGGCCCGGCACTCCTGCCGCCGACATGGGTGGCCAGGTGCCGAAGGCGGTGGTGCAGGAGCGTTACGAGCGCCTGGTCGAGGTGGTCGAGGATGTCGCCTGGGCCGAGAACAAGGCGCTCGTCGGCACGTCCGTCGAGGTGCTCGTCGCGCTGGGTGAGGGTCGCAAGGATGCCGCCACGGGCCGCATCAGCGGACGGGCCCGCGACAACCGGCTCGTCCACGTGGCGATGCCGACCGACGCCGAGGCGCCGCGGCCCGGCGACATGGTCACGACCACCGTCACCTACGCGGCGCCGCACCACCTCGTCGCCGACTCGGGTGTCGTGGACGTGCGCGGGACGCCCGCGGGCGATGCATGGGCGCTCGCACAGCAACGACCGGCCGACACCGTCGCCGGCACCTTCCTGGGCCTGCCCGGCCTGGGCACCCCGGTCGCCGGCTGAGCATGCTGACCTACGCGGCGGTCGTCCCGGGGGCGCCGGTACTCGTCCCCGCCGTGGCTTCGGGGGCTGCGCCCGAGCTCGACAGGTGCCGCGACGCCGTGCGCACGGTGGTGGCCAGGCTGCTCGCTGACGCGCCGGACGTCGTCGTCATCGTCGGGTCGGGGGAGCGGACGGTCCGCCACGAGCCGGGTGCGCACTCGTCGCTCGCGTCGGTCGGGGTCGACGTCGATGCCACGCTCGGTGCCGGTGCCGACCTGGGGGCGATGACCGACGCCGCGCCGCTGCCCCTGTCGCTGTCGATCGGTGCCTGGGCGCTACGACGGGGCGACCCGCGGGTCTCTGCCGTGCGCGGTCTCGAGGTCGCCACCCGGGAGGCCCCGCAGGTGTGCATGGGTGCCGGGGCCGGGTTGGTCGACGGTGCGGAGCGGGTGGCGCTGCTGGTCGTGGCCGACGGGACCGCTCGTCGTGGGCCCAACGCGCCCGGCTACACCGACGCTCGGGCCGACGGGTTCGACGCGCTGTGGCTGCGCGCCGTCCGGGAGGCGGACGCCGGGGCGCTGGCACGGCTCGACCCGGTGCTCGCCGACGAGCTGATGATGGCCGGGCGGGCACCGCTGCAGGTGCTGGCCGGGGCAGCGCACGGCGCTCGCTGGTCCGGCGAGCTTCTCTACGCCGACGACCCCTACGGGGTGCAGTACGCGGTGGGCCAGTGGTGGCCCGCGGCTGCGTGACGGCTCCGCGGGGCAGCCATGTCTGAGGGCGAGTCGCAGGTCGGCGACCTGCTCGTCGCGGTCGTCGGGGCGACGGCGTCGGGCAAGAGCGACCTGGCCGTCGACCTCGCGCTGCGTCTGGACGGCGAGGTGGTCAACACCGACTCGATGCAGCTCTACCGAGGCATGGACATCGGCACGGCCAAGCTGAGCGTCGCCGAGCGCCGGGGAGTGCCCCATCACCTGCTCGACGTCCTCGACGTGACCCAGGCGGCGTCGGTGGCCCAGGTGCAGTGCTGGGCGCGCCAGGCCGTGCGCGACGTCTGGTCGCGCGGACGCGTCCCCATCCTGGCGGGCGGGTCGGGCCTGTACCTGCGGGCGGTGATCGACGACATCGTGTTTCCCGGTACCGACGCAGCCATCCGGGCTCGCCTCGAGGCGCAGCTCGACGAGGTCGGGGCGCCTGCGATGCACGAGCGGCTCAGACGGGTCGACCCGGACGCCGCCGCGGCCATCTTGTCCACGAACGCCCGACGCATCGTGCGCGCACTCGAGGTGGTCGAGCTCACGGGGCGGCCCTTCGCGGCCACGCTCCCGGAGCCGACCCCGTGGCACCGTCCGGTCGTCCAGGTGGCGATCGACGTCTCCCGCGACGAGCTGGACCAGCGGGTCGAGGCGCGGGTCGACCGCATGTGGCAGCGCGGGCTCGTCGACGAGGTGCGGGCGCTGGAGCAGCGCGGCCTGCGCGACGGACCGACCGCGTCCCGCGCCCTCGGCTATGCGCAGGTGCTGCGATACCTCGCGGGGGAGTGGGCGCAGCAGCAGGCGCGCGAGCGCACGGTCAGTGCCACCCGGCGGTTCATCCGGCGCCAAGACCAGTGGTTTCGCAAAGACGCACGTGTCCACTGGCTGCCCGGTCACGCTGTCGACGCCGAGTCGACGGCGCAGTGGCTGCGGTCGATCCGCCGCGGAGACGCCGGAGCCCTGACCTAGTCTGGGGTCGTGGTCACCGTCGCCGAAGCGCTGCCGTTCGTGAAGGGGCACGGGACGGGCAACGACTTCGTCCTGCTGCCCGACCACGATGGTGCCCGCTACGGCGAACGCGTGGACCCCGCCCTGGTGCGAGCACTGTGCGACCGTCGCCACGGCATCGGCGCCGACGGGGTCATCCGCGTCGTGCGAGCTGACGTGCCCGGTGTGCCTGCCAGCCCCGGTGCCGAGTGGTTCATGGACTACGTCAACGCCGACGGGTCCGTGGCCGAGATGTGTGGCAACGGCGTCCGCGTCTTCGCTCGGCACCTTCTCGACGCCGGTCTGGTGCGGCCGACGGCCAGCGTGCCGGTCGGCACCAGAGGCGGCACCGTTCTCGTGCAGGCTCACGAGAACGACGAGTTCACCGTGGACATGGGCATCGCGCACGAGCCGATGTCGGGATCGATCGTGCATGTGGACGCCATCGGCGTCCGCGGCCCGGGCGTGGCTGTGGCCATGCCCAACCCGCATGCGGTCATGTACGTCGGCGACCTGGTCGGCATGGGACGTCTGCGCGGGGCCCCGGTCGTCCATCCGTTGGGGCTGTTCCCGGACGGCGCCAACGTCGAGTTCGTCGTGCGGCGCGGCCCGGCACAGCTGGGCATGCGGGTCTGGGAGCGGGGGGTCGGTGAGACCCAGTCGTGCGGCACCGGTGCCTGCGCAGCCGCGTGGGTCGCCATGACCGACGACGAGGCCGCCCCCGGCACCACGTACACCGTCGACGTCCCCGGCGGGCGGTTGTGGGTCACCCAGGACGAGCGGGGGCACCTTCACCTGCGCGGTCCCGCAGTTCTGGTTGCGCAGGGCACCTTCGTGGCCGGCGACCTTCTCGTGCAGGCCGGGGACGAGGCCGCGGCAATACTCAGATGACGGTGGCGCCCAACCGTGCGACCCTTGTTGCAGCATGAGTACACCTGAACCGCTTACCACGACCCCGCCGATCGAGCCGGACGACGTCGACACGGGCACTCTCGACCTCGAGGACCGTCAGGCCCTGCGCCGCGTCGCCGGGCTGTCGACCGAGCTTGCCGACATCACCGAGGTCGAGTACCGCCAGCTGCGTCTCGAGCGCGTCGTGCTGGTCGGCGTCTGGACCGAGGGCACCACGACCGACGCCGAGAACTCCATGGCCGAGCTCGCCGCCCTGGCCGAGACGGCTGGGTCGGAGGTGCTCGACGTGCTCGTCCAGCGTCGTACCCGCCCAGACCCGGCCACCTACATCGGCTCCGGAAAGGTCGTCGAGCTGCGCGAGGCCGTCGTCGCGTCCGGCGCCGACACCGTGATCTGCGACGGTGAGCTCACTCCGGCGCAGCTGCGCGCGCTGGAAGACCGGGTGAAGGTCAAGGTCGTCGACCGAACCGCGCTGATTCTCGACATCTTCGCCCAGCACGCCAAGAGCAAGGAGGGCAAGACCCAGGTCGAGCTCGCCCAGCTGCAATACATGACGCAGCGCCTGCGTGGCTGGGGTGGCGAGCTGAGCCGGCAGGCCGGTGGACGGGTCGCCGGCGGTGGCGGTATCGGTGGCCGTGGCCCTGGTGAGACGAAGATCGAGACCGACCGGCGGCGCATCAGCGCTCGCATGGCCAAGCTGCGCCGCGAGCTCGCGCACATGACGACGGCGCGCGACACCAAGCGGGCCAACCGTGTGCGCCACGAGGTGCCGGCCGTCGCCATCGCCGGGTACACGAACGCAGGCAAGTCGTCGCTGCTCAACCAGCTCACCGGAGCCGGCGTACTTGTCGAGGACGCGCTGTTCGCGACCCTCGACCCCACCGTGCGCCGGGCCGAGACCCCCGACGGTCGGGCGTACACGATCTCGGACACCGTCGGGTTCGTCCGTCATCTTCCTCACCAGCTCGTCGAGGCGTTCCGCTCGACGCTGGAGGAGGTGGCCGACGCCGACCTCGTCCTGCACGTCGTGGACGCGTCCGACCGCGACCCCGAGGGCCAGCTAAGGGCCGTGCGCGAGGTGCTGGCCGAGATCGGTGCGCTGGACGTGGCCGAGCTGGTGGTCGTGAACAAGACCGACCTCGCCGACGAGCACACCGTCACGCGACTGCTCCGCACCGAGCCCGGATCAGTGGCCGTTTCGGCGAGGACCGGCGCCGGCATGGACGCGCTGCGCGTGGCGATCGAAACGGCGCTGCCCCGTCCGGAGTTCGAGATCGAGACGGTCATCCCGTACGAGCGGGGCGACCTGGTGTCGCGCGTCTTCGAGCAGGGGGACGTGCTGTCCTACGAGCACGTGGCCGACGGGACCTTCGTGCACGCACGTGTCGGCTCGGCGCTGCACACTGCGCTGGGGCTGGGCTAGCCAGCTCACCGGGCATTGCTCACGCGCCAGGATGCGAGTTAACTCTGGCGCTCGTGACTCCACGCACGAACCCACAACCGGGCAGGCCGTCCGCCGGCTCACACGTCGCTGACAGCCATGACCTGATCCGGGTGCACGGCGCCAGGGTCAACAACCTCAAGGACGTTAGCGTCGAGATCCCGAAGCGTCGGCTGACGGTGTTCACCGGGGTCTCCGGCTCCGGCAAGAGCTCGCTGGTGTTCGGCACGATCGCCGCGGAGTCGCAGCGCCTCATCAACGAGACCTACAGCGCCTTCGTCCAGGGGTTCATGCCGACGTTGGGCCGTCCCGACGTGGACCTGCTGGAGGGCCTGACCACCGCGATCATCGTCGACCAGGAACGGATGGGCGGCAACCCGCGCTCCACCGTCGGCACGGCCACCGACGCCAACGCCATGCTGCGCATCGTGTTCAGCCGGCTCGGACAGCCGCACATCGGGTCGGCGCAGGCGTTCTCGTTCAACGTCGCCTCGATCAGCGGGGCCGGTGCGGTGACCACCCAGCGCGGCGGAGAGACCGTCAAGGAGCGTCGTAGCTTCAGCATCACCGGCGGCATGTGCCCGCGCTGCGAGGGCACGGGCGCAGTGACCGACTTCTACCTGCCCGCCTTGTTCGACGAGAGCAAGTCGCTGAACGAGGGTGCCATCACCGTGCCCGGCTACAGCATGGACGGCTGGTACGGCCGCATCTACCGAAGCTCGGGCTTCTTCGACCCTGACAAGCCTGTGAAGAAGTTCACCAAGAAAGAGATGCACGACCTGCTGCACAAGGAGGCGACGAAGGTCAAGGTCGAGGGCCTGAACCTGACGTACCTCGGACTGATCCCCCAGATCCAGAAGTCGTTCCTGTCCAAGGACCGCGAGGCGATGCAGCCGCACATCGGTGCCTTCGTCGACCGGGCGGTGACGTTCGCGACCTGCCCCGAGTGCGGCGGCACCCGCCTCAGCGAGGCCGCCCGGTCGTCGAGGATCAACGGCGTCAGCATCGCCGACGCCTGCGCGATGCAGATCACCGACCTCGCCGAGTGGGTACGCGGACTGCACGAGCCGACCGTCGGCCCGCTGCTGGCCTCACTCACGCACACCCTCGACTCGTTCACCGAGATCGGGCTGGGCTACCTCAGCCTCGACCGGCCGTCCGGAACCCTGTCGGGCGGGGAGGCGCAGCGCACCAAGATGGTCCGGCACCTCGGGTCGTCCCTCACCGACGTCACCTACGTGTTCGACGAGCCCACGATCGGGCTGCACCCGCACGACATCGCGCGGATGAACGACCTGCTGCTGCGGCTGCGCGACAAGGGCAACACCGTCCTCGTCGTCGAGCACAAGCCTGAGGTGATCGAGATCGCCGAGCACGTGGTCGACCTCGGGCCACGCGCCGGCACCGCCGGGGGAGAGGTGGTGTTCGAGGGCAGCGTCGCCGGACTGCGCGCCAGCGACACGCTCACCGGACGGCACCTGGACGACCGCGCCAGCCTCAAGCCCGCCGTGCGCACCCCGACCGGCGCGCTCGAGGTGCGTGGCGCCAGCACGAACAACCTGGCCGATGTGGACGTCGACATCCCGCTGGGCGTGCTGGTCGTGCTCACCGGAGTCGCCGGGTCGGGCAAGAGCTCGCTCATCGGTGGGTCGGTCGCCGGGCGCGTCGGCGTCGTGACCGTCGACCAGACCGGCATCAAGGGCTCGCGGCGCAGCAACCCGGCCACCTACACCGGTCTGCTCGAGCCGGTGCGCAAGGCGTTCGCCAAGGCCAACGGCGTGAAGCCGGCGCTGTTCAGCGCCAACTCCGAGGGGGCCTGTCCGAGCTGCAAGGGAGCCGGCGTCATCTACACCGACCTGGCGATGATGGCCGGCGTCGCCACCACCTGCGAGGAGTGCGAGGGCAAGCGTTTCGGCGCGGCGGTGCTCGAGTACCACCTCGGCGGGCGCGACATCAGCGAGGTGCTCGCGATGTCGGTGGCGGAGGCAGTGGACTACTTCGCGACGGGGGACTCGCGCATCCCCGCAGCGCTGAAGATCGTGACCCGGCTCGCCGACGTCGGTCTGGGCTACCTGACGCTGGGCCAGCCGCTCACGACGCTGTCCGGAGGCGAGCGCCAGCGACTCAAGCTCGCCATCCGCATGGGCGAGCCGGGTGGCGTCTACGTGCTGGACGAGCCCACGAGCGGCCTGCATCTGGCCGACGTCGAGCAGCTGCTCGGCCTGCTGGACCGCCTCGTCGACTCCGGTACGTCGGTCGTCGTCATCGAGCACCACCAGGCGGTGATGGCACACGCCGACTGGATCATCGACCTCGGCCCGGGCGCCGGGCACGACGGCGGTCGGATCGTCTTCGAGGGCACGCCGGCCGACCTGGTGGCGGCGCGGTCCACCCTCACCGGCGAGCACCTGGCGGCCTATGTCGGGGCGTAGCCCAAGCGAACGCAGCCGGCGGTGCTGCTACTCGGCGCGACCGCCCAGATGGGTCGCCAAGAAAGACTCTGCCGCAGCGTAGAAACGTTCCCGGTTCTCCGGTCGAACCAGCCCGTGGCCCTCGTCGTCGAAGAGCAGGTACTCGTACGGCAGTCCCTTGTCGGCCATCGCGTCGACGATCTGCTGCGCCTCGGCCTCCTTGACCCGCGGGTCGTTCTTGCCCTGGGCGATGAGGACGGGGATGACGATGTCGTCCACCCGCGACAGCGGTGAGCGAGACCACAAGAACTCCGCCTCGGTCTCGGGGTTGCCGACCTTGGTGTGGAAGAGGGCGATCTGCGGCTGCCAGTACTCCGGGACGCTCTCGATGAGGGTCGACAGGTTGCTCGGCCCGACCATGTCGACGGCGCAGCGGAACACGTCGGGGGTGAAGGTGGCGCCGATCAGGGCGGCGTAGCCGCCGTACGACCCGCCGTAGATGCCGACCCGCTCGCGGTCGATCGTCCCTGTGTTCGCGAGGTGGTCGACGGCGTCGAGCAGGTCGTCGTGCATGGCTGCGCCCCACTCGCGGTCGCCGGCGTTCAGAAACGCCTTGCCATAGCCGGTCGAGCCGCGAAAGTTGACTTGGACGCAGGCGTACCCACGGTTGGCCAGCCACTGTGCCTCGGCGTTGTAGCCCCACGAGTCTCGGTACCAGGGGCCGCCGTGAACGTTGAGCACGGCCGGCAGCCCTGCGCGCTCGACGCCGACCGGGTAGGTCACGTACCCGTGCACCGTCAGCCCGTCGCGGGAGGTGAACGCGAACGGCTCCATCGGCGCCAGGTCGTAGCGCTCCAACGCCGGCTTGTGCACGAACAGCAGGCTCAGCTCCCGGGAGTCGCGGTCGTAGCGGTAGTAGCGCACGGGGCCGTCCGACGGCGACTCCGTCACCAGCCATGTGCGGTTGGCCCGGTCGCGGCTGATGCCGAAGTCGCCGGTGAGGCGGGCTCGCAAGGCGTCGATCTCGGCGCCGAAGTCGGCGTCCAGGTGCACCCACTCGTCGCGCTCCTTGTCGAAGACCACCGAGAGCGGCTCCAACGTCTCGGGATCGGTGACCATGCCGCTCACGTCGTAGGTGGGGTCCTCGGCCAGCACGGTCTCCACGCCGGTCGCCAGGTCGAGGCGCACCAGCCGTCCCGCGTTCACACCTTCTGACGACGACAGCAGCATCGCCGACCCGTCACGGGTGTAGCCGAGGACGTTGGTGCTCGCGACGTCCTCGGGGCCGATCTGGCGCCACGGCACGAACTCGCCGGACTCGTCGCGCAGCAGGACGGCCACACCCCCGTCCGGGGTCATCGCGGCGCCACCGCGAACCTGCTGCTCGGAGTCGACGAGCCAGCCGGCGAAGCCGGGGTTGCTCTCCACTTTCGTCAGCTCGCCCGAGACGAGGTCGAGCGAGTACACGTCGTGCAGCTGGGGGTTGTCGGCGTTGAGGCCCACGAGCACCGTCGTCGGGTGCCACCGGTTGTGGCTCAGCACAGCGGCTGTCACGCCTTCGCCGGGGGTGCGCAGCGTGGACTCGCCCGTCTGAAGGTCGAGGGTGTAGAGCCGCCAGTTCTCGTCGCCGTCGCTGTCTCGCAGGTACAGCAGGGTGCGGTCGTCGTGGGCGAAGACGAACACACGGACGCCGTGCCCGCGGTCAGCGGTGACCGGCGTGGCCGCGGACAGGTCGTCCAGCGGTCCGACCCACACGTTCATCACTCCGTCGACCGGGGCCAAGAAGCCGATGCGCGTGCCGTCGGGGGAGAGAGCAGCCCCGGCTCGTTCGGGGTTGCCGAAGAGGACGTCGCGCGGGATCAGGTCGGTGGCGTCGTAGATCACCGGACTATCCCACCACGGGCGCCGCGGGTCGGCCTCGCTGTGGCTGTGTCGGTGGACGACGAGCGCGAGCCGACGCGCGCGTTCACTACTGTGCAGCGAGTGCCGCCGTCGGAGGAGTCTCAGGTCGCCACCCTGCTGTCGGCTGCGGTCGACCAGCTCGGCGGCCGTGAGCGGCCGGGCCAGGTGCAGATGGCCGAAGCAGTGAACGCTGCCTTCGAGGCGGGACGGCACCTGCTGGTGCAGGCGGGTACAGGCACCGGCAAGTCTCTGGCCTACCTGGTCCCGGCTGCGGTGCGCGCAGTGGACGAGGACGGGCCGGGGGGACCGGTCGTGGTCGCGACGGCGACCCTGGCGCTGCAGTCGCAGCTGGTCGAGCGCGACCTGCCGACGCTTGCACCCGTGGCGGAGCAGGTGCTCGGCCGTCCTTTGCGATGGGCGATCGCCAAGGGGCGTAGCAACTACGCGTGCCTGCACCGGGTTCGCGAAGGCGTGCCGGACGAAGACGGCGCGCTGATCAGCGCCGACGCGGTGACGGGCGGGAGCGGGGCGTTCGGTCGCGAGGTCGTCCGGGCGCGGCGGTGGGCCGAGCAGCAGGCCGACGACGGCACCGGGGAGCGGGACCGTTTGCAGCCCGGCGTCTCCGACCGAGCCTGGTCGCAGGTGTCGGTGAGCGCCGTGGAGTGCCTGGGAGCCGCGAAGTGCGCGTACGGCACCGAGTGCTTCGCCGAGCGTGCCCGCGCCCGGGCCGAGGACGCCGACATCGTGGTCACCAACCACGCCCTGCTTGCCATCCATGCAATCGACGGCCTGCCGGTACTGCCCGAGCTCACCGCCTTGGTCGTCGACGAGGGCCACGAGTTCGCGGCGCGGGTGACGGGCGTGGCCACCCAAGAGCTCACGACTGCTCAGGTCGAGCGCCTCGGCAAGCGCGTGCGCAGCCTGGTCGACGAGGACGTGGCCGAGCGGGTGCTCGACTCGGTGGCCGGTCTCGACATGGCTCTCGGCGAGGCGCGGGTCGGTCGGCTCGACGAGGTGCCCGATGATCTCCGCGAGGCGTGTGCGGCTGTTCGCGACGCGGCCCGTCGCGTGCAGTCTGGCCTCTCGCGCGGCAAGTCGGACAAGGGCGCGGACGAGGCCGTCATCCGCACTGCGAAGGCCGCTGCCGACGAGGTGGCATCGGTTGCCGACCGACTCAGCGCCGCCAACGACGCCGACGTGATCTGGCTGGAGGAGCGTGACCGGGGTGGGCGCGTCCTCAAGGTCGCCCCGTTGTCGGTGTCGGGGCTGATCCGCAACCAGGTGTTCAGCGACGCACCAGTGGTCATGACGTCGGCGACCCTCACGTTGGGTGGGTCGTTCGACTCGATCGCGGGAGGGCTGGGACTCACCGGTGCCGATGCCCCCGAGTGGACCGGGCTGGACGTCGGCTCGCCCTTCGACTACCCCAAGCAGGGGATTCTCTATGCGGCCAAGCATCTGCCCCGCCCGGGTCGCGACGGGTTGGCGCCGCAGGTGCTGGCCGAGATCGCCGAGCTGGTCGACGCAGCCGGCGGGCGCACCTTGGGCCTGTTCTCCTCGCGACGTGCCGCCGAGACAGCAGCCGCCTCCGTTCGCGAGGCGCTGCCCGAGCTGACCGTGCTGTGCCAGGGCGACGACCTCGTCCCCACCTTGGTGAAGCAGTTTCGCGACGACCCGACGTCGTCGTTGTTCGGGACGCTGTCGCTGTGGCAGGGTGTCGACGTCCCGGGAGCCACCTGCGTGCTGGTGATCATGGACCGCATCCCCTTCCCTCGCCCGGACGACCCGCTGATGTCGGCACGCCAACGAGCCGTCGACGCCGCCGGCGGCAACGGGTTCATGGCGGTTGCCGCGACCCACGCGGCGCTGCTGATGGCTCAAGGTGCGGGCCGGCTGATCCGCTCGACCGATGACCGGGGGGTGCTGGCCGTCCTCGACTCGCGGCTCGCGACGGCTCGCTACGGCGAGTTCATCCGCGCGTCGCTGCCGCCGATGTGGGCGACGACTGACCCGCAGATGGCGCGGGCAGCGCTGGCCCGGCTCGCCGCACAGCACGCCGGCGATCAGCCCGTGCCCTCCACGAGCTGAGCCCGTGCCTCGAGAACGGTGAACCCGGCCGGTGCGGTGTAGACGAGGGGCTCGATGTCGATGGGCGGCAGGCCCGGCACGGTCACGTCACCCAGCCATGTGACCGTCAGCGTCACGGACGCGTCGCCGCGCTGGTCGAACACCGAGTGGACGTAGTGGTCAGGGGTGCGGGTCGGGCTGAGCTCAGGCGTGTAGGCCCGCCCGGGTCCGGTAGACGTGGTTCCGTTGCTCCACCGCCACTCGTAAGACGGCGTGGCTCGCACTTCGCCGGGCAGCGGTTGCTGGATCCGGAGGGTGACGTCGCCGCGGTCTGGCGTCCATGCCAGAACGGGCACGTTCACGAGCGCCCCGGTCGCGGGAGCCACCTCGACGCTCGGCTGGGCGATCTCGCGAAACCGGTCTTCGATGATGCGACGGACCTGGGCCTCGACATCGGCGAGGTCTACGCGTTGCTCGCCTGGGATGCACTGGGTTCCGGTATCGGTCCAGGGGGAGTCCGGTGGGTCGAGCGGACGCGAGAACACCCAGAACGTCACACCGGGCACGTCGCCGGGTGCGGTACACAAAGCGGCAGCGCACGCATCGGCGTTGCCGCCCGGGGTGTTTCCGTCGCACGTAGGCACGTAGGACCACTCGAGGTCAGGAGCGTCCGAACCCGGCTGGAACGACGCCGGCGTCCGGAAGAAGGCCCGTTGTGCAGCGGAGTAGTACCACCCGATCCCGTTGTCCCTGGTTGACGCGCACCCTGACACGAAGTCAAGGCAGGTCTCTGACCCCGCGGCGGGAGTGGACAAGCCCACTCCAACGAGAACCGCGGCAACGGACGCCACGGCAAGCCGCTTCAGGGCAAGTCTGGACGGACAGCACGAGCCACTGACCATTCTCCTGACGGGCGATCTGAAAGACCTGGTCGATCGGGTCGCTGGCTGGCGCCGAGTCGACCTGGTCACCGTCGGCGTCAAGGAGCCGAATCGCACCTATCTGGTGACTCACCTGAACGAGCGCGATGTCGTTCTCGTACCGAAGGACCTTCGCAGTGTGTGCGACGGATCCGCCCTCCACCGTTAGCCCGGAATCCAAGATCGCACGGGCAGTGTCTGCCCCGTCTTGGCAGACCGAACAGGAGGCGCCAAACAGCGTTTCGCGGCGATCAAGGGCATCGTCGAGGACTTGATGCTGAGAGGCTTCGTTGGCGGCCTCGAAGTAGTCCTCGACGAGGGCGCAGAACCTCCACGTGGACCGTGTGGGATTGCCGCGGTTGGACTCGCCGAGTCGAGCAGCCGGCGAGGGACTCGGCGGCGTCGGACTTGTGGCCGGGGTCGCAACGGTCGGAATCGACTGGGTGGGGAGCGTCGTCGGGTCGGCGGTGTCGGAGCAGCCGCTCAGCATCAAGGCAAGAACGGCCAATATGCCCGTTATGACCCGCATGGCTACGAAGAGTACGCCGCAGCGCGAGGACTACTCAACGATTGTCCACAGGCCTATACCCGGCGGAGCACCGCCGTCACCTTGCCGAGTATCTGAGCGTGGTCTCCGTCGATCGGCTCGTAGGCCTCGTTGTGCGGGAGCAGCCACACGTGCCCGTCCTTGCGCTTGAACGTCTTGACCGTCGCCTCGTTGTCGAGAAGGGCCGCCACGATCTCGCCGTTCTCCGCAGTCGGTTGCTGGCGGACGACGACCCAGTCGCCGTCGCAGATGGCCGCGTCGATCATGGAGTCACCAACGACACGCAGCAAGAACAGGGTGCCCTCGCCGACGATCTGGCGGGGGAGGGGGAACACCTCTTCGACGGCCTGCTCAGCAAGGATCGGTCCACCGGCAGCGATCTGGCCGACGACGGGGACGAATGACGGGTCGGGCAGCTGCTCGCCGCTGTCGGTGACGTCCACGTGCCCCGCGTCCGGGTCGAGTACCTCGAGCGCCCGGGGGCGGTTCGGGTCGCGGCGGATGTAGCCCTTGGCCTCCAGGGTCTTGAGCTGGTGCGCAACACTCGACGGGCTCGACAGGCCAGCCTTCTCGCCGATCTCGCGCATGCTGGGTGGGTACCCGCGGTCACCGATCGCGGTTCGGATGACCTCGAGCACGCGCCGTTGCCTCATGGTCAGTACGGCCGTGGCCTCCGGCTCAGGGAACTCGTGAACGGCATCGGTGTCGTGCTCGTCCAGACCCACTGGTCCACCCCTTTCAAGTGCCGGGAGCTCTTCCCGCCACGTGATCAAGGTAGGCCTCTGAAGGTCACAATTCAAACACCTGTTCGAACGTGTCTCGACTTTGTCGGAGGTACGCGGTACAACTCGTACAGTCGTTCGATCGAACACGTGTTCGTAGATCAAGGAGGCACACGATGGCACTCGCCACCGCACTTCCCCCCGTCCGCACGGCGGCGTCGACCGCGACCCCGGCAGCGCAGCCGCCGACACGCGTTGGCGTTGCGCCGACGCGGACCGCACCGACTCCAGGGCGTCGGCCGAGCCGAGTCTCCGACCGGCGACCCAAGCTGGGGCCCGTCGGCACCTCGCACCGGTTCCCGGTTGCCGCACCGGCACCGGCGCCCAAGCCAGCGCCGGTGCCGGTGCGCCTGACCCGTCGCGGGGTTGTGGCGTCGTGGGTCGTGGCGGTGATGAGCATCGCGATCGCCGCGTTCGGGCTTGTGCAGGGCCTGCAGCCGTCTGCACCGGCGGTGGTGGGTAGTCAGAGCGTCGTCGTCCAGCCCGGACAGTCGCTGTGGGAGGTGGCTCAGGCGGTCAACCCGGATGTCGACCCCCGGGTCACGCTTGCTGCGATCCGTAGCGAGACCGCGCTCGACACCTCGGTGCTCGTGCCAGGTTCCACGGTGACGGTGCCCATGTTCGACCGCGGCTGAGCGCCGGAGCGGCGCCGGTAGAGCCGGCAGCAGGGAAGTTCCCGGGACAGCCGGTGGGGGGACACGCCGGGGGACACACCGGGGGACACGCCGAACGTCTGCTGCCAGCGTGCCAGTGACCTGCGGGTATGGCACTGCGGCGAGAAAGCTTTGCGACAGGGCTTGCGGTCCTAGGGGGACAGCAATACCTTTCCCCTACATCTAGTAGTTACATAGATGTAAGCCATCCACAGGTTGTGGTCGTTGCCCACAGTTTGTCCCCAGGCTTCACACAGGTTCATCCCCAGGAGGAGGTGCGGAGATGCAGTGCCCGTTCTGTCGCCACCACGACACACGAGTGCTCGACAGCCGCGCCGCTGACGACGGCACCGCGATCCGGCGGCGTCGCCAGTGCCTGGACTGCGAGCGTCGGTTCACCACGGTCGAGCAGGTGACGTTGGCCGTCGTGAAGCGATCGGGCACGACCGAGCCGTTCAGCCGGGAGAAGGTCATCTCCGGGGTGCGCAAGGCGTGCCAGGGCCGACCGGTGAGCGACAGCGACCTGGCGCGGCTGGGTCAGCAGGTCGAGGAGAGCATCCGCGCCGGCGGGGCCGCCGAGGTGCCCAGCCACGAGGTCGGCATGGCAACCCTGCCGCCGCTGCGGGAGCTCGACGAGGTCGCCTACCTGCGCTTCGCCAGCGTCTACCGGTCCTTCGACTCCTTGGCCGACTTCGAGGCCGAGATCGCCCTGCTGCGAGTCGAGCAGCAGGCCGACGTCTACCCCGACGACCCCCACCGAGTCACCGTTCCACACCCCGACCGCAGCTAGCGGTCCCACAGACGTCCCGGGTGAGGTGGGGAGGGGAAGCCCCGCCTCACCCGGGACACCCACCACCAGGTCAGCGAAGGAGCTGCAATGACGGAGACGACGCACCGGTCAAGCCGCGCGCGCAATGGCAAGTCCGCGAAGAAGGGGCTCACCGTGGAGCGAATCTTCACCACCCCCGACGTGCACCCCTACGACGAGGTGGCCTGGGAGCGGCGCGACGTCGTCCAGAAGAACTGGAAGACCGATGAAGTCGTCTTCGAGCAGCGCGGCGTGGAGTACCCCGACTTCTGGTCGGTCAACGCCTCGACCATCGTCACCACCAAGTACTTCCGTGGCGCCGTCGGCACCGAGGCCCGCGAGTGGAGCTTGCGCCAGGTGATCGACCGCGTCGTGAAGACCTACCGGGCTGCCGGCGAGGAGCATGGCTACTTCGCCACCTCGGAGGACGCCGAGGTGTTCGAGCACGAGCTGGCGTGGATGCTGCTGCACCAGGTGTTCTCGTTCAACAGCCCCGTCTGGTTCAACGTCGGGACGTCCGCGCCGCAGCAAGTGAGCGCCTGCTTCATCCTGTCAGTGGACGACACGATGGACTCGATCCTCAACTGGTACAAAGAGGAGGGGCGCATCTTCAAGGGCGGCTCCGGCGCCGGCCTCAACCTCTCGCGCATCCGCTCCTCCAAGGAGCTGCTCTCCTCCGGTGGCACGGCGTCCGGGCCGGTGTCGTTCATGCGTGGAGCCGACGCCTCCGCGGGCACCATCAAGTCCGGTGGGGCCACCCGGCGGGCAGCCAAGATGGTGGTGCTGGACGTCGACCACCCCGACATCGAGGAGTTCATCGAGACGAAGGCGCGCGAGGAGGACAAGATCCGCGTGCTGCGTGACGCCGGGTACGACATGGACCTCGGTGGCAAAGACATCGTCTCGGTGCAGTACCAGAACGCCAACAACTCCGTCCGGGTGTCGGATGCGTTCATGCGCGCGGTGCAGGACGACAAGCCGTTCGACCTGACTGCCCGCGGGGACGGCTCGACCGTCGAGACCCTGCAGGCCACGAACCTGTTCACCAAGATCGCCACAGCGGCGTGGGAGTGCGCCGACCCGGGCATCCAGTACGACGACACGATCAACGACTGGCACACCACCCCGGAGTCCGGGCGCATCAACGCCTCGAACCCGTGCAGCGAGTACATGCACCTGGACAACTCCAGCTGCAACCTGGCCTCGCTGAACCTGCTGAAGTTCCTGCGCACCGACGACACGTTCGACGCCGAGACCTTCGCCAAGTGCGTCGAGCTCGTCATCACGGCGATGGACATCTCGATCACGTTCGCCGACTTCCCGACCGAGGCGATCGGGGAGACCACCCGCGCCTACCGTCAGCTCGGCATCGGCTACGCCAACCTTGGCGCCTTGCTCATGGCGTCGGGCCTGGCCTACGACTCCGACGGCGGTCGGGCGCTCGCGGGCGCGATCACCAGCCTGATGACCGGCACGGCCTACAAGCGCTCGGCCGAGCTGGCCGGCATCGTCGGGCCCTACGACGGCTACGCCCGCAACGCCGAGGCGCACCGTCGGGTGATGCGCAAGCACGCCGCCGCCAACGACACGCTGCGCTCGGTGTCTGAGCTCGACCGCTCGGTGCAGGCCGTCGCCACCCGTGTCTGGGACGACGGCAACCGGCTCGGCGAGAAGCAGGGCTGGCGCAACGCCCAGGCGAGCGTGCTCGCGCCGACCGGCACCATCGGGCTGATGATGGACTGCGACACCACCGGCATCGAGCCCGACCTGGCCCTGGTCAAGTTCAAGAAGCTGGTCGGTGGCAGCTCGATGCAGATCGTCAACCAGACGATCCCACGGGCGCTGCGCAAGCTCGGGTACACCGAGGAGACCGTCGAGGCGATCGTGGAGCACATCGCCGAGCACGGAAACGTCATCGACGCCCCCGGTCTGCGCCAGGAGCACTACACGGTCTTCGACTGCGCCATGGGCGTGCGCACCATCGAGCCCATGGGCCACGTGCGCATGATGGCCGCGGTGCAGCCGTTCTTGTCCGGCGCCATCTCCAAGACGGTCAACCTGCCCGTCTCGGCGACCGTGGAAGACATCGAGCACGTCTACTTCGAGGGATGGCGCCTGGGTCTCAAGGCGCTGGCTGTCTACCGCGACAACTGCAAGGTCGGCCAGCCCCTGTCCGACGCCAAGGCGAAGCCGGCAGCCGCCGGCGGTGCGGCGGACAAGGACGTGGTCGTCGAGTACCGCCCGACCCGGCGGCGCCTGCCGAAGTCGCGCCCCAGCCAGACGCTGTCGTTCGCGGTGGCCGGCGCCGAGGGCTACATGACCTCGGGGTCGTACCCCGACGATGGTCTCGGCGAGATCTTCCTGAAGATGAGCAAGCAGGGCTCGACGCTGGCCGGGATGATGGACGCCTTCTCCATCGCCGTCTCGATCGGCCTGCAGTACGGCGTGCCGCTGGAGCAGTTCGTCTCGAAGTTCACGAACATGCGATTCGAGCCGTCGGGCATGACCGACGACGCGGACGTCAGGATGGCATCCAGCGTGGTGGACTACCTGTTCCGCCGCCTCGCGCTGGACTACCTGCCCTTCGAGTCGCGCTCGGCCCTGGGTATCCACACCGCCGAGGAGCGGGCGCGGGCCCTGGACACCGGTGTCTACTCCCCGGCCGAGGACGAGGTGGACGACGACAGCCTCGCCGTGGCGCCGGCTCAGCCGCAGGCGGCCAAGACGGCTGCGCACATGGCCGAGCCGGCTCCGGCCGACGTGCACACCTCGACCGAGCTGCTCGAGTCGTTGCAGGGCACCACGGCGGACGCGCCGCTGTGCATGACCTGCGGGACGAAGATGCGCCCGGCCGGCTCGTGCTACGTGTGCGAGGGCTGCGGGTCGACCAGCGGCTGCAGCTGAGCCGACACCCGATCACAGGGGGCCCGTCCGCGGATGCGGGCGAGCCCCCTGTGGGTCGGGGCTCCTGTGGACAAGGTGTGCACGACCGGCACACGACCTGTGCGCGAGGTGTGGACAGCGACGCGTCCTGCCAGTAGCCGTTGGGGACAACCTGGGGACGACACATCGGTGCGGCTGATGCCCACGAGGCCACTCTTGGTCTGCTGGGTCGTCTGGACTACACATAAGGTGTCACTGACAACGGCCCACGGGGCCGGGGCTCGCGCCAGCCGCAGTTGTGCTGCACAAGCGACCGCGGGGCCCCGATCCAGGTTGGCTCGGCGAGATCAGCCGCGGGGGACGGCCCGGTGACGGCCAGGGTGAGCACATCCTGCGTCTGCGAACGTGGCTTGCCCGCTCCATCTCCTACATGGAGCGGGCAAGCCGCATGCTTCCATCGCCCCGCCGCGTGGCTCGGTCGCGACACGCCCGGATGCTCCGGGCGCAGCCCATGGGGGACACTGGGGACGTGAGCGCACCTTCCCCCGCCCCGTCATCGGAGCCCACACGCGAGCAGACCCCGGCCGTGCCGGCGTGGCTGCTCTCGACGTACCGAGTCTTCGCCTACCTGACCGGGGTGCTGCTCCTCACCTTGACCATCGCGCTCGTCGCGCTGCTCGGCACCGAGCCGAAGCCGGAGTGGTACGCGATCGCGTGGACTCTGCACGGGTGGGCGTACATGGGCTACCTGGGCAGCGGGTTCGCGCTCTCGTTCCTGATGCGCTGGAGCATCGGGCGCACGCTGCTGGTGCTGCTGGCAGGGACCATCCCGGCGATGTCGTTCGTGGCCGAGCGCTGGGTCATCCGCAACGTCGCGGTGCGCGACACGGCGGGTGCCGACGTCACGCGGTGACGTCCTCCGCGTGTGTCTCGATGGCGGTGGACGACCCACCGCCGGTCACGGTGATCTTGCGTGGCTTCGCCTTCTCTGCCACGGGGATGGTGACGGTGAGAACGCCCGCGTCGTACTCGGCGGAGATGTTCTCGGTGTCGACCCCCTCGCCCAGGGTGAGCTGGCGCATGTAGCTTCCCGCGTACCGCTCGCTCATGATCCAGTCGAGACCTTCGCCCTCCGGAGCCGCCCGGTCGGCGCGGATCGTCAGCATGTCGTTGTCGACGTCGAGGTCGATCGAGTCGGTCGCTACACCGGGTAGGTCGACAACCAGGACGAAGCGGTCGTCGTGCCGGTAGACGTCCATCGGCATGAACCGCGGGGTGCGCACCGACCCGGGTGACGAGCTGAACACCTGCTCAGCCAGCCGGTCGAAGTCGCGGAACGGGTCGAATCGCATGACAGCCATGGCAACCTCCCAGTCGTGTCACTGCTGCTCACCGCGGTGATGAGCATCTGCTGCCACCACCATTCTGGCACTCTCGACCGTAGAGTGCCAGCCGCCGTGGACGTTCGTCACCACCACTGCTGCGGGTACTCCCGATCGCCCAGGAACCGGTGCCCGAGCCACGCCCAGGCGAGAACGACGACGACCACGCCGAGAAGAAAGGGCAGGGCCAGGGCCGACTCGGTGCCCTCCAGTCCCGACCTGCTGGCCACCAGCGCCGCCGCCACAGCAGGCGGGTGCATGGTGCCCGTCGTGTGCATGAGGAGCAGCGTGAGGAAGCCGATCGCAACGGTCAGTGGAATGCTGTGCCCGAGCACTGCTGTCGTGAGAAGGCCGGTGCTCGCCGCGATCGTGTAGGCCAGCAAGATGCGCAGGGGCCGCGACGACACCGACCGTGGCATCGCCACCAGGACGGCCAGGGTGACCACCGGCGGGATGAGCAGGGGCGCGAGGTCGCTGTCGACGGCGTCCAGGGCGATGTAGGCGGCGAAGAGCACCGACAGGCCGATCGTCTCGACAACGACGAGCGGCACTGCGAGCGACAAGCCGAGTCGCTCCGACGGGTCGTCGAGCACGACGTGGCGCAGGGGATGTCCGGGCTGGGGGTCCACGGGTCACCTGTCTGCTCGGCGGCACGGTCAGCGCCATTCTGGCATCGGACGCGGCGGCGGCCCTCCGCTGCGCGTGTGACCTCTGGCCCTCGTCCCCGCCCGGCAGCAGCGACGAGGATGCCCTCTATGGCTGCCTCAGCGGTCACTGCGTCGGCGTGTGTCATCGACGTCGACGGGTTGGACCATCTCATCGTTGTCCTTCGCGACCAGGGCTGGACCGTCCTGGGACCTGTCGTCCGCGACGGAGCTGTCGTCCCCGGCCCCGTGCGCGGCGCCGCCGACCTGCCGCGCGGCGTGGGTGACGCGCAGCAGCCTGGGAGCTACCGGCTGACCGAGCGCGGCGACGAGGCCCTCTTCGGCTTCGCCAGCCCCGCGACCTCGTTCAAGCCGGTGCTGTTCCCGTCGCGCCAGCTGCTCTGGCGGGGCACACGTCGCGACGGCGGGCCGACGTTCGACATTGAGCGCGACGACGACGGTGCGCAGCCGCGCGCGCTGCTCGGGGTGCGTTCCTGCGACCTGGCCGCGATCGCGGTCCATGACCGGGTGCTGGCGCAGCGCTGGGGCACGCGTCCGGTGGCCGACGTCGACTACGCCGCGACGCGGGAAGCGACGTTCGTCGTGGCCGTGGCCTGCTCCACGCCCGCCGAGACGTGCTTCTGCACCTCGATGGAGACCGGTCCCGCCCCCGGAACCGGGTACGACCTCGCGCTCACCGAGCTGCTCGACGAGGACGGGCACCGGTTCGTCGTACGCGTCGGCACCGAGCGGGGCGAGCAGGTGCTGAGCCACGTCCCCCAGCGGCCCGTCGACGCGACCGACGACGAGGCGGCAGCAGCGGTCGTGCAAGGCGCCATCGACGCGATCGATCGTCACCTGGACACCAGCGGGCTGCCGAGCGTGCTCGACGCCGAGGTCGAGCACCCGCTGTGGGAGGAGGTCGCCCAGCGGTGCCTGGCCTGCGGCAACTGCACGGCGGTGTGCCCCACCTGCTTCTGCACCTCCGTGGAGGACGTCAGCGACCTCTCCGGTGAGCACGCAGAGCGGTGGCGGGTCTGGGACTCCTGCTTCACGGCGGGCTTCTCGTACGTGCACGGCGGCCCGGTGCGCTCGTCCACCGCCTCGCGCTACCGCCAGTGGATGACGCACAAGCTGGGCACGTGGCAGGCCCAGTTCGACACCTCGGGGTGCGTCGGCTGCGGGCGTTGCCTCACCTGGTGCCCGGTCGGCATCGACATCACCGCGGAGGCCGCCGACCTGCGCCGAACCGCCCGCGCCTCCAGCTCGACGAAGGAGAGGACACGATGAGCGTCGCCGCCGAGCGCACCGACCTGACCACCGCACTGGCCGCGCACTGCTTCACCCGCGGGTTGTCGCCGGCGTTCGTCGAGCGCGTCGTCGAGCACGCCACGCTGCGGTCCTATCGCCAGGACGAGGTTCTGTTCCGTGAGGGGGCGTCGGCCACGGAGTTCTACCTGGTGGTCGAGGGCCGGGTGGCGATCGAGACGCACGTGCCGGGGCGCGGGCCGCAGGTGGTCGACACCGTCGATGCCTGCGAGACGGTCGGCTGGTCGTGGCTCGTTCCGCCCTACCGCTGGTTGTTCGACGCGCGTGCGGTCACCGACCTCACGGCGGTCACCGTCGACGCCGTGGCCCTTCGCGAGCTGTGCGAGCACGACCCCGCGTTCGGCTACGCCCTCATGCAGCAGGTCGCGCAGGTCATGCATGAACGCATGCGCTCGGCCCGGGTGCGACTCGTCGACCTGTACGGGACGCACCCCGCATGACCACCCTGACGCCCCCGCCGGCCCCAGCCCTGTCCAGCGCCGCGACGACCGCCTTCGACCTGCGCCAGTTCACGGTCGTCCACCGGCGTCAGGACACCCGCGACACCGTCACGCTCAGCCTCGCGCCGCTGGACGGCGAGCCGCTCACGTTCGAGGCCGGTCAGTTCACGATGGTCTACGCGTTCGGGGTCGGCGAGGTTCCGCTGTCGATCAGCGGCGACCCAGCCGGCGGCAGGCACCTGCTGCACACGGTGCGCGACGTCGGCGGCGTCACCCACACCCTCACCCACCTGCGCCGCGGCGACGTCGTCGGCATCCGCGGCCCGTACGGGCAGGGCTGGAACGTCCATGACGGCGCCGGTGGCGACGTCGTGCTGGTCGCCGGCGGCATCGGGCTGGCGCCGCTGCGTCCCGTCCTGCTGCAGGTGCTCGCCCACCGGAACGACTACAAGCGCGTGGTGCTGCTCTACGGCACCCGCACGCCTGAGGACGTGCTGTACGCCGACGAGCTCGAGCACTGGCGCGGCCGCTTCGACCTGGAGGTGGAGGTGACCGTCGACTACGGCCCACCTCAGTGGCGCGGCAAGGTCGGGCTGGTCACGAGCCTCATCCCGCGTGCCGGTTTCGACCCGGCGACCACGTTGGCACTGGTGTGCGGGCCCGAGCCGATGATGCGCTACGTCGGGTCGGCCCTCGTCGAACGAGGGGTGGCGCGCGACCGCGTCCGGCTCTCGATGGAACGGGCGATGGACTGCGGCGTGGGCCTGTGCGGGCACTGCCAGCTGCGTGAGCTCTTCGTGTGCGTGGACGGCCCGGTGTTCGGCTACGACGACATCGAGCGGCTGCTCTGGCTGAGGGAGGTATGAGGTGAGCACGACGGCGCGCCGGAAGCGACGCCCCAAGCTGGCGGTATGGAAGTTCGCCTCGTGCGACGGGTGCCAGCTCTCGCTGCTCGACTGCGAGGACGAGCTGCTCGCGGTCGCCGAGGCGGTGAACATCGCCTACTTCCCGGAGGCGACGCGCACGGTCGTCCGTGGGCCCTACGACCTGTCGCTGGTCGAAGGCTCGATCACCACCCCGCACGACGCCGAGCGCATCCAGACGATCCGCCGCTCGTCCAAGCGCCTCATCACGATCGGCGCGTGCGCGACAGCCGGCGGCATCCAGGCGCTGCGCAACACCCAGGACGTCGCCGAGCTGGCCTCCGTCGTGTACCCCCGGCCGGACTACCTGGACGTGCTGGCCCGCTCGACCCCGATCCGCGCCCACGTCACGGTCGAGGCCGAGCTGCGCGGATGCCCGGTCGACAAGGGCCAGCTGCTGGAAGCCGTGGCCGCCGTGCTGCACGACCGCAAGCCCCGCATACCGCTGGCGAGCGTGTGCAGCGAGTGCAAGCGCCGCGGACTGGTCTGCGTCGCCGTGGCCCACGGCACCGAGTGCCTCGGCCCGGTCACCCAGGCCGGGTGCGGCGCGCTGTGCCCGGGGTACGGACGTGGGTGCTTCGGGTGCTTCGGTCCCTATGCCTCGGCGAACGCGGCCGCGCTGGGTGACCACCTTCGTGAGCAGGGCGCCGAGCCCGCTGAGGTCGAACGCCTCTTCGCCACCTTCAACGTCGGCGCGCCCGCCTTCGAGGCCGAGGCGGCCCGTCAGCGCCGCGAGGCAGCGCAGGCAACGCCATGAGCCGCGCCCGCAACCTGGACGTGCCCGTGCTCGCCCGCGTCGAGGGCGAGGGGGCGATGCACGTGCGCATCCGTGACGGGCAGGTCGCCGACGTGGCGCTGTCGATCTACGAGCCGCCGCGCTTCTTCGAGGGGTTCCTGCGTGGACGGGCTGCCGCCGAGACGCCCGACATCACCGCACGCATCTGCGGCATCTGCCCGGTCGCCTACCAGATGGCGGCCTGCAACGCTGTCGAGGCGGCCCGCGGCGTCACCGTCACCGAGCCCATCCGGGCGATGCGCCGGCTGCTCTACTGCGGGGAGTGGATCGAGAGCCATGCGCTGCACATCTACCTGCTGCACGCCCCCGACTTCTTGGGCTACCCCGACGCCCTCACGATGGCAACCGACCACCGTGACCTCGTTCAGCAGGGACTGCGGCTGAAGAAGGCCGGCAACGACCTGATGGAGCTGGCCGGTGGACGCGCCGTCCACCCGGTCAACGTCAGGGTGGGCGGCTTCTACCGGTTCCCGACGCCGGACGAGATCGCGGCGCTGCGGCCCGCGTTGCGCCAGGCTCGCCTCGACGCCGAAGCCACCGTGCGTACCGTCGCCACGCTGGCGCTGCCCGACCTGCAGATGCCGTACCACTTCGTCGCCCTCGACTCCGACAACGGCGAGTACCCCCTGGAAGGCGGACGTCACCTCGTCTCCGGAGACGGCGAGGGGCCGGCGGAGCGGTTCAGGCTCGAGGAGTTCGACGAGCGAGTCGTCGAGGTGCACGTCGAGCACTCCAACGCGCTGCACGCCCGCCTGCACGGGGTCGGCTCCTACGTCGTGGGCCCGCTGGCACGCTGGGCGCTCCTCGGTGACCGCATCACCGGAGCGGCTGGCGATCTCGCCGCCGAGCTCGGGGTCGCGAGGGTCGTGCGCAACCCGTTCGCCTCGATCGTGGTGCGGGCGCTCGAGGTGCTCTACGCCGTGGAGGAGGCCGAGCGCATCCTGGACGACTGGCCGGTCGACCCCGGACCGCCCTGCGTCGACGTACCGGTCGGGGCCGGCCTCGGCTACGGCGCCAGCGAGGCGCCCCGGGGACTGCTCGTGCACCGGTACCGCCTGGACGAGGCGAGCATGGTGCGCGACGCGGTCATCGTCCCCCCGACGTCGCAGAACCAGGCGCAGATCGAGGCCGACCTGCGTCGCTTCGTCGAGGGGCATCTCGACCTCGACGACGCCGAGCTCACCCGTCAGTGCGAGACGGCGATCCGCAACTACGACCCGTGCATCTCGTGCGCCACCCACTTCTTGCGACTGACGGTCGACCGGCAGTAGCCGTGCCCGCCCGCCGGCTCGTCGTGGGTCTCGGCCACCCCGACCGTGGCGACGACGCCGTCGGCGCTCGGGTGGCCGACGAGGTCGCCGGACGTCGCGACGACCTGCTGGTGCGCCACCTGCTCGACCCTCTGGCGCTGCTCGACCTTCTGCCCGGGGCGGAGGCTCTCGTGGTCGTCGATGCTGCGCTCTCGACAGCACCGCTGGGCACCGTCGAGGTGTTCGACGTCGCCTCGCGCCCGCTGCCGGCCCTGGCGGACGGCCGACGAAGCACCCACGGCATGTCGTTGGCGACCGTGCTCGACCTGGCCCGCACGACCGCGACCCTTCCGCCGTCGGCGTGGGTCGTCACCGTGGCTGCGCAGCGCTTCGACCTCGGCTCGCCACCGCACCCGGCCGTGCTTGCGGCTGGGCCCGAGGCGGCGACGCGGGTGGTCGAGCTGCTCAGCCGGGCAGGCTCGGGTTGAGGGCGGCCACAGCCGCCCGGATGCCACCCACGCGGGCGCTGATCTCGTCCAGGCGGGCGTCGCTGCGCAGCGCCACGGCACCGTCGACCGTGCGTACCAGCTCGTCGTAGGCGCGCACCGCCTCGTCGAGGTCGTGGCGCAGCCGGGCGGCGGCCGACGAGGAGTGCCCGGCGGTCCGCGACGCCTGCTCGACGGGGACCAGCGCGGCCGCGATGCCGGCGATCACCCGCTCGGTCTCGGCGGCCGTCTCCAGGGCGAGGTCGGCGATGTCCACCGGAACCAGAGGCACGAGGCCGGCCAGCGCCTGGCGCGAGGCCACCGTGCGCTGCAGCGGCGTGTAGGCCGAGGACGACCGGGTGGCACTGGGCAGCACGGCCGGCGGTGGTGGGAAAGGAGGCAGGGCCGGCACCTGGGTCGTCGCCGCGCGAATGCCGACGAGCAGCGCCAGCAGGATCAGCATCGTCATCAGCCACCACACCTGGCTGAGCCCGGCGACACCGGCCACGCCCAGCAGCACCGGCACCTGGATGCGCCCCCGGGAGCGGATGCGTTCCGCGCGGTGGACGCGGTGCTGCTCGAGGCTCGTCTGGGCGCGCCACTGCGCCAGCTGGGCAGCGCCGGCGTCGTCCCGAAAGCCCAGCATGCGGTCGACGAGCTGGGCGGCGTGCTGCGCCGCCTGCTCCAGTGCGACCGACGGCTGTCTCGAAGCCACGCCCCTAGGGTACGCGTGCCTCGTCGTCTTGGACGGTCGACGACGAGGGGGCGGCCGCCTTCGGCTTGCGCACCAGCGCGTAGCCCAAGGCTCCGAGGGCGGCCAGCAGCAGCATGTTCGTGACCGACACCCAGGGCTCCGGGTTGGTCGGCTGCAGCAGATCACTCGGGTCTGTCAACGGTGTCGGCGTACGCGGCAGCACCGGGTCGACCCGCGGCTCGTCCAGCGTGGCGCTGATCGACTGGGTCGCCGCCGAGGACAGGGGCTGTCCCGCCCCGCCGACGAACGCGTTCGGCCCGTAGACCCCCAGACGGTTGGGGTCGGTTGCGGGGCCCAGCACTACCGCCTGCTGGGTGACGGTGGTCACCGGTTGGTCGACACCGGCGTAGGTCTGGGCGGGGATGACGCCGAGGCGCAGGTGCGGCGCCTGCAGAACGGGGGCCGTGGTGCCGGCTGCCAACGAGCGCAGCACCATGCCTTGCTCGCTCAGGGCGGTCTGGATGTCGGACTGGCCCAGCGGGCTCACGGCCAGCGCGGCGTCAGCCTCACCGGCGACCACCGCGGCCACCCGGTCGGCGAGCGAGGCGCCGGGGACCTCGACCAGCCTCACCTGCGGCACCACCCCTGTGTCGATCAGGGTGCGTGCGGTCTCGTAGCTGGTGCTTTCGGCGCCGGCGACGGCGACCGTCTCGATCTCACCGTCGCTCGAGGGTGCAAGCAGGTGGACGGCGCGCAGCTCCACCGCCGCTACGGCCTCCAGCGGCTTCACCGGCCGATCCTCCCCGGCGTCACGCTCGATCGGCTGGAACACGGTCTCGGCGTCGGCGATCGCGATGCGCGCATCACCGCGCAGCACGGCGTCGGCGGGGTCGCCGACCACGACGACCTCCACCGGGCGCCCGGGGTAGGCCGCACGGATCGCCTCGAGCGCCTCGCCGGTCGGGCCGGAGCGTTGGTCGTCCAACCCGATCGAGACGCGCACGGCGTCGCCACGATCCTGGGTGAGGCCCGGCTCGATCAGGCCCAGGTCCACCAGCTCTTCACGAGCCACGACGGCCGGGTCTCGCTGCTCGAAGTCGACCTGCACGATCAGGCGTCGCATCGTGTCCTCGTCGAGGCGACCGGCCAGGCTGCCGAGCGCCTCCTCGAGCTCTGGGCGGGCGTCGATGAAGTCGCTGGACGCCAGCGGAGCGGCGTCGTATGCCGGGAAGAAGGTCAGGTCGTCGTCGAGCACGACGAGGTCGAGCTGCTCGATCTGCGGGTCGGTGCCGAAGCCCACCGCGACGGTCGCCGCACCGGTGCGCAGCGCGTCGTACAGCTCGCCCTTGTCGTCGGTGACAAGGGCATCGGGTTCGACACGTAGCCCGTAGCGCGACGACAGGGCGTCCAGCCCGTCGAGAGGACGGCGCTGGAACTCCCCGTTCACAGCGAACGAGACCGGAGCGTCCAGGGTGGCGAGGTCGGAGATGGAGTTCAGGCCGAGTCGGGCCGCGGTCTCCTCGGTCACGGTCAAGGCCCACTCGTTCGCGAAGCCGAGCCGAGGCAGCCAGGTGACCCCGAGGTCGCTGGACAGGTCGGACACCAGCTCGAACGCGGCGTCGGAGTCGGTGAGCGGGGGCTGGCCAAGAGCGAGCAGACCTGTTCCGGTGTACTCCACGTACACGTCGATGGTTCCGTCGCGCAGCCCCTGGATCGGCGAGATGTCAGGCGGGTAGGGCACCACCCGGTCGACCCGCAGCCCCTCGTTCTCGCTCAGCAGGGCGAGCATCTCGGCCAGGATGCGTTGCTCGCTGAAGTCCTTCGATCCGATGGTGACCGACGAGGTACCGCCGCAGCCGGCCAGGAGCACGACGGCGAGCAGCGCGACCAGGCTCATGCGCCGACGCTTCATGAGCGCTCACCGTCCTGGTCGTGCTCGGTGGCCACCGCGACCGGGGGTGGTGTCTCCGCCGGCGCCGGCGGTGGTCGTTCGGGCTCGGCGGGCACACGTCCGGCCGCGGCCGGTTCTTGGCGGATCGTCTTGACGAACGCGCCCATCTGGACGACTAGCACGACGGTGAAGGGAACAGCACCGAGGACGGCCATGGCCCGTGCGACAGGAACCGTGCCCACCAGCGTGATGGCCAAGGTCATGGCCGCGAGGATCATCCCCCACAGCAGCTTGCGGCTCACCGGGGGGTTCTCGTCGCCGTCCTCGGTCATCATGGCGAGGACGAAGGTGCCGGAGTCAGCACTGGTGACCAAGAAGACGAACAGGATCAGCAGGGCACCGATGGCGATGAACCCCGGCGCGGGGAAATTGCCGAGAAAGGCGAAGAGCGCGGCCGAGACGTCCTCGGTGACGATCGGTCCCAGGCCGCCGGCGCCCTCGGACTCGATGAAGATGCCGGCACCACCGAGAACCGCGAACCAGAAGACGGAGAACAGCGCCGGGACGAAGACCACGCCCAGGACGAACTCGCGAATCGTGCGCCCTCGGCTGATGCGGGCGATGAAGATGCCGACGAACGGGCCCCAGGCCAGCCACCACAAGAAGTAGTTGAGCGTCCAGGCGCTGGTCCACTCGGTGAGTCCCTCGTACGGGAACAACCGAAAGGCCATCTCGACGAGGCGTTGGGCGTAGTCGCCGAAGCTGGTGACCAGCGTCTCCAGCATGTAGCGCGTGGGACCGGTGAACAGGACGAACAGCACCAACGCGACGGTCAAGGCGACGTTCGTGTTCGACAGGATGCGAATGCCCTTGTCGACACTGGTCGAGGCGGAGAGCATGAAGGCGACGGTCAGCGCCACGATGAGGAGAGTGGCGATGAGGTTCGACTCCGGGTCGGTCTCGAACACCGACGTGACGCCTGCGCGCAGCTGGAGCACGCCCTGGACGAGCGACCCGACGATTCCGAACAGCACCGCCAGCACGGCCAGCACGTCGGCGGCGACGAGGGCACCGCGTGGCGTCGCCGGAAAGACCGCCTTGATAGGGGACGAGGTGAGCGGACGCATACCCTTGCGAAACGTGAAGTAGCCGATCACCAAAGCGCACATGCCGTAGATCGCCCAGGCATGCAGGCCCCAGTGCAGGTGGGTGATGACCATGGCCTCGCGGGCAGCCTCGGGAGTGTTTCCGGTCAGGCCCGGTGGATCCTGGTAGTGCGTGAGCGGTTCGGCAGCTCCCCAGAAGATGAGCCCTGCGCCCATCCCGCCGGCGAACAGCATGCTGATCCACGACACCGTCGAGAACTCCGGACACTCGTCGTCCCGACCGAGGCGCATGCGCCCGAACCGGCTGAAGCCGAGTGCCAGCGACATGATCAGCAACATGGTGGCGAATGTCAGAAAGAACCAGTCGGCCGTCTCGAGGGCTCCGAGCGTGAAGATGGAGGCAGCACTGGTCAGGCTGTCGGGATCCAGCAGAGCCCAGAGGAACACCGCTGCGGCGATCCCGAGCGAGATACGCAAGACGAGGCCTGCGTTGCCCGTCGGTGGTTTCAGCGTGTCGAGGGACATGGCGCCTTCGGGGTCGGTGGCGTCGGTCCGTCGGAACCGTAGACGACGATTGGGCAGCGTGCGGCTGTTCGAGTCGTCTACCCAGATAGGTCGACAACGACCGGTGCGTGGTCGGACGGCCCCTTCCCCTTGCGCGACTCCCGGTCGACCCAGGCGTCGGTCACCCGCTCGGCCAGCGGCGCCGAGGCGTAGGCGTGGTCGATGCGCATGCCCCAGTCCTGGTGGAAGGCCCCGGCTCGGTAGTCCCAGTAGGTGAAGGGGTTCGGGCCCTTTCCCGGGCGGGGAACGACGTCGACCAGGCCCAGGCCGCGGATCTCCGCCAGTGCAGCGCGCTCGGGCTCGGTGACGTGGGTGGAGTCGACGAACTTCGAGGGATCCCACACGTCGGCGTCGGTCGGGGCGACGTTGAAGTCGCCGAGCACGATCGAGGACGGATGGTCTGCGAGCTCGGCGGCGAGCGTCGTGCGCAAGGCCTCCAGCCAGGCCAGCTTGTAGGCGTAGTGCGGGTCGTCGGGGGTACGACCGTTGGGCACGTAGACGCTGCGCACCCGGACGCCGGCACAGGTCGCGGCCACCGCCCGCGTCTCGGGTTCGTCGTCGGGAAAGCCGGGCTCGTCGTCCAGGCCGCGGCGCACGTCAGTCAGCCCGACGCGGGAGAGGACGGCCACACCGTTCCACCGCCCGTCGGCGTGCACGGCCGCCTCGTACCCGAGTGCCTGCACCGGCAGGTGCGGAAAGGCGTCCTCGGTCACCTTGAGCTCTTGAAGGCACGCCACGTCCGGCTGGCGCGTCTCCAACCAGTCCAGCAGGCGGGGGAGTCGGGCCGTGACGGAGTTGACGTTCCAGGTGGCGATGCGCACGCCGCGCAACGCTAGCCTCGCGCAGGCGCGGTCACTCACCGAGGTCGCTCTCGCCTCCGGCGCGAGCTCGGTGGCGCAGACTGCGAGCAGGTGCGCGCCGCGGTGCTCGCCCAGCCGGTGGCCGCCGTGTCGAGCCTCGGCCACGCAGCGGTCGTGGGCTACCTGTCGAGCACGCGGCCCCGCCGCTGAACCGTCCGCCGCGGATCGGTGCCTACCCTTCGCCCATGTCTCGTCAGATGCTCAACGACACCACCTGGTCGTCCCCCGAGGTCACCGCGGCCTTCCCCCCTGCCCCGGCAACGATGACCTACGGGGGCGTCGCCGCGAAGACGGGCCTGTTCTTGCTGCTCATCGCCGGGTTCGCCACCGTCGGCTGGAACAACGCGGCGGCATTCACCGGACGGGGCTCGGGCCTGCTCTACCTGGTGGGGTACTTCGTCCTGATCGCGCTGACCATCGCATCGGTGAACAACCCGAGGCTCGCCCTCGCCGCGGGCCTGCTCTACTCGGTGCTCAATGGCTTGTGGATCGGGGCGATCTCGCGCTTCTACGAAGAAGTGTTCGACGGCATCGTCGGCCTGGCCCTGCTCGGCACGCTCGCGATCACGGTCGGCATGCTCATCCTCTACTCGACCCGTGTCTTCCGGGTCACCGCCCGTGGGGCGCAGATCATCTCGGCGCTCGTGCTCGGCGTCGCGCTGATGTACTTCGTGGCGTTCCTCATGTCGCTGTTCGGTGCCGACCTGACCTTCGTGTTCGGGTCGTCGCCGACAGCCATCCTCATCGGGCTCGTCATCTTGGGCATCGCCGCCTCGACGCTGCTCGTCGACTTCGCCTTCGTCGAGCAGGGGGTGAAGGCCGGAGTGCCCAAGGCCGCCGAGTGGTACGCGGCCTTCGGCATCGTCTCCAGCATCGTGTGGATCTACCTCGAGGTGCTGCGCCTGCTTGCCCGGGTCAGCGCCGCCTCCAACCGCTGACCCGCGCACTCGGCCATCCTCGCCTAGGCTCATCGGCGTGCAGGAGCAAGAAGCCCAGGCCGTGGTCCGTGAGCTGCAGTCGCGAGGGGTGCGGGCGACTCTCGCTCGTCCGGCGCTCTACCGGTTCGGGGTGCGCGTTCAGATCGGTGACGGTCGCGAGGCGCTCTGGGACGTCGACGGCGCCGCCGGGCTGGAGGCCCAGGTGATGCGCAACGGCATCCTCGTCGGGTTCGTGCCGAAGATCGACGGGTCGTCGAGCTACGACGTCGTCCAGCAGGCCGACGCGATCGCCGCAGCCGACTACGGCCGGGGCTGAGCATGCGCGCGCTGCGCACGCCCGAGGAGCGCTTCGCCGACCTCCCCGACATCGGCGCCGTGCACTACGCCGAGGTGCCCGACCCTGACGGTGGGACCTTGCGCATGGCCTACCTCGACACCGACCCGACCGGCTCTGCCCCGGCCGTCGTCCTGCTGCACGGCGAGCCCACCTGGTCGTACCTCTACCGCACGATGGTGCCGGTGCTCGCCGACGCGGGGCTGCGGGCGGTGGTGCCCGACCTGATCGGCTTCGGCCGCTCCGACAAGCCCGCCGAGGTCGCCGACCACACCTACGCCCGCCACATCGCCTGGACGAAGGCGCTGCTGGTCGACCACCTCGCGCTGTCGGGCGCGACCCTCGTGGGCCAGGACTGGGGCGGGCTGATCGGGCTTCGCCTGGTGGTGGAGCACCCAGGGCTGGTCGATCGGGTCGTCGCCGCCAACACCGGCCTGCCGACCGGTGACTTCGACATGCCCAAGATCTGGTGGGCGATGCGTCAGGCGGTCGAGACCGCCCCGGTTCTCGAGGTGGGTCGAGCCGTCGCAGCCGGCTGCGTCCGTGGGCTGAGCGCCACCGACCGCGCCGCCTACGACGCACCCTTCCCGGACGAGACCTACAAGGCGGGGCCGCGTGCCATGCCCGGTCTGGTCCCCGTCACCACGCGCGACCCGGAGACGTCGGCGAACCGTGCGGCGTGGGCGGCCCTCGGTGAGTGGCAGCGGCCCTTCTTGGTGGCGTTCTCCGACGGCGACCCGATCACCGGCGCCATGGCACCCATCCTTCGTCGCCACGTGCCGGGTGCCGCCGGCCGGGAGCACCCGACCATCGCCCGAGCCGGGCACTTCCTCCAGGAGGACGCGGGGCCCGACCTCGCCGCCGAGGTCGTCCGCTTCATCGCCGGGTCGTAGCCGCAGTCTTCAGCGCCACCTGGCGCTTGATGCGCCCGAGCATGCCCACCATGCCGCGTAGACGAAGCGGTGACACGGCCTCGGCCAGACCCAGGCGCATCGGCGCGTCGTCGGGCACTGCGAGCAGCGTCGAGGCCGGCAGCCCGTCCAGCCCGGCGTGCAGGATGCCGGCGAACCCGCGCGTCGTCGGCGCTTCCGGTGGTGCGTCGAAGTGCAGGTGGACGACCGGGTCGTCGCCCCCGTCGGCTGACTCGACCTCGACCGTCAAGAAGACCGGTGACTGGCACTCGTCGACCTTCTCCATGCGGTCGCGGTGCTCGACGTACCGCTCGGGGAGCGCGGGAAGCTCGTCGGAGAACTCCAGCAGCAGGTCGAGCCGCTGCCGGGTCGAGGCCGCGGAGAAGTCCTCGGCGATCTCGGCGAACGCGGTGGGAAGACCCGTCGTGTCGACCGTCCCAGCCATCGCTCAGACGCTGCCGGGCTCGGTGCCCTGCACGACCGGGACGCGCACGGCGTTGCCCCACTCCGTCCACGACCCGTCGTAGTTGCGGACGTTGTCGAAGCCCAGCAGGTGGGTGAGCACGAACCAGGTGTGCGAGGAGCGCTCACCGATCCGGCAGTAGGCGACCACGTCGTCGCCGGCGGACAGGCCGGCACCGTCGAGGTAGATCTCCTCGAGCTCGTCGCGGTCGCGGAAGCGACCGTCCTCTCCCGCCGCCTTGGCCCACGGGACGCTGGCCGCGCCGGGGATGTGCCCGCCGCGCATGGCGCCCTCCTGCGGGTAGTCCGGCATGTGCAGAAGCTCGCCGGAGTACTCACCGGGCGAGCGCACGTCGATGAGGGGCTTGCCCAGGTGGGCCAGCACGTCGTCCTTGAAGGCACGGATGGCGCTGTCGTCGCGCTCGACGACGGGGTACTCGCTGCGCTCGCGCCTGGGCACCTCACGGGTGAGGGGGCGTCCTTCAGCGACCCACGCGGCCCGCCCGCCGTCGAGCAGGCGGACGTCGTCATGGCCGAACAGCGAGAACACCCACAGCGCATAGGCGGCCCACCAGTTGCTCTTGTCGCCGTAGAGCACGATCGTGGAGTCACGGGAGATGCCGTTGGCCGACATCAGCTCGGCGAAACCCGCTCCGTCGACGTAGTCGCGGGTGACCGGGTCGTTCAGGTCGAGGTGCCAGTCGATCTTGACCGCGCCCTGGATGTGCCCGGTGTCGTAGAGCAGCACGTCCTCGTCGCTCTCCACCACGACCAGGCCCTCGGTGCCGAGGTGCGCGGCCAGCCACTGGGTGCTCACCAGCCGCTGCGGGTGGGCGTAGTCGGCAAGCTTGGGGTCGGTGTCGAACGGGACGGTCACGAGGCCTCCTGGGCAGTGGCGATCAGGTGTGAGACGGGGTGGTCGGGGGAACAACCAACCTAGACAGATCGTTCCTCACAGTGCACGCACGTGCGCCCCGAGCCCTGCTGCCGGCAGCGGCTCGTGATCGGAAAGGAGCCCGCACCATGCCCACTCCTCGACAGGTGGCGGCCGCTGCTGCCGTGGGACGCGCGGTTCGGTCGGGGTCGGCGCCGGGCACGGCGTCGCTGGCCGAGCGTGTGCGGCTGATGCCGGCGATGCTTGCCGATGCTCTCGCGGGACGGTTCCCTGCTCTGAGCCGCACCCGCCTGGCGATGCTGCTGCTGGGCATCGTGTACATCCTCTCCCCGATCGACCTCGTGCCCGAGAGCGCGCTCCTGCTCCTCGGCCTCACCGACGACCTGCTCGTCGGTGGCTGGGTGGTCGCCACCACCCTCGACGCGGCCGGGGAGTACGCCACCTGGCGCAAGGCCGTCCCCTATCCCGTGCAGGCTCAGACCATCAGCTGACGGACCGACTCGATCGTGTCGGACTCGGTCGCCGCCTTGTCCGGTCGGTAGCGCAGCACGCGGGCGAAGCGCAGCGCGACACCACCGGGGTAGCGGCTCGAACGCTGCACGCCATCGATGGCGATCTCGACGACCTGCTCCGGACGCACACGCACCACGCCGTCGTCCGTCGGCCCGTCGGCCAGGGAGAGAAACCGCTCCGTCTGCCAGGTGAGCATCGCATCCGTCATGCCTTTGAACGTCTTTCCGAGCATGACGAACCCGCCGCGCGCACCGAACGCGCCGGCCGGGTCGTAGGCGGCCAGGTGCAGGTTCGACAGCCGCCCGGTTCGCCGACCGTGCCCCCACTCCACCGCGACCACCACGAGGTCGAGGACGACGCGGGGCTTCACCTTCACCCACGAGGCTCCTCGTCGTCCGGCCGCGTACGTGCCGTCGGCGGCCTTGACCACCACACCCTCGTGGCCGCGCGCGAGGGCGTCGGCCACGAAGGGCTCTGCCTGCGACGCCGAGTCGGTCACCAGCCGAGGCACCAGGTGCTTGGCCGCCACGACGTCTTCCAGCGCGGCCCAGCGCTGGGCTGCGGGCTCGCCGAGCAGGTCGACGCCTCGCATGTGCATCGCGTCGAACACGACCAGGGTCAGTGGCGCCTGCTCGCGGGCACGCGCCACGTCTCGGCGGCCCACGCGGCTGCCGGTGACCTGGAACGGGGCGGGACGCCCGTCCGGACGGAGCACGATCGCCTCGGCGTCGAGCACGACCCGGTCGGTCGGCAACGCTGCGACCTGCTCGACGACGTCGGGGACGGCTGCGGTGAGGTCGTCACCGGAGCGGCTGAAGACGGCGACGTCAGAGCCGTCACGGTGAAGCTGCACCCGGATGCCGTCGAGCTTCCACTCCACGCCCACCACGCCGCCCCCGGCGCGTTCGACGGCGTCGCCGACCGACGGAGCGCTCGAGGCCAGCATGGGCGCCAGCGGCGTCCCCACCTGCAGCGAGAACTCCGCGAGTCCGGCTCGTCCGGCACGGCGCAGCGCTGTGGCGACGTCAGGCAGCGAGCCCGACAGGGTGAGTGCCGAGCGGACGTCGGCGCCGGCCACACCGCCGCCACGGGCGACCGCCTCAGTCATCACGCCCGCAGCGGCACCTTGGCGCAGCTGCCCGGAGACCAGACCGGCCAGCAGTTGCTGCTCCGGCGCGGTAGCGGTGGCCATGAGCGCGGCGAACGCGTCCCGCCGAGCCGCCGTCGAACCGCGGCCGCTCATCGTGGCGAGGTCGGCGAACACGGCGTCCACGTAGGAAACCGTCAGCGAGGCCGTGGCCGCGGGTGGGGGCAGGGCGCGCAACGCAGCCACGCCCACGCCGGTGCGACGTTGGCGCAGCTCACCGGTGAGGTAGCGCACCACCAGGCCGACGTCGTGCGCGTCGGCCCGGCCGAGAAGGTCGGCGATCAATGCCGTCTTCTCCAGGCGGGACGACGTCGCGGCGACCGCGTCGGACGCCGCTGCGACCTCGGCGAGCAGCACGCCCGCGAGGCTAGTGGGTGCGACCCGTGACCGGCCTGGTGCGACCGCCCTCGGACGGGTGGCACACTTGTGCGACGTGCTTGACGCAGCTCGTGCGCACCGGCCCGGCGAAGGCGACCACCCCTGGACGTCGTTCGCCGCCCTGGGCGACTCGTTCACCGAAGGCATCGACGACGTGCGCCCCGACGGTACCTACCGGGGCTGGGCCGACCTGGTCGCCGAACGCCTCGCTGCGGGTCGGCCGGAGTTCGGCTACGCGAACCTCGCGGTGCGCGGACGACTGATGCCGCAGATCGCCGCCGAGCAGGTGCCCCCCGCGCTTCGGATGAAGCCCGACCTCGTCTCGATCGTCGGGGGCGTCAACGACATGCTCCGCCCGGCCTTCGACGCCCGTGCCCTGCACCGCAGCCTCGACCGGGCCGTCGGCAGCCTGCGCGCGAACGGCTCGGACGTGGTGCTCGTCGTAGGCGTCAACCCGACGGCGCGCTCGAAGGCACTGGCTCGCCTCATGCCCAGGGTCGTCGCCCTCAACGAGGCCGTCGCCGCTGTGGCGGACCGGTGGGACTGCTACGCCGTCGACCTCTTCGGCGCGGATGTCTTCGACGACCACCGGCTGTGGTCGGCTGACCGGCTGCACCTGTCCGCCGCGGGGCACGAGCGGGTAGCCGGCGCCTACTTGCAGACCCTCGGCCTCGGCGACGGGTCGTGGCGTGAGCCCCTCGCGCCGGCTGACTCCGGGCAGTGGCTGCGCACTCGCCGCGACGACGTGGACTGGCTGAAGACCCACTTGCTGCCCTGGTTCGGGCGGCGGGCCAGGGGCACGTCGTCCGGCATGTCGGTGACGGCCAAGCGTCCCCGTCTCAGCGCGGTCTCAGACGGCTGACGAGAAGCTCGCCGAGCAGGACGCCAGCGGCAAGGGCGAGCATCCGCACCGCCGCTTCGAGCAGCACGACCAGGCCACTGATGGTCTCCCCGGCGGCGAGCAGCAGGCTTCCCCGGTACAGGACGAGACCGGGCAGCAACGGAAGGATGCCGGGTACGACGAACACCAGGGAGAGCGTCCGCCACCGACGAGAGGCAAGCCCGGCAGCGATCCCGACCGCGACGGAGGCCAGGGCGAAGGCGAACGTCTGTGACCCCAGGTCGGCGAGCAGCACGTTGGCCACGGTGAAACCCAGGGCGCCGATCCCGAGCGAGACCCCGACCAGCCGCCACGGGGCCTGGTAGGCCAACGCCGCAGCGGCTGCGGCGACCGCGGCTGCGACGACCCGCAGTGCCATCGACGTGGCGGCGTCCTCACCGGTGGGGATGATCTGCAGGGGGATCGACGCCGCGGCGGCGATGTCCAGGGCGGCGAGCACTCCGGCGACGATGCCGATCATCAGCATCGCGCCCTCGACGGCTCGACCGGTGGCCGTCAGCGGAAACCCGACGAGCGCGTCCCGGACAGAGCCCACGAGCTCGATGCTCGGCAGCAGGACGACGATGCTCGCTGCCACCACCAGCGACGGTCTGACGCCGAGGTCAAGCGTCGTCAGCGAGGCCGCGACGGCGACAGCGATGACACCGCCCAACCCAGCCAGAAAGAACTCCGGTACCCGAGGGCCGCTGAGCCGCTTGGCCAGCCACATGATGAGCAGGCCGGTGAGCCCGGTGACGACGGCGATCCTCCAGCCTGCCCCGAGCGAGATGGCGATCGCTGCGGCGAGGACGCCGTCGGCCGCCAGCGTGACGCGCACGCCGTACTTGCGCCGGCCCGACTCGATCTCGGCCAGTCGCCGCTGCGCGGCACGAAGGTCGACGTCACCGGCGCCGATGTCGGTCAGCAGCTGGTGCAGCAGCGTGAGCCGCTGGTAGTCGGACCTGCCTTGGCGCACGACACGGCTCATGGCCACGGGATAGCCGTCGACGACGGCCCCGACCCACATGGAGTTGAACGTGACATCGACCTCGACCTCGCGGAGGCCGAGGGTGGTGGCCGCGGCGTGCACGGCCGACTCCACGTCCACGGCGGCCCCGCCCCGCGCCAGCAGCTGCGCCCCGCACCCGAGGGCAAGATCCATCACCTCGTAGGTGCGCACGTCGCTGTCGCTGCGGGTGGGCCCCGGCCGGTAGGCGCCACGGTCGAGAAAGACGCCGGGCATGGTCGGTGGCTCGGTGTCGAGGGCGAGTCGACTGACCCCGCTCTTGATCCGGCGACTCCACGGCATCGTCAGCGCCCGTCCTTCTCAGCCGACACCCGTCGACCCCTTCCGGCACCGTACCGGAGCATCTCGACCCTCAAGCACCTCTACCCTCAGCCGATGCACGAGCACTCTTCCGCCGAACCCGAGGCCGTCGGACCGGCTGTCGCGGCCGCCGACATCGCGACCGCGGCGGTGGGGGCGCGCGTGCTCGACGCTGGGGGCAACGCCGCCGACGCGGCCGTGGCCGCAGCGCTGGCGGCGTGTGCCGCTGAGACGATCTACACCGGTCTGGCAGGCGGCGGCTTCGCGGTGCACCTGGACGCCGTGACGGGCACCGCGACGGTTGTGGACTTCTTCGTCTGCGTCCCCGGCGCCGGGCTCGACCGCGAGGTGGCGCCGATGCAGGCCATCCACGTGTCGTTCGGAGCCGCGCCGCTGGAGTACCACGTCGGGGCGGCCACAGTCGCCGTGCCGGGCACACCGCGCGGGCTGCACGAGGTCCACCGCCGGTTCGGGCGGATGGCGTGGCACGACGTCGTGCAACCGGGGTACGAGCTGGCGGCCGGAGGTGTGTCGCTGTCCGCGCAGAAGGCGCTCGGGCTGGCGGTCATGCGCGAGGCGATGTGCCTCGGGGAGGGCGCGGCCGCCTACGCCCCGAAGGGCCGGCTGCTGGGCGCGGGGGAGCGGCTGTGGCACCGGGGCCTCGACCGCTCGTTCGCGGTGCTGCGAGACGAGGGCCCCGACCCCTTCTACACCGGGGCCGTCGCCGAGGCGCTGCTCGACACCGTGGCGGCTGCCGGCGGCGCGGTCACCGAGACCGACCTGGCCGCCTACCGCGCCCTCGTCTCACCGGCACGCGCCGTGCCGTTCGGCTCCGCCACGGTGCACGGACGCACCGACCTGCTCGACCTGCTCGGCACCATCGGAGACCTGCCTGCCGGTATCGGTACCGCCTCGCCGGCCGAGCGCGCGCGGTCGTGGGTGCACACCCTCATGGACCCCCGGCGGGGGCGCGCCGAGTCCGTCACCGGCACCAGCAACGTCTGCGCCGTGGACGGCGACGGCAACGCCTGCGTGATCACCACCAGCCTCGGTCTGGGGTCCGGCGACTGGGTGCCGGGGTACGGGCTGCACCTGAACTCGATGATCGGGGAGGGCGAGCTGATGGTCGCCGGTGCCGACGTCGGGTCACGGGTGCCGTCGATGATGTCACCGGTGGTGGCCACCGACGGCTCAGGTCTGCTGGCCGCGGCCGGGGCGGCAGGCGGGTCGCGCATCCGGTCGTCCATGGTGCAGGTGCTCTGCGGTGTCCTCGCCGAGGGGCTCGAGCCCGCGGCCGCCGTTCAGCGACCGCGGCTGCACCCGGTTCGCTCCAACGACACGGTGATCGCGCACGTCGAGCCCGGCACGCCCCCCGACGTCGTGGCGGCGCTGAAGGCCGACGGTCTCGCGGTGCACGAGTGGGATGCGACCTCCGCCTACTTCGGTGGGGTGAGCGTCATCGCGAGGACGGGGGCGGCGGCGGACCCGCGTCGTGACGGTGCTGTGGCCCGTCCGACGTCGGCTCGCTGAGCGGCTCGGGCTCGGCTGAATGCAGGGCAGGGTCGTCCACCGACGTCGTGCGCACAGGTCCGGGAGCGCTGGATCGTGACTCGTACCGGACGGTGACGACGCCGACCCCCGACCCCCAGACCCAGCCGCGTCCGTGCTCGTCGTGCACCACGTCTTCGCCCGGTCGCCACACCGGACGCGCCGGGGCCGCTGCCTGTGGCGGGCCTGTCGGTGGTGCGTCGTCCGGGTCGTCATGGAGAGCAGCCACCCCGACTGCGGTCTCGTCGCCCGACTGCCCGGGCAGCCCGGCGCTCTCGCGGTCGAACAGGTCGTCCTGCACCCACGAGGTGAGGCCGCTGCACCCCACGCCGAGCAGGCGGACGCCGCGGGGCAGGTCGACCTCGTCGACGAGGCCCAACGCGAGCCGGGTCAGCGTGCGGGTGTCGTCGGTCGGTCCGGGGCGGGTGGCGCTGCGGCTGATCGTGGTGAAGTCGGGGTAGCGGGCCTTCAGCGTCACCGTCCGGCCGGAGACGCCCGCGGCCCGCAGCCGACGCGCGACCTGGTCGGCCATGCGGCGCAGCACCGTCTCGACCATCACCCGGTCGGTCAGGTCGGTGTCGAACGTCTCCTCGACGCTGACCGACTTGACCTCGTGCTCCGGCTGCACCACCCGGTCGTCCTCGCCTCGCGCCAGGCGCCAGAGCAGCGTCCCGTGCGCGTCACCCAGCAGCCCGCGTACCTCGCTCTCCTCCAGGGCACGCAGCTGGCCGACCGTCGCGATGCCCAGCCGGGACAGACGTGCCTGGGTCTGCGGGCCGAGTCCGGGCAGCCGACGCACCGACAGCGGGTCGAGAAAGGCCTGCTCGTCGTCGAGCACCAGCAGCGACCCGTCCGGCTTGGCGTCGTCGGAGGCGATCTTCGCGACGAGCTTCGTGCGGCCGACGCCGATGCTGGCGGTCAGGCCGGTTGCGGCATGCACGTGTGCGCGTACCTGGTGCACGCGCGCGACGAGGTCGTCGCCGGGCAGGGTCAGGTAGGCCTCGTCCAGGGACACCTGCTCGACGCAGTCGCTGTGCTCGGCGAGCACGCCCATCACCCTCGTGCTGCTCTGCCGGTAGGCGGCGAAGCGGCCGGCCAGCACTGCGGCGGCCGGGCAGCGGCGTCTGGCCTCGGCCATGGGCATCGCCGAGCCGATGCCGAAGCGGCGCGCCTCGTAGGAGGCCGTGGCGACCACTCCACGAGGTCCGGTCCCGCCGACGACGACCGGCCGACCGCGTAGCGAGGGCTTGTCGCGCTGCTCGACGGCGGCGAAGAAGGCGTCGACGTCGAGGTGGGCGACCACGGCTGCGGCACTGCCCGCCCCCGACTCGCTCGCGCTCACGCGCCCATCGTGACGCCTTCGGTGCGTCCACAGGGCCGTGGGCACGGCGCGTCGTCCCCAGTCTCGGCCGGGCAGTGGTCGCCACCGTCTCGTCCGAGCAGCCTGGCGGGCATGACGAGCTCACCCATCACCCCCGCCCCGACCACCGACCCCGACGAGCCGGTGCGCGTCCGGCTCCGCGGCGCAGGCGACGTCGTCGCCTCGCTGCCGGCGCTGCTCGGCTACGAGGCGCGCTCGAGCCTCGTGCTCGTCGTCCTGACGCACGACCCGCGCCAGGTGCGGCTGACGATGCGCATCGACATCCCTCCCAGGCCGGGACCGCGGTCGTGGCGGGGCGTCGCCCACGCCTTCGCCCCCGGCCTGCGGGCGGCGGGCGGCAGCGAGGCGCTGCTCGTGCAGATCGACGGAGAGCCTGAGTGGGCTGATGAGGTCGCCGACGCCCTCGACCTGACCCTGGCCCGGTACGGCGTGGCCCTGACCGACGTGATCGTCACAGCCGACGGCTACTACCGCAGCCGACGCTGCTACGACCCGCAGTGCTGCCCGCCGCAGGGTCGTCCGGTTCCGGGGACGAGTGCGCTGACGGCTGCCGCGGTGACCACCGGATGCGTCATCCGCGGCTCGCGTGACGAGCTGGCCGACGAGATCACCCCGCCCGAGCACGCCCTGGCATCGCGGGCCGACCGGGTCGCCGAGCTGTTCGTCGCAGCCCTGCCGCACGGCTCCCTCGACACCTCGCCGGAGGCCATCCAGGCTCTGCTCGCACGGGCCTGCGCCGCCGTCGTCGACACCGGTGAGGTCACGCTGGACGACGCCGTGCGGCTTGCGCTGATGCTGGTCGCCCCCGACGTGCGTGACCACACCTACGTCCACCTGGTCACCGCGGGGGAGGACGTGCACCGGGCGCTGTGGGCGTCGGTGTGCCGAACGCTGCCTCGTGAGTACTGCGCCGCACCGCTGGCGTACTTCGCGCTGGCGGCCTACCTGCAAGGCAGCGGCGCCGTGGCCAACGTCGCGCTGGGCTTGGCCAACCAGGTCGACTGCGCTCATCCCACCGTGCGGCTGCTCGACGACCTGATCGCCGCCGGAGTGTCGCCCGACGACGTGCGGTCCACCCTGGCCCACGCGACCGCTTCAGCGCACTAGCGTGGTGCCCCACCCCTTCGGGCGAGTCGGGAGAACCCATGGGCCAGGACGTCGACAGTCGCGGTTTCACGCGCGAGGACCGCCAGCGGTACCGGCTGAAGGTGCGCCGATGCCTGGACGTCTTCGCGCAGATGCTCGGTGAGTCCACCTTCGACTTCGACCGGCCCATGGCCGGGCTCGAGATCGAGCTGAACCTCGTGGACGAAGACTTCCAGCCGGCCATGCGCAACAGCGACGTGCTCGCCGCCATCGCCGACGAAGACTTTCAGACCGAGCTCGGCCAGTTCAACATCGAGATCAACGTCGCCCCGAAGCTTCTGGTCGACAGCGGGCTGCGTCAGTTCGAGGACGAGGTGCGGGCCAGCCTGAACAAGGCCGAGGACGCCGCGCGGGGCCAGGGCGCCCACCTCGTGATGATCGGCATCCTGCCCACGCTGACCTCGGCGCACACCGGCATGGACTCGATCTCGGCCAACCCGCGCTACCGGTTGATGAACGAGCAGATCTTCGCCCAGCGCGGAGAAGACCTGCACCTGCGCATCGAGGGTGCCGAGCGGCTGGACGTGTACTCCGAGACGATCCTGCCCGAGGCAGCCTGCACCAGCACCCAGCTGCACCTTCAGGTGAGTCCGGAGGACTTCCCGCGCTTCTGGAACGCCGCGCAGGCGGTCGCGGCCGTCCAGCTCGCGCTGGGCGCGAACTCCCCGTACTTCTTCGGTCGCGAGCTGTGGCGCGAGACCCGCATCGCGGTGTTCGACCAGGCCACCGACACGCGGCCGGAGGAGCTGAAGGCCCAGGGCGTGCGGCCGCGCGTGTGGTTCGGCGAGCGCTGGGTGACCTCGATCTTCGACCTGTTCGAGGAGAACGTGCGCTACTTCCCGGCGCTCCTGCCGGTCGTCGACGACGAAGACCCGATCGCTGTGATCGAGGCCGGCGGGGCGCCGTCGCTGTCCGAGCTGCGTCTGCACAACGGGACGATCTGGCGGTGGAACCGGCCGGTGTACGACGTCGTCAAGGGGGTGCCGCACCTGCGGGTGGAGAACCGCGTGCTGCCGGCCGGCCCCACGGTGATCGACACCCTGGCCAACGCCGCGTTCTACGCCGGGGTCGTGCGCGCGCTGGCTGACCAGCAGCGCCCGGTGTGGACGCAGATGTCTTTCCACACCGCGGAGGAGAACTTCCACACCGCTGCCCGCCACGGCATCGGTGCGTCCATCTACTGGCCCGGCATCGGCGAGGTGCCGGTCGCCGAGCTCGTGCTGCGCAGGTTGCTGCCGATGGCCGCCGACGGGCTGGACGCCTGGGGCGTCGACCCGGCCGAGCGCGACCGGCTGCTCGGCGTCATCGAGCAGCGCTGCCTGCGGCTGCGCAACGGCGCGGAGTGGCAGGTGGACGTGGTGCACTCCCTGGACGCGCGCTACAACCTGCCCCGCCAGGAGGTGCTGCGCGACATGCTGCGCCGGTACGTGGAGTACATGCACTCCAACGAGCCGGTGCACTCCTGGCCGGAGGACTGACGACGGGCCACGGCAGCCTTAGGGGGCGATCGGGTCGGTGCGCGTCGTGGGGTCGGCGAGCGCGTCGTCCACGATCAGCGGCCGGTTCGCCTCGATCCAGCTGTCGACGAGACCCCACCAGCCGAAGAGCCAGTCGCCCACCTCGTCCGGCTCGCGCGGCGCCTCGTCGGCCGGCACCCGCCACCAGTGCACCTTGATGGTCGTGTCCATCGGCATGTAGCGCCAGATCGCCTTCATCGAGTTGAGGTGCTCGAGCCCGGTGTGGGCGACGATCGCGACGTCGGCGTCCGGCGCCGCGCCCAGCGCTGCGGCCGCACCTGCCTGGCGCGGTGCGATGACGTGGCGCATCCGCTCCGCGCTGGCGGCGCGGCGCGTGCGGCCCTCGTGCTGCAACCAGCTGATCGACCGGAGCCGGCGACCAGCGGTGAAGTTGCCGCCCTCGGGAAAGATCGTGAAGGCGTCGTCGTTGTCGAGGTTGGCGGCCAGCCGGGTGATCAGGGCGATGCGGTCCACGTCCGGGTTGTTGTCGACGAACACGGTCGGCAGCCTGTTCAGGATGACGTCGATGACCGGGTCCCACTGCAGCGCCGCCTTGAGCACGATGCGCGGCTCGCGGTCGTACCAGTTGACGAGCAGGTCGACCAGCAAGAACGAGTCCCCGGCCCCGGCGTGACGGGACAGCACGAGCAGCGGCCGGCCGTGGAACTCGTCGGGCAGGGCGCCGGTGCTCTCGATCGTCACGTTCAGCACCCGGTTCGCCTCGTGCTCCAGCACCCGCAGGGCGAACCCGAGCAAGAGGTAGTGCACGCGCTGGGACCAGGGGGCCTGCATCTTCCAGCCGAAGCCCGTCGCGAGCCATGCCATGAAGAGCACCACCAGCAGCCCGGACTGCATCAGCAGGTAGAGCACGGCGAACCACAGGAAGCGCAGCGGCCGCCACCGGCCTGGGATCAGAGGTGTCAGCACCAGCCCGACGACGAGGATGAGGGGCAGGGACAGGATCGCGAACCCGCCCAGGAGCACCACGGCGGGGTCGATGACGACCCGGCGGAACCACTGCGGCAGCACGTCAGGCCCCGGCGCGTGCGTCGGCGCGGGCAGGGTCGTCGCCAGCACGATCGTCGGCAGCCTGGTCGGCGAGGTAGTTCGCGCTGGCCGCGTAGGCCAGATCGATGCGGTCGGAGACCCGCGAGGTGTCGCGGTACTTCAGCGCCGAGGTGTCGGAGTACTTGGGCGGTTCGGGGTCACCGGTCGGCAGCACGTGCACTGTCACATGGTCAGGGACGGCAGCGAGCTCGGCCGTGAATCGGTGGCGGCGTGCGATCTCGAACGAGACGGCAGCCACCTCCCAGGGCTTGGTCGGCGGGGTGAGGGGCCGCTCGATGCGTCCGACCTGCATCACGTAGACGGTGTCGGCGCCGAGGGCGACGGCTCGCCCGAGCGGGATGCTGTGCACCAGGCCGCCGTCCAAGAAGTGCTCGCCGCCCACCTTGGCCGGGGGCAGCAGGCCGGGGACGGCAGTCGTGGCGAGCAGCGCGTCGACGAGTGACCCCTCGGTGAACCAGTGCTCGCTCGCCCGTTCGATCGAGGCGGCCACGCACTGGAACGGGGTGGGCAGGTCTTCGATCACGACGTCGCCGACCTCCTTGGCCAGCAGGTCGCGCAGCGGGCCGACCGGGTGGGTGTGGGTCCACGACTTGGCGATCGTGCCGACGCGCTGCCACGCAGAGGCGCCGAAGACCGCTCTGCTCACCTCCGAGGTCCAGACGTGCTCGAGCCGCGCCACGGCGTCCGCACTGGGGTAGGCGGCGAACATCGCACCGTTGATGGCCCCGATGGACGTGCCGAGAACGACGTCGGGGTCGATGCCCGCGTCGTCCAGGGCATGCAGCATCCCGACTTCGGCCGCGCCGAGCAGCCCTCCGCCGCCCAGCACGAAGGCCGTACGTGGTGGCCAGCGCCGCCCGGATGCCGTCACGGGCACGATCCTGTCATGTTCGGTGGGCCCGGACCCGTGGCCACGCCTCTCGGTGTAGCGTCGGAATGCCCAGATCGCACCCATCAGAGAGGTCGTCGTCGATGTCAACGATCGTCGTCGGGTACGTCCCCAAGCCAGAGGGCCGCGCGGCGATCCACCGCGCCGCCGCCGAAGCCAAGTCTGCGCAGCTCGCGGATGATCGTCGTCAACTCAGCGAAGGACGGACGCGACTTCGACAGCACCGAGTCGGTACGCCTCGAGCAGGCGATGAACAAGGTGCGCGAAGAGCTGGAGGCCAGCGGGCTCGGGTTCGAGATGCGTCAGTTCGTGCGCGGCATGGACGTGGCCGAAGACCTGATCGCTGTCGCCGAGGAGACCGGCGCAGAGATGATCGTCATCGGGCTTCGGCGTCGCTCGCCCGTCGGCAAGCTGATTCTGGGCAGCAACGCGCAGACGATCCTGCTCGACGCGCCGTGCCCGGTGCTGGCTGTGAAGGCCGAGGAAGCCGACGCGTGAGTCTGCGACTCGCGCAGGACGCCGACGCGGACGCCTTGCTCGAGGCCGACCCCTTCGCCCTGCTCACCGGCATGCTGCTCGACCAGCAGATCCCGATGGAACGGGCGTTCGCCGGCCCGGCGACCATCGCGCGCCGCCTGGGCATGGCACGCCTCGACCCGGCTGAGATCGCGGCGATGGGTGAGCAGGAGTTCGCCACTGCCTTGAGCGAGCAACCCGCCGTCCACCGGTTTCCCGGGTCGATGGCGGCTCGGGTGCAAGCCTTGGCCGCCACGATCGTGGCGGAGTACGACGGTGACGCCGCTGCGGTCTGGACGACGGCGAGCAGCGGAGCCGACCTCGTGGCCCGTTTGGCGGCACTACCCGGCTACGGGCAGCAGAAGGCGCAGATCTTCACCGCGCTGCTCGGCAAGCAGCTCGACGTGCGTCCGGACGGGTGGCGCGAGGCAGCAGGTGCCTACGGGCAGGAGGGCAGCCGCCGGTCGATCGCGGACGTCACAGGTCCGGAGTCCCTGAACGAGGTTCGCGCCTTCAAGAAGGCCGTCAAGGCCGCGGCGAAGGCGCACGGCGCGGAATCCGTGCGACAATAGCCGCCACGTCTGTTCGGGAGAACGGCCGATTGCGACACGGAGGAACACCGTGCGGTCGGTGTGCGTTCTTCTACGGTCTACCTCGTCTGTCGGGTCGTTCGAAGGGTTGTCTGTGTCGCCGAGCACCGTCGCTACTGATCCACTGACGCTTCCTGAGGTCAAGGCTTTCCTCAGAAAGGTCAGCAAGCGCAAGAGCAAGTCGGTCACGAGTTCCGAGTTGCGCGAGGTGTTCGCTGACCTCGACTTGAAGCCCGCCGACGGTCGTCGCGTCGTCGATGTGCTCGTCGAGAAGCACGTCTCCGTGACTGTGATGGACGGTGACGACGCGTGGGCGTCGAAGCAGCTGCCGCACGAGACGGCTGCCGACGCCGAGGCAGCCGAGGAGAAGCCGACGGCGAAGAAGGCATCGAAGAAGGCCGCCAGGCCCAGCGCCGGCAAGGCCGGCACCAAGGCTGCGGCAGGCACGGCGGCCGACGAGGTCGACGAGGCCGACCTGAAGGAGGCTGCCGGGCTGGAGAAGGAGCTCGAGGCAGACCTGGAGCGCGCTCAGTCCGAGATCGACAGCGAAGGCCAGCGCCAAGGCTTCCAAGACGGCCGACCCCGCGAAGGCGTCCGAAGAGGCCTTCGTCATCTCCCACACCGACGAGACCGACGAGCCGGTGCAGCAGGTGGTCACCGCTGGTGCCACGGCCGACCCGGTCAAGGACTACCTCAAGCAGATCGGCAAGGTCGCGCTGCTCAACGCCGAGCAAGAGGTCGAGCTCGCCAAGCGCATCGAGGCCGGCTTGTTCGCCGAGGAGCGGCTCTCCCGTGAGGCCGACCAGATGGAGCCGATGTACCGGCGCGACCTGGAGTGGATCGCCGAGGACGGCCGTCGGGCCAAGAACCACCTGCTCGAAGCCAACCTGCGCCTCGTCGTGTCACTGGCCAAGCGCTACACGGGCCGCGGCATGCTCTTCCTCGACCTGATCCAGGAGGGCAACCTCGGTCTGATCCGGGCGGTCGAGAAGTTCGACTACACCAAGGGTTACAAGTTCTCCACCTACGCCACCTGGTGGATTCGCCAGGCCATCACCCGCGCCATGGCCGACCAGGCCCGCACTATCCGCATCCCGGTGCACATGGTCGAGGTGATCAACAAGCTGGCCCGCGTGCAGCGCCAGATGTTGCAGGACCTGGGCCGCGAGCCCACTCCGGAAGAGCTTGCCAAAGAGCTCGACATGACCCCGGAGAAGGTCGTCGAGGTGCAGAAGTACGGCCGGGAGCCGATCTCGCTGCACACGCCGCTGGGTGAGGACGGCGACTCGGAGTTCGGCGACCTGATCGAGGACTCCGAAGCCATCGTTCCCGCCGACGCGGTGTCGTTCACGCTGCTCCAAGAGCAGCTCCAGCAGGTGCTGGAGACCCTGTCGGAGCGCGAGGCCGGCGTCGTCGCCATGCGCTTCGGGCTGACCGACGGCCAGCCGAAGACGCTGGACGAGATCGGCAAGGTCTACGGCGTGACGCGCGAGCGCATCCGGCAGATAGAGAGCAAGACGATGAGCAAG
>CALOBR010000012.1:0-170395 GCA_942491665.1 Jiangellales bacterium
CGCATTTTTGCACATTGTTGCTCTTGTAGCTGTGCCCGCGGACACCATTCGGGCGGCTGAATAACTTATCCCCCTTCCGCCCCGCAGCGAGACAATCCGCGTTAACAGACTTGCCTTGCGGAACACGCTGCCATGCGACACGATTTCGTCTGATGTGGACCTTCATAGCGGCCCTTTTTCTCGCCTTTTCCTCGATTTCCTCGGCCATGCCAATGCTGGCAATGCCGGCATCCGCCGCTATCTGCCGATCTCAATCAAGGCGAGCGCCGATTGCTTCAACGATTCCCGTGGCCGGCCGCGTTGGCCGCCTTTGCCCCCTGAGGTTACCGCTGTCCTGCCGCTTGCCGTGTGGTGCATGGAATCGAGCGTCATGCCTGGCGACAGCGGCGGCGCGCTTCTGGTCGAGGGCGCGCAAGGGCAGCTCTATTATCTCGGCGTCATCTCCGCGCAACAGGGGCTCTTTCCGGAGATCGCAGCGAGCGCTTCCCGAGAGACGCAGCTTGGCAACCGCTCTCTATCCGGGTCTCGGCTTCAGCCGGGAAGACCGCGACACGAACATCCGTCGACTGGGCTGGGTCGCAGCTGAGGTCGCCCGCCACGGTGGGGTTGCCGTACTGGCGCCCATCGCCCCGTTCGCCGCAACTCGAACCGAGGTGCGGAGGATGGTCGAGGCGAATGGTGACCTTGTGCTCCGTCTGGCTCTCGACGCTGCTGGAGGAGAGCGATCGTTGCGACCGCAAGGGCCTGTACGCAAAGGCCGCCGCTGCGGCGAGATCTCCCGACTTCACCGGCATCTCGTCCCCGTACGAGGCGCCGGACGACGCCGGCCTGGAGATCGACACGACCGAGATGAGCATCGAGCTGGCCGTCGACGAGGTGCTCGACTACCTGGTCGACGGCGGATGGATCAGCGAGCGTCAGCGGATGGCGCCAGCTCGAGCCTCGCGAAGCGGGCGTAGTCACCGTCGGTGCTCACCCAGTCGCAGCCATGCTCGAGAGCGAGCGCCGCGTGGTAGGCGCCGGCCGCACCAGGTGCCTCGCGCCTGGGCGGCCACGACAAGGTCGGCGAACACCTCGCCTCGCCGGGCCTCGGTGGCATCAACTTCCCGCTCGAGGACGGCGAGGTCGTCACTCGCCGAACGTCACGTAGTCGCAGGACGCGTACCTCGTGGACGACGGCGTGTCGAAGACTCCTGCGAACTGGGTGAGATCGACGAAGCCGGGGAGCTCGTCGACGTAGATCTTGCGCGTCGTGACCTGCCAGCGCACCCGTTGGGCAGCGTCGGATACTCCTCGTAGATGACAACCCCGTGCAGGGCGATGCGACCCGCCAGCTCGAGGGGTGCAGTGTTGACGCACGAGAAGGTCCAGCACCCGAGGGGACGAGCACGTCGAAGGCTTCCGGCGGGTCCTCGTCCCACCAGGCAGCGACGTCGTAGTCGGCGTCCGGTCGCGCGTCGCCGACCGCGCGACTGCCGTGCAGAATCGCGAACCGGGCCCCGGCTGCACGCAATGCCTCGATGAGTCCCCGGGGACCACGGGCGAGGGCGCTGCCGTGGCCGCCTGCTCCGAACTCATGCACCGAAGTGTGCCACCGCACGCCTGGGCTGAGCCCGCTCGATCGGCATGGCTGCGCGGGCGGCTCGTCGCTGATCACCTAGCGTTCGCCTCGTGACGGTCGACGCCTGGCTGACCCTTGCGGTCATCGCGGGGGTGCTGGGCCTGCTTGTGCGGACGTCGCTCTCGCCCGCCCTGGTGATCTTCGGTGCCACCGTCTCGCTGCTCGTCGTCGGTGTGATCGACACCGAGCAGGCGCTCAGCGGCTTCAGCAACCCCGCCCCGTTCACGGTCGCCGCGCTGTACGTGGTGGCCGCCGGCGGTGCAGAAGACCGGGGCACTCACCCCGATCATGCAGCGCACGCTGGGCGAACGGGGCTGGTACCGGCTTCCCCTGCTGCGGGTGCTGCCTCCCGACGGCGGTGTCGTCGGCGTTCCTCAACAACACCCCGATCGTGGCCATGCTCATCCCGCAGATCTCGTCGTGGGCCGCTCGACGGCAGGTGTCGGTGAGCAAGCTGCTGATGCCGCTGTCGTTCGCGGCACTGCTCGGCGGCATGACCACCCTGATCGGGACGTCGACCAACCTCGTGGTGGCCGGGCAGATGGTGGACGCGGGCCTTGAGCCCATGGGGTTCTTCGAGATCAGCGCGGTCGGCATCCCGGTGGCCGTGGTCGGGATCGGCGCCATCGTCGCGCTGGCTCCTCGCGTGCTGCCAGGACGTCGCTCGCCGATGGCCGAGCTGCAAGAGGCTGCGCGCCGGTTCTCGATCGAGATGGTCGTGCAGACCGGCGGACCGGTGGACGGCAAGACCGTCGAGCAGGCGCGGCTGCGGCACCTGAGCGGCGTCTTCCTCACCTCCGTCGACCGCGGCGACACGATCATCGCGCCGGTACGTCCGGAGACGGTGCTGCGCGGCGGCAACCGGCTGCGATTCGCCGGTCAGGTCGGCACCATCGTCGACCTGCAGACGATGCGCGGGCTCGAGCCGGCCGAGATGGAGCACGTGCTCGACCTCGACCACCCCCAGGTGTCGTACTACGAGGTGGTGCTCGGCTCGCAGTTCCCCGGCATGGGGCAGACGCTGGCCGAGTTCGGGTTCCGGGCTCAGTACCAGGCCGCGGTGCTGGCGATCCACCGAGCGGGTTCACTGGTGGAGGGCAAGCTCGGGGAGCGTCCCGCTGCGCGTCGGCGACACGCTGCTGGTTGTCGCCGACCCCGAGTTCGGCGACCGCTGGCACGACAAGGCCGACTTCTTGCTGGTCGCCGGGATGGGCGGCGCGCCGCCGCAGGCGACCTCGCGGGCGTGGCTGCCGCTGGCCGTGCTGGGCGGCGTCGTGGGGCTGGCCGCGACCGGGGTGACCGACATCCTGGTCGCGGCGCTGGTCGGTGCGGTCGTCCTGGTCGCCACCGGGGTGCTGACGCCGCTGGAGGCACGGCGCTCGGTCGACATCGAGGTCATCGTCGTGATCGCCTCGGCGTTCGGCATCGCCGCGGCGATGTCGTCGTCCGGGCTGGCGGAGCTGGTGGCCGACGGGCTGGTCGGGGTGTTCGACGCGCTGGGCTCACGCGGGGTGCTGCTCGGGGTGGTCCTCGCCACCCTCGTTCTGACCGAGATGATCACCAACAACGCGGCCGCGTTGCTGATGTTCCCGATCGCGGTGGCAACGGCCACCGCAGGAGGGCTCGACCCGCGCGGGGCGGCAATCGCCGTCGCGGTCGCGGCGTCGGCGTCGTTCCTGACTCCGATCGGCTACCAGACCAACACGATGGTCTACGGGCCGGGCGGGTACCGGTTCGGTGACTACGCGCGGCTGGGCTTCCCGCTGACGATCTTGATTGTGGTGACGTTGGTCGTTCTGGTTCCGGTGGTGTGGCGCGCCTAGCTCGAGGCGGCGGATTCCCGAGCCACGGTGGCTATCCCGTTTCTCCACAGATTTGCCGGTGGGACTGGTCTTCGTTGCTGCTCCATGCGATAATTCGTACATGTGTTCGAGTCAATCGGCGTCAGTGGGAGGCGCTTGTCCGGCGCACCCGACGCTGCTCGCCCAGCGGCTGACGGACGTGCTCGCCGATCTTCACGACGCCGACTTGTCGACCTTGACCGGCGACGAGCGGGCCGCGATGGTCACTCGGCTGATCAATGCTCAGAGCCAGCTGCACGCGGACGTCCTTGCGGCCGTTGCGGCGTTCGACTCGGCCGACGTCGCTTCAACGACGCCGCATCGCACGACGAAGCGGTGGCTGGAGCATCGCACTCGAGTCTCCGCTGGCACGGCCTCGCACCTGACTCGGACGGCGCGATCCCTGCGCGACCACCTCCCGCAGACGCAGCGCATGTTGGCACGAGGGCTGATCTCGCCCCAGCACGTCTCGGCGATCGCAGCCGTCGTCGACAAGGTAGGGGCGGACCACGCCCAGGTCGCCGAGCCGATCCTCCTCGACATTGCGCGCGAGGCCGAACCTTCCGTCGTACGCCGCGCGACGGCACGCATCCATGCGCTGGTTGACCACGCTGGGGCCGAGAAGGCGCTGCAGGACGCCTACGAGCGCCGTGGCGTCACGCTGTCAGTCGTGGGCGAGCACGGATACCTCGACGGCGTCCTGGATGTCGAGTCGGCTGAGCTCCTGCGCAGCGCCCTCCAGCCGTTGATGTCTCGCTCCGGAGTGGCCGATCGCCGCAGCGTGCCCTCAGATGCGCGCGGACGCCCTCGTCGACCTCGCGAAGCGGGGCCTCGATTCAGGTGAGCTGCCCGAGCTGGGTGGGGAACGCGCGCACATGTCGATCGTCATCGACGAGCAAGCCCTCCGGACCGGTGTCGGCAGCTCCACCCTGCCCTGGACCGGCGCTACCGTGCCTGCCGCGGTCGCGCGCAGGTGGGCATGTGACGCGCAGCTGACCGCGGTGCTCGCGAAGCTGCTACCACCGACCAACGGTGGCCCGTCGTCCCCGGCCAGCCCGGTAGCCGCAGCGATCGGCGGTGGCTGGCTGCCCTTGGACGTCGGTCGGAGTGCCCGGTTGGCCACGAGCGGCCAGCTGAAGGCTCTGCGGGTTCGAGACGGTGGCTGCGTCCACCCCGGGTGCACGCGTACGTCGGCCTACTGCGACGCCCACCACGTGCAGCACTGGGCCGACGGCGGGCCGACCGCCGTGAGCAATCTGGTCTTGTTGTGTCGCCACCACCATCGCACCCTGCATGCCGGGCTGTGGAGCCTTGAACCTGACACCGGCCAACCCGGTCTCTTCTGGGCCAGCACCGCCGGCTGGGAACGACCGGCCCAAACCGCAGCCGACCGATCACCGCCGGTCTTCGTGCCACCCCGGGGGACGAAGGTCGACGTCGGCGTCGGCATCGACGGCGGCCGCGGGAGCAGCGGGAGCAGCGGCAGCGACTCGTCCTAGACGACCCCGCGCGGCCTGCTCTCGTAGCTCGTGCCGGACGGCACGTGCGTCCAGGTCACGGCCAGCGGCGCGATGCGCACGTCCTCGTTCTCGGACGAGGCGTCCGCCTGCCATGACCGCTCGATGCCGACGATGCGGCCACCGGAGACATCGACGGTGAAGTAGTGCTCGTCGGTCCCGTCAGCGGTCGGGCGGTAGAAGGTGAACGTGGCGTCCACCTGCTCGTTCTGCGACAGGGCTTGGAGCAGACGTGGCGTCGTGCGGTCAGTGCGCTTGCGGACGACGATCGGCTCCGGATGGCGTCGGCCCAGCGAGCGGCCGGTCGGGGCCTGGTCAGTCGTGATGCCGTCGGTGAAGGCGAGACATTCGGTGAATCCCGACTCGCCGTGGCTCACCCCGTCACCCTCGACCGTCTCGCCGTTGAGCCGCAACGTCATGTGGATCGCCGTCGTCATGGGCTCAGTCTGCTCTGCCGCGGGTGGCCTGTCATGGCCGAGAAGCCCTACTTGAAGACGACGAGCAAGAAGTCCGGGCAAGCAGGTTGGTCTCGAACGGCGTCACCCGGCCTGGCAGCCGACCTCGCGGCTGTGGGCGCCTCAGCGGATGCCTCCGACGCCTTCTCCGTGCCTCACAGCCAGCAGCGTCCCCGACTGCGTCCGAGCAACCCGAAGCAATAGGTCGCCGAAGGTCGGACGCTGTTGGCCCGGCCGGTGAGACGGCGCTCGACGAGGTGGAGGACGAGGCCCTCAGCCTCGTGCGGCTGGACGGCCCACCGCCCGCGGATCGTGCCCAGCCAGGTGCTCGATCGCTCGCCGCCCGTAGATCTGCTGGTAGGTGACCGACCGCTGCGGCCGGTCGCGTCCCACGAAGGTCACGAACCACGACACCAGCGTCGTGAACCGGTTCTTGAAGCCCACCAGGTAGACGAGGTGGACGAACAGCCAGGCCATCCAGGCGGCGTAGCCGGTGAGCTCGAGCTCACCGACCTTGGCGACGGCCTTGTTGCGGCTGATGACGGCCATGCTGCCCTTGTCGTGGTACTGGAACGCGCCAGGCTCAGGGTCGCCCGCGATCCGGGCCTTGATCGTGTCGGCCGCGTGCTGACCGCCTTGCATGGCGACCTGGGCGACGCCGGGGAGGAAGTCCAGCGACATCATGTCGCCCACCACGAACACCTCGGGGTGCCCGGGCAGGGTCAGGTCGGGCAGCACGCTGATCCGCCCCGCGCGGTCGACCTCCGCGCCACACTGCTCGGCCAGGTGCCTCGCCAGTGGCGAGGCCGCCACACCGGCCGCCCACACCTTGGTGCGCGCGCGGATCTCGTGCACGTCCCCGGCCTCGTCGCGGTACTCCAGACGCTGCTCGTCCATGTCGACGACCATCGCGTTGAGCAGCACCTCCACGCCGAGCTTCTCCAACGTGGACTGCGCCGACCCGCCGAGGTTCTCGCTGAACGGCGGCAGCACCTGGGGCGCGGCGTCCATGAGGATCACGCGCGCGGCTCGCGGGTCGATCGAGCGGAAGTCGTCACGCAGCGCCCGGTGCGCAAGCTCGGCAATCTGGCCAGCCATCTCGACCCCGGTCGGTCCGGCACCGACGACGACGAAGGTCAGCCACTCGGCGACCCGCTGAGGGTCGGTCTCGATCTCGGCCATCTCGAACGCGCCGAAGATGCGTCCGCGCAGCTCGAGGGCGTCATCCAGCGACTTCATGCCCGGCGCGTACTGCGCGAACTGGTCGTTGCCGAAGTACGACTGACCGGCACCGGCCCCCACGATCAAGCTGTCGTAGGTGGTCGTGAACCGCGCCTCATCGGCCGCAGCATGCACTGCGCGGGCGTCGAGATCGATGTCGGTCACCAGGCCCAGCACCGTTCGGGTGTTCTGGTTGCGGCGCAAGATCTCCCGAGTCGCCGGGGCGATCTCGCCGGTCGACAGGATCCCGGTGGCCACCTGGTAGAGCAGCGGCTGAAAGAGGTGCAGCGACGAGTCCGAGATCAGCGTGACGTCGACCGGTGCCTTCTTGAGCGCCTTGGCCGCGAAGAGTCCACCGAAGCCCGATCCGATGATCACGACATGGTGGCGACGGGTGTGGTTCATCCGCCTAGCGTGCCCGGCTGCGGGCTGCCCGTCATCTCGTTCAGCGAACCGTGACCGCCAAGATCGTCTCGGCCGCCTCGGGCCGCGCCACGATCAGGTCGGGAAGGTGAGGGTCGGGCTGGTTGTAGCGCAGCGCCGACCCGTCCACCCGGCTTGTGTGCAGACCCGCTGCGCGGGCGACCGCGACCGGAGCGGCAGAGTCCCACTCGTACTGGCCACCGGAGTGCACGTAGGCATCCGCCTCACCGAGCAGCACCGCGAGCGCCTTGTAGCCGGCCGAGCCCATGGGAACGAGCTCCGCTCCGGCCTCGGCGACCAGCCGCTGCGCCTGCTCGGGCGGGCGCGAGCGGCTCACCGCGATCCGCATCGGGCCGGACGGGCGCGCCGGCAGGTCGACCTCGTCGGCCGTGGAGAGCACGCGTCCGCGCCCGGGCAGCGCCACGGCCGCGGCAGCGAGGTCGCCGTCCTCCCAGAGCGCCACGTGCACGGCCCAGTCATGGCGCCCCTCGGAGTACTCACGGGTCCCGTCGAGCGGGTCGATGATCCACACGCGCGACGCCTCGAGCCGGGACGGGTCGTCCACGGCCTCCTCCGACAGCACCGCGTCGTCGGGTCGAGCAGCGGAGAGCTCGCCCGCGAGGAAAGCTTGCGCCACCCGGTCACCCTCATCGGCCAGCGCCCGGCCTTCCAGGGCAGTGTTGTCGCGCGTGAGCAGCAGCAACGCGCCGGCCTGATCAGCCAGGCGAACCGCGAGCTCGACGTCGGACTCGGTGCCCGGCATCAGTTCGTGTCGACGATCATCGCTGCGCCCACCGTGAAGTTGGTCGCCTCGTCGATCAGGATCAGCCCGCCGGTCTGGCGGTTGCGTCGGTACTCATCAGCCAGCAGCGGCTGCGTGGTGCGCAGCGAGACGCGACCGATGTCGTTCAGCCGCAGCTCCGTCGCGTCGAGGTCACGGTGCAGCGTGTTGATCTCGAGCCGGTACTGCAGGTCTTTCACCATCGCCCGCGCGGAGTTGGTGGTGTGCTTGATGGCCAGCTTGCGCCCTGCTCGCAGCGGCTGGTCGGCCATCCAGCAGACCATCACGTCGATGTTCTGCGATACCTCGGGCTTGTTGTTCGGACGGCACAGCATGCCGCCCCGCGACAGGTCGATCTCGTCGGCCAGGCGCACCGTCACCGACATGGGCGGATGCGCCTCCTCGACCTGCCCGGCCGGGCTGTCGATGGCCGTGATGGTGGAGGTGAACCCGCTGGGCAGCGCCATCACCTCGTCACCCACCCGCAGAATGCCGCCGGCGACCGTGCCGGCGTAGCCGCGGTAGTCGGTCGTCTGCTTCGACTGTGGTCGGATGACGTACTGAACCGGGAAGCGCACGTCGACCATGTTGCGGTCGCTCGCCACGTAGACGTGCTCGAGGTGGTGCAGCAGCGTCGACCCGCCGTACCAGGTCATGTTCTCCGAGCGGGTGACGATGTTGTCGCCGTTGAGCGCCGAGATCGGGATGACCGTCAGGTCGGGGATGTCGAGCTTGGTGGCGAACGTCACGAAGTCGGCGTGGATCTTCTCGTAGACCTCCTGGGAGTAGTCGACGAGGTCCATCTTGTTGATGGCCAGCACCAGGTGCGGGACGCGCAGAAGCGACGTGATGAACGCGTGCCGGTGGCTCTGCTCGACCAGGCCCTTGCGGGCGTCGACCAGCACGATCGCCAAGTCGGCCGTCGAGGCACCCGTCACCATGTTGCGCGTGTACTGGATGTGCCCGGGGGTGTCGGCGATGATGAACTTGCGCTTGGGCGTGGCGAAGTACCGGTAGGCGACGTCGATCGTGATGCCCTGCTCGCGCTCGGAGCGCAGGCCATCGGTGAGCAGCGCCAGGTTGACGTACTCGTCCCCCGCGCGTTTGCTCGCCGTCTCGACGTGCTCGAGCTGGTCTTCGAAGATGGTCTTGGTGTCGTAGAGCAGCCGACCGATGAGCGTGCTCTTGCCGTCGTCGACCGAACCGGCCGTAGCGAATCGAAGCAGGTCCATGTCTAGAAGTAGCCCTCTCGCTTGCGGTCTTCCATCGCTGCTTCGGTCACCTTGTCGTCCCCACGCGTGGCACCGCGCTCGGTGATGCGAGTCGCGGCGATCTCGTCGAGCACCTTCGCCATGGTGTCGGCATCGGAGCGGACCGCGGCGGTGAGGGTCGCATCGCCCACGGTGCGGTAGCGCACCCGCTCGACGAAGATCGCCTCGCCCTCCTTCGCGGTGAAGAACTCGTTGACGTTGTAGAGCATGCCGTTGCGGTCCACCACCTCGCGCTCGTGGGCGAAGTAGATGCTGGGCAGCTCGATGTTCTCGCGGGCGATGTAGTCCCAGATGTCCAGCTCGGTCCAGTTCGACAGCGGGAACACCCTCATGTGCTCACCGGGGTGCGTACGCGCGTTGTACAGGCTCCACAGCTCAGGACGCTGGTTCTTCGGGTCCCACTGGCCGAAGTCGTCACGGAAGGAGAACACGCGTTCCTTGGCGCGAGCGCGCTCCTCGTCGCGCCGCGCCCCGCCGAAGGCGGCGGTGAACTCGCCCTTCTCGATGCCTTCGAGCAGAACCGGTGTCTGGATGCGGTTGCGCGAGCCGTTCGGCTCCTCCTGCACGATGCCGCGTTCGATGGCGTCCTGCACACTCGCCACGATCAGCTCGATGCCCAGCTCGGCGACACGGCGGTCGCGAAACTCCAGCACCTCCGGAAAGTTGTGCCCGGTGTCGACGTGCATCACGGGGAACGGCATGCGCGCCGGCGCGAACGCCTTGACCGCGAGGTGCAGCATCACCAGCGAGTCCTTGCCGCCGGAGAACAGCAGCACCGGTCGCTCGGACTCAGCGGCCACCTCCCGCATGATGAAGATCGACTCGGCCTCGAGCTCGTCGAGCTGGCTCAACCGGTACTCAGCGTGCGTGGTTGTCATGGTCCTCGTCACTTGTCGGGGGCGGCACCAGGGTAGCCCCAGGTGGCTGGCCCATCGGGGCACCGGCACGGGCTCAACCGGGGGCATCGTGCGACGATCGTTGACCGTGCGAGCAGTGGTGCAGCGGGTCAGTGAGGCGGCGGTGTCGGTCGATGGCGCCGTGGTCGGACGGTGCGCGCCACCGCCGGGCGGACAGGGGCTGCTCGTTCTGCTCGGGGTGACGCACGACGACAACGCCGAGACGGCCGACCGGCTGGCCGCCAAGGTGTGGCAGCTGCGGATCCTCGACGGCGAGCGGTCAGCCTCCAACGTCGGCGCGCCAATCCTGGTGGTCAGCCAGTTCACCCTCTACGCCGACACCCGCAAGGGCCGGCGCCCCTCCTGGTCGGCCGCCGCCCCGCAGCAGGTGTCCGAGCCTCTCGTCGATGCCTTCGTGCAGAGCCTGGCGGCCCGGGGTGCGCACGTGGAGACCGGGTGAGTTCGGCGCGATGATGCAGGTGAGCCTCGTGAACGACGGTCCGGTCACGCTGCTGGTGGAGGCGTGAGTTCGTGTCACACTTCTCCCCGTGGCAGTAGACGACGATGTGCTCGGGCTTCGCGAGGAGACCCCGGACGAGCGCTCGCGCGACCGCAAGCGCTCGAGGCGCAGCATGGTCGTGTTGTTGGCTCTGCTGGGTCTGCTGGCCTCGCTGCTCGTCGGTGGCTACCTCTACATCCGCAGCACCTTCCAGCCACCGAGCTTCGAGGACGCCTTCGAGATCCCAGAGAACCTCCGGCCGCAGAAGGAGCCCAACCCCGGGTCCGACGAGCTGCCGCAGGTGGGCAGCACGTTCCTTCTCGCCGGCACCGACAGGCGTTCGGACGGGCTCACCACCGGCGAGGGTGCCGAAGGCCCCACCTGGCTGCCCGGCGAGCAGCGCAGCGACGCGATCCTTCTCGCCCACCTCAGCGAGGACGGAAAGGACGCCTACGTCGTGTCGATCCCGCGTGACTCGTGGGTCGACATCCCCGGCTACGGCATGAACAAGGTCAACGCCGCCTTCTCCTTCGGCGGACCGTCGCTGTACGTCCAGACCATCGAGCAGCTCACCGACACCCGGATCGACCACCTGGCCGTCGTCGACTGGAACGGCCTCATCGGACTGGTCGACGTCCTCGGCGGCGTCACGTTGACCTTCGACACCGAGACGGTGGCGCGCGGTCGCACCTGGCCCGCCGGCACCCACACGCTCAACGGCGAAGAGGTACGCGACTACGTCGGCGAGCGCTACCGGCTGCCCCGCGGCGACTTCGACCGGGTCGAGCGCCAGCAGAACGTCATGCGCGCGCTCGGCGTGCAGATGATCGAGTCGGGCACGCTGCGCGACCCCGGCAAGGCGCTGTCGGTGGCGCGTGAGTCGACCCAGCTGGTCACCGTGGACGACACCCTGACGATCCCGCGCATCGTCGAGCTGGCGCTGAGCGCCCGCGGCCTGCGCCCCGACAACGTCACCTACCTGACGGTTCCGACGGCAGGCGTTGGGTTCGAGGGCAGCCAGAGCGTCGTCTACCTGGACGAACCCGCCCAGGATGGCTTCTGGGAGGCCTTCCGCACCGACGAGCTCGAGGAGTGGCTGGCGGAGAACGACGTCCGGCTGACCCCGGAGAACGTCAACTGAGACGGCTCACGGAACGAGCGTCACGCCTACGAGCGCCGTCGCCTGGCGAGCCAAGCGTCCGTCCGCGGTGAGCAACGTGGCATCGAGGACGACCGCCAGGGCGACGTAGATCGCGTCGTACACCGAGAACCGGGTCGACCACACGAACGCATTCTCCAGCAGCAGGCCATGCCGATGCGGGTGACCCGAGAGGTCGCTGAGGTCTCGCACAGCGTCTCGGGCACGGTCGTGGCTGACGACGTTGTGAGACGCCAGCCGCCGCAGGGCTGAGACGACCTCCACCGGCATCAGCTCCGGGTAGTGGACGCGCGAGCAGTCCCCGAGCCTGTCGGCCACCTGTCGACCAGCCGAGGAGTTCAGCACCAGCTCGATGGCGGCCGACGCGTCGAGGACGATCACCTGGCCCCGTGTCCTTCTCGAACCATGTCGGCTGCGAGGCCAGGCGGTAGGTCGACCGCGGGGCGCGCCTTGATGCGCTCGAGGAGCTCGGCATGCGTCGGCTTCTCCAGAGACTTCAGCAGCTCAGCCAGCGCGTACTCGCTCAGCGACATCCCTGCCGAAGCGGCGCGAGCCTTGAGCTTGCGGTGGGCATCGTCGGGCATGTCTCGAATCTGCAGCGCGCTCATGCGTTCATGATGCGGCACATGCATACCGCATGCAACGAGCCTCAGAGCTGTGGACGGACGTGCAGCCCCGCTTCGGGGTCGACGACGGCGTCTTGGGTGGCGGCAACGCCCACGTCATCGCTCGTCACGAGCAGCGGGGCGTCCACCGGCACGCTTCGTTTGAGCAGCGCCAGAGCCAGCGGGCCGTCGACGAAGTGGCGGGCGGCCGACCCGATGGTGCCCACCTGCTTGCCGGTCTCGCGCACCAGCACGGGGTCACCGTGCTCGGGCAGGTGGTCGACCGAGCCGTCGAGGTGCAGGCGGGTGAGCCGGCGAGGCGGGCGGCCGAGGGTGTGCACACGGGCGACCGTCTCCTGGCCTCGATAGCAGCCCTTGTCGAGATGGACGGCCGACTCGATCCAGCCGGCCTCGTTGGGGATCGTGCGATGGTCGGTGTCCAGGCCCAGCCTCGGCGCCCCAGCGGCGATCCGCAGCGCCTCGTGCGCCCAGACGCCGGCGACCGACTCCCCCGCTGCCATCGCCGCGGGAAGGTCATCGCGCGGCACGACCCGCTCAGCCTCGGCCGAGGCGACGACTGCCCAGTCCTTGGTCGCGTCAACCACCTCCACCCGCATCATGAACTGCATCGAGCGAAGGAAGCTGACCAGCGCTTGGGCCGTGCCCGGCTCCACGAGCGCAGTGGTGACTTCGCCGTCGTCGCCCAGGCGCAGGTGGTGCTCGACGTGGCCGTGCGGGCTGAGCAGCAGCCCCTGGATGGGGGTGTCCGGAGCCAGCGAGGCCACGTCCTGGGACAGCAGTGAGTGCAGCCACGTCAGCCGGTCGGGACCGCTGATGCGCACCACGCCATGGTGGGAGAGGTCGACGAGCGCGCGCCCGGCGTCCAGCAGCCGCTGCTCCCGCATCGGGTCCCCGTAGTGCGCGGCGACCCCGACGTCCGGTCCGCTCGCCTCGACAGCGCCAGGACGCGCGAGCAGCGGGGAGCGGTGAGCGATCACGACGACGCCAACGCTCAGCCCGCCTGGTGGCTTCCCGGACAGCTCAGTCAGATGACGCCCCCGCGACGCGCTGCAGCTCGGCGCTGACGTGCGGCTGCAACTCCTCGCCCATAGCGGCCATGTCCATGACCCACATCAACCGGCTGTTGACGAGCCCATACATACGGGTGGCGGAGCGGTAGTCCTTGGCCGTCTCGGTCGTGAGCACGCCACGCGTCGCCAGCTCGATCTTCGCGGGCTCGACGGCGCCGATGTAGACCTCCACGATCCCGGTCGGGTGGGTGAGCAGCACCTCGACCTCACCGTCGGGCTGCGGTCGCCAGTACCCGGTCTCGCGGGCCAGCGGGTCACCGATCACACCATCGTCGGAGAGCCGCCAGGTGCTCGAGATGTAGGTGAGGTACGGCTTGCCCGGGACGTAGCCGAAGCGAACCTCTTGGCCGAACCGGAATGCCTCGATGGTCGGGTAGTCCCCGACGCCGGCTCCTTCCCAGGTGCCTAGCAGCCAGGCCAACGGCAGGCAGGCGGGGTTGAGGTCGGTGGGGATCTCCACGTCAGTGCACTAGATCGAGCACTCAGGCCTGGCCCTTGTACAGCTTGTAGACGACGTAGCCGGCGAACCAGGTGATGAACACACCCACCAGCACCAGCAGCGAGGTGAAGAAGAACTCGAGCACGTGCTCACCCTAGCCCTCGGCTGCGTAGGCTCCCAGCGTGGCGCGAACACTGGTGGTCAAGGTCACTGCAGGCGACGATGCTCCCGAGCGCTGCGCGCAGGCGTTCACGGTCGCGGCGATGGGGGTCGCATCGGGCGCCGACGTCTCGCTGTGGCTGACCGGCCAGGCCGCCTGGTTCGCCGTTGCCGGGCGCGCCGAGGCCTTCGAGCTGCCTCACTCCGCCCCTCTGTCCGACCTGCGCGACGCCGTCCTAGCCGGCGGGCAGGTGACCCTCTGCACGCAGTGCGCAGCGCGACGTGAGATCGGCGAGAGCGACGTCCTGCCCGGGGTGCGCATAGCCGGTGCAGCCGCCTTCACCGAAGAGGTGCTGGCCGACGGCGTCCAGGCAATCGTCTACTGACCAACGCGCGGGTCAGGCGCGAACCGTCCCGTCATGACGGCGGGACGGGGGAGGCGGAGAGGATCAGTTCGACGTCGTCCGGCCCGGGTAGGTCCATACGCTGGACCAGCGGATGGATTCATGCTCACGTGCAGGTTCGTCGGGCGTGGAGCACAGGTAAGCAACCGTCGCTCCATCCGGGACAGCCATGAACGCATGCCCCAGGCCTTGGCCACCTACGCGGCGCGCAGGTCGACGCTATCGAGCAGCACGCTGGCAACCTGTCGCCGCACGAGTCAACGTGGATCGGGCAGGCGGCAGGCCCATGCGGCAATGGGACGAGGCACTACCCCGCGCTCGAGTCGCGTCAGCAGACCAGCGACTGATCCACGGGCGCCTCGGCCATCTCACGCCGGGTCTCGTCCGGCATGAGGACCGATATGTCCACCGATCGGGCCGACCCCACCCCGACCCACACCTGGGCCAACGGCCCGGCGGCGTAGCCGCTGGACACGCCGGCCTCGGCGCGGGCGAGCCGTCGCGCCGGATCCCCCCGCGCCCCGGCTTCGTACACCTCCACGACAGATCCCATCGAAGCCGTCACCGCGAGCCAGTGACCGGTCTCGCTCACGCTGCCGAGGAGGCGGCTTGGCAGGCTCGGCTCCCACTCGACCACCAGGATGTCGAGCCGACCGTCCCGGTCTGCGTCGATTGTGGCCCCAGTGACCCAGTACTGCGGGGGTCCGGGCTCAGACGACGCCTCGAATCGCGGCACTCCGCCAGGCTGGCCAAGGTTGCGCAGAACGATCGGGGAGCCGTCTACCCCGGACGCGGTCGTCACGATGTCGGGGCGCCCGTCTGCGTCGACGTCGGCGATCTCGACGTGCGGGGACTTCGTAGGGAACGCCGGCAGGCCGGCCTGCTCGGTGACGTCTCTCAGGCGCACACCACCAGTGCCGGCGGGCTCGTTGAGATACAGCCGGACAGGCACGCGGGCCCCAGCGTCCACCGTGCTGTTGTAGTGCTGGCCGATCACCACATCAGGCCGTCCGTCACCGTTGACATCGGCCTGGGCCACGCCGGCGGGGTCGTCCTCGTCGCCGTTCACGGCCCACTGCTCGATGGCTCCGGGCTGCTCGATGAACCGTCCGGCCTGGTTGAGGAACACCCGGTTCGACCCACCGACGACGAGGTCAGGGTCGCCGTCGAGGTCGAGGTCGGCCGTGCCGACACCGAGGCCAGCGACGCCGGTCCCCAGCCCGGAGGCGCCGGTGACGTCAGTGAACGTGAAGTCGCCGTCGTTGCGCAGCAGGACGCTGGAGCCACCGGAGAACCGGTCCTCGGCGATGAACAGGTCGATCTGGCCGTCACCGTCGTAGTCGAGCAAGCCGACGCTGCGGGCGCCCTCGGGCTCGTCCAACGTCGTCACTGGAGTGAGACGACCGCCGTCGTTGCGCAGCACGGTCGTGCGGGCTTGGCCTCGTTCGGTGTCCCGGACGTTGCGGGCCACCACGAGGTCCACGTCCCCGTCGCCGTCGAGGTCAGCGAAAGCGGCCCCGCTGGTGCGCGCACGCTCACCAGGGAACGCCTCGTCGATCGTGAAGCCCTCCGCCCCACCCAGCAGAAGGCGGTCGGGAGCGGGACCCTCTGCCCCGCGATGCTGGTAGTCCTCGACGGGCCGGTCGGCGAAGGTGCCGACGAACACGTCCATCCACCCGTCCGCGTTGACGTCGGCGCTGGCGACAGCGTGCCCGTGCATGCCCGAGGTGGCCCGATCGAGACCTGTCGCCTCGGTGACGTCCTCGAATGCCAGTGGTCCAGCGGCGCCAGCCGCCCCGGCCTGGTAGCCGACCTCGCACGGCCACGGCGCTGCTGACCCCGCGGCTCGCCCATCGGCTGGCCCGTCGCCGTCGGCACCGCCGGCCAGGTCGACCACGGCCAACACCACCTCGCCCCAGGGGTCATCCGGCGACGGCCCCGCGTTGAGCATGACGAACAGGCGATCGGCCCCATCGTCCAGTGTCACGCTGTACGAGCCGGAGACGTGCAGCCCCAGGCTGTCGGTGACGTGGTCGGCGAGCCGCACGAGAGTCGTCTGTTCCCCTGTCTCCCCGTCCACGGCTACCACGGGAGCCTTCAGCTCGGGCTGACCGCCGTGAGCCCCCGGCACGTAGTAGAACCGAGACGCGTCGGGCTCGGCGGCCATGGACGTCGTGTAGCCCTGCGCCTCACCGAGCGCCCGGATCGACCCCTCCGGATCAATGGCGAACAGCTCTTCTGGCCCCCTGGTCACCCCGAACACGGTCCCGTCGTCGGTGGGGAACGACGCGGCCCGCAACCACCCGCCCCCGGGCAGTCGTTCGTCGTGCTCACGTAGCTGCGAGGCCCCCGGCTCGTAAGCGAGCAGCCGGCCGTCCTGCCCGGCGAGGTAGGCCGTCCCGTCAACGCCTGCCATCACCGAGCGGAACCCGATGTGGTCGTCGGTGTCGCTACGAAAGACGACCTCGCCCCGCACGGTGTCGTAGGCGACAAATGTGCCGGTGTCGCGGCCTACCTTCTCCGACCGGACGGGGTCGACACCTTCGGCGAACACCACTGACCCGTCGGGCGACCCGGCGAGTGACGGCACACCGTGCTCAGGCACGAGCACGGTGAGCGGCTCGACGTCCAGCGTCTCTGTGTCTACCCGCAGCAAGACGTCCCCCTGGTAGGACGGGGTGTAGCGCAGGCCGCGACGCGTGCCCCAGTACGTCGCCAAGTACGCCTCACCCTCGCTACCCGCCACGATCTGTCCATGCACCTTGCCGTAGCCCCACGAGGGGTTGCCACCGATGACCGCAGCGAGGTCAGCGGCCCGGGTCAGCTCCTCAGTGTCTGGGTCGTAGGAGAAGAGAAACGACGCGCCGTCCTCGCCCAGGTGGTTGCCCATCGCCGACAGGAACCGTCCGTCGTCGAGCACGAGGCCTTGACCCCAGTGCGACCAGGGGTCACCGGGCCCGTCCGGCCGCGGGTAGCGCATCACAGTGACGACGGGCTCTGCCTGCGATTCCTCCGGCGGTGTCCCCACGGCCGCACTCTCGGTCGGTGCGGACGCGGCTGGGGTCGGCCACGCCGACGACGCGGCTGGGTCATCAGGCGCGCCGCTGCACGCGGCGAGCGCCACGGCCATCACCGCCACAGCGCCGACGGTCCGGCGTGGGACCCTCCTCACCCCGGCTCGGGCCCCTCATCCAGCAGCCCGTGGGTGCAGGCCCGGTACCGGCTCTTGACCAGCGGGGTGGCCAGGGCAAGGTTGGCCAGCCGCTCGTCACCGATCCAGCCTTCGCGCCAGGCGACCTCTTCGGCGCACGCGACCTCGAGGCCCAGGTGCGATCCCAAGAAGCCGGCGCCGCCGGTCACAACCGCACGTCTCATTGCTCCTGCTCCTCAGGTTCGCTGGGCTGCTCCACGTGCAGCCCCCAGCCCACAGCCAGCTCCAGCGACGCCGCCGAGACCAGCGACGAACCGCTCGCCGCGCACGCCCGCGCCTGCTCGAACGTCAGCGGGGGAACCGGGACGTGGCTGATCAGCGGATGCTTCGGCCGATCGTCGATCTCGTCCGCACCGAGCAGCACCTCATGAAGCTTCTCCCCCGTCCGAAGTCCGGTGTAGGTGATGGTGACCGGCCGTTCGGCCTGGTCGGCGAGCCTGCGTGCCACGTCCGCGATTCGCACAGGCTCACCCATGTCGAGCACGAGCACCTCACCAGGATCGGCAAGCGCACCCGCCTGGATGGTGAGGGCCACAGCCTCGGTGACGGTCATGAAGTACCGGGTCACATCGGGGTGGGTGACAGTGAGGGGTCCACCCTCAGCCACCTGACGCTGGAACGTGCCGAGCATGGACCCACGCGAGCCGAGCACGTTGCCGAATCGAACGGAGGCGAAGTTCAGGCCCGTGCGTCGCGCCGCGTCGGCTGTCATCCGCTCGCCGAGCCTCTTCGTGTAGCCGAGCACGCTGCACGGGTCGGCCGCCTTGTCGGTGCTGATGTTCACCAGGCGCGACACACCCGTCGCCTCTGCGGCCTCGATCACGTTGTGGGTGCCGATGACGTTCGTCTTCCAGCCCTCCGCCGGGTTCAGCTCGAGAAGCGGGAGGTGCTTGAGCGCAGCCGCGTGAAACACCACATCGGGACGGTGCTGGGAGAACACCTGGAAGACACGATTGCGGTCACGGATGTCGGCGAGCACGAGGGACGGGGAGTCCAGCAGCGCTCGGCCGTCCATCAGCAGCTGCGTGGCATGAAGGCCCGACTCGTCTCGGTCGAGCATGACGAGCGCGGACGGCCCGTAGGTGCGTAGTTGGCGGCACAGCTCTGAGCCGATGGAGCCGCCCGCTCCTGTCACCAGAACCCGGCGGCCGTGGACGTACTCAGCGATCGAACCAGGGTCGATGCTGGCGGGGTGTCTGCCCAGCAGGTCTTCGACCGACAGGGGACGGATGTCGGAGGCGGCGACTGGCCCGAGCAGGTCCGCCACGGGTGGCAGCACGAGCACAGTCAGCCCGGCGTCCAACAGAGGACCGCTCATCTCACGAAGCCGATCTCCGGTGATGCTCGGGATCGCCACAAGAACGCCGGACGCCCCGTGGGCCGCGGCCACGTCGAGGACATCGGCGGTGGTTCCCTGCACGCGCAGGCCGTTGAGTCGTAGCGACGCCTTTCGCGGATCGTCGTCAACAAGGGCGACGGGCCGGTACGGGCTGTCCTTGGTGCGGCGCATGGTCCGGGTGATCTGGTCTGCGGCTTCGCCCGCGCCGACCACCACAAGCGGCTGAGCCAGGTGCTCGGCCGGACGCAGGTGTCTCTCCTCGAGCAGCCGCGCGCTGTACCGGATGCCGGCAGCGATGACGAGCGCCAGGAAGGCCGCCAGCACGGGCACCGAGCGCGGCACCAGCGCACCTCCCGCAGCGGTGGCCACCACGAAGAGCCCCAGGCCCACCAGGGCCATGCTTGTGGCGACGACGCGCATCTCGTCGAAGCTGCCGTAGTGGTAGCGACGTCGGTACATGCCCAACGCCGCGCCGACGCTGGCCTGAAGCACGCAGGCGAGGAGCACCATCGCCAGCACGCCCCCCCAGTTGGGCTTGTCGACAGCGAAGTCGTAGCGCAGGACGGTCGCGAACGGGATCGCGACAGCCCAGGCGGTGAGGTCCCCCACGACCTGGATGGCGGGGAAGGAGCGCCGCAGCGACACGTCCATTCGAGCGCGCCTGGAACCAGACAACGTCACGTCCCCACCCGATTCGGCACAGCAACCCCATGCGTCACAAACCAGGAGAGTACCCCGCGGTGCACAGGTGAGGTCCACCATCGCGTCAGACTCGACTACCGTCCGACGGGTGCTGCCGAATCCCTCTCGGGCCCAGGCTGCCCGATGGCCCTGGCCGGCACCGGTGCGGCTGCTCGTCGGCGCCGCAGGCGGATGGGTCGTGGCCGAGGGTCTGCTGCGCAGTCCCGGTCCTGAGTGGCTCGTGTGGGTGGCCATCGGCGCACTCGCCCTGGCTGCACTGGCTGCCCCAGCCACCGACGACTGGGCCGGGAGGGGTGTGACGTCCGGCATCGCACTGGTGACGGTGGTGGGCATCTACCTCGGCCCGCCTGAGACAGGCCAGGTCGCCGGCCTGGCGCTTGCGCTCGCCGTCCTCTGGCTCGCCGAGCTCACCGGACGTGCCTACGTCGACGGACTGGTCGTCCTGCTCCTCGACGTCCTACTGGTCTGGGCGGTTCTGTGGGGAGCGGCCGGTCGCCCGGGGGCGATCATCGGCGGTGCAGCCATGCTCGGGCTCCTGCTCGTAGCCCCTGTGGCCAGGGCCCTTCCCGGCCCCGCCCGGGGGATTCCACCGGAGTGGCAAGGAGTAGCCCTGGTGCTGCTGCAGCTGCTGTTCGTGGGGGGTGTGGCCCGGACGGCCGCACTCTGGGAGTCAGCGCTCAACGCGGCGGTGGTGGCCGGCGGGGCCCTGGTGCTGCTGACGGTGCTGGCCCGACTGATCGTGGGAGGACGCCAGCTGTGAAGAGGCTTGTCGACCTGTTCCTCGGTGGCGTCCTGCTGGTCCTCACGACCCCACTCACCGCTGCCATCGCCCTCGTCACGCGAGTCGTGGACGGACCCCCGGCGCTGTTTCGGCAGGTGCGCAGCGGACGCGGCGGACGCCCCTTTGTGATGGCGAAGATCCGAACGATGCGGCCGCCGCAGCCGCACGAGCAGGGCCCCGAGCACGACGGTGCGCGGTTGACGAGTCTGGGACGTGTGCTTCGTGCGACCAGCCTCGACGAGCTGCCCACCTTCTGGCACGTCGTGCGAGGGCAGATGAGTCTCGTAGGGCCGCGGCCGCTGCCCGTGTCCTACCTCCCGCGGTACACCGACGAGCAGGCGCGCCGGCTCGAGGTGCGTCCGGGGGTGACCGGCTGGGCGCAGGTGAACGGGCGCAACGAGACCTCGTGGCCGCAGCGGCTCGCCATGGACGTCTGGTACGTCGACCACCAGTCCCTGACCCTGGACCTGCGCATCCTGGCCCGCACGGTTGGCACCGTGCTGCGCCGAAGCGGCGTCGACCAGGTCGGTGGGGTCACCATGAGGGAGTTTCGTGGTACCACCGAGGCCGACGCGTGACCCGTGAGCGTCCGCTACGGGTGGCTCACCTGACGACTGTGGACATGAGCCTGGAGCTGCTGCTCGGGCCTCAGCTGGACGCCGTGGTGGAGGCCGGTGGCGAGGTTCTGGGTATCTCCGCGCCGGGTCCCTACGTGGACGCGCTCGAGCAGCGCGGCGTGCGCCACGTGGCGCTGGCGGGGTCGACCCGGGGCTGGAGCCCGCGTGGGGACGTGCGCGCCGCCGCCGACTTGTGGCGCATCCTGCGGCGCGAGCGTCCCAGCGTGCTGCACACCCACAACCCGAAGCCCGGCCTCTACGGACGGGTCGTGGGTCGGCTGGCAGGCGTACCGATCGTGGTCAACACCGTGCACGGCCTCTATGCCACCGAGGACGACCCGTGGGCGCACCGCGCCGTCGTCTACACGCTCGAGGCGCTCGCGTCCCGGTTCTGCGACGCCGAGCTCGTCCAGAACGCCGAAGACGTCGAGACGATGCGACGATTCCGGCTCGCCCGGTCGAACAAGGTCACGCACCTGGGCAACGGGGTCGATCTGCAGCGGTTCCGCCCCGACCGGTTGTCGGCCAGCGAGCGACGGTCCCTGCGATCGTCATGGGGCGGTGACGAAGAGACCGTCGTGGTCGGCTGTGTCGGGCGCCTCGTGGCCGAGAAGGGGTACCCCGAGCTGTTCGAGGCCGTCCGTCGTCTCGCGCCCCAGGTCAGGCTGGTCGTCGTCGGCGGGAACGACCCGGACAAGCCAGATGCCCTCGACCCTCGTCTGATCGAGCAGGCAGGCGCAGCCGGAGTCGTGTTCCTTGGTCATCGCGGCGACGTAGCCGAGCTGCTAGCCGGGTTCGATCTCTTCGTCCTCGCCTCGCACCGTGAGGGCCAACCTCGGGCGGCGATGGAGGCTGCTGCCGCTGGGCTCCCGGTTGTGGCGACCGACATCCGGGGGTGCCGGCAGGTCGTGGACGACGGGACGACCGGCCTGCTCGTGCCCGTCCGTGACGCCGATGGTCTACGAGGCGCGCTTGCCCATCTGGCCGCCTCGCAGGACATGCGCCGCCGCATGGGGGACGCGGCCGTGGCCAAGGCCCGCCGCGAGTTCGACGAGAACCGAGTCGTCCGCACGGTGATGCACACCTACCTGACGGTGGCGGCGCGCAAAGGAGTTCACCTGGTGCCTCAGCTAACCGCGCGCTGAGAACTACGGCTGCTGAGTCCTCATCCAGGCGATCGTGGCCGCCAGACCATCCTCGAGCGAGGTCGGGTGAACATCTGGAAACAGTGCCCGCAGGTGCGTCGAGTCCGCCTGCGAGTGCGGGACGTCACCGGTGCGCACCGGCTGGTGCTCGCGCTCCACCGGGTGTCCCAGCTGCTGCTCGATCAGCCCGATGAGGTCCAGCAGGTCGGTACGTGAGCCGAAGGCCAGGTTGACCGGGTCAGGATCAGCTACCCGGCGTGCCACCGCGTCGGCGATCACCGCCGTCACGGTATCGACGAACGTGAAGTCGCGACTCTGCGTCCCGTCCCCGAAGACGGTCAGCGGACGGCCCGCCAACGCCGCGTCCACGAACGCCGGTACGACGGCCGCGTAGGCGTGACCAGCCGGTTGGCAGGGCCCGAAGACGTTGAAGAAGCGGAACGCCAGGGTGTCCATGCCGAAGCTGTGCAGGTAGGCGTTCGCGTAGGCCTCGGTCGCCAGCTTCGATGCCGCGTAGGGCGACAGCGGGCGGGTAGCCAACCCTTCGTGCTTGGGCAGCGACGGGTTCGAGCCGTAAACACTGCTCGACGAGGCGACCACGACGTGGGCCCCCGTAGCCCGGGCCGCCTCGAGGACGGCAACCGTCCCGCTCGCATTCGCGAGATGGCTGGCGACCGGGTCGGCGATGCTGCGCGGCACCGAGGGCCGGGCGGCTAGGTGCACGATCGCATCCGCAGCCTCCGCTGCGCCGCGCAGCGCGTCCTGGTCCAGGATCGACCCCTCGACCAGCTCGACGTCGGTGCCGGCGAGGTTCTCGCGATATCCGCTCGACAGGTTGTCCAGTGCGACCACGGCATCGACGTCCGGCCGCCCGACCAGCCGCCGGCACAGGTTCGACCCGATGAACCCAGCCCCGCCGGTGACGAGAACCTTCACGCGGCCGGTGACCCTTCCGCCAACAGGCTCTGCTCGGCGAAGACGGCAAGCGCCGTCTCGACATCTGGCCGGATCACCTCGGCGGAGACCTCGAAGATGCCTGCGAGCTCGGTCGACAGACCTTCGAGGTCGAGGGTTCCGTCGAGCATCATCCACACCGCGGCGGCCGACCCGTTCAGATGGATCACCGAGCCGGATCGGTCGTCGTACAGCACGGCCTCGGGTGACAGGAACGCCGTCTCGACGTCCGGGTGCGGGGCCGGGCGCTCGGGCACGGCTACGTCGCCCGTTGTGGGCTCAGTCTGGCTCATCGAAGTCCGTCCATCAGGGTCGTCAGCCTAGCTTCGGCCTCGTCAAGGTCGTCGACTCGCAAGGAGTACGACGGCACCGACTCCACGACCGGGACGAGCGAGCGGAAGAACGCCCGCCCCTCACGTCGCAGCGTCGGCAGGTGGCGCGTGAGCTCGGTCAGCGCAGCCGCGGGCGACATTGGGGTCAGATCACCGGCGTCGCCGGGCGAGTAGTGGGGCATGACGAAGGCCGCCAGCGGCGCCTCCGCGCCGAGCGGACCGATGGACGACGCGGGCACCAGCGACTCGGTCTGATCTGGCGTCCGGTTGACCAATGGGTCGAGCGGACCGCCGTGTCGAACCCCGATGGGCCGCCAGAACGGCTGTACCCGGGCACGACCGCCGTCGAGGTCGAGCACGGCCACCTCGTCGGTGAGAAAGCCCCACCCGCGGTGGGTGAGCCACGCTGCCAAGGTGCTCTTGCCCGCGTGGGTACGGCCGGCCAGCACGAGAGCCCGACCGTCGCGCGTCGCGGCTGCTGCATGGATCGGGACTCCTGGCGGGGTGCTCTCCAGCAGCAGCCTGGTCAGCTCCCACAGCACGTAGGGCACGACGTAGCCGGGTGTCACCGTAGTCTCGCACGGCTCGCCGTCTCGCCACACCCCCCACGGGTGACTTGCCGAGACATCGTGCCTGATGACGCTGTAGACGACTACAGCGTCAGGGCCGGCGTCGGTGGCAGGGCCGTTGTCGGCAGCTGCGAGATCGGCGAAGCGCGTCTCGACCGTGCTCGCGAGGTCGGTCGAGTTCGTCTCCACGACGAACCGCCGGTGACGAACCCGAAACGAACGAGTGCGCACGAGGGGGCCGACGTCCGGTGGGGTCAGCAGCTCGGCTCGGGGCACCCGCCGACAGTAGTCAGCCATCACGGCCGCACCCACCTCGTGTGGTCTGATGGGCGACGTGACGCAGGCGAACCGGTACCGGCGGAGGTCCGACCTGCTGTCCCGCATGGCGCCCGGACTGGTCGTGCTCGCCAAGGTCGACGGCGCGAGCGTCAGCCTCACCGGCTCTGGCGAGTCCGTCTGGCAGCTTCTCGACCGAGGGCGCACGCTCAGTGAGCTGGCTGACGACCTTGCGAGCATCTACGCCGCCGAGCCGTCGCGGATCGCCGCTGACATCGAACCAGTGCTGACCGAGCTCGTGGCGTCGGGCTTCGTGGTCACCGATGCCTGACCCGTCGGCGCTTCAGGTGGCCGCCAGGTTCGGTCTGAGACCGCACAAGGGCCCGCCTGTCGCCTTGACGGCCGAAACCGACGGGCGGTGGCAGATGATCGCCCGCATAGACAGGCTAGGCGGGCTGATGTCGTCCGCGATCGACGCAGGCGACATCGTCGCCGACGACGGAGCGATCGAGCGAGTAGTCGACATATGGCACCAGCAGCTTGTCGCATCCGTCGTCGTGGAAGCGCTAGTGGTGCGCACCGGGGAGGTCCTCGATGACGCCGGCGTCACCTGGCGTCTGACCAAGGGGGCGGCTGTCGCGCACCTCGACTATCCCGACCCTGCGCTGCGGCCGTTCGGTGACGCCGACGTGCTCGTCCACCCCATGGACTGGGACCGAGCCATCGACGCGCTCATCAGCGCCGGATGCCGCCGACAGGTCTCCGAGGTGAACCCCGGCTGGGACAGCCGGTTCGGCAAGGGTGCCACCCTCAACTCGCCCGAGGGCCTAGAAGTCGACCTGCATCGCCGCTTCGCCATCGGCAGGTTCGGTGTGCGCAGCCGCATGGCCGACCTCTACGGGGTGGGCAACTCGATCGAGCTGGCTGGACGCAGCATCCCCACTCTGGACGGTCCCGGGCGGCTCCTGCACTCGTGCCATCACGCCGCGCTCGGCGGGTTTCGGCACTACCGGGCCCACCGAGACGTCGCGCAGCAGCTGCTCGTCACCGAGGTGGACTGGAGGACCGCTGTCGACATCGCCACAGCCTGGCGGGTTCAGGCCGTCATGGCCCGCGCCATCACCGACACCTGGCAGGTGCTGGGCCTGGACCTCGATCACCCAGCTCACGCCTGGGCGACCTCCACGCGCATCACGTCACTGGACCGAAAGGCCTTGGACGTCTTCGCCGCGGAGAAGCCCTTCCGACAGCAGGCGCTCACCGCGGTTGGCGCCATGCCGTGGCGAGACGTCCCCGCCTACCTCCGCCCACTGACGCGCAGACCCGGAGCCCTGCGGCGGCTGACTCGTAGGCCACGAGCGGGGCACCACAACTAGAACAACTCGACGTCACCCAGCGATAGTGCCCAGTTGGGCAGCGGAGGCATCCCGGTGACGGCAAGTGCCCGCCAGGTCAACCGCGGACCGCCGCCAGGCAACGGCGCGAAGCCGGTCGCTGCAGATGCCGTGCCGACACGCAGTGCATAGTCGGCGTTCGCATCACGCGCTGTGCGAGCGGCGAGGAGGTCTGCGTAGGCGAGGTCGCCGAACGCCTGCACCAGGCTCAGCTCGGTTGCCTGCCCCCGCTTCCGTGCCCGCACGACGATCGCGGCGTCGCCGTCGTCGACAACGCGGTAGTGCAGGGACGACAACCCATAGCGCCAGCGCAGGTAGGGGTCCGAGACGTTGGTGGTCAGCTCACGGACATGCCGCGGCCCACGCACAACGGTCGGTCGCGTACCCCGGCGCAGCCACTGATCGACCGACTCACCTACATCCAGGGGCAGCGACCACCGCTCGGCCGGAACCCGAGACCGAGCCAGCCGCAGAGCCGACAGGGGGCCGACCGGGCGAAAGGCCGCCGGCACCCGACCCACATCACGCCATCCCATGCGCAGGTAGCCGGGCCGGCTTTGGTCATTCGGTGTGTTGAACACGAATGCGACGCCCTCGTCGCGCATCTGCTCCACCGCGTGCATAGTGAGTGCCCGGAACAGACCCCGTCCCTGGTAGTCCGCGTCGGTGGCGGTGTCGACGGCGCGCACGGCGCGCACGACCTGGCCGCCGCGGAGGAACTCCCAGCGCAGGAAGGTCCGGAAGGCCACGACCCGCTCCCTGTCCACCGCGACCCACATGGGTGACGGACCGAAGACGTTCCGGTCGTGCTTCCAGGCGAACAGCTCGGGGTAGCGCGGATCAGGCGAGCCCAACGACCGCTGGAGCAGCGCCAGGATGGCGGGCCTGTCGTCCTCCGTGGCGGGACGGATAGCCAGCGCCGGTGGCCTCGGACTCGTCGACGCGGGAGGCTGCGGTACTACAACCTCGGCCGTCGACGGGTCCCGGGACGCCAGACGCAGATATGTCTGCTCCAGGGTCTCGACGGCCACGGACGCGTCGAACTCTGGTGCCCGCGCCCGGGATGCGGCGGCGAGCTGGGCCCCGAGCGTCGCGTCCGCCAGCACACTGCGCCATGCCGAGGCCAGCGCCTGCGGATCGCCCGGCGGGACGAGGAGGGCGTCCTCGCCGTCCGTCATAGTCTCGGCCACCCCGCCCACTCGCGTCGCGACGACGGGTAGCCCGAGTGCGAGTGCCTCCATCAGCGCTACTGGCAGGCCCTCCCATGCCGAGGCCAGCGTGAACACGTCGCAGGCACCCAGCACCCGAACCGCGTCGTCGCGGAACCCGGTGAACACCACGGCGTCGCCCAGCCCCAGCTCGTCGGCTCGGGCGTGAATCTGCGCCTCCAGCGGGCCCTGGCCGACGGCGACGATGGTTGCGGCGGTCCCACTGTCGATCAGCAGGCGCGCCGCGGCAAGCAGGTTCGGGTAGTCCTTCTGCGCCGTGAAGTTGGCAACCGTGCCGATGACGAGGGCATCTGGGTCGATGCCGAATTCGGACCGCACCTCGTCCCGACCCCTCGCCTGCGCTGCGGCTTCGTCGACGTCGATGCCGTGAGTGAGCACCTGCGCTCGCGATGCTGCGGGGCCGCTGATCGACGCCCGCGTCTCCTCACTAACAGCGAACGTCACCTCGTCCCAGCGGCCGGTCGCACCGTTCAGCAGCCGGGTCGGCAGCCGATGACGCGCCCACGTGTTGTGCTCGGTGCTCATCAAGGCCGGGCGCCGATTCGCCGGCATCGTTCGCACGATCGTGCGGGCCACCGAGCCGGGCACCGGTGAGTGGGCGTGCACCACGTCGAACCCACCCTCGCTGATGAGCGCCCGCAACGTCAGCGGCCACCGGATGTCGTCGTCGCGTTGCGACAGGCAGGTGCACCGAACTCCGGCCGATTCCAGCGCCGACACCAGGTGGTCCTTGTACGGCAGCACGTAGGCGCACTCGATCTGCACCTTCCGAGGGTCGTGGGCACGGGCGGCGGCGACAAGCAGCCGTTCGGCCCCGCCGGGACCGAGGCCCTTGACCACCCACAGCACCCGCACCGCCACGGCACACAACCCTAGGCGGGTCGGGGATACTGGCCGCCATGTCAAGCGCTCAACGGGTCCTCGTCGTCGGCCAGGGCTACGTCGGTCTGCCTGTGGCGATGCGCGCCGTCGAGGTCGGCGACGACGTCGTCGGGTTCGACCTGGACGAAGCGAAGGTGGCTGGCCTGACCGCCGGGCGGTCCCACGTCGTCGACGTGGCAGATGCCGATGTCCAGGCTGCCTGGGCCACCGGTCGCTACCGCGCCACCGGCGACGCCGACGCGCTCGAGCCGTTCGACGTTGCCGTCATCACCGTGCCGACTCCTCTCGCCGACGGGGTGCCGGACCTCTCGTACATCGAGTCGGCCGCCGACCTGCTCGGTCCTCTCGTGCGGGGCGGCTGCACGGTCGTGCTGGAGTCGACCACGTATCCGGGCACCACCGACGAGCTGCTCGCGCCGACCCTGGAGCGACACAGCGGCCTGAAGCCCGGTGTCGACTTTCACGTCGGCTACTCCCCCGAGCGCATCGACCCGGGCAACACCGAGTGGACGTTCGTCCGCACGCCCAAGGTGGTGGCCGGCCTGAACCCGGAGTCGTTGGTCGCCGTGCAGGGCTTCTATGACCGGCTGGTCGAGCAGACCGTGCCAGTCACCCACACCCGCGTCGCCGAGCTCACCAAGCTGCTGGAGAACACCTACCGGCACGTCAACGTCGCCCTGGTGAACGAGCTGGCGATGCACGCTCGGGCCCTCGACGTCGACATCTGGGAGGCCATCGGCGCAGCCACCACCAAGCCGTTCGGCTTCACGGCCTTCTGGCCTGGACCCGGCGTGGGCGGGCACTGCCTTCCCATCGACCCCTCCTACCTGTCGTGGCGCATCGAGCGTCAGCTCGGCGCCACGAGCCGCTTCGTCGACACCGCCAACGACGTGAACAAGCACATGCCCGACTACGTCGTCCGCCGCGTGCAGCTCGGGCTGAACGAGCGACGCAAGGCCGTTAAGGGGTCCCGCGTGCTCGTCTTGGGGATCGCCTACAAGAAGAACACCAACGACGCTCGAGAGACTCCGGCCGTCGGAGTCGTCGAGGGTCTGGCGGCCCTGGGCGCAGATGTCGCCGTCCACGACTCGCACATCGGTGACCACCCGTTGGACAGGATGGCCGAACGCGTACCGCTCACCGCCGAGGAGGTCTCGCGAGCAGACGCTGTCGTCCTTGTCACCGACCACGACGATGTCGACTACGTCCTCGTGACGTCGAACGCGCAGTACGTCTTCGACACACGCAACCGCCTGCGGGGTGAGTCCGTCGAGCTCCTCTGACGGCTCCACAGCTCATCGGCGCATCTACCTGAGCCCCCCGGACACCGGCGAGCTTGAGCGTGACTATGTGCTGCGGGCCCTCGAGAGCGGGTGGGTGGCTCCGGTAGGCCCCGACCTGGACGACTTCGAGCGCGACCTTGCCGCGTTCACCGGCTGGTCCGGGGTCGCGGCGGTGTCGAGCGGCACGGCAGCCCTGCACCTGGCCCTGCTCGTCAGCGGCGTCCAGCCCGGCGACGACGTGCTGGTCTCGACGTTCACGTTCGCGGCGTCGGCGAACGCCGTCGTCCATGCCGGTGGGACGCCGGTGTTCGTCGACAGCGACCGCGTCACCTGGAACATGGACCCGAACCTGCTCGCCGACGTGCTCGACCAACGCCGACGTGCGAACCGGCTACCCCGCGCCCTCGTGGTGACCAACCTCTACGGCCAGTGCGCTGACTACGACGCCATCGGCGGGTTGTGCCGCGAGCTGGGCGTCGCCGTGGTGGAGGACGCCGCCGAAGCGGTTGGCTCAACGTCGCACGGTCGCTCGGCGGGGACACTTGCCGACATCGGCGTGTTCTCATTCAACGGCAACAAGATCATGACGACCAGCAGCGGTGGGGCAGTGCTCTCGCCCGATCCCACGGTGGCCGACCGGGTGCGCTACCTAGCCACCCAGGCACGCCAACCGGTCGCGCACTACGAGCACACCGACGTGGGCTTCAACTACCGCATGAGCAACCTGCTGGCGGCCTTGGGTCGGGCCCAGCTCGAGCGACTGCCCGACATGGTGCGTGCACGGCGGCGGAGCAACGACCAGTACCGAGCCGCACTCGGTACCACTGTGGACTTCATGCCCCTCGCCCCCGGCCAGGAGTGGAACGGCTGGCTCACGTGCATCGTCACACCGTCGGCGGACGCTCGTGACCGGGTGCTATCCACCCTGGTCGCCGAGGACGTCGAAGCGCGCCCGCTGTGGAAGCCCATGCACGAGCAGCCGGTATTCGCCGGGCGCACTGCGCACGTGACAGGAGTGAGCGACGACCTGTTCGCACGCGGGGTGTGTCTACCGAGCGGGTCGCGGCTGACGCCCAACGAGGTCGACCGAGTCTCCGCCCTGGTGGCTAGGGCCCTGCGCGGCTGACCTGCCAGGCGTCTCGGCGCTCGCGCAGCCAGCCTTCCAGCAGCATCCCGCCGTCGATCTTTCGCCGGAACGTCGATGCGTCATCGCCGACCGTCAGGGCGTGGCGTCCGATCCGGTGCACGTCATCACCCACCGACGCGGATCGGTTGCCAGCGAGGGTTGCGCTGGCAAACCGCCGGCGTACCACCACCTCGGCAGCCGGCGTCGGCGCCACTGCCTTCGGGTAGGCGAAGTGTCTCGGCGTCACACCGAGCCGGTCCTCGATGAGCTCAACCGACCGGTCCACCTCCTCGTGCGCCTGCGACGACGACAGATCTGCCATCACCCGATGAGTGTGCGTGTGGGAACCGATCGTCACCAAGCCAGTCGCCAGCATGTCCGTGAGCCCCGCCCAGCTGACCGGTGCACCGGCGTCCGGAAACGGCAGCTGGCGCTCAACGAAGTCCGTGGCCACATAGAACGTCGCTGGCAGGCCCCGCTCCACCAAGGCCGGGACGAACACATCAGGCCAGTCCGCGGTTCCATCGTCCACGGTGATGACGACGCGTGGCTCGTCAGTCACAGGCGCGTCACCTCGAAGGGAGTCCAGCGCCTGGTCGAGAGTCACGACGCGACCCGTCTGTGCCAACACGTCCAGCTGCTCGCGCAGGGTGTCCGAGTCGATGTCGACAGGTGACGGCGATCGCTGTCCCGCACGGTGGTAGATCAGGGTCACCACGGCCGAGCGAGATACCCCGGCGAGCAGTCCATCGATCGGCCGACCCATCAGGTCGACCACCAAGCGAAGGGCACGTCGCGACATCGCATCCAGAGTACGGATCAACGCTGATCCTGTTGCGGTCGCGGGCTTCGGTACCCTGCTCGAGTGCGTTTCAGGGGGATCGACATCGCGGGCGGCCTTGCGGTCATCGGCGTGATCGTGCTGTTCGCCCTCACACTGTGGCCGCAGTCGAGCAGCGTCACCGCTGTCACAGCGCCCGCGCCCGACGACTCGATACTGGCCCCACCCACCGCGACCCCAACCACGTCACCAGCGCCCGAGGCGTCGCCGCAACCATCGCCGACAGAGACTCCCAGGCAAGAGCCGAAGGAGATCTCGGCCGAACGCAGAGCGGAGATCCGCGTCCAGGTGCTCAACGCCGGGGCGAACAACGGTGCGGCAGGACTGGCCACGGGCGCACTGGCCGAGCAGGGCTTCCAGCCGCTCGAGCCGATCGACGCCGTAGCGGAGTCCGCGGGCACGCAGGTGCTGAACGCTCCCGGTCGTCGCGTGGCGGCCCTGACGGTCGGCCGCATCGTGGGGGTCGGCCCCGACCAGGTCACCCGCGCCGACCCGCAAGACCCCAACTGGGCAGCGTTCGGCGCTGATCTTGACGTCCTGATTGTGGTCGGACCTCCGATACCCTGACGGTCGCAGACGGGGCACGGAGGACTTGTGGAACCGATCGACTACGTCAGGTCGCTGATTCGGCGATGGCCGATCATCGCCATCGGCGCATTCATGGGCGCCCTGTTCGCATTCATCGCCACCCCGTCGTCCAGCGCCGAGACAACCCAGGTGCAGAGCCAGTACCGGGCCACCCACACGATGCTGTCCACCCTGGAAACATTCAGCTCGACCAGCGAGGTCGGCACCATCACATTCGCCCAAGTACCCGTCTTCGCCACCACAGGTGAAGTGCCCCGCCTGGCCGCCGAGCAGCTCGGCTGGAGCGGCCCGCCCGCCGCGCTGGCCGCTCAGGTGACCGTCGAGAGCGACCCGACGACGGGCACGCTCAGGTTCACCACCGCGCAAGAGAACCCGGACGACGCCGTCCGAATCGCCGACGCCTTCGCCGACGAGACTGTCGCCTACCTGTCGGCACGTCAGGAGGAGATCCGTCAGCGCAACCTGACAGGCACGCTCGAGGACGTGGAGCGGTTGGAGCAAGAGATCGACGAGCTCGATCGCCAGATCGCCCGCGACCTCGGCCCCGACGGCACGGCCCAGGGCAGCGAGGTGGTGCGCGCACGGCGTGACGCCGCGGTCCGCGAGTACAGCATCGCCTACGAGACCTACCGGTCTCTCGCCAGCGCAGATGAAGGCACGCTGAACCTCACAACGCTGGAACGCGCCCAGCCTGTGCAGGTCGACACCGGAGGCTTCACTCCACCCCAGTCACGATCCACCCGAGTGCCGCTGGCAGCCCTCATCGGCGCCCTGCTCGGCGCCGGGGTGGCGCTGGTGGTCGAGCGCCTTGACTCGCGACTGCGCGACCGACGTCGCGCCGAGGACGCCTTCGCAAACGCCGTGGTCGCGGAGATCCCCACGTTCAACCGCAAGCAGCGTGGGCAGCGGCTGGTCGTGGGGCCCGAGCAGCACAACCCGGCCGCCGAGGCCTACCGGTCCCTGCGCACGTCCCTGACCTTCATGGCGGCCGGGGGTCAGCCGTCGGCCACTGACGACCACGTTGGCGTCCTCCTCGTCACCTCTCCTGCCCCGGCTGAAGGCAAGACGACGACGTCGGTCAACCTCGCCTCCGCCTTCGCTGAGACCGGCCGCAGCGTCATCATCGTGAACTCCGACTTCCGCCGCCCGATGGCCAGCACCGCCGTCGTGGATGAGGAGCGTCCCCCGCTGCCTGCTGGCCTGGCGGGCATCGACCGGCTGGACGCGGCCGATTTCCTCACGCCCACGAAGATCCCCAGCGTCGACCTGCTGGACCTGTCACCCTTGGGAGGCACCCCCGGCGATCTGACTCGTGCGACGCTCAAGCTCGTCCGTGAGCTCGAAGGCCGAGTCGACGTCGTCATCATCGACACCCCGCCACTGGGCGTCACCACCGAGGCGCTCGAGTTCGTCCCGGTGGCGAAGGTCGTCGTGCTTGTGGGTCGCCTGGGCCACACGGCGACCACCGCGGCCGAGCGAGCCGGCGAGCTGATTCGCTTCGGAGGCGCCGAGCAGGTGGCCGTGACCCTGACCGACACCGGCTCGGGAACGACCCGTCGTGGTGGCTACTACGACTACTACCGGTCGCAGGAGGAGGGGGCCGACGACAAGGCCGGCCGAAGCAGCGGTCGACGGGGTCGCCGCTCCTCCAATCCTGCCACCGACGCCCAGTCAGCGGCACCCGAGGCCGACCCCGACGCGACCGACGACTCGCAGCCGGAAACCGCCGCGCAGCGCACTTGACGCGCACACGCCGATGACGACCCCGTTGGCCGAGTTCCGGCTTGATCGCTCCACGGCGATCGCTACTGCCGGGCTCACCCTCGCGGGTGTCTACCTGGCGCTTCTCGCGTTCGCGATGGGTCGCTGGCCCTACGACCGGTGGATGCTGCTCATCCTCGCCCCAGTACTGGTTGCGCTCGGGGCGCTGATCATCTGGCGGGTAACCCGAGGAGACGAGGTTCCGCTGACGCGACTCATCATCGTGGCGCTTGTTGCGAAGATGGGTGCGTCGGTTATCCGGTACTTCGTCACGATCGACCTGTACGGAAGCGGCGACTCCCAGCGGTACGACGTCAACGGCGCGGCCATTGCCAACGCCTTCCACCGTGGCGAGCTCCCCCTGAGCCAGATCATCCCGAGCGACGTCGGCACCCCGTTCATCGACCAGTTCACCGGTCTGCTCTACACAGTGATGGGACCGACACGACCGGGAGGCTTCCTGGTCTTCTCGTGGATCGCCTTCTGGGGGCTCTTCTTCTTCCACCGCGCCGCGCTCATCGGCTTCCCCGAGGCAGACCAGCGGCGCTACGCACTCCTGTTGTTCTTCTTGCCCTCCCTGCTGTTCTGGCCATCCAGCATCGGCAAAGAAGCGCTGATGCTCTTCGGGCTCGGAGCCAGCGCCTACGGGGCCGCCCGGCTGCTCGAACGACGACCCTGGTGGTGGGCGTCACTGGCGATCGGGCTGGGAACCACGTATCTGGTTCGGCCACACGTGACGGCCGTGGTGCTGGGCTCGATCGCGCTGTCATTCCTCTTTCGACGCAGCGGAAAGCGGCCACCCATCTTCGGGCCTGCTGTACGACTGCTGGTGGTCGTCGGCCTCATCGTGATCACGGCCTTCGCGCTCGGGCAGGCTGCAGACCGCATTCTCCCGCAGTACGTCGAGACCGAGAGCAGCGTCGACGCCGTCGGGGCCCTGGTCGAGCGCGCCTCGACAGGCACCGACGAGGGCGGATCGCAGATCGACCGGCCACTGCCGACCAACCCGCTCGACTACCCGTACGCGGCGTTCACGGTGTTGTTCCGGCCCACGGTTCTTGAGGCCAACTCCATCGGAACCCTTGTGGCTGCGGTCGAAACCATGGTCGTGCTCGCCCTGTTCTTCGTCTCGTGGAGACGGCTGGCCAACCTGCCGACCGTTGTCCTGAGACGTCCGTACGTACTGATGTGCATCGTCTACACGGGCATATTCGCCTTCGCCTGGTCGTCGTTCTCCAACCTCGGCGCCCTGGCGCGCAGCGAGTGCAGGTGTGGCGTTCCTGCTTCTGCTCTGGCCTCCCCGTCGTGGTGGACCGACACTAGACGCCATCACCACGTCGTCAACGAGCGGCGAAGACGCCCCCCAGACCGTTCTGCTGCGACGCCGAGGCGCCTGTCGAGCCGATTCCACCGGATCCCCGCCGGTCACCGACAGCCAGACGGCTCCAGACTTCGTGCGACATCCGGACCGGATTTCGCCGCTGCCACTGGACTTCCCAGTCCGAGCTAGCAGCCAGGCAAGAGTACCTGGTACCATCAGGTGGCAACACGGCGGAGGTACGGCGTCCGATCCATCATATCGTACGGCAGCATCGGTCCAAGCAGCCGATCGTAACGATCAGCCGCGACAAGGCGCTCGAGGATCAACGCAAGCAGCCGATCACGTACTTCACGTCGAACGCAGCATTACCCTCGGGCAGTCGTCCGGTTCTCCACGTACACGCTGTCACCCGGGGCGGCGATCGTTCCGCCGACCAGGCGAGCAGGCGCTCGGCTCCCGCTTAATGCTTGGCGGGGGACATACGCGTGGCGAGGGATCTACGTCCGGTTGCGGCGGCGTTGGCGTTGGAGCCCGCCGCAAGGAGGTCGTGACGGTCGTCCGTGATCCGGATCGCTCGGAACCTCTCGGCCGTGTTCCAGGCCAACGACAGCTACCGGGTCTTCGATGACTTCGACGCTTCAGTCGACGAGTTGACATCCCGGTTCCTGGCATCCCGTGAGCATGACAACCTCCGCTCTGGCTGGTACGACGACGAGTTCAAATCGGCCGTTGGCGTTGACCTGTTTGCACACACACGAGAGCCCACTGCGGGACCGGTCGTCATCGACACCGACAGGGCGCGAGTCTTGGTGCTGCGGCACGAGGATCTGGGTCCGGCTGCTGGGCCCGCCATCGCCGAATTCCTCAAGGTCGACAACGTTGTCGTCCCGGAACGCAACCGCTCCGACAGGAAGCCGTACGGCGATGCCTACCGGGACGTATGGTGGAGTCGGCTCGTCTCCCGCCGACTACGTGGCACGGATGTACGGCTCCCGCCTCGCCCGCCACATGTACACGCCAGAGGAGCTGGAGCGCAGCTCTGCGCCAGCGCTGGTCCCACTCCCCATTGGTCGATCCCGAAGCACCGGCAGTGTCGGTGGTGATGCCGGCTCTCGACTCGGCAGCCACGATTGGACGCCAGCTGAATGCGCTCCGGTCACAGAGTCACGCCACATTCGAGGTGATCGTCGTTGACAACGGCTCGACCGACGACACCCTGGCCATCGTCCATTCGATCGCCGACGAGTGGCCTTCGTGCTTCGCTACGTCTCGGCAGTGCGGAGCGCGAAGGGGCTTCGCACGCCCGCAACGTCGGGGTGGGCTTGCCCGAGGGGCAGTGGTGGCCTTCTGCGACAGCGACGACCTCGTAGACACCGACTGGCTGACTCGCCTTGTGGAACCCGTAGTGCCCGGCACGATGACAACTGGAGCGCTGCGGATCGATCATGAGCGATCGGACGCCATCCTGGACAGCGTCCCCGCACCGATCAACGCCGGCGAGCACGCCGACGGCTCGAGGATGGGATTCGCCGCCACGGGCAACATGGCGATCACCCGTGCCGACTTCGAGAGGCTTCCGAGGCTTCGACGAACGTCTTCTAGCCGCCGAGGACGTCGACTTCGGCATCCGCGCTCGCAACGCCGGTGTGACCGTCCGCTTCGTGGCAGACGCCGTCGTCGACTATCGCTACGGGCACGTCCAGCGGCAATCTTCCGGCAGCGCTACCGACGCGGCCGTGCCTCGGTGCAGCTGGCCCGAATCCATCCCGGTGTGGCACGGGACGTGCCGCTGCGCCGCGTCGGCCAGAGCCTCGCGTGGCTCGGAATTCGACCGCACCTCATCGCCTACGCGGCCGGACGAGCACGCCTCTCCGCCGTCGCCGGCACCACTCTGGGCAGGCTTGACGGCAAGCTTCGTGGCGTCCCCCGGGCCGAATCTGAGTCGGTCATGCTCAGGTCAGAAGCCGGTGGCACGCGTGCCAGAGTTCCCGAGCAGATGAGCGAGGGCGATGGCGGTGGTCAGGAGACGCGCGGGACACCGGTGAACCCATTCGCGTGATTGGACTCTACCTCCCGCAATACCACCCGATCCCCGAGAACGATCGGTGGTGGGGCAAGGGCTTCACCGAGTGGACCAATGTTGCGCGTGCCCGTCCGCTCTTCCGCGGCCACGTCCAGCCACAGCTTCCTGGCCGCCTCGGCTTCTACGACCTCCGGGTTCCCGAGACCAGGGCGGCGCAGGCGGACCTCGCACACCGGGCGGGCCTTGACGGCTTCTGCTACTGGCACTACTGGTTCGGCGGCGGGTCGCGACTTCTCGAACGACCTCTCCGCGAAGTCGTGGAGTCCGGTGAACCGGAGTTCGGGTTCTGTATCGGTTGGGCCAACCAGTCGTGGACGGGGGTGTGGCATGGCGCACCCAACCGAGTCCTGATCGAGCAGCGATACCCGAGTGCTGACGATGCAGTCGCCCATTTCCAATACCTGCTGCCGATGCTGCGCGACCGGAGATACCTGACAACGAGCGACGGGTCGCCGATCATCTACGTGCAGTCGCCGAGTCTGCTACCCACCGAGCAGCGGATCCCAGACGTCTGGCGGACGCTCGCCGTAGAGGCCGAGCTACCCGGCCTCTACCTCGTAGGAGAGCTGGTTCGCGGGTACGCGCCCGGCGACCTAGGCTTTGACGCATGGGCACAGCCCGTAGGCACTGCGTTCCCTCTCCGGCGACGGTGGCAGCGCGGGCCGGCACGGGCCTCCTATCGCGCCGTCGTCGAGGCGTACGACCTCAGTGATCCCAACGTGCACCCGACACTTCTCACCAACTGGGACAACACACCGCGCTCAGGACGCCGCGGTGTCGTGCTGACCGACCGGACCAGTGATGACTTCGTCAGCCACGCGAGGCGCGTCCTGCGTGCTGCTGCCGAGCGTCCGTCAGGTCCCCGCCTGGTGTTCGTCAAGAGCTGGAACGAGTGGGCAGAGGGGAACTACCTCGAACCCGACGCTCGTGACGGCGACCTGTACATACGTCTCCTCGCCAGCGAAGTGGAGCGAGCCCGTGGACTTTGACGCACTCAAGTGGACCGACGATGACGAGTTCTCGATCAACGGTCGACGCTTCACGATCGGTCCTCCCGACCTCACCACGGCCGGCTCGGTCGACCGGCTCAGCCCTACAAGACTCGCCAGATAATCGAGCGCTACGCAGCACTGTCAGAGCGCTTCGCTCTGCCGGAGCCGCTCGTTCTCATCGAGCTAGGGATCTACCGCGGAGGGAGCATGGTGTTCTGGAATGAGGTCGCTCTGCCCAGGGCGCGGCGGCATCGACTACACCGCCGATCCGCGGATCGACGCCTTCGACGACCCCGCGCCACCCACGGCGTCCACCCCCACTGGGGCGTCGACCATGCCGACGTGGGGCGATCAGCCACATCCTAGACAGCTACGGATCGCCGCCCTCAGCCTTGTGATCGACGGCGCCCCGCACTAGCTCGCGTCCACCATCGCGAGCTTCGACATCCTCTTCCACAACTAGTCACCTGGCGGGCTGTACGTAATCGAGGTGACTTGGCCTGGCCGTGGCCGACGCAGACCTCCTCGCCGCCAACCCAAATGGCGGCCAGCGTCCGGAACCTGGCCTCCATCGCCCCGAGCCTGCACAGCATGCTGTCGGAGCATCCCGAGTCCGTCGACAGCTGATCAGTGTCGACACCCGGACTTCGTGGTCGCACGATGCGGTCCTGGACCAACTGACACCGCGCCTGAGCGAAGTTCCGAGCCGTACATGGGAACGAGACGCCAAGCGCCGACGCCGCATCGCGGGCCTTCGGAGGCCGGCTGGAGGTGGGGCTGATGACGCCGGCGTCCACTTGGGAGCGGGCAGTTCGGATGCGTCGCACAGATCCCATCGCCCTCTCGTTGCCACCACGCCCAGTGTGCCTGCACACGCCGGGCAAGGTCGGTTCGATGACCCTCTGGCGAACGGTCGAGGCCGCCACCGACCGTCCCACCGTCCATTTCCAGACGGTCCACCCGGGGATACCAGTCGGCAGTCCGAGCGCCCGGTCGGCTCACGACCGAGCAGACCATCGGCCGCCTCGTCGGCCCTCGACGGCCAGGCTTCGCCGGTCAGGATCGCGGGGCTGACGTCGCGATGCGGTTCGCCGCACGGTCGGTGGGGTCACAACGCGGCTGGCGACCGGGACCTACCGACGTAGGCAGCGGTACGTCGTGCACGACGCCAGGCGTGACGATGTCGTCGTCGGCGAGGACGCAACCCCCGGGTTGCCGGCTTGGATGAGGTCTCGTTCGAGGGCAGCAACCGGGTGGTCACGATGACGCGCTTCGTCGGACGGGTAGCGATCGGACGGGGCACCACAATCCACCGCGCCGGCTTCTTGTCTGGACCGATCGAGATCGGCCGCTACTGCCAGTTCGCGCCGTTCGTAGCGCTGCACACCTCCCGGCATCCGATCGACCATCTGGCGATCAACACCACCCCTCTCCTCTTGGACGCGGTGATGGCCTCGGCCGTCGCCACCGACCCCATCAGCGTGGGGAGTGACGTGTGGATCGGCCATGGTGCGATTGTCCTGCCCGGAGTGACGATCGGGCATGGTGCCGTCGTCGGTGCCGGAGCCGTGCTCACCAGCCTGCTCGGCCCCTACGACATCGCGGTCGGGAATCCGGCGCGCGTAGTGGGACGCCGATTCGGCGATGAGGTTGTCGAGGCGCTGATGCGGTTGGGGTGGTGGGACCGGGACCGCGACCAGCTCGAGCGGATCCGCGAGATCTTCACCCGACCACTCGCTCACGACCCGTCCGCGGCGGCACGGATCGAGGATGCGATCGAGCGGTTGAGCCGCTAGGCGTTCTGTCGGCCGCGCGCGAGTAGGCAGATAATTTGACTAGCGTGACCACCATGCGAGATGCGCCAGCCGAACTGTACCTGTCACTGCTGAAGCGGGTGCTGACACGAGAACTCTTTCTCGGAAACGACGAGCAAGCAGTCATTCAGCGCCCCGTGCACGCCGAGAACTGGAAGCGCTGGATTGTCGATCCAGCGCAGCGCCTTCTAGGGCAGCGTGGCTACACCATCACTCATCAGACGCGGACGTCCGCTGCGCGATCTCCGATCCGCCGGGCTGGATTGGCCAGCGCAGGCCGAAACGATGATCGGTTCGGCACGGCTCGACAACCTGCACGACGGTCTCCGGACGGTTCTCGCCGACGGTGTCCCTGGCGACCTCATGGAGACCGGCGTGTGGCGTGGGGGGGCGGTGATCTTCATGCGCGCGGCACTGGCCGCCTACGGCGACGAGGAACGGCTGGTATGGGCAGCAGACTCCTTTCAGGGGCTCCCCACGGCGGTCCACGCGCTGGACGTTCCCGACGACCTTTCGGGCCATGACGAACTAGCCGTGTCACTCGACGACGTAAAGGCCAACTTCGAGCGCTATGACCTACTTGACGAGCGCGTCCGCTTCGTCGTCGGCTGGTTCTCAGACACGCTGGCCACGATCGAGGCCGATCGGCTCGCCCTGCTGTGGCTGGACGGCGACTACTACGAGTCGACCCGTGACGCGCTGACCGCCTTGTACCCGAAGGTCAGTTCGGGCGGATACGTCATCGTTGATGACTACGGGCAGATCGCCGGATGCCGCGCCGCCGTTGACGAGTACCGGGCCGCCCACCAGATCGCTGAACCGATCGTGCCGATCGACCACTCCGGGATCTTCTGGCGGCGCAATAACGAGTAGGCGAGTGCAGGGCTCACGCGCGGCGCTCGATCGTCAGGTATAGGAAAGGCTGCAGGTAGTCGCGCGGGAGGTCCGGGGCGGCTCCGTGGAGAATGGATTCGTAGCGACCAGCGGTGGAGAGCCGCCACCCGGCCCTGCGAATCAAAGAGCGTCGTCGACGGTCAAGTTGCATCGACGACACGACCGCGTTGCGTGCCGACGTCCCCAGAGCGACATCGAACTCGTGGTAGTTGAAGCCGCGGCCGCGCCAAGAGGAACTTCGTCGAACCGGTCCAGGTCCGGATCCCCGTATCGGTCGCCGAACCCTTCTCGAGCACTGTCTCCCGCGGTGAGGTAGGCGAGTTCGTCGGGTAGCCACAGGTAGAACGGAAGGCGCGACGTGTGGGAGTCGACGTACCACTAGCCGGTTCGGGGTCTCGATCAGCGTCAGCAATCCGCCCTGGGCCCAAGCATCGACCACGCAGCCCTCACGGCGCGGCTAAGACGCTCGGACAGCGTCATGTGCTCGAGCGAGGCCCAGAAGATGACCTGTCCGTAGCGGGCTTCTGGCAGCACACGGTCGACCTCAGCGGCGTTGGCCGTGATGAATTCGGCGTCCAAGCCCACAGTGACCAGGCGCCGTCGCGCCGACGACAGAATCTGCTCGTCCACGTCGACCGCCGTCACCCGAGCTCCCTGCTCCGCCAGGGCGAGCGTGGACGCGCCGGGGCCGCACCCGATTTCCAGTATCCGGCGATCGGCGAGCGGAGCAGTCCGGTCGAGCCACGGAATGATGTGGCGTCGGTCGCGATCGAGCCGGTCGGTGAAGGTGCCGTTCTCCAGGTCGCTCGCGCCAGGGGGCGAAGGCACAGCGGAAACCCAGCGGTCCCTGAGCCGCCGCGGCACGTGCGCGGCCTCACGGCGAGCGAGCGTCAGGGCCTGTCCAAGGCTGGCGGGGTCAATCAGCATGCGCTGACATGGATCGGGCGTCGGTTCGACCTGGGACTGACGACGCGACACCCTGCAAGAGCGGGGTACCACCCGGACGCGCGAGCCATGTCTCGATGCTAATCCATGCCCTCAACCGCCTGAGCACGGCAGCGTCCCCGATCAGCCGGACACCGACGGGTCACGCCCGGCTACGCGCCAGTTCTGGGCTCGGCTAGCGTGCCCGGGTGGAACGTGCCTCGGCCGCAGCGCTCGACTCGCCCGGGTGGCCAACCAGAACGTGGGCCACCCGGGGGAGAACGTGAAGGACGCGAGCGCTCACGTCCGCCCTAGTGAGGTGTCGGTGGTCTCATGCCTTGGATCTCGAGCGTGGTGCGCAGCGATGCGTCCAGGCGCTGCGACAGCAGTTCGAGGGTGGGCGCTACCACCATCAGGTGCTGACGCTTTTCGAATCCACCGCCGATGTGGCCCACGCAGACGCGACTCAACATGCCGCGCATGAACGCCCGATCCGCGATGTCGCCCCCGACAACCTCCGAGACTGGTCGGTGGACAAACCAATACCTGGCCTCTGCGAGCTCTCCCACATCAGCCTCATCCACCTTGGTGTGCGGCTGAGCGTCGGCTGCTGAGCTTCGCCAGCCACGCCCGCTGTTTCGGCCGCATGGGCGTGTGTGTCCTGCCGGTCGGGCCCGCCGTCTCCTGGGTTTGTCAGGACGTCGGGCCGGGGATCGCTGTTCAGACGGTCATGACAGCGGTCCAGAGCCGCTGCCAGTGCCGCTCCCAGGGCCACCGCCCTCGTTGAACCTGACCAGCCGGCGCACATGCTTGGGGCAGGACCGCGGGCTCGAAGCTGCCCGCCCGGTCCCGCGGCACGTCGATGCGCACCTGCCCGATGTCGGTGCGCACCGTCTTCGGTGTCGTCCCGTTCCGCGCGTTGCCGCCTGGTCGTGGGTCGCCGTGCTCGTAGCCCAGGTGGTCCGTCAGCTCCGCGGCCAGCGCGGTCTCCAGCACCCGCTTGGTCAACCCGCCGAGCAGCCCACCCGGCCCGGTCAGGGCGACCCCGTCGGTGCAGGTCTGGGCCACCAGCCGGTCGGCCACCGGGTCCAGCTCGTCACGGTCCGTCGACGATGCTGTCGTCGTTGCCGTCCGAGTCGGTAGGAAGTCATGCGTGAGCATTCCCGCACCACGGCCCCAAGCCGTGGAGGTCACGCCGACCCATCCACAAAGAATCCGGCAGGCCCGGTCATGATCATGCTTGCCGGGTTGGACTAACTCCGTCGAAAATGTACCAGGGTGCCCAGCGGACGATGGATGCGGTGCCATACGGCTGAAGCGATGAAACGAGCTCGTTCCAGCGAGTCGAGGTAGACGCGAAGGGGGAACTGGAACTCATCGAACGGTCCGGCGCCAGTCACCAGCGTGACGAGTGAGGAGTGATCAACAGTTGATGTACCGAGTGGTGCGACTGCGTTCAGGGACCGGGCACATCCTTTGGGTGCGCTCCAATCGGGTGAATCCAGCAAGGTACGGACCCCGGTGCCGTTAGGAACGTTGATGCGCAAGAGACTCCCGGCCGGAGGCAGTTCGAGAGCCGGGACACGACAGCCCCGGGGTCAGCAAGGTGCTCGAAGACTTGTTCGGTGTTGATGAAGTCGAACTGCCTGCTTGGGAGGTCTGGCCAGAGAACCACCTCGTGTCCCCTGGTGTTGGTTGAATCCCCTTTGTTGGCTGAAAGCTCAGCGACAGCGGTCTGGCATCCGTAGGCGGACGCCATATCAAGCCACAGCCCCCAACCTCCCCCGAAATCGAGGACAGATACTTCAGTTGGGTGCCGGTCGAAGTACTTGAGCACGTGTTCGATCTGAGAGGCGTAGGAACGCCTCACGTCAAGGCCTCGGCTAGCCTGAGTGAAGTCGAGATTCCCGAGCACAACGTCGCTGTAGAGCACCTCGAGCGAGGCTGAGTCCAGGACGTCCCCTTCCAGTACAACAACCCGCACCGCGGGCAATCGACTAGGACGTAGCGACCGCGGCCAAGGCCTTCAGGGTCGAGGCGGCCCCCGTAGAAGTCGAGCAGGTACTCCGCGACCGGCCCCTGGCCATGGAAAGGAAGGTCGAGTAGGACGCTCCCACCGACCGTCGAGCATCCAGGACAGCCAGCCCTCGTCACAAAGGTCAGGTATCCGCGTGTTGGCGAGCTCATCGGGCGCATCTTGTCGAGGGCAGCAACACGCCGTGAGCCCAGGCGTTCCATCGAGCCGCATCAGCCATGGGCTGTCCGTCCTTTCACGGCGCCCACGCGAAGCCGTCCACTGCTGCCTCACGCTCGAGTCGGGTCCGGGCGGCAGGTGCCGGGAGTCGTCCATGGCTGCGATTCGTGCCCACCGGGAGCCGGCGCCTGCGCTAATGGTGGATTCGGCCGCCTCGATGGCGGCGGTTCGGTCCCCTGCCTTGCATCGATGACCGGTGGAAACGATCGCCAGGGCAATCGCATCACCCAGGAGATCCTCGATGTCTACAACGGCGGACATCTTCGCAATTGCCCTTGCGGATACGTGCGTGCCGGTGGCTTCGGAAAGCGCCCTTGCTCCAGAGTGCGGGTGACCGGTCCAGGCGCGAGGGCAGCACACGGTCGACCTCAGCGGCGTTGGCCGAGATGAACTCAGCGTCCAAGCCCACAGTGACCAGGCGTTGTCGTGCCGACGCCAGAATCTGCTCGTCCAGGTCAACCGCAGTCACTCCGAGCACCCTGCTCTGTCATCGCGAGCGTGGACGCTCCGGGGCCGCACCCGACTTCCAGTATCCGGCGATCAGCGAGCGGAGCAGTCCGGTCGAGCCACGGAACGATGTGGAGTCGGTCGCGATCGAGCCGGTCGGTGAAGGTGCCGTTCTCCAGGTCGCTCGCGCTAGCAAGTGGGGGCACGCTCGAGACCCACCGATCTCGGAGCCGCTGAGGCACCTGGGCGGCCTCGCGGTGAGCAAGCCAGGCGCGCCCAAGGCTGGCGGGGTCAACCCTCGACGCGTCGGAGTCGACAGGCCATCGCACCGACCTGTGTCCTTGCACGCGAGACCCCGCAAGATCAGGTCCGTCCATGGGCGCGCGAGCCATCGCTGGATGCTAGACCATGCCCGTGCTGGCCGACTGCGGCAGCGCCTCACCCTCGCGTCGATTCTTCCCAAAGACCGTCGACAAGCATCATTCGTCAGTCGGATAGCGTGCCCGGATGGGACGTGTGCTGGAGTCGGCGCTCGGGCGGCCAGGGGGGAACCCGACCAGGATTGGTGCGACAACGCGACGGCCTCTTGATCCATCGCCGGGTGCGACGTGAGCGCACGCGTCCTTCACGTCCTCCCCCTAGATCTCGAGCGTGGAGCCCAGCGGTACGTACAGGCGCTACGCCAGCATGCCGAGGGGCGACCCCACCACCATCGAGTGTTGACGCTCTTCGCATCCACCGCCGAAGTGGCCAACGCGGACGTCCGACTCGACATGTCACGAGCAACGGCGTCGGCGTTCGGCTTCGACCCGCGCGTGGCCTGGCAGCTTCGCCGGGCGCTGCGCCAGCTTGCACCGCATGTCGTGGTTGCCCACGGGAGCGAGCCACTCAAATACGTCACCGCTGCTCGCTGGCGGGGCCCGCTCGCCTACTACAAGATCGGTGTAGCCAACCTGGACGACGCGCCTGTGCGCCGACGGATCCACCGCGCCCTGCTCACGACGCCCGATCTTGTGCTTGCCGTCAGCGAGGACTGCCGCGACGAAGCGGAGGGGATGTTCGGCGTGCCCGCCGACAGGCTTCGGGTGGTCCCCAATGCCCGCGACCCATGGGTGTATGCCCCGCCGAGCGAACCTCATCGCCGCGACGTTGCCCGACTCATCTTCGTGGGTCACCTGAACGACGCCAAGCGTCCGTTGGATTTTGTCAGCTCAGTGAGGCGTCTGCGCTCACACGACGTTCCGGTTCGCGGGGTTGTCATTGGCGGCGGGGCCGCCGGCGCAGGTTCAGACGATGGCCGTGGGCGCCGATGTCGACATCCTCGGAGCACGCGACGACGTCCCGGTCTTTCTTGGGGACTCAGACATTCTCGTGTTCACGAGTGTGCCAACGCGAAGTGATGCCCGAGTCCTGATCGAGGCAGGACTGAGCGGAGTGCCCGTCGTCGCCACGGACGTTCCTGGCGCCAGAGATGTCATCGAGCACGGTGCGATTGGCCACATCGTCCCAGCGGATAGGCCGGAAGAGGCAGACCACTTCGTCACAGCCCTTGTCGGGAATCGCACTCTGCGGGAGGACATGGGCCGAGCTGCCCGAGAGCGCTGCGAGCGCGACTTCTCTCTTGAGGCCAGTGTTGCGCTGTGGGAGTCGGTCATCGACGAGCTCGTCCAAGGCCACCACCCGCAGTCGCTGGTCGAGCGCGCCTGAGCGACACCGCCATCAGACATCCCAGGGTTGGCGTGCCCAGCCAACGAGATCGGCGAACCGTTCCGCGTCGGCGCGGAGCACGACTCGCACGTCAGCTGGTATCGGCGCTGTCTGCGCTTCTTGCCGAGCCTGCGCGACGCGGTCGTCGGTCCTCAGCAGCAGAGGCTTGGCCAGCCGCCGGACGGGTGCGGGTGTGCGTCGCTCGAGCCTGAGCAGGCCCCCGTTCCTGGCCCAGCGCATCAAGGTTGTCTCCCGGGGGCGTGCCGAGGACACGTTGAACCGTTGCGAGGACAGATGCTCGTGCGGGAGAGCCAGGAAGCGTTCCAGCCTGGCCCACTGCTCTCAGGCTCATTCATCCGTTCGCTCTCGATGACCAGCACCTGGTTCGCTCCGAACTCGCGCAGGTAGGGCGACAGGCAGGCTGCGTACATCGACCGGGCGACGTATGTGGAACCGGTGTCGGTGATGCAGGCGCTCAGCGGCCGCGCCTCACGGCCACGCAGAACCTCGTGGAGGTAGTGCGACCGCAGCCGGGCTATCGGATCTCGGGCCAGAAACACGATCTTCGCCTGAGGAACCGCCTCGGCGACTCGGACGGCCACCTGTGAGGAGATGAGAGGGTCCGAGTACGCCACAGACGCCTCGCCGGTGACTCCAGGTCCAGCAGCGAACAGTTGTCGGTAGGAGCGCCACTGACGCGCAGAGGGATTGGCGAGGGTGAAGAAGTTCGGCTCCTTGGGCCGGGGGAGGGAGGTGTGAGAGTGTCTCGCCAGTCGCTGGTAGAGGGTGGTCGATCCGCCCTTCATCGCGCCGACAATGAAGAAGTCGGGGAGCCGCTCACTGGGCACGCTGACTCCTCGGCATCCACGCCCTGGCGAGGAGCAGCCAATACTTCGCTCTCGTCGGGTAGAGGCGCACCGCCTGGCCGAGATGGCTCCTGGCGTTGCGCAGGTCCCCTTCGCGGAGTGCCGAGTACCCAGCGATCGCCCGATAGGTACCGGCCAGCCGTGGCTCCTCAGTGCGCCACCGAGGGTTCTTCGCGAGCATTGCTTCGGCCGCGGTCCTTCGTACCCTGGGCGAGTACTTCGACGAGTGCTCTTGCGGCCGTTCTAATCCGAACCAAGATCTCGTCGGTGACCTGCACCGTCTCGCCCCGCTCGGAGACGATGGCGACCAGCCGGTATCCCAGGTCGGTGTTCTCGGACCGGGCCAACTTCACGTCGTAGCCCCCCGCCTGCTCAAGGACATCCCGTTTGACCATGAAGAGCCCAGCCAAGAAGACTGGCCAGACGCACCCGTGTGCATCTCGCTCTGGTCTCCTGACGCGGACTTGACGACCCTCCTGCTCGATCTGACCTGCGCAGCCGACGAGGGCAGCGCCGTCGGCAAGCGCTGTCAGGTCGCGCAACCAGCGGGGAGCGGGCTCGTCATCCGCATCGAGGAACGTCACGTAGTCGCCTGTGCCGGCGAGGATTCCTGCGTTGCGCGCCGCCGAGACTCCTTCGTGAGGGCGCGACACGACAGACAGCCTCGGGTCGTGGAACTCGCGGAGAATCGTGCTCGTGCTGTCGGTGGAACCGTCGTCCACGACGATCAGGTGCGTGCGCTGGTACGTCTGGCTCAGGACCGACTCGACGGCGCGTCGGATGGTGCGTTCACCGTTGTAGACGGGGATGACCACGTCGACAAGAGGATCCGCCTGCCCCATCCCCGCAGTCTGCCTGACGGCGCCGGCAACGCGTCGATCAGGCGGCTGCCGGGACCCGACGGGGCTATGGGGTCCAGGAGAAGCGACGACCGAGAAGCTCGTACAACTGCTCGTTGTGCGGTGCGTAGTAGTCGGCCAGTGCCTGGATGGTGGCCGGTGCCGCTCCCGACTGTCGCCGGCGTTCGTGCCCGCGTGTCTGCGATGCCCGTCGCGTCGAGGCCCACGAACGCGAAGACCTCGTCCATGGTCGACGTCGGAGACGCGAAGAACGCATCCGCCTCAAGGATGAGAAATGACTCCGCAGGAAAGCTGCTCTGCCATCGGGATAGCTGTGCCGCATAGTGGCCATGTGCGAGGAGGAGTTGCTGGTAGCCGCTGATTCCCCTCGATGACAGGGCCACAGCATCGTCATCAGACAGACCGGACTCCTCGGCGATGACCTGCTCCAGGGAGCGCGACTCGCGCCCGTCACGGGTGCGATGCTTCCAGTGCGAGATGGCGCGGTCCACCGGGTCCCGAAACAGAACGATGAACCGAGGATGGATGCCCAGTGCGCTCAGCCGCTGCGGCGCTGGGGGTCAGGACAGATACGTCGGCGTGCTCTCGACGGCTGCCCAGTCGCTTCTCGGCCATCGCGCGGGAAACCGCGCGCGCCACCCGTGGGGGCCCCGGGTGTAGTGCAGATCGAGGAAGTGCACCTCCTTGCGAACAGCGCCCCTGACCTTCGGGTGCTGCAGCATCAGCTCGTACACCGAGGTTGAACCGGACTTCATTGCGCCCAGGATGACCACCTCGGGGAGGGGTCGCAGCGGCCACGTCCGTCGCATGGCCAGTCGGCGCGCACGCGTCATCGTGAGACGAGCACGGTCAAGCGTCGTGGCCGACATATCCCCAGGCTAGTGCTGACGTCGCATGACACCATGCTCACGTGATCGGGATGCTGAGTGTGCTGCGCACGTACCGGGCGTACTGGCGAGCCCTCAGCGTCATCGGACTACTCCTGGTGCTCGGCGCCGTCTTCGAGACGGTGTCCCTGCTGCTGCTCATTCCGATCGCCACAGCGGTCGCGACCGGCAACGACGAGATCAACCGCACCATCGCGGGCGTCACGCTCGAGGCCGACGTCGTCACCCTGGTCTACATCGCGATCGGCGCGGTGATCGCAGGGCTTGGGACGCGGCTCCTCACGGTGCACCTTCAGACCCGCCTTGTTGTTGCTGTCGAGCGCGACCAGCGTGCGCGCATCTACGAGGGGTTCCTTCAGGCCACGTGGGAGACACAGTCGTCCGAGCCACCCGGACGGTTCCAGTGGGCGACCACGTTGTGTGCCGGCTACGCCAACCTGCTCAACACCATCCTGAACTCGCTGAAGTACGTCATCAACCTGCTCACGATGCTGGCGGCGGCCTTGCTGGTGTCACCGACAGGTGCAGTCGCGATCCTCGCCGTTGGGGTCGGTCTCTACCTCGTCCTTCAGCCCCTGGTGAAGGCGGCGAAGCGCGCCAACCGTCGGATGCTGAACGAGCAGCAGGTTCAGAACGAGGCTACCGCCGAGGTCGTCACGCTCGCCGGTCAGATCAAGGCCTACGGGGTGACCGACAAGTTCTGGAACCGGCTGATGAGCCAGACCCGTCGCGTGCTTGTCGAGAAGAAGTCAGCACAGTTGCTCGCCGGCTACGTGCCGATCCTGTACCAGTCGGCGGCGCTGCTTGCCGCATTGGCGATCCTGGCCTACGCAGCCGTTCGCACCGTCGATGTTCCGGCTCTGGGGGCGGTGGCGCTGCTGCTGCTCAGGTCACTGTCGTCCGCGCAGGGCATCCAGGCGGCCTTCGTGCGCTACGCCGAGTTCCGACCCGTCCTCGACCACCTGGAGGAGTGGAACGCCGTCTACGCCACCAACCGGGACCACCCCGGGCGGCATCCGGTCGACACGATCGACTCGCTGGTTCTGGACGAGGTCGCGTTTCGATACGCCGCCGACGACGGCGCACCCGCGCTCGAGTCGCTGTCCCTGCGCCTGGAAGCCGGGGACGATGTCGGCCTCGTAGGCCCGTCCGGCGCCGGCAAGTCCACGCTGGCCCAGATCTTGCTGCGGTTCCGCACCCCCGCACAGGGCCGCTACCTCGTCAACGGGGTCGACGCCCGCGAGGTCGTGGCAGACAGCTTCGTTCGTGAAGTGGCCTACGTCCCGCAGAACCCGACCATCCTGCGCGGCACGGTGCACGACAACATCACCATGTTCCGCGACCAGATCACCCGCGAACGCGTCGTCGACGCCGCGCGCCTGGCCGGCGTCGACGCGTGGATCGAGGCGCTTCCCGACGGCTACGACACGGTGATCGGGCCCGACACGCGAGGGTTCTCCGGTGGTCAGGCCCAGCGCCTCTCCATCGCTCGGGCGCTCGCGGGTCGGCCGTCCTTGCTCGTGCTCGACGAGCCCACGAGCGCCCTTGACGTGGACAGTGAAGAACTCGTCACCGCCACCCTCCAGGGGCTCCCCGAGCACGTGATCGTCATCCTCATCGCCCACCGGATGTCCACGCTTCGACACTGCAACCGCATCGTGGTGCTCGAGGACGGCCGGGTGACCGCAACGGGAGACTCCGCCGAGACGCTCGAGACGAACGCCTTCTTCAGGCGGGCCGTCGCCGCAGGAGCGCTGTCCAGCAGCGAGGCTTGAGCGCCATCGTGTCAGCTGGTTGCCGGTCGCGTACCCTCGCATCGTGCGAGCGTTAGTGACCGGATCTGCGGGTTTCATCGGCAGCCGCCTGGCCGATCTGGCCGCCACGACGGCCACGACGTCACCGGGGTCGACTCGTTCTCCGCCGTACTACGACGTCCGAGGTCAAAGACGCTCGAACGCCCTGCGGCTCCACGACCACCACGAGATCACTGTCGAGCGACGCGACCTCAGCACCAGTGACCTCAGCGACCTGGTCGCTGAGGTGGATGCGGTATTTCACCTCGCCGCCCAACCGGGGGTTCGCGCGTCGTGGGACGACTTCGCGACCTACGTCCGTGACAACCTCCTCGTAACGCAACGGCTCCTGGAGGCAGCCCGCGCGGCGCATACGCCTCGGTTCGTGTTCGCCTCGAGCTCGTCGGTGTACGGGCAGGTCACCGGTACCGTCGACCAAGGAGCCGCGACCCCACCCGTTCAGCCCCTACGGCGTCACCAAGCTCGCTGCGGAAGCCATGCTCGGCGCGTACGCCGAGAACTTCGGCCTGCCGACCGTGTCGTTGCGGCTCTTCACCGTCTACGGCCCGGACCAACGTCCGGACATGGCCTTCCCCCGCCTGATCGTGCCGCCCTCACCGGCACGGAGTTTCCGGTGTACGGCGACGGGCGACAGCTGCGCGCCTTCACCTTCGTGGACGACGTCGTCGACGCGCTGATCCGCGCCGCCACCGCAGAGTTGTCCCCAGGCACAGTCGCGAACATCTCGGGCGGGACGGTCGCGACGCTGATGGAGGCAATCAGAGCGGTGGAGCGCGCGGCCGGTCAGCCGGTCCACCTCGAGCGGCGCGAGAGCCAGGCCGGAGACGTGCGACGTACCGACGGTGACATCACTCGGGCGCGTGAGCTACTCGGGTGGAGCCCACCACCACCTTGGACGTGGGGATTGGCCACCAGGTCGAGGCGGCCCGACGACCAGTTCACGCGGCATCGGTGGCGAGCGCTGTCTCGTAGAAGCGACGCATCGCCGCAACAACCGCCTCGGGAGTGAAGCTCTGCTCGAAGCGCTCCCGCGCACGCTGGGCCGACGTGCGCGGCGGGTCGACGAGACACCGCGCGAGAGCGTCCGCCAGAGCGCCGGACTCCCCCACGGGCACCAGCGCGGCCGCATCGTCGCCGATGGCGTCCCGCACCATCGGGATGTCGGATGCCACCACCGGAGTGTCCAGAGCCATCGCCTCCAGAACCAAGCCGGGCAGTCCTTCGAAGCGAGACGGCACGACAACCACGTCTGCCGCGACAATCAAGTCTGGCACATCAGTTCTGGCCCCGAGGAATCGAACCGCGTGTTCGACGCCGGTCTCGCACACCACCCGGTGGAGGTCACGCGTTGCGCGCGCCTCGCGGCCTGCGATCAGCACCACCAGTCCCTGGTCGACGTCACGCACCAGGACGCCCGCGACGGACCCGACCAGCACGTCCAGCCCTTTCTGGTGCTCGTGCCGGCGCTGCCGTCAAGACGACCGGCTGGGCGTCGGCGAAAGCCCAGCGTTGCCCGCACGGCCGTCGCCGCCGGGTCTCAGACGGCTCGCCGAGGAGGCGCGGCTTCGGGCGCGGGGGATGACGGTGATGCGCTCACGCGGGATCAGAAGGCGGCGCGACATGTCACGCGCAACCGACGGGGACACGGCCTGGAAGCGGACGCCAAACGAGCCGTCGCGGCGTCGACGACCTGGGCGGCCGCAGCTTCGCCTGGTCGATGCTGGGGTCGGATAGTGGTCTGGGGAGTAGCTGCTGTTCGCAAAGGTCGTGACGACGGGACGGTTCGCGCCGCTCTCGCTGCAAGCCGTCCGAGTATGTCCGACTCGTACAACGTGGTGTGGACGATGTCGGGCTTGAGCTCGCGGATGAGGCGGATCAGAGCGACGAGTTGACGCGCACGGGACCTGTCGAGCTCGACGGGGTGCAGCGTCGCCCCCGCGGCTTCCAGGTCTGCCGCGACGTGCCACCGTGACTTGAGGAACGCGACATGCAGCTCCATGCCCAGGTCGCGATATCCCGGGGCCATGTGGACGAGTGACGTCTCCGCGCCGGCACTGATGAGGCTGTCGATGACGTAGAGGACGCGCACGTCAGCGCAACCGCCGCAGACGCGCCCGCACCTCGCGCGCAGACCGGTGGGCGCTGAACACCTTGCGTCGGGCGTCAACCGCAACGAGGCCCGCCCCGAAGGACAGGGTGTGGCTCCCCGCGGGATACCGGTCACCACCCACCCGCAAGCGGTCGACAACGGTCTCTTCGAAGTGGGTCATGGTCAGCCGGTCGACCCGGTTGATGACGATCGCGCTCCCATACCCCTCCGAGCAGTCCTGCGCTGGCCGGTGCAGAACCCCATCGACCACGAACGGTGTGCCGGCTGGACGGCTCGAGGTCACGTCGATCTTCATCGGGTTGGCCGCGTGCTCCGTCCATGGGCCGAGTGGGTGCGCTGCGTGCCAGAGCCACAGCTCGCCGTCGCGGTAGCGGTCGCGGCGGGTGCCGAACATCCACCATCTGTCGTCCCACTCGACAATCGTGGGGTCGAGCACGGGAGCATCGACGAGCACAGGCCCGGGCTCCCACTCGTCGGGGAAACGCACCGACCGCCAGGCCTGAACCCGATTCGCCTGCGCTGTCTCTGGGATGCAGTACAGGTCTCCGTCCACCTCCAGCAGGTAGGGGTATGAGGCGTGCACGCCAGGGTCGAGCACCTTCGGATGGTGCCGCCATCCCGTGCGAGTGCGCTCGATCGCGCTGATGACACCTTGGCCTGTGCGTTCGTCGAACTCCTCGACCAGCAGGGCCGTGACACCGTCGCGGACCGCAGGGAAGGGGTCGGCGAAGTAGCCGGGATGTGACGGCTCGGGCAGCCACTCGAGGTCGCGCGGATCCGGTGAGGTCGGTCTTATAGGCGCGTCCGCCACGCCGACTCCCCAGCGGTCACCGACCACGATGGCCTTGGTGCGGGACGCCACGGCTCGGCGGGACTGCCTGGCGACAAACGTCAGCATCTGACGGTTCGTCGGGTTGCGGCGAATCGGCGGCAAAGGATCAACGGCGGGCGACGGCTCGTTCGGGTCGAGCCAGCCGTTGCGCACCGCGCGGGCAACCTTCGCCGGCAGCACAGCCGCACCCATCGCCGCCTCGTCCCGGTTGCGCGGATACGAGTGCTGGACGGTGCGGAAGACTGCGCGCTCGAGCGGGATGCCCGCGTCGAGCCGATCGGTGAGCCGCTGCAGGAGCACGCCCGTGGTCGGTTGACCGTCGTACACCTCCCAGAACGACGGAGGACCACCCCGCGAATCACACGGTCGTCGTCGTGGTGGAACGACCAGACGCCGTAGCGCGGCACGTCGAGGATCTCCCCGCGAAGGATCCCGAACCCGAAACGCAGCAGCACGTCCAGGTCGTAGGACCGGATCGTCTCGATCGCCTCGGGGGCGAAGTGTTGGGAGTAGCGACCGCGCAGTTCCGGTTGCACGTGGATTCGGGGCACGCTGGATAGCAGATCGTTCGCGTCGACTCGCTGAATCGCCTGCGCCCGCCGGGCCACCCACCCGTTGTTGTATGCCCTCCAGAGGCTGAAGGCCGACGCCTTCGGACGTCCAGACGCGGGACCAGACTCGATGACGACCAGGCACACCTGCGCGTCCGCGGCTTCGGCAAGGAGACCGACGCACTCCCGTTGCCAACGGGTCAATCGCCCAGCCTGCCGGTCAAGCAGCAGGCCGACCCTCAGCGGAGAAGGGGTCGATCCCCGGGGCGCTGAACGAGCGGGCACGACCAGAGACTATGGGGACGAGTCGGCGAGAGCGCTATCGGCCATGGCCAGCCTGGGTCTGCGTGCAAGCACGCCGGCGTAGGAGCCGTCATCAGTAGTCGGACACTCGCTGGGACGAAGCAGGTCGGCCCATGCTCACCTGCCCGCTTCACCGCCTGATAGCCGCCCCTGGACGAAAGTCCCAATCACCCACACCCACTGACAGGGGGGATCACTGCTAGGAGCCTCGGCGTTTCACGCGGCCGTGGGTGACACGCGGCCCAGGAGCGGCGAAGGTGCGCCCGGGGTTCTGCTTGGGAAACTCTGGCTGGTCGAAGGTCAGAGTCGCCAACAGATCGGGCACTTGTCGAGTGAAGCGTAACAAGCAGCGTGGTCGGGTTGTGGTCAGCGCGGACGGGGCCGGTGTGGTGTCGCACGCCGGTGTTGGTCTACTGCGGGAGATGGCCGAGGGCACCGGTCTGGTCGACGGGATCACGCAGGCGTTGATCGGCACCTATCGGGGTGTCCCGGTGCACGCACCGGGGCGGGAGTTCACTGATCTGGCGGCCGCGGTTGCTGATGGTGCGGACGCGATCAGGCGGGATCGCGGTTCTCGGGGGACCGGAGGGACCTGCATGGCCCGGTGGCGTCGATCGTCATTGTGCACGACGGGTCCGACAGGTTCGGCGATTTCGCGCTGGAGTGCTGCTCGGAGTGCCGGTAGGTGCAGGTGGCCGTTGACGCGGCGGAACTGCTTGCCGGCCTCGACCATCCCGGCGGCGCACCAGCGCAGCGCCATCTGCCCGTCGCGCCAGCGTTTGACGTTGGCGGCGTGTTCGCGGCAGACCGAGATCATCGACTCGATGGCGTTGGTCGAGCGCAGCGTGCGGGCCAGGGTGGGCGGCACGCCCAGGCGCAGCACGGTGAGCGTCTCGTGCAGGCCCTCGCGCAGGCTGGCCGCCGCGCCGGGGTGGGTGCGGTCGAGTTCTTTGGCCAGGGCCAGCAGCGCGGCCTCGGCCTCCAGCGCCGAGTCGGCGTGGTAGGCGTCGGTCATCCTGCGGCCGACACTGCTGCGAAGTCGTTGCGGCAGATGGTCTTTCACATTTCTGATCTTGTGCAGTTGGCAGCGTTGGATCACCGGGTGATCGAGCACGTCGAGCACCGCCTTGCGCAGCGCCTTGGACCCGTCGATCCCGACCAGCATCGGGCGGGTGACGTCCAGGCCCCGCTCACGCAGGTCCACCAGCAGCTCGGTGACCAGGGTGGCGTTCTCCGTCGAGCCCTCCACCAGCGCCAGCGGGTGCTTGGTGCCCTCGATGTCAATGCCCAACGCGACGACACAGCACGACTCGGCGAAGTGCACCCCGTCGATCATCAACGCCACCAGGTCCAGCCCGGACAGATCCGCCGGCGAGCAGCTCGGCCAGCGCGGTTTCGGTCATCGCCACGAACCGGCGCGAGACCGCCGACTTGCTTGTCGCCGAGGACTTTTCGGTGATCTGCGCCCCGACCGGCTCCAGCCCGACCGGGTAGCGGCGGGTCGACAGCCCGGCCAGCATCTTCTCCATCGCCATCTTGCCCAGGATCTCCGTCGAGGTGAACAGCTCATACGACGGGACCGGCAGTTCCCCGGAGCCGTCGGCGGCCCGCACCCGCGGCCGGGTCACCGGCACCCGGCGCCCGCCCAGGGTCACCGACCCGCGCTCACGGCCGTGGCGCACCGCGGTCCGCGTCATGTTGTGCTTGCCCTTCGGCCCGGCCAGCGCGGTCACGTCGGCCTCCATCAACGCCGCCATCACCTGCAGGCCGGCGCCCACGGCCAACGCCAGCAGGCCCTCGCGCATGTTCTCGGCGATCTCGGCCATCGCCACAGTGACCTGCTCCGGTGACGCGCGTCGCGCCCACGGGCTGGATTTGGCTACTCTTCTTCACGGCGGTCCCCTTGCTGTTGGTGTGTCTTGGCGGACGCCCGACACCTACCACACGGCAGGTCTCGAGCGGGGGACCGACATCATTTCACTCAAGCTCGATGGCACAGACCTGGGGGATGTCCTTGTCATTCAGACCGACCCGAACAACGCCGCGGTCTGCACGGCCTTCCCGGTCAATACCATCACCATTCCTGCAGGCCAAACGCTAACCAACCTGGTTGCCCTAACCCAGAGGGCTGCAAACAGCCAGCAGGGCGAACTCGTTATCGAGTACTCGATTGCAGGCCAACCCGGAACCGTAACCGGGTCGGCTCCCGTTACGCCGCCGATCGTGGGCGGGTCGTGCCGCGACTTCACTACGGCACAGAAGGACTGCCTCACGAACTTCGTCGCGCTTGCCCCGACGATCACCGGCTTCAGCCCGGTGGCGGGGCCGTCGGGAACCCAAGTGACCATCACTGGGACGAACCTCCTCGACTCGACGGTCTACCTCGGAACGGAGCAGTCCGGATCGGTGATGCCCTTCGTAGGCACACCGACTGAGAACCAGGTCGTCGTCGAAGTTCCCCCATTCCCCGGTGCGATCCCCGGCGTCGTCTATCAGCTCCTGGTGGTGAACAATTTTGGTCGGGCTTTGTCTACTGACACCTTCTTGGTGACCTTGGTGACATAGCGGCACGCGGCCTGCGGGGGAGTCGCCGACTACGAGAGGTCGATGTCAACGGGTAGCACTTCGCCCGGCCCCAGCGAGACAGCGACGTCGGCCGTGTCGGTGGCTGGCGCCAAGGTGCGCAGCGTCCAGTCGCCAGCCGCTGCATAGAACCGGAAGCGACCGGCCCAGTCGGTCTGCACCTCTGCGACGAACTCTCCTGAGGCGTCCAGCAGTCGCACATAGGCGCCCGGCAACAGTTCTCCATCCCGTACGACGACACCCTCAATGACCGCGCGGTTGCCGCGCAGCGCGCGCAATGGCGTCGAGGCCTCCCCGGGAAGGGGTCCGCAGCTCACGAGGTCTGTCCGGCGTGGAACCTGACTTAGCTTGGACATGCCGCCATGGCCACCGCGGTCTCTCACGCGTCCGCCGACGGGGTCGCCCTTGTGCGGCACACCGCCCGCGCGGGGGTTGGGGACGAGCGTCGACAGCGCGGATGCCTGCTACGTCTGACGGCTGGCCCCGCAGTCGTCCTCGTCGAGCGAACTGAGAACGGCAGACGTGTCGGTGGGGTCAACGAATGGCTTGCCTGGGACCAGGGGCAGATCGGCAACATCGTTGCCCGTGCGCGTTTCGTCTTCCACGACAGCAAGTCCACCGTCTACTGGGCGACGGCGCTGCGCACCAACGGCATCCCCGCGGTCAGTAGCCTGTGCGCGTGCCGTCCGTTCGCATCGACGCCCTCGGCACACCCATCGACCTCGTGGGCTCGCCCGAGGCGGTGGACGAAGTCGCCAGGGACTGGTCGAGGTGTGTCGTCGCCGATTCTGTCGGCGGTCTATCCACGCGCATGGACATCGGCGAGAGATCCACTACCTGGCTGACCAGCCGCGTGACCCGTGAAGCGATCGAAGGGTTGGCTGGACGGCGCATCCTGCTGCATGCCGCAGGGCTGTCCACGGACGACGGACGGGTACTCGTGCTCGTCGGGCCGTCAGGCACCGGCAAGACCACCGCCTGCCTGGAGCTCTGCCGCTCCGAGTTCAGCTACGCCACCGACGAGACGGTGGCCATCGACGAGCACCTGACGATCACCGCCTATCCCAAGCCGCTGCTGCTGAGGCGTTCGCAGACCACGCCGAAGGACGTCGTGAGTCCGGACGAGCTGGGGTTGGCGACCCATCCTGACCGGCTCACCGCCCACCGCATCGTCCTGCTGCGCCGGGACGGCACCAGCCCCGCGCGGCTCGAGCAGGTGTCTCTTGTCGCGGGGCTTCTCGCGCTCATCCCGGAGACGTCGGCGATGGCTCGCATGCCACGTCCACTGAGCACGTTGGCGCGCACCGTCGAAGCGTGCGGCGGGGTGCATGCCCTGCACTACACCGAGATTGCCGAGGCAGCAGATCTGCTGACCGGGGTGATGACCGCGGACGCTGCGAGCGTGGAGCCGTGGGAGCCACTCACCGTCGAGTCACCGACAGCGGTCGACGAGCCGGCGGCGGCCAGCACCCTGCATGCCGCTCCCGTCCACGACGCGATCCGCGTCGGTGACGAGGTGCTGGCGCTGCGCGACGGGCGTCCCGTGTGGCTCCAGGGCATCGGATCGACGATCTGGATGTCTGCCATCGGTGGCATCCCTGAGGCTGACGTGCGTCGCGAGGTGGAACTCGCACACGATGCCCATCCTGATGCAGCGCGGCTTGTCGCGGCTGCGATCGACGAGATGCTCACCCAAGGCATGCTCACTCAAACTTGATCGGGGTGTGGAGACGCCGCCTGCTCGTGACGGAGTGGGCCGGCAGATTCCAGCAGGACGTCGTCGATGCCCCAGTCGGCCGTGACGGCGGCCAGCCCCGCCTCGGTCGTGATGAGGAACAGCGGGATGTCCACGCCGGTCGTCCGGATGAGGCGGGTCAGTCCACGCGACTGGGCCAGCTCGCGACGGCCGTCGACGAGAATCGCGCCGTTGGCCGGGACCTCCAGCAGAGCGGACGCCTCGGCCGGCGCCACCTTGACCTGGTGCAGGAGCAGTCCGAGAGCGGGTAGCACCTCCGCAGCCGGCTGAAGGGTGCTCGTGAGCAGCAGCAGCGTGGCCACAACACTCGTCACGACGGCGATGCGGACGCCCAAGGGCACCGGCGTGTCGGGCAGAGTGATCAATCATGGCGGCGCTGGTGGCATCGGCACTCGCGGGTGCCCTCGTCGCGGCCTCGTGGTTCGGGCGACGCTAGGCGCTGGCAGCAGGTGTGGCCGTCGTGCAGGTGCTCCTCGTCGTGGGGTTCGCCCGCCCCGTCGAGGTCCCCGCAGGACGTACCTCCGCTGCCCTCGCCCTGCTCGTCTGCCTGGGAGCGGGCGGCTACGTGGTCGCCACGCCGGTGGGCCCGTTCGACCCCGAGACGACGGCCCCGGTGCTCGTCGCCGTCGGCGCGGCAGTGCTGCTCGTCGGCCTGACCGGCGCGGCGGTCGGAGCCGCGATCATGATCTTCCCGGGCCGGCACCGCTGTGGCTCGTCGGCGGCACCATTGCCGCTGCCAGCGTGTGGGGCTGATCCTGCAGACCTACCTCCAGCCGATCGATGCTGCTGACCTGCGGCCGGTAGCCGCGGCGGTCACGGCAGGATCGACCGGGTTCGCGAGCTCGGTCGGGGTCTGGGCTGCACGCCTTCTGCGCGACGGGCACTCGCAAGGGTCGGACACCTCTCCGGCACCCCTCGCCCGTGCCACCCCTGACTCACGTGCTGATGGTCGCCGCGCTGCCCCTTGCCCTCGCAGCGCCCGCAGCCGTCACGGCCGCCGGGGCGCTGTCGGAGGGGCTTGGCGGATAGCCCTAGGGGTACGTCGGCGGAGGGCTGTCGCAGGCGACGGGGGAGGCGGGAATCGGCGTCGCGGATACGTTCTGCGAGTTGCCGCTGCGTCGGTAGGACTGTCCTGCAGCAGCGCATGCCCAATGCACCTCATTGCTGCCGTCTAGGCAGGTTGCTCGCAGAGTGAGCGTCAGCGTTCCGGTGCCACTCTGGCCGAGGGGCACGGTGATCGGGTTGTCAAGGGCTGCAAGTGGCTGGAACCCGCTCGAACTCCCCAGCCCGTCCCACCGCCCTTCGATCTTCGGCGCTCCGTCGTCGCACGGGCAAGCCTGCGGCAGGGAGCCGAAGGTCGCCGAGACCGTGATCGTTCTTCTGGTCGTTGAGGTCAATCTGAGCGCGATGCTGCCAACTGATGGGCGGCAACTGGGAGAGGGTCCCCCATCGGCAAACGCTGGCGTCGCGGAGATGACGGGAGCCGCCCAAACGATCCCAGCGGCCGCCGCCGCGCCGCGGATCAGCGAACGGCGGGAAGGGCCGCCTTGTGCATGCGGCGCAGCCTTGTTGATCACGAGGTCACGATAGCGGAACGGGTCGTGCGCCGTCCTACGGTGAGCGATGGTCCGAACGAGACCACCAGGTGGGGCGGCTAGCAGCCGCCCTGTGGCTGGTCCTGGGGGCGCGCCTGCACGACGGGCGGCACCTCTGCACCGACTGTGCCGATAGGGGGTCGCGCGCATCCGGTGAGGTCGGTCTCATCGGCGCGTCCGCCACGCCAACTCCCCAACGATCGCCGACCACAACGGCCTTGGTGCGGGACACCACGGCTCGGCGGGACTGCCTGGCGACAAACGTCAGCATCTGGCGGTTCGTCGGGTTGCGGCGAATCGGCGGCAAAGGATCAACGGCGGGCGACGGCTCGTTCGGGTCGAGCCAACCGTTGCGCACCGCGCGGGCAACCTTCGCCGGAAGCACAGCCGCACCCATCGCCGCCTCGTCCCGGTTGCGCGGATACGAGTGCTGGACGGTACGGAAGACGGCTCGCTCGAGCGAGATGCCCGCGTCGAGCCGATCAGTGAGCCGCTGCAGAAGAACGCCTGTGGTCGGCAGCCCCTCGTACACCTCCCAGAAGGACGGAGGACCACCCCGAATCACACGGTCGTCGTCGTGGTGGAACGACCACACGCCGTAGCGCGGCACATCGAGGATCTCGCCGCGGAGGATGCCGAACCCGAACCGCAGCAGCACGTCCAGGTCGTAGGACCGGATCGTCTCGATCGCCTCGTTCGGGAAGTGCTCGGAGTGGCGGCCGCGCAGTTCCGGTTGCACGTTGATCACGGGGACATCGCTGAGCAGGTCGCGTGCGGGGACGCGCTGAATGGCCTTGGCCCGTCGTACAACCCACCTGTTGTTGTATAGGCGCCACGCGACCGTCTGACTGAGGAGGGAGCTGCTGCCCTGCCTCTCGCGACCCTCCGCAGTCCGCTCCTCGTGCACGACAAGCCGCAGACGGTCAGGTCCATGACCTACCAGCATGCCCAGCGTGGCCGCCTGCCAATCGGTGATGCCCCGATGCTGCGGGAGCAGAAGGCCAACCGACAGGCCTGGCAGATGGGATGAGCGACCGGTCTCCCCGGTCATCACCCTCCGCCCTCCCCGGTGTCGCGGCGGGCTTCGTGCCGTCGCCACCGAGGGCTCCGCCTCACCATGAGGTCGAAATCGGCGGGCTCGAGCGTGTGCTGTTCCACGTCGCCGTCGCGTTGCGCCGCCGTGGGGTCGACGTCGAGGTGGCTGTGATCAACGACCAGCGAGCCGCTCTCGCCGGCACCTGCGCAGTACTCGTTACCCTGCACGGTCTCTCGGTCGGGTCGGTTTGGCGGCAGGGGTTGACCGATGCACTACGGACAGCGACCGAGCACGACGAGCCAGGATGCGCCCGCGGCATCGTACCGCAGAACGCTGGCTCTCAAGCGGTCGGCAGCAGCGCCCTGGAGCGATCGCCGTGGATCGCGGGGCGACGCGTACGTGGAACCCCCGAGGCGCGCGCACTTCATGCCGCTGACTTCATCCCAACGAGGTACGACGTGCAGAACGACTCGAAGATCGAGTGTTCCATCAAGCGTCGGCCGCGGCTGGTGCTCTTGCCTGGGTCGCCCCCAGCGTGGTCGCACAGTCGGCCCACGCGGTCGACTTCATTCCCGGCACCACGTGCACGGCCAAGTGCACGCCGCAAGTGTCGTTGGGGCTGCAATTCGGCGTCGGCTCGGGCGGTAGGCAGGACTGGCAGCGTCCCAGGGCAGGAAGGGGTGAGCATCGAGATCACTTCCTTCGAGTTGACCCCTAACTCCTCAGCTGCGTGCCCCTGCGGCGGCCAACCGGAGATCACAGCCGGCGACGGAGGGGACATCGTTGGGCAGACGTTCGAGACCCAGTTCAAGCCTGGCAACAGTCTCCTGACCTTCGAGGTCCCAATACAGGTGACGTGTGAAGACAACTCTGGTGACAAGATCACGATTGCATGCCGGGCCCAAGCCGTCGCCAGAACGACGGGGAACTGCAACTCCAACGCGGGCGAGGTCCACTTGCTCTGCAGTTCCTTGGGTTGGGCTGCGACGACACGTGGTGCGTGTGCGTGCAGCCGCTCCAACTCCCTGAAGCCCGCCAATCGCTCGTGCTGATGCGGGAGGCGCCGGCTCGACGAACTCTCGCTTCTAAGTCAGCCTATCCAGGCTTGACAAGGCGGTCGATAGGGACCACTAGGCAATCGCGTTCGGTGTCCAGCCAGCCTTCCGGCGTTGCGGTGTAGCCACAGGTCCACCCGTCCCACAAGTTGTACTGATCGTCGGGCTGAGCCGCGTGTTGGGGAAGCCATTGCAGGCTTCCTAGTTGGGGACCAGCACGGTCACCGATGCCGTCGTTACTGTGGGAGCCTGGGTCGACGTTACCGTCAGTCAGTCGAGAAGTACCTCGACCGGCACCACTGCACCCGGCCCGACCGCGACCCGCTCGTCCGTCACGTCGGCTCCCGCCGACAACGTGCGCAGCGTCCAGTCGCCGAAGGCGGCGAAGAAAGGAAGGCGCCCCGCCCAGTCGGTCTGCACCTCGGCGACAAACTCGCCACCGGCGTCCAGCAGGCGAACGTACGCGCCCGGCAGCAGCTCGCCGTCACGGACGACGACGCCCTCGATGACGGCCCGGTTACCGCGACGTGCTGGCAGAGGCGTCGATGCCTCGCCCGACAGAGGACCGCAGCTCACGATGTCTCCTCGAGCGAGCCGCCGACCTCAGCCGTTCCGGGCTCGGCGCCGAGCGCACATCGACAAGCCAACCCGTAGGCGCGAGTCGAGCTGCCAGCGCGTGCGGCCCCGCGGAGAGCCACGGGGTCATCGTTGCTGATGCTCTGCGGAGCATCACTGACTCGAACCAGCCTTTCGTGAGCGTGTCACGGCTGGCGTGCTCCCGCGGCCTCGGCAGTTCCGGCCGTAACCCACCGACTCTGTTGCACGGGACGCAGTTGGCCAGCAAGAACAGAACAAGGCTCGAACGCTCGCCGGCTATCCAACTCGGATCTGGTGGCTCCGGATCGTTACCGTAGTGGTGTGATTGACCAGACGCCGGTGCTCGTTGTCGGCGCCGGTGGGCATGCTCTGGTCAGCATCGAGGTGCTGCGCGAGACCGGTCGCGCTGTGCGCGGTTGCGTCGCCTCCGATGTCGGTGCCGCGGAGGGGCTCGACCGGCTCGGGGTTCCTGTGCTGGGCTCGGACGTCGATCTCCCCGGTCTGCTGACCGCCAGCCCTGCGGTGTTCGTCGCTGTCGGTGCCAACGACGCGCGCCGGCGGCTCACGGAGGCCGCACTGAGCGCCGGCGGCCGACTCGTCACGGCTGTCAGCCCCGGGGCGCGAGTGTCAGCGACCGCGTCCATCGGTCAGGGGAGCCTCGTCATGCCCGGTTCAGTCGTCAACGCGCTCGCCACCATCGGGCGGGGTGCCGTGGTCAACACCGGAGCCATCGTCGAGCACGAGTGCGTCGTGGGCGACTTCGCCCACATCGCTCCTGGCGCGGCGCTGGCCGGCAACGTCCACGTCGGCGAGGGTGCCCTCGTGGGAGTGGGTGCGCGGATCATCCCGGGTCGACACATCGGTTCCTGGGCCAGCGTGGGCGCGGGCGCCGTCGTCATCGAGGACGTGCCAGAGGGCGCGACCGTCGTGGGCGTACCGGCTCGAGTGATCAAGACTGCCCATGTCCGTGGATGACTCGACCGTCCCTGGGCGACGCCGGCGCGCCCGCTGGCAGCCCAGCGTGCTGGTGCTGTGCACGGGCAACCTGTGCAGATCGCCACTGGCCGAGGCGCTGCTCATCGACCGCCTCGACCGGGCAGGCCTGCACGCCGACGTCGCTTCCGCCGGCTTGGCGGCTCCGAAGAACCGTCAGCCCGACCGCAACCTGCTGAGGGTGGCCGAGGAGCACGGGGTGGACGTCTCCGGGCACCGCAGTCGACCCGTCACCACCGACATGCTCGCCCAGGCAGACCTCATCGTCGTGATGACCCATCGCCACCGGGATGAGGTAGCCAAGCTCGACGAGGCCGCCGCCGAGCGAACCGCCCTTCTGCGACCCGCGTCGTGGAAGGCGCGGGTGGCCTCAAGCGATGCCACGACGTTCGCTGAGTGGGCCCTCGCGCTCGTGGCCGACGTCCCCTTGTCCGAGCGCTCACGTCACCGCGGGGACGACATCGCCGACCCCGTCGGCGGCCCGTTGCGCCGCTATCGAGCCATGGCAGCCGACGTCGACGCCTACGTCGACAGCCTCGTCCGCTCATGGCCGGTCAGCTGAGGTCCGCCTCGCCGTCCAGCTGCGCACCCTCAGTCGAGGGTGACCTGCACTGGTAGCACCTCGCCGGGGCCCACCACAGCGGACGTGTCCGTGATGGGCGCACCGGGCGCCAGCGTGCGCAGCGTCCACTCGCCGGCCGCAGCGTAGAAGCGGAACCGCCCTGCCCCGTCGGTCTGCACCTCAGCCACGAACTCGCCCGCGGCGTCCAGCAACCGCACATAAGCCCCGGCGACCACTTCCCCCTCACGCACGACGACACCCTCGACGACCGCTCGATCGCTGCCGAGGGCACGCACGGGCGCAGCCGCCTCGCCCGGCAGCGGGCCGCAGGTCATGCGGACTCCTCGATCGACCCGCCGCCGTCCGGCGGGCCGGGCTCGGCACCGAGCTGGATCGGCACGCCGACGAGCGAGCCGTACTCCGTCCATGACCCGTCGTAGTTCTTGACGTTCTCGTAGCCCAGCAGCTCGTGCAGCACGAACCACGTGTGCGCCGATCGCTCGCCGATGCGGCAGTAGGCGACGGTGTCGCGGTCGTCGTCCAGGCCGGCCGCCCCGTAGATCTCGCGCAGCTCGGCGTCGGACTTGAACGTCCCGTCGTCGTTGGCGGCCTTGCTCCACGGGACGTTGATGGCCGTCGGGACGTGGCCCGGACGTTGTGACTGCTCCTGCGGCAGGTGTGCGGGCGCCAGCAGACGGCCCGCGTACTCGTCGGGTGAGCGCACGTCGACAAGGTTGTGCGACCCGATCGCGGCGAGGACGTCGTCACGGAAGGCCCGGATGGCGGGGTCCTGCTCCGAGGCCACGTACTGGGTCGGCGCCCGGTTGACCACATCGGTGGTGAGGGCGCGCGAGTCGAGCTCCCAGCGCTTGCGGCCGCCGTCGAGCAGGCGGACGTCGCCGTGCCCATAGAGGCGGAAGTACCAGTAGGCGTAGGCGGCGAACCAGTTGTTGTTGCCGCCGTAGAGCACGACCGTGTGGTCGTTGGCGATGCCCTTGCGCGCGAGCAGGTCGTCGAACTGGGCCTTGGTCACGAAGTCACGGCGAACAGGGTCTTGCAGGTCGCTGGTCCAGTCGAGGCGCACGGCGCCGGAGATGTGCCCCTTGTCGTAGGCCGAGACGTCTTCGTCGACCTCGACGAGGACGACGGACGGGTCGTCGAGGTGCTCCTCCACCCAGTCGGCGGACACCAGTACCTGGTCACGGGTAGCGGTCATGGGTGCTCCTAGTCGCAGTCAGAGATGAGGGGGATCAGGCGAAGGTGGGAATGCGGATACCGGCGCGGCGGATCCACAGGTACATCTCGCATCCCAGACAGAACCCGAAGGCGGCGTTGAGGAAGGCCGCGGCGAGAGCGAACGCTACGGCGATGGTGGTCACCGCGCCGAGCCCACTCACCACGCCGAGCAGGGCGACGGCGGTGAACGTCAACCCGCACAGCTGGGCGAAGCGGGGCGGCTCGGCGGCTTCGAGCTCGGCCGGGGGGCCGAGCCGCGGCCGGACGCCCGTCCGGTACAGCCAGGCGTACGGGGTGGCGGCCGGACCGGCCAGCACGCCGAGGGCGAAGATGCCCGCCTGGGCCAGCAGCAGCCAAAGGTTGCCGGTGAGCAGAACCACCGCCAGCACGACGGTGGTCAGCGTGGCAGCGAAGCGCTGTCCGCGAGGGTCAATCATGGGTTCTCCGTGGGGGGAGTGCGTAGGGCGAGCGCGACAGCGCACGGCGGCGCGCGAGGACGTCCTCGATCGGGAGTCGCGAGCATGCCGGGCGGGACCGTCTCCGGCGAGAGGGGGCGCGACCCCCTAGGGCATACAGGTGGCGGAGTGCACGACACCGTAGTCGACGACCCGGCAGCGGGTCAGTCGACCGTAGACGTGGCCCTGCTTGATGCAGGGGAAGGCGGTGGGCACGGCGCGGATCATGCCACGGCCTCCCCGAGCGCGGCTAGTACTTCGTCGTTGCGCGGCACGCCGGCGGCGCGGCGGATCTCGCGACCCTCGCCGTCCAGCACGAGCGTGGTGGGGGTGCGCCGTACGTCGAGGCGCCGGACGAGGTCGAGGTTCGCCTCGGCGTCCACCTCGAGGTGGACGACTCCGGGGACGGCATCCGCGACGGTGCCCAACACCTGTCGGGTCGCTCGGCAGGGGGCGCAGAAGGCGGAGGAGAACTGCACCAGCGTGGCGCGCTCCCCGAGGGGTTGCCCCAGATCAGCGGCGGTCAGCGTTGCGTCGTCGTCGTCTGCCGGCGCCGGCTTGGCGTCGGTGACGCGTCCATCCGTGCGTCGGCGCCAGAGGCCGAACGCGCTGGCGCCGGCAAGGACCACCAGCAAGACGGCAACTTCGACCATGGCTGGAGCAAAGCGTATGGGCGCGCGGATATTCCACTCGCTCAGGCCACAAGCCCTTCGACGACGGCCCACGCGGCACCGAAGGCGACCGGCGCCGCAAGGACGACCGGCAGCGAAGCGGCCAGCATGGCGTGCACGGGCTTGGGCATCGGGGCGTCCTCGACCCCCCGGTCGTCGCGGATCAGCCGCGCCACCCAGACTCCGGCGACGGCGGCGAGCCCGCTCGTACCGGCGACAAGAGCGGCAGCAGCGGCGCTGAGCGACGAGTCGGCGATCGGCGGGGCGTAGGCGTCCATGATGAGGCCGACGCTTGCCGCGGCGATGCCTCCCCCGACTGCCCACAGCAGCAGTGGGCCCGGGAACGCGGCGATGGCGGCCGCCGTCGCCGTCCCGGCGAGAGCGACCAGCAGCACAGCCTCGCCGAGCTCGTCGGTGCCGAGCCCGAGCCAGATCGAGGCCGACGCTGCCAGCACCAGCATCGTCACACCGAGGCTCAGCGACGCCGTCAGCCTGGCTCGACCATCGCGTCGGGCCAGCTGCACGATCACCAGAGCCACGAAGCCGCCACCGGAGGCCACGAGCACCGGACGCAGCGTCTGCGGGTCCAGCGCACCGGCCGGCTCGGCCGCGACGAGCGCGCTGGCCAGCGAACCGGCCACGACCGCGACAGCGCCCGACGTCCGAGCGGCCGGAACGTCGCCGGCCCGCACCAGGGCTAAGACGAGCAGGGCCTGCAGCCCGACGACGGCGGCAGCCAGCAGGTACTGACCGCCCAACGATGCAGCGACCAGCACCCCTGCCACGGCGGAGGCCAACAGCGCTGCCATAGATGATCACTCTGCCAGAAGCCCGGTATCCTGAGCCGTGACTCGCGGTCGGCGCGGGTCACGATGTGTGCCGGACGACGCTGTTCTCGTCCGTTGTCAGCGTGAGGAGCCGCCGTGGCCACCTTGCTCGTGCTGACGAACGCGCTGCAGCCCGCCGCCGAGGTGCTGCCCGCGCTGGGCCTGCTGCTGCATCAGGTCAAGGTCGCACCAGCGGAGGCGTCCGCGCTTCTGGAAGTGCCCGCGAACGACGCGATTCTTGTCGATGGCCGGCGCGAGCTGGCCCAGTCACGAGGCCTGACCAGGCTTATCCGCACGACCGGGGTGGAGGTGCCGCTGTTCCTGATCACCACCGAGGGCGGGCTGGCCGCCGTCACTGCCGACTGGGGCATCGACGACGTGCTGCTGGAGACGGCCGGTCCGGCCGAGGTCGAGGCCCGACTGAGGCTGGCCGCCGGACGCCTCAGTGCCCTGCCCGACGGAGACTCGCTCACCGCGCCCATCCACCGCGGCGAGCTCGTCATCGACGAGACCACCTACACCGCCAAGGTGGGCGGACGCACCCTCGACCTCACGTTCAAGGAGTTCGAGCTGCTCAAGTACCTCGCCCAGCACCCCGGCCGGGTGTTCACCCGCGCCCAGCTGCTGCAGGAGGTGTGGGGCTACGACTACTACGGCGGCACCCGCACCGTCGACGTCCACGTGCGCCGTCTGCGGGCCAAGCTGGGCACCGAGCACGACTCCCTGGTGGGAACCGTGCGCAACGTCGGCTACCGCTTCGTCCCCCCGCGTGATGCGTCCGCGAAGAAGCCTCGCGAGCCCGCTCCGCCCGCCCAGTAGTACCCCGGTGAGTGGCGCCACTGCTGCCATAGCGACAGCAGCGCCACTCCCATCCGCTTGATCACGACAGCAGCGCCGCTCTCATGGGGCTGGTGCGCGACGGGCACGCCCTCACGACGCCCGGAGCAGTGCCGCCAGGTAGGCCGCCTCGATGTCTCGCAGCACGCCCGCCGGGTCGTCCCGAATCCGGCGCGGGCTGATCGGCAGCACAACCCAGCCGGACGCCGCCAGCCGTGCGTGTCGTCTTTGGGTGGCTTCCGGTGCCGTCCCGAGCTGGTGGAACTCGCGTGAGTCCACCTCGACGATCAGGCGAGCCTCGACCCACCAGAAGTCCGGCACCACCCCTGCCACGTCAGGCAGGGGTGTGTTTCGGCGAGGCTCGGGCAGCACCGGCGACCCCGCGAGCAGGTCGTTGAGCTCGCACTCCGGCGCACTGCGACACCCAGCCTGCACGTCGGCGACGGCGCGCCGGGTCAGCCGCAGCCCACGGCGCGGCCCCAGCTGCACTGCCTCGGCCAGCAGCTCTGGCGTGGTTGCGCCGCGCTGGACGGACTCGCACACCAGGGCGCGGACGTCGCGGAGTGACGTCATCACGAGGCACGCATCCAAGACCGCGCGAGCAGGGTCGACCACGGGCAGGCCGGCGATGAGCCGAACCCGCGGCATGCGCCGCACCCGGATGATCGACAACCCACGCAGGCTTCCAGGCTGGCGATCGTTGGTGACAAGAACCGTGATCGGCGCCTGCGCCGGCACGTAGCGCAGCCCGTGCGCACGGCAGGCGTACGCGCCCGAGAGCGCCGAGCCGGGTCCGGCGTGTAGCAGCGCCGTCTGGAGCCGCTGTCGCGGGGTGAGGCGTCCGGTGAACGTGGCGTACACCCCGCGGGTGACGCGCTGCCAGCGACCTCCCGGCCGGATCGCATGGCGGATCGCACTCTCGCTCATCCCAGCAGCCAGCGCCTGCTGGCGGGTGACGAGTCCGTCCTGGCGTGCCACGACATCGGTGAGCTGCATCCGCACAGCCAGCCGCGCGCGGTAGGCGACCGCCAGGGCCCGCGTCTCGCCTGCGGACGACCCGCCGGCACCGCCGACGCTGTGGACGGCCAACGGCTACGACGGGACGGCCTCAGCAACCCCCATCTCGACCATCTCGGCCATCGCCGCCTCGACCAGACGCTCGGCGTCCGGATGGTGGCCGTGCGCCGCGGTAACGGCGTCGAGGAGCCCGCCGAGCGTCGCACCCGCTCGACATGACAGCCAGAGGGTGGCCCCAATCCCTTGCAGTCGCACCGGGCGGCTGTGGTGGAGCAGCAGCACCTCGTCGCCGACCTGCACCGCGTCCTGCACCGAGCTGGCCACGAACCACGGCATCCGGGCATCCAGCTCGCCGGGCCGTGCCTGCGGCTTGACGGCCAGCTGCACCCATGCCTGCGTGGCGCCCCCGGCGTCATCCATCAGGTGCCGCAGCAGCGGCTCCGCGTCGGCGATCTCGGCGTAGTGCAGCGCGAGGACTCCCCCGCAACGGTCGACGAGCCGACAGACCGACGCCAGCGGGCTGTCGAGTCTGGCCAGCGCGGACGACTCGGGCACCAGCGCCAGGATCGCGTCGACCAGGGGGACCGGGGAGAGCTGCGGCAGTGCAGTTGCGTCTCGCCGCAGCAGCACCAGCCGAGTCACCGACAGGGTGTCGGAACACGTGCCCAGCCCCAGCTCGTCTGGCCCGACCACGTCCTTGGGCGAGATCGAGTCGTTGCGGATCAGCAGCGGCTTCGGGTACGGGGTCACCGCGAAGTCGGCGTCGATCGCCACAGTCTCGTCGCTGACGTAGCCGAAGCCGCGGCGGCACAGGGCGACGGACGCGGTCGACTTCCCCGCCCCGGAGGGCCCGACGAGGACGAGTACTCGGCCGTCGTCCAGTGACAGCCCGCAGGCGTGGAAGAGCAGCTGGCGTCCGGCCAGCCCTTCGATTCCCTCGCGGGTGATGCGGCTGGCCAGCCAGGGCGTGCTGGCCTGGTTGCCCTGGCCCGCCGCGTCCATCGACACCGCACCTGAGTCGGTCGAGCCTTCCGTTGGCACGCACCGTGACCAGTCCGCGGCGATAGCGCGCAGCGCATCGGCCTCGCCCGAGACACGCACCGGCGTCCCGAGTGCGTCGATGGTCAGGTCGGGCACTCGGTCACGCTACTGCGCGGGCTCTCCCCGCAATGAGTGGCGCTTCTGCTGCCATAGCGACAGCAGCGCCACTCCCATCCGCCAGATCACGACAGCGGCGTCACTCCCACGAGTCGGCCGACCGGCGGGCGGTCGCAGATCGACCGTAGGCTCGTGGCATGCCGATCCCCGCGCCGCCCGTCGAGGTCCAGCGGCGTCTCAGCGGCGCCGAGCTCGACGAGGTGCGGGCGCTGATCGACGCGGCGACGATGGCCGACGGGGTTCGTCCGCTCAACGAGCACGTCATGCTGCACCTGCGCCACGGCGGGGACGAGGACACGCGCAACCTGCTCGCGCGCGACGCCGACGGGCGTCTCGTCGGGTACGCCCACCTCGACGTGACGGACGCCGTGGCCGGCCCGAGCGCCGAGCTGGTCGTCCACCCGATGCATCGCGGCCAGGGAAACGGACGCGCGCTCGTCGACGAGGCCCGCCGCAGCGCCGGCCCGAGGCTGCGGCTGTGGTCGCACGGGTCGCACCGCTCGGCGCGCGAGCTGGCGTCGCGGATGGACTTCACCTCGGTGCGCTCGCTGTGGCAGATGCGACGGAGCCTGTACGCACCGATCCCCGACCCGGTGTGGCCACAGGGGGTCAGCGCCCGCACCTACCGACCCGGCCACGACGAGCAGGCGTGGCTCGACCTCAACGCCCGGGCGTTCGCCGAGCATCCCGAGCAGGGCGACTGGACGCCGTCCGACCTGGCCAGGCGCACGAGCGAGGCATGGTTCGACCCGGCGGGATTCTTCGTGGCCGAGAGGGCCGGCGCCGAGGGCGACGACGCCCAGTCCCGACTCGTCGGGTTCCACTGGACGAAGGTGCATGGCGGCAGCCCCGACCAGGCGCACGCCGACATCGGCCCGCACGAGCACTCCCCGCACGGCCACGACCCCCTCGGCGAGGTGTACGTGCTCGGCGTGGACCCGTCCGAGCGCGGCACCGGCGTCGGCCACGCCCTCACGCTGCTGGGCCTGTGCCACCTTCGCGGGCTCGGGCTGGGCCAGGTGATGCTCTACGTGGACGAGTCGAACTCCTCGGCCATCCGGCTCTACGAGTCGCTCGGCTTCACCCACTGGGACACCGACGTGATGTACGCCCTCGACCCTGCCGCCGCCGACGCGGGCGCCGCCGACGCGGGCACGCCCCCAGGCCCTACCCCGCCCCCGGCAGTCGTGCCACGATGAACGCATGAGCACCGAGGCGTTGACCAGCGAGAAGACCGGCGACCAGGCGGAGGCGGGCCCTGACCGTGGCAACGGCCACGACGCGGGCGCTGACACGCTTCCCCTGCCCGACAAGCGCTTCGGTGACCGCGAGCTGTCATGGCTGCAGTTCAACACCCGCGTGCTCGAGCTGGCCGAAGACAACGAGCTCCCCCTGCTCGAGCGCGCCCGCTTCTACGCCATCTTCGCCAGCAACCTCGACGAGTACTTCATGGTGCGCGTGGCCGGGCTGCGTCGGCGCATCGCTGCTGGCGTCGCGAGTCGCGCGGCATCCGGGCTGCTGCCACGCGAGGTGCTGGATGCGATCACCAAGCAGGCCGGCGAGCTGATGGCGCGCCACGCCCACGGGTTCCGTGACGAGATCGTGCCGTCGCTGGCCGACGAGGGCATCGAGCTGTTGCGCTGGGACGACCTGGACGACGACGAGCAGACGAAGATGCAGCTGTTCTTCCGCGACCGCGTCTTTCCCGTGCTCACCCCGCTGGCGGTGGACCCGTCGCACCCCTTCCCCTACATCTCCGGGCTGTCGCTCAACCTGGCCGTCGTCATGCGCAACCCGCGTACCGACACCGTCCACTTCGCGCGGGTGAAGGTTCCCCGCCTGCTCAACCGGTTCGTGCCCACCAGCGGCCAACGCTTCGTGCCGATGGAAGACATCGTGGCCGCGCACCTCGTGCAGCTCTTCCCGGGCATGGAGGTCTTGCAGCACCACACGTTCCGAGTGACCCGCAACTCCGACCTCGAGGTCGAGGAGGACGACGCGGAGAACCTGCTGACCGCGATGGAGAAGGAGCTCGTCCGGCGCCGGTTCGGCCCTCCGGTGCGCCTGGAGATCGAGGACTCCATGGACCCGAAGATCCTCGACCTGCTGGTCAAGGAGCTCGGTGTGCAGACCGAGGACGTCTACACGCTCCCCGGCCCGCTCGACCTGACGGGGTTGCACGCCATCGCCGACCTCGGTCGCGACGAGCTGAAGTACCCGCCGTTCATCCCGGCCACGCACCGCGACCTGCCCGACGTCGAGTCGGCGTCGCCGGCGGACATGTTCTCCACCATCCGCACCGAGGACGTGCTGGTGCACCACCCGTACGACTCGTTCTCGACCTCGGTGCAACGCTTCATCGAGCAGGCCGCCGCCGACCCCAAGGTGCTGGCCATCAAGCAGACGCTGTACCGCACGTCCGGCGACTCCCCGATCATCGACGCCCTGGTGGACGCCGCCCAGTCGGGAAAGCAGGTGCTGGCGCTGGTGGAGATCAAGGCCCGCTTCGACGAGCAGGCCAACATCTCGTGGGCCCGCAAGCTCGAACGCGCCGGCTGCCACGTCGTCTACGGGCTTCTCGGGCTCAAGACGCACTGCAAGCTGTGCCTCGTGGTGCGCGAGGAGCGCGACGGCCTGCGCCGCTACGCCCACATCGGCACCGGCAACTACCACCCCAAGACGGCGCGCCTGTATGAAGACCTGGGCCTGCTGACGTCCGACCCGGTGGTCGCCGAAGACGTCAACCACCTGTTCAACGCGCTGTCGGGGTACTCCAACCGCACCGAGTACGGACGGCTGCTCGTTGCCCCGCACTCCATCCGCAAGGGGCTCGTCGAGCGCATCGACCGCGAGATCGAGAACCACAAGGCCGGCCGTGAGGCATGGGTGCGCTTCAAGCTCAACAGCCTCGTGGACGAGAAGACGATCGACGCCCTGTACCGCGCGTCGCAGGCCGGCGTGCCCGTCGACGTGTGGGTGCGCGGCATCTGCGCGCTCAAGCCGGGCATCCCCGGGCTGAGCGAGAACATTCGTGTGGTCAGCGTGCTCGGCCGCTTCTTGGAGCACTCGCGCGTGTTCTCCTTCGCCAACGCCGGCAACCCCGAGGTGTGGATCGGCTCGGCCGACCTGATGCACCGCAACCTCGACCGCCGCGTCGAAGCCCTGGTGAGCCTGGGCAACGGGGCGCACGTCCGCCAGCTCGTCGACCTGCTCGGGCTAGGCTTCGACCCGTCCATCTCGGCGTGGCACCTCGGTGCCGACGCGGAGTGGACACGGGTCAACCACGACGCCGAGGGCGCCCCGCTGCAGGACGTCCAGCAGCTGCTCATCGAGCGCACGACCCGCCGCCGCAAGAAGGCGTGACTCCCCGTCACGTCAGCCCGACGTCCTGACCCGCCGAGCCGCCGAGCAGAAGGACCACCGTTGTCCGAGTCGCCCCCGTCCCCGTCCCCCACGCCCCGGTCGGTGACCGAGACCGAGCGCAAGTTCAGGGTGCACGGGCTCTACCGCATGCCCGACCTCGTCGATGCCGGCGCGGTCGCCGCGGTGGACGACCTCGGCGTCGCCGTGCTGGACGCGACCTACTTCGACACCGACGACCTGCGCCTGGCCCGCGAGGGCATCACGCTGCGTCGACGCGTCGGTGGGGACGACGAGGGCTGGCACGTCAAGCTGCCGGTGTCGAGCGCCGGGGACGCGCGCACGCGCGAAGAGGTGCAGCTTCCGCTGTCAGCCAGCACGAGCGACGACGTGCCGGACGAGCTGCGGCACCTGGTCGGCGTGCTGGTGCGCACCGACGCGCTGCACCCGGTAGCGACGCTGCGCACCGAACGGCACAGCTACGCGCTGTGGCCCGTCGCGACGACGACCGAGCCAGCCGCGCCGAGCAGCGACGCAGCGAGCGACGAGGGCAACGATCCCACGGCCGACCAGGCGGGCGACCCGGTCGAGCTGGGCGAGCCGGGTGAGCCCGCGCCGGTCGCCGTGCTCACCGACGACGTCGTGAGCGTGCTCGACAACGACGCGACGATGGTGGCGCGGTTCCGCGAGTTCGAGCTCGAGGACAACCCCGACGCCGACCCGGACGACGCCGCCCGCACCGCCGCCGCGGTCTCGTCCGCACTCGTGGCCGCCGGCGCGGTCACCGGCGAGTTCGTCTCCAAGGCCGTGCGCGCGCTCGGCCCGTTCGCCACCGCGCCCGCCGAGGTGCCCGAGCCGCCGACGGTCACCCCCGACGACCCTGCGCGCGACGCCGTGCGGGCCCACATCGCTCGGCACACCCGTCGGCTGCGCGGCGCCGACATGGCCGTGCGCCGCGACCTCGACGACGCCGTGCACCAGATGCGCGTCGCCGCGCGGCGGCTGCGCAGCGGGCTGCGTGTCTTCCGGCCGCTGCTCGACCAGGAGTGGGCCGACTCGCTGCGCACCGAGCTGGCCTGGGTCGCCGGTGAGCTGGGTGACTACCGCGACACCGAGGTGCTGCTCGAGCGCCTGGAGGCCCACCTCGACCTGCTGCCCGACGACGTCGACCCGGAGCCGGCCCGCGCGCACGTCGAGACGGTGCTCGTCGCCCGCCTGGCCCAGGCCCGCCAGCGTGCCCTGGCCATGCTCGACTCGACGCGCTACTTCGACCTGCAGGTGCGCCTCGTCGCCGCGGCCCACGACCCCGTGACGACGGCCGCTGCCGACCTGCCGAGCCGGCAGGTCGTCCCTCCGCTGGTCGATCGTGCCTGGAAGAAGCTCGCCAAAGAAGCCACCAAGCTGCTCACCGACGAGGAGCAGATCCCCGGCGGCGCACCCGACGCCGAGTGGCACGCCTCACGCATCACAGCCAAGAAGGCGCGCTACGCAGCCGAGGCCGCCGCGCCGGTCTTCGGCGAGGACGCTGCGGCGTTCGGCAAGCAGCTCTCGCTGGTCACCGAGGTGCTGGGCGACCACCAGGACGCCGCGATCGCGATCGAGAAGATCAAGAGCCTGGCAGCCGAGGAGGGCATCACCGCGCCCGCCGCGTTCGGTCTCGGCACGCTGCTCAGCGTCGAGCACGACTCGGTCGCCGGTACGCGCACCGACTTCTCTACGCTGTGGCCGCAGGTGAGCCGGCGCCGTTGGCGGCGCTGGATGACGGGCTGACCGGCTCGCCGTACGTGACGGGTCGACGTCGATGACGGGCGAGGAGTAGCCGGATGGCCGCTGGGCGTTCCGTCGCCGAGCCAGTCGTGCGCGCCGCCGGGGCGGTGCTGTGGCGTCCGGCTCGCGCTGCGTCGACCCCGGGCATCGAGGTCGGCCTGGTGCACCGGCCCAAGTACGACGACTGGTCACTGCCCAAGGGCAAGCTCGACCCCGGTGAGCACATCACCGGCTGCGCCGTGCGCGAGGTGCTCGAAGAGACCGGTCATGCGATCTCGCTCGGCGCGCCCCTGGGCCTGCTGCGCTACCCGGTGGCCGGCGCCATCAAGCAGGTGGACTACTGGGCCGCCCGCGCGGACGACACGGCAGCCCCGTGGGGCGGAACCGCCGAGATCGACCGGCTCGAGTTCGTCTCGGCGCAGCGCGCGGCGAGCCGGCTCAGCCATCCGCGCGACGTCGACCTCGTCGAGTCGACCGCGGCCCTGCTGGGCGAGCCCCCCACCGACACCACTCCCCTCGTCGTGCTGCGCCACGCGAAGGCGCTGGCCCGCAAGCGGTGGGACGGCGCGGACCCCGACCGTCCCCTCGAAGCCAAGGGGACGGCGCAGGCCGACCGGCTGGCCGTCCTGCTGGCCTGCTTCGGGGTCGAACGCGTGGTGTCGTCGGACTCGTTGCGCTGCGTCGACACGGTGCACCCCTATGCCACGGCTGCCCGTGCGCACGTCGAGCTCGAGCCCCGAGTGACCGAAGAAGCGCACGAGACCACAGCCGGGGCAGCCGCCGACGCCGTCACCGAGCTTCTCCACGACCCGCGCCCGGCAGTGCTGTGCTCGCACCGTCCGGTGCTCCCGACGATCTTCGACGCACTCGGCAGGCTGCCGACCGACCCCTTCACGGGCAGCAGACCGGTGCGCGCCCTCAGCCCTGGCGCCTTCGTCGTGCTGCACCGCCGGGTCACCCCAGCGGGCGTCGAGATCGTCGGCGCCGAGCACCACGAGCCCTGACAAGGGCACGCATCGTCCCGCGACGGGCCCAGAAGCCAGTCCACACTGGGCAAACGCGTCAGCAGCCCGGCGAAGATCGTTCACAGATCGTTCATGCGAGGCGGGCCACCTGGTCATTCGGCGCGCCTATGTTCCAGGGCGACAACTGCGGCACTGAAGGCCGCCCACGCGAGTTACCGTGACGAGAGGAAACACCGTGACCATCTCCAGCATCCGACGCGCTACGCCGCTGGTGGGCGTGGCGTCGCTGGCCCTGGTTCTGGCCGCCTGCGGCGGCGACGACACCACCGACACCACCACGGACGCCACCACCGACGCCGGCACCGAGGAGACCACCGCCGGTGGGGACCTCTCCGGACAGCTCAGCGGCGCAGGCGCGAGCTCGCAGGCCGCAGCCATGCAGCCTGGCAGGCCGGCATCCAGGCGATCAACCCCGACCTGACGGTCAACTACGACCCGGTCGGCTCCGGCGGTGGGCGCGAGCAGTTCATCGCCGGCGGCACCGCCTTCGCCGGCTCGGACGCCGCCCTCGACGAGGAGGAGCGTGCCGGTGCGACCGAGCGCTGCGGCACCGGCTACATCCAGATCCCCGGCTACATCTCGCCCGTCGCGGTGGCGTTCAACCTGCCGGGCATCGACTCGCTGAACATGGACGCGACGCTGATCGCCAACATCTTCAACCAGCAGGTCACCACCTGGGACGACCCGGCCATCGCCGAGCTCAACCCCGACGTGGAGCTGCCCAGCAGCACCATCACCCCGGTGAACCGCTCGGACGAGTCCGGCACGACCGAGAACTTCGAGGAGTACCTGTTCGCGGCCGCTCCCGACGCCTGGCCGTACGAGCCCAGCGGCGTGTGGCCGGTCTCCGGCGGCGAGGCAGCGCAGGGCACCTCCGGTGTCGTGGCCGCGACCCAGGCCGGTGAGGGCTCGATCGGCTACGCCGACGCCAGCCAGATCGGCGAGCTCGGCACCGTTGCCGTCCAGGTGGGCGACGAGTTCGTGCCGTACTCCGCCGAGGCCGCTGCCGCGATCGTCGACGCGTCCCCATCTGTCGAGGGGCTACCCGAGGGCGACCTAGCCATCGAGCTCGAGCGCGACACCACGGAGGCCGGCGTCTACCCGATCGTCCTCGTGTCCTACAGCATCGCCTGCCAGGAGTACGACGACGCGCAGACGGCAGCGAACGTCAAGGGCTTCTTCGAGTACATCATCAGCCCGGACGGCCAGCAGGCTGCCGCCGAGAACGCCGGCTCCGCCCCGATCTCGGACGCGACGCGCGCCGACGCCCAGGCTGCGATCGACCTGATCCAGACCGGCTGAGAGGCGCGACTGCACCGATGAACGGAGGAGGTCCGGACATTCCGCCCACACGAGGCGTCCGGACCTCCTACGTTCATGGGCACACCGTGATCCCATCCCCCCGGCCGACGACACGAGGAGCACCAGGTGTCGACAACTAGCACCACGGGTGGCCAGAGACCGAACCCCCTGGCCCCACCCAGGCTCGACGAGAAGATCAGCCACCGGGCCGACCGCACGTTCTCTGGGCTCGCCCGTGGCGCGGGCATCTTCATCCTGGTGACGCTGGCGTTCGTCGCCATCTTCTTGACCCTGGAGTCGATCCCGGCGCTCACGGCCGCCCCCGAGGACCTTCCCGGCGGCGAAGGGTTCCTCGCCTACGCCGGGCCGCTGCTCTTCGGCACCATCTGGGCCGCCCTGCTGGCGATGCTGGTCAGCGTGCCGCTGGCCATCGGGATCGCGCTCTTCATCTCCCACTACGCGCCTCGCCGGCTGGCTCAGTCGCTCGGCTACGTCATCGACCTGCTGGCAGCCATCCCGAGCGTGGTCTACGGCCTCTGGGGCATCGCGGTGCTGGCGCCCGCCCTCGTCGGCTTCTACCAGTGGCTGGCAGCCAACCTCAGCTTCATCCCCTTCTTCGCCGGACCCGCGTCGGCGACCGGACGCACCATCCTGACGGCGGCCCTCGTGCTGGCGATCATGGTGCTGCCGATCATGACCGCCATCAACCGCGAGATCTTCCTTCAGACGCCGCGCCTGCACGAGGAGGCGGCGCTGGCGCTCGGTGCCACCCGCTGGGAGATGATCCGGATGACGGTCTTTCCCTACGCGCGCTCGGGCATCATCTCCGGCGCGATGCTGGGGCTGGGCCGCGCGCTGGGCGAGACGATGGCCGTCGCGATGGTGCTCTCGACCACCGGCGGACTGGTGACGCTCAACCTGATCAGCTCGGCGAACCCGTCCACGATCGCGGCGAACATCGCGCTGAAGTTCCCCGAGTCGTCCGGGCTGGCCGTCAACGCGCTGGTGGCGACCGGTCTGGTGCTGTTCATCGTCACCTTCGCCGTCAACTTCGCGGCCCGGGCCATCATCGCCCGCCGCGCCGAGTTCTCCGGAGCGAACTGATGGCCACCTCGACCCGTCCCCCGGTGCCGAGCACCGAGCGGCACATCGACGTCGTGCAGCCGAGCCTGCCGCGCGCCGTGACCCTGGGCGTGCTGGCCTTCGCCCTCGCCGTCGGCGTCGGCGCCTACCTGCTGCTCGGCAACTGGTTCGCCCTCGGGGTCGGGGTGTTCCTCGGCTACCTCATCCCGATCTACGTGCTGTCGCGCACGCGGGAGAGCAAGCGGCGGGCCACCGACCGGCTCTGGGCGGTCGTCGTGACGGCCGCGTTCGCCACCGCCATCACCCCTCTCGTCTCGCTCATCATCACCGTCGTCGGCGAGGGAGCGGCCCGCTTCGATGCGGAGTTCTTCACCTCCGACATGCGCGGCGTCGTCGGCGAGGGCGGCGGGGCGCTGCACGCCATCGTCGGCACCCTGATGATCACGCTGCTGGCGACGCTCATCTCGGTGCCGGTCGGCATCCTCTGCGGCATCTACCTGGTCGAGTACGGCAAGGGCCACCTCGCGCGCTGGGTGACGTTCTTGGTGGACGTCATGACGGGCATCCCGTCCATCGTCGCGGGCCTGTTCGCCTTCGCGCTGTTCGCGTTCCTGATCGGACCGGGCTACAAGTCGGGCTTCTCCGGTGCCATCGCCTTGACGGTGCTGATGATCCCCACGGTGGTGCGGGCCACCGAGGAGATGCTCAAGCTCGTTCCGAACGAGCTGCGCGAGGCGTCCTACGCCCTCGGCGTCCAGAAGTGGCGCACGATCACCAAGGTGGTCATCCCCACGGCGCTGGCCGGCATCGTCACCGGGGTGGTGCTGGCCGTAGCCCGCGTCATCGGTGAGACCGCTCCGCTGCTGCTCACCGCCGGGTTCACGAGCACGGTCAACTGGAACCCCTTCGAGGGCCGGATGACCGCGCTGCCCGTGTTCTCGTACTACTCCTACGTCACGCCGGGCTTCCCCCCCGAGCCCGGCTTCGAGCGGGCATGGACAGCGGCCCTCGTGCTCATCATCATCGTCCTCGGGCTCAACCTGATCGCCCGGTTGGTCGCCGTTCGCTTCTCCCCGAAGAAGTCGTAGACAAGGTAAGGATTGACTGTGGCCAAGCAGATCGACGTCGACAAGCTCAACATCTACTACGGCAAGTTCCTCGCCGTCGAAGACGTCTCGATGACCATCGAGCCGAAGGCGGTGACCGCCCTCATCGGCCCGTCCGGCTGCGGCAAGTCCACGTTCCTGCGGACGCTGAACCGCATGCACGAGGTCATCCCCGGCGCCTACGCCGACGGAGTGGTCGAGATCGACGGCATCAACATCTACGGGGACGGTGTCGACCCGGTCGGGGTGCGTCGCAACGTCGGCATGGTGTTCCAGCGGCCGAACCCGTTCCCGACGATGTCCATCCGCGACAACGTCATCGCCGGTCAGCGACTGAACGGCGCGCGGATGTCGAAGACCGACACCGACGACGTCGTCGAGCAGTCGCTGCGCGGGGCGAACCTGTGGGAAGAGGTCAAGGACCGCCTCGACAACCCGGGCTCGGGCCTGTCCGGTGGCCAGCAGCAGCGGCTGTGCATCGCCCGCGCCATCGCGATCCAGCCCGAGGTCGTGCTGATGGACGAGCCGTGCTCGGCCCTCGACCCGATCTCGACCCTGGCGATCGAAGACCTGATCGAAGAGCTCAAGAGCGAGTACACGATCGTCATCGTCACCCACAACATGCAGCAGGCCGCCCGGGTCAGCGACAAGACCGGCTTCTTCAACATCGAGGGCACCGGCAAGCCCGGCAAGCTCATCGAGTACGACGAGACGCAGAAGATGTTCAGCAACCCGAGCAACAAGGAGACCGAGGACTACATCTCCGGCCGCTTCGGCTAGGGCGCTCGGTGCGGTGATCTCGGCGAGGGCGTCGAGGCCGCCGGTCGCGTACGCCACCCAGTCGGGGCCCTTGGCGTCGGCGTCGGCCAGCGTCTGCTGCCACCGCTGCCGGAGGTCGGCCAGCACGCCGTCGACGCCGGCGGGGCCGCGTCGTAGGGCCCGTCGGACGTCACCGGCCGCCGACTGGCGTCCCTCGTGGTACTTCGCCGCCGGGAACGACCGCCCGGAGCGTCCGATCGCGCACATCGACGCGTTGCCCGCCAGGGCGGTGAGGTGGCGCACGGCGTCGGCGCGCACGTCAGTCGCCTGCTGCAGCAGGTCGTCGCCCGCGCTCACCCGTGGCGCTCCCAGGCTGTGCCACGACGGATGCCGGCGAGCGTCTTGGCGGCCACCACCGTCCAGACGGTGATCGTGGCCAGCAGCAGCACGACGCCGACGACGCCGACGGCCGCCGAGTCCCACTCGGTGCCCAGCAGCAGGGTGAGCGCGGTCATGGCGCCGAGCGGGAAGGTCCAGGCCCACCAGGCCGGCGTGTACGGGATGCGGCTTCGCGACAGCTGGCGTCGCAGCACCATCGACGCGAACGCGAGCCACCAGAAGGCGAACCCCAGCATGGCCGTGGCCAGGGCGAGCGTCGGCACACGCAGCGAGTCGCCGGCCGCGACGCCGCTGGACTCGGCCACCTGCGACAACCTGACGAGCGCGACGCCACCGGCGCCGGGTGGTCCGAGCGCGATCCACACCGCGGGTGCCAGCGGGGGCGGCGGTGGGCCCTTGAGCGCCAACCGGGCGACCACGAGGACGGCGACGACGACGAAGATCAGCAGGCCGGCCCCGGCGAACGCGTAGCCCATCCACAGCCAGAGCTCGACCCCCGGCCAGCTCGCGACCAGCGGCGCTCCCGCGAGCGGCACCAGGACGGCAATGACGGGCGGCAGGAACCACGTGCCGGTGACCTTCTCCAGCCCGATCGGGGCGTTGTCGACCACCTCCTCGGCCCAGACCACGCCCACGACCAGAGCCAGCGGGGCGCCGACAACCAGCAGGAGGGTGGCGACGGCGCGGGCCCACGAGTCGGGCAGCAGCACGGGGCCGGCCGCCGAGTAGGCCGCCGACAGCACGAGCAGTCCTCCGGGCACGCTGCCGATCAGCGGTCCGGGGATCGGGTTGCGCAGGTCAGCCAGGGCGGCGTCGCGGTGCCGTGTCCAGCGCATCGCATACAGCGTGCCGAAGCCCAGGGCGAGCAGGGTGGCCACCACGAGGAAGACCGACGCCAGCACGTCCCACACCGCCCGGAACGTCTCGCTGTCGCCCGGGTTGCCGGCTGTGATGACGGCGAGGACGGCCGTCCCCATGACGGAGGCGAACCAGCCGGGGTGCAGCGTGCGCACACGCGTGGACATGCTGGTCGTGGTTGTCGTACTCACGGCGCAAGCATACCCCTGGGGGTATAGTTCCCGATGTGGCTACCGCGACGATGGACGACATGACTGCTGCCGATTCGCCAGCCCGCTTCTCCGGCAAGGTCGTCGTGGTCGGGGGTGTGGCCGGTGGGATGTCCGCGGCCGCGCGCCTGCGTCGCCTCGCCGAGGACGCCGAGATCGTCGTGCTGGAGCGCGACGACTACGTGTCGTTCGCCAACTGCGGGCTGCCGTACCACATCGGTGGCGAGATCGAGAAGCGCTCGTCCCTGCTCCTGCAGACCCCGAGGAGCCTGGCGGAGTCGCTGGCGTTGGAGGTACGGACCGGCCACGAGGTTCTCGCCATCGACCGCGACGCGCAGTCGGTGACCGTGCGGGAGATCGACAGCGGGCGGGAGTACACCGAGACCTACGAGCGGCTGGTGCTGGCCACCGGGGCGACTCCGTTGAAGCCGCCACTGCCCGGCGTCGACCACCCGCGGGTGTTCACGCTGCGCAGCATCCCCGACATGGACGCCATCAAGGCGATCGTGGACGGCGGGGCCACTCGGGCAGTGGTGGTGGGCGGCGGCTACATCGGTCTGGAGATAGCCGAGGCTTTCCGGCACCGCGGTATGGACGTCACCCTCGTCGAAGCAGCCGACCACGTGATGGCGGTGCTCGACCGGGAGATGTCGCGCGAGGTCGAAGACCACCTCGAGGCGCACGGGGTGACGCTGCACCTGCAGACGACGGCGGTCGGGTTCGAGCCTGTCGAGGCATCCACCGACGTCGTCGTCGACCTCGGCGACGCCGGCTCGGTCACCGCCGACCTGGTGGTGCTGGCCGTCGGCGTGCGCCCGGAGTCGTCGCTGGCCCGCGCGGCCGGGCTCGAGCTCACCGAGCGCGGCGCCCTGGTGGTGAACGAGCACCAGCAGACGTCCGACCCGCTCGTCTACGCCGTCGGCGACTCGGTGCAGGTGCGCGACACCGTCACCGGCTCGCCGATCGTGGTGCCGCTGGCCGGGCCGGCGAACCGCCAGGGACGCGTCGCCGCCGACCACATGGTGCGTGGCGCCGGCCGGTCGGCGCGGTACTCGTCCACGCAGGGGACGTCGGTGGTGAAGGTGTTCGAGATGACCGCCGGGTCGACCGGCGCCACCGAGAAGACGCTTCAGGCGGCCGGACGGGAGTACGCGAAGGTGTACCTGCACCCGAACGGGCACGCGTCGTACTACCCGGGGACGGCGCCCATGCACATCAAGGTGGTGTTCGACCCGCAGGACGGCACGGTGCTGGGTGCGCAGGTGGCCGGCTACGACGGCGTCGACAAGCGCATCGACGTGTTCGCCATGGCGATCCGGGCAGGGATGACCGTGGAAGACCTCGAAGAGGTCGAGCTCGCCTACGCCCCGCCGTACGGGTCGGCGAAAGACCCCGTGAACATGGCCGGCTTTCAGGCGGCGAACCTGCTGCGCGGGGATCTCGACCTCTGGTACGCCGAGGAGTGGCCGGCGCTGCCCGAGGGTGCCGTGCTGCTCGACGTGCGCTCGCAGCGCGAGCACGAGCGGTGGAACATCCGTGGCTCGACACTCATCCCGCTCAAGCAGCTGCGTGACCGGCTGGGTGAGCTGCCGTCAGGGCGTCCGGTGTTCGTGTACTGCCGGTCGGGGTTCCGCTCGTACCTGGCGTACCGGCTGCTGCGTCAGAACGGGTTCGACGCCTCGACCCTGTCCGGTGGCGAGCTGACGTTCAAGGCCGTCCATCGAGGGCCGGAGCCAGTCGGACGGCGTCCGCTGCCGGTGATCACCTACTCCGAGGACGAGACCGGCACCGGCGCCTGAGCCCACGGCGTCCCACGGCGCGGCCCGGCCACGCCGACACGGCTGCGGATCGCGAACCTTCCAAGGCAGTTTGGGGGTTTCCACGGAGGATCTGCCTTGGAAACCCCCAAACGATCACGTGCGCGTGATCGTTTGGCGGCGGGAGGGGGGCGGGCGGGTGGCGGGCGGGCGTCCCGGCCAGGGGGCTCGGGGTTACGTGGACTTCGCGCGGCGCGCGGCCAGGCGGGCCTGGCGCTCGGACTCCTCGATCTCGTGGGCCTGCTCGCGCGTCAGCGCCGTCCCGCCGTACTGCGGGGGCAGCCACCACGTGTCGTCCGGGCCGTCCGGTCCTTGGGGATGGGCCCGCACGGTCTCGTCCAGCAGCTGTGACATGACCTCGCGCAGGTTCTCGGTGACCTCGAGAGGGTCGGCATCGGGCGCGACGGCGATGGGCTCGCCGACGGTCACCGAGATCACGCGGCGCCTGGTCTTGACGTCGGGCTTGTGCCCCTTGGTGTAGATGCGCTGGCTCCCCCAGATCACCACGGGGACGATCGGGACGCCCGCCTGAGCTGCCATGCGGGCGGCACCGGTCTTGAACTCCTTGATCGTGTACGAGCGGCTCGTCGTGCCCTCCGGGAAGACGCCGACGAACTCACCGGCCCGCAGGGCGTCGACGGCTGCGGCGTAGGCGCCGGCACCGGCCTCCCTGTCGACCGGGATGTGCTTCATGCCGCGCATGAGCGGGCCGGCGGCCTTGTGCCGAAAGACGACGTCCTTGGCCATGAACCGGACGTAGCGTCCGATCGGGTCGGCGGCCCGTCCGGCGAAGATGAAGTCGAGGTAGCCCACGTGGTTGATCGCGAAGACGGCGCCGCCCTCGCGGGGCACGTTGTCGAACCCTCGATCGACGAAGCGCAGCCCCATGGCAGCGAAGCCGCTCTTCATCGCCGCGATGACTGGTCCGTACACCCACTCGACCATGGCTGGAACCTACCGGGTCACGGCGTGTCACGACGGGGGCGACTGCGACCCATGGCCGTGAGGAACACGTCGCGTTCCATGACGACCACCTCGCCGGCCTCGGTGCAGGTGACCGACGCCGTACGGGGGACGTCGCGCAGCAGGGCGATCTCGCCGAAGTAGTCACCCGGCCCGAGGTCGGCCACCGGCTCGCCATCTATGTCGACGCGGTAGCGCCCGGACTCCACCGCGTAGAAGCAGTCGCCGTCGGCGCCCTGCACGATGAGGGTCTGCCCGACCAGCGCCGGGCACCACTCGCTGCCCAGGGCGAGGCGCTCGAGGTCAGGAGTGGTCAGCGGTGTGAAGAGGCTGAGACCTCGAAGCAGGGCAATGCGCTGGGCCGCGACGATCCCCGTGCGGTCGAGGGAGCGCAGTCTCGACAGGGCCAGCAGGGCCGGAACGAGGAGCACCGCGCCGGTGACCGCGAACGCGGCTTGGGTTCCCACGAGGGCGATCGCGACTGGGGCCGCCGCTGCACCGATCGCCATCCCTCCGGTCAGCACTGCCTCTTGCACGCCGAACACACGAGCCATTACGCGGTCGTCGACGTTGCGGTGCAGCAGCGTCACGCCGGCGACGTAGACGAACGAGCGTCCGATGCCGGAGATGACCAACAAGATCAACGCGAGCACCAGCGTGTCGGTCATCCCCAAGGCAGCCAGGACAAGACCACCGACAGCAGACCCGACGACAACCACACGAGACAACCGCGCCACCCCGATCAGGACGACAGCCGCAGCTGCCGACCCCACCAGAAGCCCCAGCCCGTTTCCGGCAGCCAGCAGGCTGGCCCCCTCGTCGCCGGCCTCGAGGACGTCGACAGCGAACGAGACACCGAGCACGTCCAGCGCGCCCTGCAGCACCCAGCCGAGGCCGACGAGCACCAGCAGCATGAAGGCGCCGGGAATCCGTCGGATCTCCCGCACACCCAGCGTCGCGGCGCGCATGAAGGGCTCGGGGTCCTGGTCACCCCTGTCCTGCACCAACCCGTGCGCAGGTGGGCGCGCCGTCGCCACGAGGACGGCCCCGAGGCAGACCGCCAGGCCGAGTCCCACGACGAGCGGCTCGACACCCGTAGCGGTCAAGGCAACGGCCACCGCCAATGGTCCGAGCATCACGCCCAGCGACTCGACGCTGCCGGTGACGGCGTTGGCCGCGACGAGGTGGGACGGCATCTCAGCCAGCCGAGGCAGCGCCGCGAAGTACGCGGGCCGTCCCAGCGCCACCGCCGCGCTCTGGGCAACCGCCGCGAGGACGATCGTCCAGACCGGCGCCCCCACGACCAGCAGCAGACCCAGCCCGACGGTTGCTGCCCCGGCAGCGGCGTAGGCGAGGGTCACGCCTGTGTGCACCGGCATGCGGTCGAGCCACGTGGCCGTGACGGGAGCCAGGAGCGTCGCCGGGACAAGCTGGGCCACCGCGACTGCGCCGACGGCGGAGGCGCCCCCGAGATCGTGCGCGTAGAGGAGCACCGCAAGCCAGACGGCTTCTTCGGCGATGGTGAAGGCGAAGTAGGCAATCAGGGCGCGACGCAGCGCTTGCTCCTTGAGCGCGGCGCGCAGCGCTGTCACCAGCAGAGGATGTCAGCAAACGGCTCTTGGATGAGCCGCTTGCGGTGGGCTGACTTCGTGGTGTGCCGCCCGGTCTACGCCGACGCGAGTGCGCAGCGCACTCGTCGGGCCACGTCCGCGCCGTCCGCACGTCCCTTGACCTGGGGTTGCAGCGCCTTCATGACCGCACCCATCGCCCCCGGGCCGGATGCTCCCTGCTCCGCCGCGGCGCTCACCGCAGCGGACACCAGCGCGTCGAGCTCGGCCGACGACAGCGCCGCCGGAAGATACTCGGCTAGGACCGCTTCTTCGGCCCGCTCCCGCTCGGCCGTCTGCGTCCGTCCGGCGTCGGCGAATGCGGTGGCAGCCTCACGCCGCTTCTTCACCTCCCGCGTCAGCACGGTGATCACCTCGTCGTCGGTGAGGTCGCGGGCGACCTTGCCCGAGACCTGCTCGGTCGAGATCGCCGCCAGCGCCATGCGCAGGGTCGCTGTGCGCACCTCCTCTCGGTTCTTCATGGCAGCGGTCAGGTCGGACTGCAGGCGGGAGGCAAGTGGGCTCACCCCGCCATTGTCCGCCCCGCGAGAACCTGTTGACGCGTACGCATCACCGATATATCGTTAGTACATCGCGACACAGTGTTGCGATACGAAAGGAGAACCATGCACCCCATGTTCATGACGTACATGAGCGAAGGCGAGCAGCACGGCCACTCCCACGACGAGCCGAGAGGCGAGAGGCGCGGGAAGGGACCCAGCAGCGGTCGTCGCGGGCGAGGCCGACGAGGAGGTCCGGGTGGTCCACCCTGGCCCCCCGGCGGACCCAATGCTGCGTTCGGGCCCGCGCCGACCCGCTCCCGAGGCCGGGCCGGACGCGGCAACGTGCGCGCCGCGGTGCTGCTACTTCTCGCCGAGCAGCCCCGACACGGCTACGACATCATCACCGAGGTCGTCGAGCGCAGCGAGGGCCGCTGGCAACCCAGCCCCGGCTCGGTGTACCCGGTGCTCAAGCGCCTGGCCGGCGAGGGCCTCGTGCGCGTGCAGGCCGATGGTGACCGCCGGGTGTTCGAGCTCACCGACGCCGGACGGGCCTTCGTGGACGAGAACGCCGACGAGCTCGGCGAGCCCTGGACGCAGGTCGGGGCGGAGTCGGAGTCGACCACCGACCTGCTCGAGGCGATGCGCCAGGTGGCGACCGCGCTCACCCAGGTGGCGCAGACCGGGGACGAGCGGCAGATCGCCGCTGCCACCGCGCTGATGACGGCGACGAAGCGCAACCTCTACCGCGTGCTGGCCGGCGACCCGACCGATCAGGAGGCCGCGCCCGAGGCAGACCCGTCGACCGACCCCGACACCGTCGCGACGTGAGCCCGACGCCGCAGGAGCAGGCACAAGTCGCTGGCCTCCCCCGCCATGTGGTGGGCGTAGCCGGGGTCGTCGTGGACGACGCCGGACGAGCACTGCTCGTGCGGCGCCGCGTCCCGCCTCGCTGGGAGCTGCCCGGTGGCGCCCTGGAGGTCGGCGAGACCGTGACCGACGGCCTTGTCCGCGAGGTGGCCGAAGAGACCGGGCTCACCGTCGCGCCGCGCCGGCTCAGCGGCGTCTACCAGAACATGACGCTCGGGCCGGTGGCCCTGGTGTTTGTCTGCGAACGCCTCGCCGGCAGCGAGCGCACCAGCGACGAGACCTCGCAGTGGCGCTGGGTGACCCGCGGCGACCTCGACGCCCTGATGCCGCCCGCCTGGGCGGTTCGGGTCACCGACGCCCTCGACGCGTGGGCCGCCATGGCAACTGCGGAGTCCACGCAGCCTGTGCCGTCCGTGCCCGTGCGCGTGCACGACGGCGAGGGGCTGCTGTGAGCCGAGGATGAGAGCGGGACCGTGGCGGCTGGGACGCGGCAGATCCCGCTCCCATCCCGACTATGGCCTGGACGCCGCCCCGGCCGTCGACAGCCACGCGACCACGTCGCGGGCCGACCACCCGTCCGGGTGCTGAGCCAGCAGCAGGCGCGCCCCGTCGAGGTCGCCCCCGAGCGTGAGCAGCGGAGGCTCGACGTCGAGCCCCTCCGCGCCGGGGCGTCGCTGGGCGTGCCCGGCGGTCGACAGCAGCCCGTTGCACAGGCACATGCGTCCCGACGTGTCATCGACGTCGCCGCCCTTGCGGACGTAGGCGTCCTCGGGCTCGGACGGGCACCGGTAGCCGACCGAGCCGTCGTCACGGCGAAAGAGCGTGCGCAGGTAGCCGAGGTCGCAGATGCGTCCGCGCTCGGCGGCCACCTCAGGATCGGCGATCGTGCCGCTCTGCTGCACGACCTTGAATGGAAACCCAGTGGGGCTGGCCCGACCGTCGGTGCGCACGTCCAACGTGCCGTCAGCGAGCGAGGCCAACATCGAGTCACGCAGCTCGGGCCGCATGCCCGACTCGCGGCTCAGCGCGAAGACGGTGCCGAGCTGAACTCCGGCCGCACCGCCAGCACGCGCGGCGGCGACCTGCTCGGGGGTGCCGTACCCGCCGGCCAGCCAGTACGGCAGGCCGGTGGCGGCCACCTTCGACAGGTCGACGACGTCACGCGGGCCGTAGACGACCTGGCCTGACTCGTCGATCTCGGGCCGGCGCGGCGGGGCGTTGTGCCCACCCGCGGTGGATCCCTCGATGACGAACCCGTCCGGGCGCGTGTCGTCGCTGCGTGCAAGGTAGGTGGCCAGCACGTGGGCGGAGACGATCGCCAGGAACGCCGGGCGCGGCAACGACTCCGGCAGCCCGGCAACGGCCTGAGCCGGGTCGAGGGAGATGCTGAAGTCGTCCTCGTTGGTGGCCCCGGCCACGTCGATGGGCAGGGTGACCGGCTCGAGACGCGAGAGCGAGTCGAGCATCCGGGGCAGGTGGGACGGCACGCCCGCCCCGACGAGCACCGCGTCGACCCCGGCCACCATGGCTCCCAGCAGGGCTGCGGGCGTCCAGATCTGCACCTTCTCCAGCAGGTTCATGCCGATGGGGCCGTCGTGGCCCTCCTTGGCGAGGGCTACCTGCACGTAGGCGCCAAGGGCGCTCAGGCGTACTGCGTCGAGCCGCTGGTTCAGGTCGAGCTTGGGGATCGGCCGGTACGGCTGGCCGGGTTCGAGGCCGCCGGCACGAAAGTACTTGGCCATGGTGGCGTCGACGAACTGCTGGTCGGGGTAGCGCTCGAGCACCCGGCGGACGTCGCCCTGCGGGTCTCCGTCCTGCAGCAACCGGGCGACCATGAGGTCGGGGCCCACCCCGGAGATCACCCCCAGGCCACCGGACTGCCCCACGGTTCGGGCCAGCCGCCAGTGCGACACGGCGACGCCCATACCGCCTTGGATGATCTCAGGAAGAGTGTCAGCACGGCCCACAGGCGATAACTTACGCAACCGTAGGTTGTGGTCAAACCCGCGTCGCACAGCTGTTGCAGCGAACCTGGGAGAACCAGGACAAAAGGACGGGGCCCCTTCACGTAGGAGGTGAAGGGGCCCCGCTTGCTCGGTCGTCCAGTATCTTCGCGATCAAGACTTGCGCCCTGTCCGCTCGAACACCGACCTCTCCGAACACGTCGCCACGTGTTGCCGCCGCACCCGGCCCCGCGGCTTGGAACCAGGGCCAAAGCCCCGGCCTGGGCCTCGACGCCGGTCGAGAAGCGAACCCCTCGAGCGGTGAAGCGACTTCGGTGGTGACGAGGTGAACTCTGCTCCTGGCCAGGGGGCAGGTCAATGGGCGCAGCCGATTCCGTCGTGGCTGGTCAGCAACCTCACAGCGCGTCCACAACCTGTGCACAGCCCCATCTGCGAATATCGCGGTCGTCCACACGGCGTACACATGGTTGTCCCCAGATTCGTGCACAGCAGGGGTCCGGCGTGCCCGGCCTAGGAGAAGGCTGTGGACGGCACGTCTCGCTCGCCGTCCCTGATCGCCGACACAATCCGCTCGGCGACGGCCTCGGGGTCGAGCCCCGTCGGCAGCCGAGGCGGGTCGCCGTGCACCGGACGCTGGGCGAGGCCGGTCTCGGTGTGCGGCGGGCGGATGTCGAGCACGCGCACCCGGGCGCGGCGAAGCTCGCGGGCCGCCGCAGCGTCGTAGGCGCTCAGCGCCGCCTTGCTCGCCGAGTACCCAGCCATCCCGGCCATCGGCGCCTCGGCGACCACGGCGCTGATCGTGGCGAAGAACGGGTCGTTGCCGGCGGCTGCCGACGCGATGAGGTGCTCGCCGGCCGCCCGCAGCAGCCGGATCGGCGCCAGCGTGTTGATCGTGAACACGTCGACGAGCACCTCGTCCGGGGTGTCCAGGGCCGAGCCGAACGCCACGACCCCCGCCGCTACGACCACACCGTCCAGGCTCCCGTGCTCGAGCACCGCCCGGCCAACGACCTGGCCGGCCGAGGCGGGCTTGCGCAGGTCGCTCGCCACGGTGACAGCGTCGAGCCCCAGCGCGTCGAGGCGGGCCCGGTCGCGTCCGACCAGAGTGAGCAGAGCACCGTCAGCGGCGAGTAGTCGGGAGATCGCCGAGCCGAGCCCTCCGCTCGCGCCGGCAACCAGGATCGAGCGTCCAGCCACGTCAGTCACCCTGGCCACGGTGCCATGCCGCGCGCCCTCGGGCACGTCGGCACCGGTCGGCGACCCCGGTCGTCGAGCCCGCCCATCGACGCACAGGTGTTATCTGCACGCGCTATGTTCCGCGCCCATGGACTTTCTGGCGGCCGGCGGGGCCGATGGTGGGCTCCCCGAGCTTATTCTGGACATCGCGCTGGCCCTGGTGCTGGCGGGCGTCCTCGCGATCGTGTTCACCCGGCTGCGCATCCCCACGGTCGCGGCATTCTTGGTCGCCGGCGTCATCCTCGGGCCCGTCGGCACCGGGCTGATCTCCAACCGAGAGAACATCGACACGATCGCCCAGCTCGGGCTGATCCTGCTGCTCTTTCTCATCGGCCTGGAGATCGACGTGCGGGCGCTGCTGACCAAGGGCAAGTCGGTGCTGGTGTCCGGCCCGCTGCTGTACCCGCTGAGCGGCCTGTTCGGCTTCGTCGTCGTCAAGGGCCTGCTGCTGCTCGGCATCGGTACCGGCATCGTCAGCGGCAGCGACTACGGCCCGCTCTACATCGGGCTCGCGGTCGCAGCCTCGTCCACCGTGCTGGTCGTCGCCCTCTACCAGCAGTCGTTCCTGCTGGACACCGTCAGCGGGCGCATCGCCCTGGCCATGCTGGTGTTCGAGGACATCTGGTCGGTGATCGTGCTGGCGATCCAGCCCAGCTTCGACGACCCGAGCCTCGGCCCCATCGTGGCGACGTTCGTCGGAATCGCCGTGCTCGCCGCGATCGCGTGGGCGCTGGCCCGCTACGTGCTCCCCGTCGGCTTCCGCTGGATCGCGAAGCAGCCGTCCACCATTCTGGTGGCCTCGCTGGCCTGGTGCTTCGGCATCGTCCTGATCGGCATCAACCTCGACACCGCGATCGACTCCGTCTTCGGCCTCGACCCCGGGATCGCCGTGAGCGCCGGGGTCGCAGCCCTCATCGCCGGCTCCACGATCGCCGCCATCCCCTTCAGCGCCGAGATCGTGCGCCAGGTGTCGGTCGTGCGCGACTTCTTCATCACGCTGTTCTTCGTCGGCATCGGCATGACCATCCCGGCCCCGGACGGTGCGGGGGTGCTGCTCGCGGGTCTGGGTGTCGCCCTGCTGACGGTTCTCACCCGGTTCACGATCATGCTGCCCCTGCTCTACGTCACCGGTACGGATCGGCGAAACGCCACCCTCACCGTGGCGCGGATGGCGCAGATCTCGGAGTTCAGCCTGGTGGTCGCCTACCTCGGACTCCAGCTCGGGCACATCGACCCCACGCTGAACTCGGTCATCGTGTTCGCTTTCGTGATCACGGCCATCGGGACCCCGTTCGTCTTCGCGCGGGCAGAGACCATCGAGGCCCGGCTGGCGCCGGTGCTCGACCGGATCGGCATGAAGCCACCGCCGGCCGGAACCGAGGAGGAGGAGAAGGCCTACGACCTGGCGCTGCTCGGTGTGCACCGCACGGCGTCGTCGTTGCTCAACGACCTCGCCGAGCAGGCCCCCGAGACGCTGTCCCGCACGACGGTCGTCGACTTCAACGTCGCGATCCACCCGCGCATCGCTGAGCTCGGGGCCGGCGTCACCTACGGCGACTTCACCAGCCCGGAGACCCTGCACCACGCCGGGGTCGACAAGGCGCGCGTGGTGCTGTGCACCATCCCGGACGACGTGCTGTCGTCGGCCTCGACCATGGACGTCGTGCGCGTGGCGCGCGAGGTCTCCCCGGACGCCATGATCATTGCCACTGCCACCACGTTTCCCGAGGTGCGACGCATCTACGCCGCCGGGGCCGACTTCGTGCTGCTCCCCCGCCTCGATGCCGCGCGGTCAGCGATGCAGGCGGTGCAGGCCGCCCTCAACGGGCAGCTGGAGAGCATGCGCGACGACTTCGACGAGACCCTTGACGGCCAGGGCCGCCGCGAGGTGCTCGACTAGTTCTGCGGTCACTACGGTGTGGGCGTGCAACTGGACGACTGGGTCAAGGGCGGTGCCGCCGTCGGCGCGATCGGCGCAGCGGTGGCCGGCGCCGTCGGTGGGCTCTACGCGGGGGCCGTGCGGCGTCCGCTGCCGCGACGCTCGGGCCGGGTGCGCGTGCCGGGGATGGCCGACGACGTCGAGGTGGTCGTCGACACCTGGGGCGTCCCCCACGTGTACGCGTCGTCGCTGACCGACGCCGTCCGCGCGCAGGGCTACCTGCACGCCCAGGACCGGCTGTGGCAGCTCGAGATCAACCGCCGGGTGGTCGCCGGACGACTGGCCGAGGTCGTCGGCGAGGTAGCCCTTCCCCTCGACCGGTGGATGCGCACGCTCAGCCTGCGCCACGTTGCCGAGCAGGAGCCGGCGCTGCTGCGCCCGGAGACGCTGGCACTGCTGACGGCCTACGCCGACGGGGTGAACGCGCGCATCGGCGAGGGGCGGCTGCCGGTGGAGTTCACCTTGCTGCGTCACCGTCCGGAGCCATGGTCGGTGGTCGACTCGATCTCGTGGGTGAAGATGATGGCGCTCACCCTCTCGGTGAACTGGGAGTCCGAGATCGTCCGCGCACGCATCATCGACGCCATCGGTCCCGACCTCGCCGCCGAGCTGGAGCCCGGGTACGCCCAGGGCATGCCGTTCGTGGTGGCCGACGGCGTCGACTTCTCGTTCATCGGCGAGTCCGCACTCGCCCGAAGCGCTGCCGCTGAGCAGATCAGCGGCCCGGTCGCGGTGGACGGCCTGGGCAGCAACAACTGGGTGGTGCACGGGTCGCGCACGGCCAGCGGCAAGCCGCTGCTGGCCAACGACATGCACCTGGGACTCACCGTGCCGGCGATCTGGTACGAGAACCACCTGGTCACACCCGAGTTCGAGGTGACCGGGGTGAGCTTTCCGGGTCTGCCAGGCGTGGTCTCCGGGCACAACGGCCACGTCGCCTGGGGCTACACGAACGGCTTCGCCGACGTCCAAGACCTCTACGTCGAGCACCTGCGCCGCGATGGTGACCGCATCGAGTACGAGTTCGCTGGGCAGTGGCACCCCGCTGCCGTCCGGTCGGAGACCATCCGGGTGAAGGGCGGCGTGAGCGAGGTCGAGCAGGTCGTCACCACCGGCCACGGCCCGATCATCAACTCGCTCGCCCCCGACCACGCCGGAGAGCAGCCGCTCGCCCTGAAGTGGACGGCGCACGAGCCGAACGCCATGGTCGAGGTGCTGTTCGACATGAACCGGGCGCAGTCGTGCGCACAGATGCGCGACGTGCTCCGCGGTTGGCACACCCCGGTGCAGAACGTGGTCTACGCCGACGTACACGGCACGATCGCGCACTCCTACCCCGGGCGCATCCCTGTCCGTGCGGCCGGCGACGGGCGCACCCCGGTACCGGGATGGACCGGGGAGTACGAGTGGACGGGATTCATCCCGTACGACGAGCTCCCGCAGCAGCAGAACCCGCCGTCAGGCTACTTGGCTACGGCCAACAACCGCGTGGTCGACGACCGGTACCCCTACTGGTTGGGCGCCGACTTCGTCACCGGCAACCGGGCGCTGCGCATCGTGGAGATGCTGGAGCAGTCAGAGTCTGTCGACGTCGCAACCTTTCGCACGATGCAGCTCGACCAGGTGTCGCCGTCGGCCCGGCTGACAGCAACCGCCCTGCGCGGGCTGGCCTCCGACGACCCGGCCGTGGACGAGGCGCTGCGCATGATGGCGGACTGGGACGGCACGCTCGGCTCGGACTCACCGCAGGCCGCGATCTACGCCGTGTTCAGCACGACCCTCGCGCGGCAGCTGCTGCGTCCGCACCTCGGCGACGTGACCGAGCTCTACACCGGCAAGGGCATCACACCGGTGCTCGCCGAGACGTCCATCCTCGGTGAACGCTGCCGCGAGTGGCTCGACGCGACGTTGGACGACGCCTCGTCGCACTGGTGGGACTCCGACGACGGGGCCACCCGCGAGAGCCAGATCGTGGCGGCGATAACCGAGACAGTCGCTGAGCTCACCCGACGCTTCGGCGCCGACCCGGTGCGGTGGCGGTGGGGACGGCTGCACTCCTTGACGCTGCGCCATGTGCTGGGGTCGCAGGCACCGCTCGACCGGGTGTTCAACCGGGGCCCCTACCCCATCGGCGGCGACGGCGACACGATCTGGAACGCGCAGGTGGCCCGCCACGACCCGACAGCGGACGCGGTGATGGTCGGGCCGCCCTTCCGGTTCATCGCCGACCTCGCCGACCTGGCGCAGAGCCGCGGGCAGCTGATGCCCGGCCAGTCCGGCCAGGTAGGCAGCCCGCACTACGCCGATGGCATCGGGCCGTGGCTACGGGGGGACTACCACCCGATGGTGACCGACCGCACGGCCGTGGACGGCAACGCCGAGGCCCGCTTCACGCTCGTCCCCTGACCCCGCTCCCACACGCGGCCACCGCACCCAGCCTGGCGCTCAGCGCAGCGGGGGACGCGGCACGTCGTCGGGGAACATCGACGACGGCTCGGCCACCGTCGCCTCGATGCGCGCCATCTCGTCCGCGGTGAGCGTCAGGCCCGTGGCGGCAACCGAGCTGCGGATGGTGGCCGGACGGGTGCTTCCCGGGATGGGGACGACGGTCGGCGACCGATCGAGCAGCCAGGCGAGAACCACCTGCTGGGCAGTGGCGTCGTGCTCCGCAGCGATCTCGACCAGCACGGCGAAGCGCGACCCGACGTCGGCGGCGTCGCTGGCTCCGCCCAGCGGCGACCAGGGCAAGAAGGCCACCCCGGCAGCCGCGCACGTCGCCATCACGTCGGAGTCGGCCCGGTAGCGGGGCGAGAACTCGTTCTGCACCGACACGATCCCCGACCCTGCCGTGGGTGAGCCGATCGCACCGGGGAGTCCGGCCACCTCGAAGGCCACGTCGAGTTCGGTGCCGATCACGTTCGAGACGCCGACCATGCGGACGAGCCCGTCCTGCTGCAGCGCGAGCAGGTTGCCGATCTGCTCGGCCACGGGGATGGCAGGGTCGAGCCGGTGCAGCTGGTACAGGTCGATGACGTCGGTGCCCAGGGCCAGCAGCGAGGCCTCGCAGGCCCGGCGAAGCCCGGCGGCGGAGGCGTCGCGCCCCCAGACCTCACCCGGTGAGCGTGTGATGCCGCCCTTGGTGGTGAGGAGCACTCGGTCGCGGTCCTCGCTCGACGCCCCCCAACCGCGCAGGGCCTCGCCTACCAGGGCCTCGTTGTGGCCCACCGCATCCCAGGCCGGGGCGTAGATGTTCGCGGTGTCGAGCAGTGTGACACCCGCGTCGAGGGCGGCGTGCACAGTGGCCAGGGCGTCGTCGCGGCGCTCGACCATGCGCCCCTTGGACAGCGGCATGCAGCCCAGCCCGATCGCAGAGACGGTGCGCTCGCCGATGCGGCGCTGGGGCAGCGTGGGGATGCTCATGTCCTCGAGTCTGCCGAACCTCAGGCTCCGGCGCCTCGCAACTCGGCTTGTGCCCACCGGCACGCCGCCCACGTCATTGCGGGCTAGTCACCGCCGGGTCCGGGCAGCGTCATGGCGACGACGGCTCCGCCGTCCGGGTGGTTGCGGGCGTCCACGGCGCCGCCGTTGCGCTGGGCGACGTCCTTGACGATGGCCAGCCCCAGCCCCGACCCGGGCGTGCTGCGAGCGGAGTCGGCACGGTAGAAGCGCGCGAAGACGTGCGGCAGGTCGTCGGCGGCGAAGCCGGGGCCATGGTCGCGCACCGCCACCTCGACCGCCCCCGCGGCGGTGCGGGACATGGCGATCTCGACGGGACCGTCGGAGCGGTCGAACTTGACCGCGTTCGTGAGCAGGTTCACCAGCGCGCGGCGCACCTGGTCGGGGCGTGCCATTGCCTCGACGCCGCCCGGGTCGGACGAGACCACGACCCGACCCCGATCGTGGGTCGGCAGCCGCCGGACGGCTTCGTCGAGCAGCGTCCGCACGTCGACCGTCTGCGCGGGCTCTGCGGCGTCGGCCACCCCGGCCAGGTCGACCAGCGCGTTGACGAGCCGGGTGAGCTCCTGGGACTCTGCGATCACGTCGTCGGCGATCTGCTCGCGCGTGGCCGGGTCGAGGTCGGGGTGACGCTTGAGCACCTCGGCGTTGGACAAGATGCTGGTGATCGGGGTGCGCAGCTCGTGGCCGGCGTCGTCGACCAGGCGCTGCTGAGCCGACTGCGAGGCACCGAGGGCGGCGAGCATCTCGTCGAAGGCCCGCGAGAGACGTCCGGCCTCGTCCGGCTGCTCGGTACGCACGTCGACCGACAGGTCGCCGGTGCTGCTCACGTGCTCGGCCGCCGACGTCAACCGGCTCAGCGGTGCCACGAGGCGACCGGCGATGAACCAGCCCGCCAGCGCCGCCAGGGCGGCGACGGCCCCACCGATCACGGCGAAGCGCGTCAGCAGGGCGGCCAGCACGCGGGACTGCTCGCTGGCGTCGGCCGCCAGCACCAGCACGGCGTCTGGGCCGAGCGGACGGGCCAGCCCGCGGTAGGGCGCGCCGTCCACCTCGGTCGTGAACGTCACGACGTCGCCGGCTCGGGCAGCGTCGACGACCTGCGAGGCCACGCTGACCTGGGCGGGACCGGAGAGCATCGTCACGGTGCCGTCGTCGCGGTACACCTGGGCGACCAGGGTGTCGTCGAGGCGCAGCCGGCTGGGTATGCGTGGTCCGCTACTTGGGCCCCCCGGGCCGGGCCTGAGAGATGACCCCCGCTCGTCGACGGCTACGCGCGCCGTCGCCGCCAGCGCGCGGTCGAGCTCGGCGTAGATCTGCGTGCGGGTGGTCTGCAGCGCCGCCAGCGCAACGACGACGCTGGCCAGGCTGACCACGACCGCGAGCACGATGGTGATGCGTGCGCGAAAGCTCACGACGTCATCCTTCGCGCGCGACGTAGCCGACGCCGCGCACGGTGTGCAGCAGCCGCGGCTCGCCGTCGCTCTCGGTCTTGGCCCGCAGGTATCCCATGTAGACGGTGAGGTTCTTGGAGTCGGGGCCGAAGTCGTAACCCCAGATTCGTTCGTGGATCGTCGTGCGGTCGAGCACGATGCCGGCGTTGCGCACCAGTAGCTCGATCAGGTCGAACTCGGTCTTGGTCAGGTCGATCTCCCTCTCGCCCCGCCACGCGCGGCGCTGGGACGGGCTCACCCGCAGGTCGGCCAGGGTCAAGGAGTCGTCGGCCGGGGGTGCGCTGCCGGCGGCGACGGGCTCGACGCGCCGCAAGAGAGCCCGGAGTCGCGCCAGCAGCTCGGCGAGCGCGAACGGCTTGGACATGAAGTCGTCGGCTCCCGCGTCCAAGCCCTGGACACGGTCGGTCACCTCGTTGCGCGCGGTGAGCACCAGGATCGGCGTCCGGTCGCCGCGAGCTCGCAGCACCTGGCAGACGGTGATGCCGTCGATGGTGGGCAGCCCGAGGTCGAGGATGACGGCGTCCGGACGATGCTGCTCGACGCCCGCCAGGGCCTCGACGCCATCGGCGGCAGCGAGCGCCTCGTACCCCTCCAGCGTGATCGCCCGAGTGACGGCGTCGCGCAGGGCCCGGTCGTCGTCGACGACGAGGACGCGGGAGCGGTCGAGCACTCCTCCATTGTGGTCGTCCGGCTGCATGCCCGGCGCCTGCGAGCAGGGCATCGGAGAGGTTCTTACCCAGTTCTCACCGGATTCTGGGGCGTTCTCTTCCCTGCGCCGAGGATCTTCTTGTCTGCAGCACGGATGGTTCAGGACATGTCGCGGACCGTCCGCGAGAGCAGGAGCGAAGGAGACAACGATGATGTGGACGAAACGAACAGTGGCTGTTGCGGCGGTTGCGGGGATGGCCGCGGCGGGCCTCGCCGGGGTGGCGGTGGCATCGGGCGAGGCGGGGTCGGGAGCCGACGACAAGCTGGAGGGCCTGGTGTCCGACGGCACGGTGACCCAGGAGGACGCGGATGCGTTCGCACGGGTGCAGGACGAGTTTCAGGCCGACCGCGAGGAGCGGCGGGCCGAGAACCAGGCCGAGCGCGAGCAACACATGGCTGAGCTCGCCGAGGCTGCCGGGGTAAGCGTCGACGACCTCACCGAGCGGATGCGAGCGGGTGAGACGCTCAACGAGATCGCCGGCGACAACGCGTCCGCCGTCAGCGACCTGCTCGTGGCACGCGCCCAGGAGCGGTTGGCGGAGGCTCAGCAGCGGCTGAGCGAGGCCGAGACCGAGATTCCGGACCGGGTCGCGGCCTTCATGGACGGCGAGGGACGCGGCATGGGTGCCGGCTACGGCGGTGGACCCGGACACGGACGTGGCGGTCCGGGCGGGCACGGCGGCGGCCCCGGCGAAGGAGCCGGCGGCTTCGGCGGCGGGATGACCGGCGGCCAGGGCGCAGGCTACGGATCGAGCAACGCCTGACCCAGGTGATCTGAGGATCAGGGCCATGACGGCGGCCGGCACCGGATCGGTGTCGGCCGCTGTCTACTGAGCGCGCGTCCTGCGCCGGGGGCGCGCCAGTGTCAGCACCGTCCCGGCTGCCAGCATGACCAGCGCCAGCACTGACAGGGGCAGGAGGGCCGCACCGGTGTCCGCGAGCCCACCGGTCGTCGCACCTGTCGTCACCGGCGAAGCAGGGGCCACCGGCGGAGCAGGCGTCACCGGCGTGGGAGCGGGCGGGTTCGGCTGCTGCACCGACTCGTCCGACCCGTCGGACTGGTCAGGCTCGTCCGTCCCGTCGGGCTGACCGCCACCGGCTTCGTCGTCGGCGGGGACGTCGCCGGGGCTCGAGCCCTCGTCTGCCGGCCCTGCGTCCGCGGGCAGCACCGTCACGGCGGTCGTGCCCAGCGTGCTCAGCTCACCGTCGGAAGCACGGACGCTGACGTCGAAGACGGAACCGGCATCGTCGATCCCCGAGAACACTCGAAGCGTCTGGGCCTTGCCCTCGAGGGCGAAGGCGACGAACTCGCTGAGCGATGCCGCCTCAGCCATCGCATCGATGTCCGTGAGCAGCACGGCACGCCCGTCGGCGTCGTCGGCCAGCGTCACGGTGACCTCGTCCCCGTCGGGGTCGCTCGCCGTCACCTCGACGTCCACCGACTCACCCGCGATCACCTGCACCGACTCCGGCAGCAGCAGCTGGGGCGGGCGGTTCGGCAACGGGCGAACAGTGACCTCAACGGAGGCCGGCTCGCTGTCGAGCTCACCGTCGTTGCTGACGTAGGTGAAGGAGTCGACTCCGTCGAATCCGTCGTCGGGCGTGTAGCGCAGGTTCGGCGCGGTCCCGCTCAGCGTGCCGCTCGCCGGGCCGTTGACCACACGGAACGTCAGCGGGTCGCCGTCGGGGTCGTCGCCCTCGAGGAGCAGGTCGACCGGCTCGGCTGCCGCGGTCGTGGCGCTGATGTCGACGGCGCTGGGCGCAGCGTTGTCGACCGGCTTGTCGTCCGGTGGGTCGTGTACGACGAGCGGAAGCGTGACTGCGCCGGAGTCCCCGTCGTCGTCGGTCACCCTGACAGTCACCAGGAACTCGCCGGCCGCACGGTAGGTGCGCTGAGCGACGAACGTGCGGTCACTGGCCGCGAGCGCCTCGCTCGTCCCGTCACCCCAGTCGACAACGGCCGTGTGCGTGTCGTCGGGGCCGGCGTCGGTGATCGTCCCCTGCAGGGCCACCGGCTGCCCGGCCTGGATCCCGTCGGTCGACGCCGGCACAGTCTGCGCCGAGGCACCAGGTGCGGCGTTGGCCACGACCACGCCGGCTTCGAGCATGGCGTCGTTCGCATCTGGGTCCGTCACCCTCAGCTGGATGCCCCCGACGAAGTCATCGCGGAACGTGAACTCCCATGTCGGGCCCGTGGACGTGGCGATCGTGGCGCCGTCGAAGTCGACCAGTGTCCAGGCGTAGTCCAGGTCGCCGCCCTCCGGGTCGGTCGAGCCCGACCCGTCGAAGGTCACCGTGTCGCCCTCCACCACCGGATCTGGGAACGAGATGTCCGGCTCCGGCGGCGCGTTCACCTCCGGCGAGCTGACCGCTACCCGCACGGTGCCGGAGGCCGAGCCGTCCTGGGCGCGCACCTCGACCGTCACGTCGAAGACCTCCCCCGCGTCCGTCTCGGCTGCCTGGAACGTGACGGTCGCTCGCCCCGGGTCGCCGTCGGCGATCGATGCCCGTCCTCCGGCGTCCGCCACCAGCGCGAACGCCAGCGCATCTCCGTCCAGGTCGTTGCCTGCCACCGGGATGTCGACGGACTGCCCGGGCAGCACGTCGATGCTCGCCGGCAGGTCGATCGTCGGCGCGTTCGTGACCGGCTCCGACACCTCGATCGTGACTGTCGCCGGCTCGCTGACGAGCCCATTCGCGGTGGCGGTGAACTCGAACGAGTCCACGCCGTCGTAGCCGTCCCGCGGCGTGTAGGTGAGCGAAGGCGGGGTACCGCTCAGGTCCCCACCCGACGGCGGCGACGTGACGTCGAAGGTGACCTCGTCACCGTCCGGATCGCGGCCCGTCAACGTCACGTCGAGGGGGACTCCCGCGTCGGCCCGCAGGGTCTGGTCGTCGGCGACGGGGGGCGCGTCCTCGTCGGTGAAGGCAAAGTCCACCACTGCGGTGGCGTCAGCGCTGACCGTGACCGGCTTGTCCTGACGGTCACCCTCGCGTTCAGCGGTGATCGCCCAGTCGCGCGGGCTGCCGTCGGACTGCAGCGGCGCGTCGTCGAACGAGTACTCACCGGCCGCGTCCGTGGAGGTCACCTGGCCCCAGGACGAGCCGACGAAGACGTCCGGCAGCGGGTCGCCGCTTGCCGCGTCCGTGACCGTTCCACTGACCGTACCGACGCCACCGGGCGGGACGCCGAAGTCGGCGCTGATGCTGGCGCCGCAGAACCCGGTGATCTCGACGGACCCGTCGAAAAAGCCCTCGGCGCTGGCCCGCACGGTCGTGGTCAGCGGCTTGTTGAGGGGGCTGACGTCGATCTCGGTGAGCTCGTAGCGCCCGTTCGCATCGGTCAACGTGGCAGTGTTTCTGGCCGAGACCCTCGCACCCTCGATGGGCTCGCCCGTCGCCGCGTTGAGCACGACGCCGTCGACCGAGAACCCCTCGCAGATGCGCAGCAGCTCGACGTCGAGCACGTTCGGCCGGTCGGGGAACAACGTCGTGCGCAGGTCAGTGGCGTAGTACTCCGGGTTCTGTCCGGGCTCCGGCGGATCGGTCACCTCGACGGACGCCGAGCGCTCGACGTCGACGCCGTCCTGGACGAGCAGAAAGAGCTCGTCGAACGCGTAGGTGCCGTCCGCCGCCGACTCCGTCGACACGTTGGTGAACCCGTTCGACGTGCGCAGCCGGATGCCCTCGATCGGGTCGCCGGTGTCGACGTCGGTCACGCGCCCGGTGAGCGAGACGGGCTGTCGAGGAGGCAGCTCGACGTCCACGGCAAGCGGGTCGTCTCCGACCACGCCTACGGTCGTCTGGCTGACGAAGTAGCCCTGCTTGGCGACGCGCACCTCGACGTCGGCGGCCAGGGGCGGGAGTTGCCCGCGGAACGTGAGCACACCCTGGTAGAAGCCGGATGCGTCTGTCCTCGGGCGGGCCGAGGTGGCGATCTCACCGGAGAGCAGCCCGGTGACGTTCACCGACGCGGACGGCACCGGCTCCCCTGTCTCGGCGTCGGTGACCGTGCCTGAGACGGTGAGCGTGATGTCCTCCGGCTGCGGCTCCGGTCGGTTGAGCACGATCGTCACGGGCTCACTGCGTTCACCGCAGCCGCCGAGGGCCGCCTGCTCCACGTCGGTGTCGGACTCGGAGAAGTCCAGCGGCGTGAACGCGCGGAACTGCGCCACCGTCGCGCGGTTGAACTCCCCGAGCAGCTGAGGGGTGTCGAAGTCGAAGGCGCCATCCGGTCCCGTGACCACGTCGTCCGCGCTGGCGGACTCGAGCTGCACGCGGGCGCCCTCGATGGGCTCGCCGTTCTGGTCGACCACGCGCCCGCCGGTGGCGACGCCGAAGCACTGCTCGACTAGGGGCAGGTCACCCAGGTCGGCGGTCGAGCCAACGTCGCTCGGGTCGAGCGCCAAGAAGCGGTTGACCTGCCAGAAGCCATCCCTCTGACCGGTCACTGACACCCTGGCGGGGTTGCCGGACGAGTCACTCAGCTCGATTGGTCCGTCGAACTGAACAACGCCGTCGGCAGGGCTGACCCCCGAGCCTCCCGGGCTGATGGACACGTCCACCCCGTCCAGGGGGATGCTTGTCGACACCGGTCGCTGGGGGTTGACCGGATTGGCCGTGCCGACCACCGCCCGGGCGCGGATGCCATCGGCTGTGGGTATGGCGGCCAGCGTGACGTCGAGCGCTGTGGTCTCACCGCAGGTCAGGTAGACCGGCGCCGCCCCGACGGGTTCGCCGCCACGCGCCGGGAAGAACCCACCGGCTCGGGCATCCCAGCGAATGCTCTGCGTTGTGTATCCCTCGTCGAGCGTGGCGGTCGCCGTGTACTGACCCTCCGCGTCAGTGCGGCCGAACGCGCCGCTGCGAAGCCCCGAGATGTCGACACGCGCGTCGTCGATCGGTGCGCCTGACTCGTCGGTCACGACCCCGGCGATCACCGCCTCGCACCGAGGGATCAGCGCGAAGGTCGTGGTCACCGTCAGCTCAGCGCGCTTGGTGACCGTCCCGGACGTGGCGACGATGTCGAGGGTGTAGGTGTCGTCCGGCGTCCCGCTGGGAACACGGACCTCGACCTCGTAGCCGCGGCCGGTCAGCACGGTTCCTCGCGGAGTGATCACCTGCCACCCGTCCGGGGCGTTCTCCGCGGAGAGCTCGACCGGGACGCTGGGGCTGCCGTCGGGGGCATCGACGAAGGCGTAGGTGAATCCGTCGGTGCCCTGCTGGATTGTCGTGATGGCGGGAGCGAGTCGGATCGCCAGGTCGTCGAGCTCGGACACGGTGACCGTGGTGTCGAGCGTGGCCTCGCCACCTTGCCCATCGCTGACGGTCACCGACACCGGGTAGGGCTGGTCGAGCACGCACGCACCGCCACAGACGTCGGTCTGGACCTGCGCGCCGGTCAGCAGCACCCTGCTGCTCGTTGAGTCAGTGCCGCCGTCACCGTCGAGATCCCAGGCGATCGAACGGGGGTCGCCGTCGGGGTCCGACGACGTCACCCGCATGTCGAGCTGCTGTCCCGGGCCGAGCAGGTAGGGACCGTCAACGCTGGCGACCGGGTCACGGTTGGCGCCGCGCTCAGCCTCGACGGTGAAGGCCGCCGTCGAGGCTCCGTCTCCGGCGACCAGCGGGGCCCCCACCTCGAGCGTCCAGGACGCGGCCGACGGGAAGACGATCGTGCCCTCGCCGTCCGGGGGCAGCACGAGCGGCTGGCTGAGCACACGGGGGTCCGACCGCGTCTCGTCCACGGCTGCCCAGGACGCGCTGCCGTCGAGCGCCCGGCTGCGGTTGACGACCCGCAGGGGTTCGCCGGCGACAGGTGTGTCGTCATCGATCGTCAAGGCCGCGACGTGCGGCCCGTCGACGGGGTCGGTCGGGGACGAGCCCGGCGGGGCGTCCTGCACCAGCAGGGACGGGAGCCACGAGGTCACCATGCGGGAGACCGCCGGGATGGCCGTGGTCACCATCTTGGCCACGGCATCCGCTGTGCTCGCGATCACCGCGACGAGCCCGTCGGCACGTTGGACAGGCGGCGTGGCCGGTGGGCCGTCGACGGTGGCCGGCGCCGCGGTCGGCGGCGGCAGGGCCCGGGCGCGCACGTACATGCTGCGGTCGTCGTCGGTGCGGGCGAAGAACGCGACCCAGTGGTCGTCGGCGAACTCCGGTTGCGCGGCTGTGGCGAGCGAGTCGCCCAGGCGCAGCGAGCCGATGGTGCGGCCATCCACCGTGTCGCCCACCTGCGCGACGAGCTGTGCGGCGCTGACCCGAGGGAAGTACGGGATCGTCGCGTCGTCCGTCGGGATCAGGTCGACCGGGATGGTGTGGATGCCGTTCGCCGACGTGCCGTCGGCACTCGAGGCAACCCCGCGGACGGCCAGCAGCAGCCGGTCACCACCGGGGCCTGCGGGCGCAACCGCACGCTGGATGAGGCTCGGGCGGTCGAGTTCGAGCTCCACGAGGTCGCTGCCGGAGACCGACGCCGGCCCCGCGACGGCGATCGGCGGCTGGTACGAGCCATCCGGACGGCGGACGGAGATCCACAGCCCGCGCTCGCCGTCGCGGTCGGCCACAAAGGCGATGACGTCGCCGCTGTTGCTGATGTCCGCGTCACCGATGGCCTCCCAGCCGTCGACGCGGCCCTCCGCGACGACGACGCCGCCGGTGTCGAGCAGTCCTTCGCCGACCAGCACGATCGGGTCGATGAGTACCTGGAGGGGCCCGCAGACGCCCGGAAAGTCGGCGCAGTCACGTGAGATGCTGGCCCGGACCACGGTGGTGCCGTCGTCGGCGAGACGCGGTCGGGCGCCGGCGAGGGGCGGGCCCTCCACGACGGCGTCCCCCTGCCTTTCGGCGAGCACATCGGACCCCGGTGGACTCGCCACGAAGACGACGCGGCCGTCGGCGTTGATGGTCGGGCGTCCAACCTGCACGAACCGTTCGCCGGTCGCGCCGAAGGCCGAGAGGCCCAACGCAAGGTCGACGGCGTCCGTCGCGCCGGGTCCGCTGCTGCGCGTCACGATGGTCGCGATGTCGTTCGCACCGATCGTCTCCTGTGTCGTGAACACGACCTCCCCGGAGTCGTTGAGCTGCGGTTCACCCTTGACGAGGATGTCGCCCGCGTCGACGGGCAGGCCGTCGACCTGGTCGGCATCCGCGACGTCGACGGGGCTGTCCCCCGGCTCGGACACGAACACGCCGTAGCGGTCGAGGTCGATCGGAAGGGCGCCGAAGGCCACGTCGCCGTTGCCGTTGATGGAAGGCCCGAGCGGCGTCCCTGGAGCGAAGAAGTCATCGAGAGCGTCGTAGGCCGAGGCGTCACCATCGACCGCAGCCAGCTCGAGGTCGTAGATCTCGCTCACCGCCACGGTGGTGCTCGCCGACGCCGGCACCAACTGGGCTCCGTTGACAAGGGTCGTGTCGGCGGTGATCGTGTACGCCGCGGTGTCGTCACCGGCGGCGAGGGCGGTCGTGGCCTCGCCGTCTGCGTCCAGCACGAGCTGGCTGTCGGTGAGGCTGGCGCCAGTCACGCTCGCGGGCTCGATGGACAGGTCGACGAGGCTGCCTTCTGCAGATCCCGCGCACGTCACGGCCGTCGCCGTCACCTCGGCAGAACCGCCGAGGCGCACGACGTCGGGGTCGACGGACAGCGCGAGCGCGGCGTCGAGGTCGAGGCGACGGTCCTCGCCAGGCCGTAGGACGATCGGGCCGATGCCGATCTCGCACGAACCGTCGGGGCCGTCCACTGAGACGTCGAGGCGGAAGGGCCGGTTGGCCGGAAGCGTCAGCACCGGGTGGTCGGCCAGCGGCAGCTCGTCGACGTCTGGGATGGGGAGGCCCAGAGTGCGGGTGCTCGTGTCGGTCTCGACGTCGACGACGTCGACCTGGGCCACGTCGTCGCCGGTCCCGGCCAGGTCGTCGGCCACCAGCGTCAGGTCGCCGGAGACCAGGAGGTCGGCCAGCTCGTCCGCCTCGACGCCGAACCCGGGCTCGTCGGCGTCGTCCCACTGGCTGGCCAGCACTTCGACGTCAGTGAGGACAGCCCCGCCCTCCACCGGAACGGCTGCGGGCGCCGTCGCCGACACCTCGCCGTCGCCGTTGAAGTCGAACCGGGGGAACGTCGCTTCGGACGGGTTGGGTTGACCCTCGGCCGGAGCGAAGAGCGACACCGGGCCGTCGAGGTTGATGTCGCGCTTGGGGTGGTCCGGCTGCCCGTCGAGATCGATGTCGGTGGGGCATCCGGGCTCGGCGTCGATGAGGCACCGCAGCAACCAAGCGTCCCGGAAGCGCCGGAAGTCACGCAGGTCCACCACGCCGTCGGGGTCGGTCGAGAACTCGGGAGCCGTCTCGGACTCGACAGTGTCGACCAGGGCGATGGTGCCGTCGCGGTTGTAGGCGATGCGCCGGTTGCCATCGTTGGACGGGTCGTTGACATCGACGAGTGCGCGGGCCGCACCGTCGAGGCTCAGCAGGGGCGCGAACGCGTCGACCCGGGGAGCCGCGCCGTTCGTCGTGTCAGAGATGGACCACTCGATGATGCGCTGCTTGATGTCGGCGGCCGAGAGGCTCGGGTCCCAGGAGGCCATGAGCCCGGCGATGCCCGCGACGACCGGCGCGGCCAACGACGTCCCGCGACTGGTGCAGTAAGTATCGGGCGTGCCCTCCGCGCCGCACGTGGACGACGTCCAGCCTGGTGCCGAGACGTCGCCGGAGAGGTTGGAGTAGGTCGAGCGCGCCAGGCTCGGGCGCTCGGGGAAGGTGGCGCGCACGGGGCCGTTCGCGCTGTAGCCGATCGACTCGACAGCGATCACCGGGTCTGGAGCGCTGATCTGCCAGTTGTCGCTCGCCCAGGCAAAGCCGGAGCCGAGGTTGCCCTGTGGCTCGGTGTCAGGGAACTCCACGCCAGTGCACGACACGGACTTGTCTCGGCAGTACTGAGCCGAGAAGTTGCCGGTCGCGGCAACCAGCAGCGGCGGATCGTCCAGCTGCGTGGCGAACGCCTCGACGACCCCGCGGGTTGCCTTGGCGTACTGCTCGTACTCCGCAATCGTCGCGTCATGGGTGCTGGGGTAGCAGACGCCCGTCGCTCCGGCGTCGTCGTCGCGCCCGGGGCCGCAGGTCTCGCCGGCGTAGCGCGCCCACCAGAGCGCGGGCTTGGGCGGGACTTGGCCAAGAGAAAGGTTGACGACGTTCGTGTCGCCGATGTTGCCCGCCGCGATGTTGCGCAGCACCAGCGCCAGGGCGCTGTCGGCCGAACCGTATGAGCCGACCCTGCCAGACCCGCGCCAGACCACGCCGACGAGATCGCTGAGCGGGTCGATCCCGTTGAGCCCCGGCGCTTCGCGGTCGGCCCCGATGATGCCGGCCACCTCGTTGCCATGGTCGTCGGCACCCGTGCCGGTGCAGACCGCCGGCGACCCCGGGTCGCACAGCACGCGGCGATCGAGCCGATCCAGGTCGACGTGATCGGCGAAGCCGGAGTCGAGCACCACAGTCGTGGACCGACCCTCGGTGCCGTCGAGAGCAGCTGCCTCGAGCAGGTTCCAGGCAGCGGGGGCTCGGATGAGCTCCTGGCCCCAGTTCCCGCCCGTCCCGATGGGTGCGACGCTCGGGGGTTCCCAGAACCACTCCGACGGTCCTGGCGGGGCCACGAGCGGCGGCACCGGGTCGGGCAGCGCCGTCTCCTCCCACGGGAAGACGTAGGAGGCGAACTCGATAACGGGGTCGGCGCGCCACGCAGAAAGGGCCTGGTCGAGCACGTCGAAGGAGTCGACGGGCTGGGCAGCCTGCACATATAGGTGGCCGAACTCCGGGATTCCGCCGACGACCACCCAGCTCGGCCCCAGGGCTGCGTTGGCCTGCGCCACCGTTGCTGCGGGCGAGAAGCCGACGAGCGCCAGCGACTGGGGAAGGTCCAGCACCACATCGGGATGCAGCGCGAGGTCGTCCTCGCTGACCGGCGGGTACAGCAGGTCGGGGATCGCGTCGAGAGCCGGGCTGCCGGGGTCTCCCTCGAGCGCGCCGCCGACCACGATTGCGGCGCCCCCCACGTCGCTGTCCCAGGCGTAGCTGCCGTTCTCGGGTAGTGACGCCACAAACGACCCGCCGTCCGGGATGGGGCCCGAGTCGAGCAGCCCGTCAGGGGAGGTGATCGCCAGCGTCCGCCCGCTGCGGTTGCGCCAGGTGACGTCGCCGCCGGGCTCGAGGACGAGCGGGTCGGGCGAGGTCCAGTCATCCGAGCCGAGCGTGATGGTGAGCGAGGACGAGGCTGCCTCGGCACGCTGCTGTGCGCCGCCGGGCCCGGTGACCGCCAGCCCCACGACGTCGATCGGCACGAGCGGAACCGCGAGCAGAGCAGCAAGAACAACCAGCAGGGGCCGCCGCCTCGAGCGCCGAGTGAGGCTGCTGTCACGGCCCCCGAAAATGGACATGTCGCATCAAAGTAGGGACGGTGCCCGAGCCGGTCAACCCTTGCCGAAGAATCTCCGCCAATTGACCGATACGGCGAGGGTGCGAGCCGCCACGCTCAGCACGGGACCACCCGGAAGCCCCGGCACGGACTCCACGATGGGGGCCAGACGCAGCAGCCCCGGGAGGTCGTGAACCCGCAGATGCCCCTTCGTGATGGCGACGACGGGGTTGATGCGACCAGCCGACAGGTCGAGCAGCCCGGCGGCATCACCTTCGACGGCGGTGCCCGAGGGCGGCTCGGGACCGAGCCGTCGGGTCGTCCAGCCGCCTTCGTGAGCGGCGAACTCCCAGCCTCCGATGGGCGAGTGAAGGGACGCCCCACCCTCGACCCCCACCCGGGCTGCCAGGGCCCCGGTCACCTCAGCGAGCGCACCGAGGCCAGTGAGCAGCAGGTGGTCCGACGGCGTCGCGGCTCCGGCGGGCTCGAGGTCCAGCGCGTGCACCGCCAGCTCGTAGGTGCCACCGAGCAGCACCGACAGCACGGGAAGCGGGCCGACCACCGACCCGGTCAGCACGGTGTCGAGGGAGGTGTCGGGCTCGGCGAAGTACTCGGCCGCGTTGTCCCGGGCGCGGACGAGAGCATCGAGCACGTCCGCACGCGATGCCTCGGCATACTCCGCCACCAGGCGTGCGTTGATCTCTTCGCTGTCGGGCAGCCGGTCCAGCTGACCCTCGCGGGCCGACTCGAGCACACCGGCCAGCGCGTCGTGCTCGGGCCAGGCACCCAGGTGGACGCAGACGTCGTGCACCCGCCACGCCGGCAGGCGGCTCGGCGCGTCGAAGTCGAGCGGCTCGACCAGGGACAGGAAATCGTCCCAGGCTCCGAGCACCAGCGGCGCGACGACGTCGCGGCCCTCGTCGGTCATTCCCTGCACGGCACGACAGCCTGCCTGACGGGTAGCGATCCTGCTGCGACACTGCTCCGGTGAAGCGCGACGAGGTGGCACCCGGGCAGGCTGCCCTGGAAGCAGCGGCGGTACAGGCGCTCCGGGCAGCCGGAGCCTCGTTCGCGCTCGTCCACGGCTCACGTGCGTACGGCGAGGCCAGGCCGGACTCCGACCTCGACGTCGCCGCCTGGTGGCACGACCGGGCGCCGGGCTCGTTCGAGGTGGACATGCCGGACGGGGTCGACCTTCTCGTGCTCAACGGCGCTTCGCTCGAGATCGCCGGTCGGGTCGCCGAACGCGGGCGGGTGCTCTTCGACGACGACCCGCCTGCGCGCGTGCGCTGGCAGGCGACGACGCGCAAGATCTACTTCGACGAGAAGCCTCGGCTCGCACGCGCCCACCGCGAGTTCTTGGAGGCGTTGTCGCGTGGTCGATGAGCTGAGGGTCGCCCGGCTGCTGCGCGCGGCACGCGACGACGTCGCGACGCTGCGCACCGAGGCGGACGCCGCAGACGCTCGGCGCTCCGAGCCGCTGTGGATGGCCGGCGTCAAGTACCTCTTCATCACGGCCATCGAAGCCTGCGTGGACATCGCCCAGCACATCTGTGCATCAGAAGGCTGGGGGCCGCCGGCGACGAACGCCGACGCCTTCCGTGTGCTGGCCCGCCACGACGTCGTGAGCAGTGCGGAGGCCGACGCGCTTGGCCGAGCCGTCGGGTTCCGCAACGTGCTGGTCCACGACTACGTGGACGTCGACGACGAGATCGTCCTGCGTCGGATGAGCGACCTCGCCGACCTCGAGCAGTTCACGGCCGCCGTCGCGGCCTGGATGACGCGGCCGTCAGGCGGCCAGTAGCGCGGCCATCACGGCGAGGTCGATGTCGTCGGACGTTCGCACCCCGACACTGCTCACGAGCTTGGTGACGGTGCCGTCCGACTCAGCCTCGACCCAGGCTGCGCGATGCTCGATGCCCAGGTGCGGCAGGCCGGGCAGCAGCAGGCAGCCGCTGGCCGCGCCCTCGGCCTCCGGTGTGGAGGGCCGCGTCTCATCCGGAGGATGCAGCACGAACAGCGCCGGCGGGGTGCTGATGCTGCCCGGCCGCGGGGCGGCGTCCCCCAGCAGCGGCCCGGAGTTGGTGAGCATGCCGACGCTGCCCGGCTCCGGCTGGTCCGGAACCTCGTCCAACGCAAGGAACAGCGACGTCGTCGGGACGAAGCCGGGCACCGCCGCCAGTCGCACGGCCATGAGCAGCACCTGCGCCCACTCACGCGTCGACTGCGGCCACCGGCCCGACATGACGAAGCCGGCCAGGGTCATGTCGCGGCGCGCGAACGGCGCCAGGCTCACTGCGTCGGTCATGCGTACCCACCTCCTCACGAGGCTGATCGGCGCATCATGGGGGCTGGGGCGGTTAGCAGACAAGGTCCCACGAGTGCTAACGCGTCACTGTCGTCACGCGAGCAGCCCCTAGGATGGGCCGATGCCCATGTACGAGTTTCGCTGCCGGTCCTGCGGGACGACGTTCACCGAGCAGCGGCCCATGATCGCCTCCAACGACCCGGCGACCTGCCCAGATGGTCACAGCGACACGACCCGCCTGCTGTCGATGGCTGGCGCCCTTGTCTCCTCCAGTGCTCCAGCCCCGCGTGCACCCCAGACCAGTGGCTCCGGCGGCTCCGGTGGCGGGTGCTGCGGCGGCGGCTGCTGCGCCTAGAGCTCAGCCACCAGCTCGACGAACTCCCGTCCCGAGGGGCCCCCGAATCGCCGTCGCTCCCGCATGCCCGCGGCCCTGCACAGCCGCAACGACCGCTCGTTGAACGCTGCGACGGCTGTGCGCAGCCGCCTCGGTCGCCAGGTGGACACCACGGACGCCACGATGGGAGCAACGAGCCGGCCGGCGACCCCCTGCGACACGGCGTCCGGTCGCACGCCCATCCCGACGTCCAGCGTGCCCGGCTCGTCGTCCTGACCAGGGACGCGTCCCTCGGGCCCGACGCACACGAACGCGATGACACCCGAGCCGTCGTCGGCGTCGATGACCCAGTAGCCGTGGCCATCGGCATCCGGTGGCTCATACTCGCCAGCGTCGCCGGTCGCGTTGTAGAGGTCGTGGGGCGGCGGGTACGTCCACGTCGCGACGATCGCGGCATCAGCCGGCGTCATCGGACGCATCAGCGGACGCGGGGCTGCCTCGTCGATCACGGAAGGGCGCTTGCCTGGTCGTCGAGGTGGTAGCGCATCTGCAGCGCTACCGCCGCACCTTCACCGACCGCGGAGGCCAGCTGCTTGGTCGACCCCGCCCGCACGTCGCCGGCGGCGAACACGCCTGGCAGCGAGGTCGCAAACGTGCGGTCGGTGACGACGAACCCGCGGGCGTCCGTCTCGACGGCACCGTCGAGCCATCCGGTGTTCGGGTCGAGCCCGACGAACACGAAGGCACCCGCAGCAGCGTGGTCCCGTTCGGCGCCGGTAGCGCGGTCACGCAGCCGGACGCCGGCGAGCCGGCCCGCGTCGTCGGCGGTGAACTCAGCCACCTCGGTGCCGGTGACCACCGTCATCTTCGGGTGGGCCGCCACCTTGCTCTGCAGCAACCGGCTGCCCGCCAAGGCGTCGGCGTACTCGACGACGGTCACGTGCTCGGCGAACTGGGTCAGGAACAGCCCCTCCTCGAGCCCGCTGTTGCCGCCACCCACGACTACCACCTCGTCAGACCCGGAGTAGAACGGCCCGTCGCACGTCGCGCAGAAGTGCACCCCGGAGCCGATCAGGTCGTCCTCCCCCGCGGCGCCCGTGAGCCGGTACGTCGATCCGGTGGCAAGCACAGCTGCGCCGGCTTGCAGATGCTGCCCTGTGGCGAGACGAACGTTCACCCCGGCGTCACCGGACTCCACCGAGACGACGTCCACGGCCTGCAAAAGCTCGACGCCGTAGCGCGCCGCCTGGGTTGCCATCCGGTCGGCGAGCTCGGCTCCGCCGATCCCCTCGGGGAACCCCGGGTAGTTGTCGAGACGCTCGGTCACGCCGGCCTGGCCGCCGAGGGCGGAGCGGTCGACCACCAGCGTGCGCAGGTTCTCCCGGGCCGTGTAGATCGCGGTGGTCAGCCCCGTCGGTCCGCCACCGACGATCACCACGTCGTAGGTGTCGGCGGCGGCCGCCCGAGGGAGCCCCAGCGCATCGGCCAGCTCGGCGTTGCTCGGCTCGGCGACGTAGCTGCCGTCGCCGAAGACGATCGTCGGGATGATCCGCTTGCCGCCGTTGCGCCGCTCGACCTCCTGCGTCTGCTCGGGGTGAGCCTCGAGGTCGATATAGGTGAACGGGATGCGTTGGTCGCTCAGAAAGCGCTTCGACCGGCGGCAGTCCGGGCACCAGTCCGCGCCGTAGAGAAGGACACGTTGCGGCGATCTCGGCTCAGCAGTCACGGCGTCGCAACCCCGCGCGGCATCGGCTCATTCCGACGCGTGTGCCGCCAGGGCCACGTCGACCGGCGTCATCCCGCTCACGAGGTCGAACGCGGAGCATGCGGCAGACGGCGTGGTGAGGCAGGCCAGGGCGACGGCCGCGACGTCGGCCCGCGCGACTGTCCCGCTGTCGAGCATGCTGCCCAAGAACACCTGGCCGGTGCCGATGTCGTTGGTCATGCCCCCGGATCGGATGACGGTCCAGCCCAGCCCGGTCTGCGTGACGGCAACGTCGGACCGGTGCTTCGCCCGTAGCACCGGCTGAAGAAACGGCGGGCCCATCTCGGGGCGATCGGCGTACATTGACGAGATCTGCACCCACCGAGCCACGCCCGCCTCGTCGGCGGCCTGCTGGGCAGCGATGCACGCGTCGCCGTCGACCAGCTCGGGATCGTCGCCGTAGCCCGAACCCGCCGCCCACACCGCCGCGTCTGCCCCGTCGAACAGCTCGGCCATCTCGCTGGGGCCGAGCTGGGCGATGTCGGCGACGAACGCCGCGGCCCCCCGCGTTGCGGCCGCCCCCGCCTGGTCGTCGCGCCGGACGACCGCCCGTACGTCGTGGCCGAGGGTGACCAGCCCGTCCACGACAAGTCGTCCGGTCTGTCCTGCCGCGCCGAGCACCACAACCCGCATGGCCCGACCGTAGCCGCGGGCAGTCGGCTGAGGGAATGGCCCCCACTTCCCTTTTGTTGACGAAGCAACTAACCTTCGTCTGACAAACCTTGGAGGTCGCCATGCCTGCCGTCACCGTCGACAACGTCCTGAGCGTGCCCGCGGTCACCACTCCCACCAACGGAGCGCGCGACCGCAGTGTCGTGTCGCTGACCACGGCGCCGTCCGGCTACGAGGGCGAGGGCTTCCCGGTCCGCCGCGCCTTCGCCGGAGTCGACCTGCGCGTGCTCGACCCGTTCATCCACATGGACCAGATGGGTGAGGTGGAGTACGCGCCCGGCGAGCCGAAGGGCACGCCGTGGCACCCGCACCGCGGATTCGAGACCGTCACCTACATGCTCGACGGCAAGCTGATCCACCAGGACAGCCACGGCGGCGGCGGGCTCATCTCCGACGGCGACACGCAGTGGATGACCGCCGGCAGCGGGCTTCTGCACATCGAGACGCCGCCGGAGCACGTCGTAGTGAGCGGCGGGCTGTTCCACGGCTTCCAGCTGTGGGTGAACCTGCCCGCGGCCAAGAAGTGGTCGCCGCCGCGCTACCAAGACATCAAGGCGAGCAACGTCTCGCTCGTCCGCTCCGAGGACGGCGGCACGCTGCTGCGCGTCATCGCCGGGCAGGTCGGCGAGCACGAGGGCCCGGGCAGCACCCACACGCCGATCTCGCTCGTGCATGCGACGCTGTCGCCAGGTGCCGAGCTGCGGCTGCCGTGGCGTCCGGACTTCAACGCCCTTGTCTACGCGCTGGCCGGAAGCGGGACGGTGAGCAGCGCGGGCCGCCCCATCGGCATGGGGCAGCTGGCCGCCCTCGGCGCCGGCGACACCGTCACGGTGCGCGCCGATGTGCTGCAGGAGTCACGTAGCCCGAACCTGGACGTCCTCATCCTCGGTGGGCAGCCAATTCGCGAGCCGGTGGCCGCCTACGGGCCGTTTGTCATGAACACGCGCGCCGAGCTGGTGCAGGCGTACGAGGACTTCCAGGCCGGCAAGCTCGGCACGATCCCAGCCGAGCCGCACCCCGGGCACGACGTCCTGTAGCCACGAGAAGGGCGCGACGATGAGCAACCTCGACCTGCGTCCGGCCGAGACCGAGTGCGGCGGGACGGGCACGACACGGGACGAGCCCGAGCTGCTGGCCCCGCGCGAGGTGCCGCTGGGCGGCCCGCGGGCGATGACCGTGCGCCGCACCTTGCCGCACCGCGACCGGCGCATGGTCGGGGCCTGGTGCTTCGTCGACCACTACGGACCGACCGACCTTGCCGGCGCGTCGGGCATGGACGTGCCACCGCACCCGCACACCGGGCTGCAGACCGTCTCGTGGCTGATGCAGGGCGAGGTTCGCCACCGCGACTCGCTCGGCAGCACGCAGATGGTCACCCCGGGCCAGCTGAACCTGATGACGGCTGGGAACGGCATCTCGCACTCCGAGGAGACGCCACCGCCGGCCGAGCGGACCACGCAGAGCCTGTTCGGGGTGCAGCTCTGGGTGGCGCTGCCTGCTGCCGCGCGCGGCGTCGCACCCGCCTTCGAGCACCACGCCGACCTGCCGGTCGTCGAGATCGGGGGGGCCCGCGTCCGGGTGGTGATGGGCTCGGTCGGCGCCGCCATGTCGTCGGCCACCACGTACACGCCTCTCGTGGGCGCCGAGGTCGCGCTGCGCGCCGACGCACCCGCCACGTTGCCTCTCGACCCCGACTTCGAGCATGCCGTGCTGGCGATGGACGGCGACCTCGAGGTGGACGGGCGCCCCGTCGCGTTCGGCGAGCTTCTGTACCTGCCGCCGGGGGCCACATCGATCGACGTGCGGTCCGGCGGGCCGGCGCGGGCGCTGCTGATCGGCGGCGAGCCCTTCACCGAGCAGATCGTGATGTGGTGGAACTTTGTCGGCTCCAGCCACGACGACGTCGCCACGGCTCGGGAGGACTGGCAGGCTGCCGACGTCCGCTTCGGCGAGGTAACCGGCTACGACGGGGGACGACTGGCCGCTCCCACCCTGCCGGGCGCCCGGCTGCGGGCGCGCGGTCGCACCCGCGACTAGCCAGATCTGCGACTCGATACCCCCTGGGGTATTCTGCGTGTCATGTCCGACACGCTGAGCGCGCTGCGCGCCTGGCCGGCGCGCCGCTGGTGGGTTGCTGCGTTCGCCACCGTCGCGACCCTGCTGGTGATCGGGCTCCCGACCGACGTCGTGCCCAACCCGGTGTTCGGGCGCTCGATCGAGGTCACCTGGTGGTCGTACCCGGCGCTGGTCGCCGCGGCCATGCTTGCCGGCCTGCTCGCCGCGACCTACATCCGCACCGGCGACCCCGCCGCCGAGACCGTGGACTCCCCCGGCAAGCTCGGCGCCGCTGGCGGGTTCATCGCCTACCTCGCGGTCGGGTGCCCCGTCTGCAACAAGCTCGTGCTGCTGGCGCTGGGCACGACCGGAGCCATGCAGTGGTTCGCGCCGGTCCAGCCCTACCTGGCGGCAGCCGGCGTGGTGCTCCTGCTCTGGGCTCTGCGCGTCCGGCTACGCGGCGAGGTCGCGTGCCCGGTCGAGCCAGTCGAAGCGGCATCCAGGTAGCCAGCGCCACCGCACCACGACGACGCTCTGCCTCGGCGTCGAGGGAGCGACGGGTCTCCTCAGGTGCGGGCGAAGGCCCCGATGTCTTCGGCGAACTCAGCCTGGATCTCCGGCGTCACCGTCGGGCGAACCTGGCTGATCGCGGCCAGGTACTCCTCAGTCGATGCACCGCGCGCTCCGATCCGCTCGCCGTGCACCACCTCTCGCTCGAATGCGGTCTGCGCCGCCACCCGCGCGGCGTACTCGATGTCGGCGGGGGTGAACCCCTCGCTGCGAGCAGAGAGCGTGCTCACGTCGACGTCGTCACGCTCGCTGCCTGCCACGAACCGGTTCCAGAGCGCGACCCTGGCGGTGGCATCGGGCGGCCCGACCGGGATCAGGTAGTCGAAACGGCCGGGACGCAAGAAGGCCGAGTCCATCGACCGGATCGAGTTCGTCGCAGCCACCAGCAGTCGCGTGTCGCGCTCGCGGAACGCCGGGATCAGCTTGAGCAGCTCGTTCGTCACGCCGTGCACCTCCGACGTGGGCTTGCCTTCGCGCATGGGCGCGATCTCTTCGACCTCGTCCATGAACAGCACGACCCGCTCCAGATCGCTGATCTGCGAGAACACCTCACGTAGGGCGTTGGCCAGTCCGCCCTCACCCGCAGCCAGCCGGGACGGGAAGATCTCGACGAACGGCCACCCCAGCCGCGACGCGATGCCGCGGGCGAACGTGGTCTTGCCGGTGCCTGGCGGGCCGAACAGCACGATCGCCCGGGGCGGCAGCACGCCGTGCGCCTGGGCCCGCTCGGGCTCCTGCAGCGGCAGGACGACGCGGCGCTCGATCAGCGTCTTCTCCGTCTCCATGCCGGCGATGCGGTCCCACGACCCCGCCGGCAACACCCCGCCGCCGAGCGTCTCCAGCACGTGCGCGTCACCGGGTCCGACCGGTTCGACCTTCTCGTAGTAGGCCACGGCCGGAGTGCGGGTGTAGCCCGCCTTGCTGAGCCCCACCTCGAACCCGTCGCCTTCGGGCAGGACGTAGGCGAGGCGGCGCACGCCCCGTTCGAGAATCCGTCGCTCGAGGGCGCTGAGCAGTCCCGCCGACACGCCCTGGCGCCGATGCTCGGGGTTCACGGCGATGCGGGTCACCCACGCGCGATCGCCGCTGATGGTGGCCAGCGCCACGCCCACGACGTCGCCGCCCGCGACTGCGACCACCGCGGGCTCGTGGTTGCGCAGGGCCCCGATGCACTCCGACACCGTGAACACCGACGCCTGGCCGAGGACAGAGGTCGACTCCCAGAGGTGGACGACGCCTTCGAGGTCACCGTCGGTGTAATCGCGGGTCAGCCAGCGCGCCACACAGGGCACGCTACCGCTGGCCACGCGCCACACTCGGGCACTCCCCTTGCCTGGGGTCTAGGTTCGAGCCATGACGTCAGGCGTCGCCAACGGCACCCCGTCCGCACCAGTCGAGCTCGGCTACTTCCCCGAGCCTCGGGCCGACGAGCTCGACACCCTGCTGCGGCGCGTCCGCTACGCCGACGAGGCCGGGCTCGACCTGATCGGCGTCCAAGACCACCCCTACCAGCGGCGCTTCGTCGACACGTTCGCCCTGCTGGCGTTCCTGGCCGCCGGGACGTCACGAGTGCGCCTCTTTCCGGACGTGGCCAACCTGCCGTTGCGCGACGCCGCCACCCTGGCCAAGCAGGCCGCAACGATCGACCTGCTCTCCGACGGACGCTTCGAGCTCGGTCTTGGAGCCGGCGGCATGTGGGAAGCCATCGAGGGCATCGGCGGTCAGCGCCGCACCCCAGGTGAGGCGCTCGCGGCGCTGGCCGAGTCGATCGACGTGATCCGAGCCCTCTGGTCGACCGAGCGTGGGCTGCGGGTGCCCGGCCAGCACTACCGGCTCGCCGGCGCGCACGGGGGACCGGCGCCGGCCCACGACGTGGGCATCTGGGTCGGGGGCTACGGCGACCGCATGATGCGCCTGATCGGTCAGAAGGCGGACGGCTGGGTGCCGTCCATGGCCTACCTGCCACCCTCGACGCTGGCGGCGAAGTCACGGCTGCTCGACGACGCGGCCCTCGCTGCCGGCCGAGATCCGGCGGCGATCCGACGCGTCTACAACGTCGGCGGTGCCATCACCGACACGGTCGATGACCGCGACGACGCGATCGTCGGGCCGGTCTCGTTGTGGGTCGACCGGCTGCTCGAGCTGGCCGAGGTGTACGGCATCGACGCGTTCGTGCTGTGGGCCGGCGGCGACGTGGACGCCCAGCTCGCCCTGTTCGCCGAGCAGGTGGCGCCGGCGGTGCGTGCGCAGGCGTGAGCCGTCAGGCCGCCACGCTGTCGGCGAAGGCCAGCACCGCGTCCAGCTCGGCTCGCGTCCACCCCTCGTCCGGGGACGGCTGAACCAGCAAGGTCGGGATGCCCGACTCGTCACGCTCGGCGGCCCACTCGTAGATGGCGGGTTCAAGGTCGTCGTCGATCCAGACCATGGGACGGTCCCCGACAGCAGCCACGACCCCAGGGAACTTGTAGCTGCCGATGCCCATCCCGGTGCGTTGCAGCGTGTCGTGGTCTTGGTGGGCGGCGAAGTCGATCCACGGCCAGTCGGCCCCGAACCCCACGACGGGCGCCAACGCGACCACCGCTTGCTGCTGCCACATCGTGGCCCACACCATCTCGAAGCGCTCCCCCAGCTCGGCAACCCAGTCCACGTGCTCCGGGAGCAGCAGCAGCTGGTAGCCGTCGGCCTGCGCGTGCCGCCACCCCCGCGGGGCCCGCACGTTGCCGTGACGCAGCGGCTCGCTCGGGTCGATCAGCTCCCAGGCGCCGAAGGCGTTGAGCACCCCGTCCACGTCGAGGAGCAGCATCGGACGGTCACGTTCGGACGACACAGGTTTGACGGCGGGCACGGCTCCACGGTGCCACGTCACCGGGACACGCGGGCAGCGACGGCCGCGGTGCCGCGCGTCCCAGCCACGGCTGTGACAGGGTTCGCTCCGTGCGGCTGCTGGCAGTGACCGACCTGCACTACCGGCTTCCCGCCTTCGACTGGCTGCTCGGCGCGGCCGACGACGCCGACCTGGTGACCATCTCCGGCGACCTGCTCGACATCGTCACCCCCGTCCCGCACGAGGCGCAGGCCGTGGTCGTGTCGACGTACCTGACCCGCCTCGCCGAGCGCGCCACCGTGCTCGCCTCGTCGGGCAACCACGACCTGGACGGGCCAGGTGCGGCCGGGGAGCAGGTCGCGTCGTGGCTTGCCCGCACCGGCGTCCCCGGGCTGCACACGGACGGGGCGAGCCTCGACCTCGACGGCGTCCGGCTGACCGTGGCACCGTGGTGGGACGGTCCGCGCACCCGCGAGCAGGTGTCGTCCCAGCTGGCGGCGGCGGCCGAGAACCGTCCGCAGACGTGGGTGTGGGTCTACCACTCCCCACCGGCCGGCACCCGGCTGTGCTTCGACGGTCGCCGGTCGTTCCCGGACGAGGCACTGGCCGGCTGGATCGAGCAGCACCGGCCGAGCCTCGTGCTGTGCGGACACATCCACCAGGCGCCGTGGGTGGACGGCGGAGGCTGGCACGACCGCCTCGGTGACACCGTGGTGGTCAATCCCGGCAAGCAGATCGGGGCGGCGCCCCCGCACGTGTGGATCGACACCGACACCGGCGTCGCCACGTGGACAGGACTCGGCGAGAGCGACACCGTCCGGCTGTGGGGCTGAGGGCGCCGAACCCTCAGGCGTCGGGGTCGCGAGCAGACCCCGGTCGGGACGGCGTCGCCTGGTGGTGGCTGAGCGCGTCCAGCACGGTGTCGACCATGCCCAGGTGGTCGCCGCGGTCGGCGTACTGGCGCTTGACGTCCACGAGGTACTGCGTCATGCCGTCCAGGCGGGCGGCCATGGTGCGCACGAGGTCCATCGCCGCGGCCGGGTGGGCCGCCAAGAACTGCGCTGCGTCGTCGGCCACCGCGAACTCCGCGTCGGTCTCGCAGGTGACGGTGGCAGTGGCCGGGCGTCCCAGCGCAACAGCCATCTCGCCGAAGACGGCGCCCGGACGGTCGGTTCGGGCGACGGCGACCTCGTCGCGCGCCACGATGACCGTGCCCCTGATGAGCACCAGCAGCCGTCCGCCTGGCTCGCCCTGCCGAATCACCGACTCCCCCGCTGAGACGCTGACGTGCGGCAGACCTGAGGCGGCGTCGAGCAACGACATGGGCCAACGGTAGAGCCACCCCGCCTACCGTGAGCGACATGCCCGACCCTTCTGTCGACAACCGCGTGGACGACCTGCTGGCTCAGCTCACGTTGGCGGAGAAGCTGTCGATGCTCGACGGCGACACCCCGTTCTGGTCCGGCGTGATCGACACGGTCCGCCACGACGCCTCTCACCGGCACCCGTGGCCGGCCGGCGTGGTGGAACGCCTCGGCATCGGCGGGCTGCACTTCGTCGACGGCCCACGCGGGGTGGTTCTCGACAGAGGGGCCACCACCTTTCCAGCGGCGATCGCTCGAGGCGCGACGTTCGACACCGACCTCGAGACCCGCATCGGCGACGCCCTCGGACGCGAGGTGCGCGCGGTCGACGCGAACGTCTTGCTTGGGGTGTGCGTCAACCTGCTCCGCCACCCCGGGTGGGGCCGGGCGCAGGAGACCTACGGCGAAGACCCGGTGCACCTGGCTGCCTTCGGCTCGGCAGTCGTGCGCGGGGTCGCCCCGCACGCGATCGCTTGCGTCAAGCACTTCGCGCTCAACTCGATCGACTCCGCCCGGTTCCGGGTCGACGTGCAGGCCAGCGCCCGGGTGCTGCACGAGGTGTACCTGCCGCACTTCCGCGCCTGCGTGGACGCCGGCGCCATGTCGGTCATGAGCGCCTACAACAAGGTGAACGGCGAGTGGTGCGGCCAGAACCGGACGCTGCTGACCGACATCCTCAAGCGCCGCTGGGGCTTCGGCGGGTTCGTCCTCACCGACTTCATCTTCGGCGTGCACGACGCGGCCGCCGGCGTCAACGCCGGGCTGGACCTCGAGATGCCCATGCACCTCGTGCTCGACGCCGAGCTGCCCGACGCCGTGGCGCGGGGGGAAGTGCCGGTCGAGCGCATCGACGACGCCGTCGCCCGCATGCTGCGGGCCCAGCTCGTCCTGCCCGACGGCGACGCGCCGCAGTACGCGCCGGACGTGCTCGGGTGCCCCGAGCATCGCGCCCTCGCTCGCGAGGCTGCGCAGAAGTCGATCGTGGCCCTGAAGAACGACGACGCCCTGCTGCCCCTGCCCGACACCGGCACGATCGCCGTGATCGGCGCACTGGCCGACCAGGCGAACCTCGGCGACCACGGCTCGTCCGACACCCGCCCGGCCTCGGTTGTCACGCCCCTGGCCGGGCTGAAGCAGGCTGCCCCCCACGCGAGCATCACCTACAGCACGGGCGCCGACCAGCAGCGGGCTGCAGCGCTCGCAGCCGAGGCCGACACGGCCGTCGTCGTCGTGGGGCTGAGCTGGCGCAACGAGGGTGAGCACATCGAGATCTCCGACGTCCAGGCCACGCTGCGTCGCGTGCCCCCGCCGGACCCGCTGCGCCGGCTCGTGCCGGTAGACCTTCTGAGCACGGTGTGGTCACCGTTGGCGCGCGCCCTGGCGGCCGTGGCGAAGCGCGCCCCGTCCAGCGCCGCCGGCACCACCGAGGGGTTCACCGCCGGCGACCGGACGAACCTGCGCCTCGACCCTCGCGACGAGGCGCTCGTGCGGGCCGTCGCTGCCGCCAACCCCCGCACCGTCGTGGTGCTCACCGGCGGTGGCGCGATCGTGACCGAGGCGTGGCGCCACGACGTACCGGCGATCCTGCTGCTCTGGTACCCCGGAATGGAGGGCGGGCACGCCCTGGCCGACGTCGTCTTCGGCCGGGTCTCCCCGTCCGGGCGCATGCCGTTCACCGTGCCCACCGACCATGCGCACCTGCCGAGGTTCGACCCGCGGGCGACATCGATCACCTACGACCTCTGGCACGGGTACCGGCTGGCGAACCGCGACGGACACGAGGCCGCCTTTCCCTTCGGGCACGGGCTCTCCTACAGCTCCTTCGCCTACGCCGACCTCGACGTGGGCGAGACCGACGAGGGCGTCGATGTCACCGTGACCGTCACCAACACCGGTGCCGTGCGGGCCGGCGACGTCGTGCAGGTCTACGTGGAGCCGCCCGGCGAGGCGGTCGAGCGACCCGCACGCCAGCTGGCCGGCTTCACCCGCGTGGAGCTCGAGCCGGGTGAGCGCGTCCGCGCGACTGTTGCGCTGCCGTGGCGCACCCTGGCCCACTTCGACGAGGACGCCGATGCGTTCGTGCTGGAGAGCGGACCACACACCCTCGCGGTCTGCCGCAACGCCCAAGCCGCACCTGAGCAGCAGGTAGTGGTCGAGGTGACCGGGCGGGTCGTCGGCTCGTGAGCCCGGCGTAGCGTCGCACCCGTGCAGACGTCGACGCCGAGCACCTCCCGATCCCTGAACCCCCAGGCGCTGCTCGACCTGCCCGGGCGCGTCGCCGACCGGGTGCGCACCACCATGCATCCCGAGGCGTTCCACGGCCAGCACGAGCGGGCCGGGTTCTTCGAGGGCTGGTACGTCAAGCTCGTCAGCGCCGACCGGTCGCAGCGCTGGGCCGTCATCCCTGGGGTCTTTCTGGGGCTCGAAGGCGGCGACGAGGCGTTCGTGCAGGTGCTCAACGGCGCAACGGGCGCGTCGACGTACGTGCCGTTCAGCCGTGACGAGTTCACCGCGGCCAGCGACCGGTTCGACGTGCAGGTCGGGCCGAACCGCTTCACCTCGACAGGCGTCGACCTCGATCTACCCCAGGCAGGTCTTCGGGGCAGCGTGCGTTTCGCCCAGCCCCTGAACCCCTGGCCGGTCACCCTCGCCTCGCCCGGGATCATGGGCTGGTACGGGTGGGTGCCATTCATGGAGTGCTACCACGGGGTTGTCTCGTTCGACCACACGCTCACCGGCGTCCTGGAGCACGACGGGCAGCGCCTCGACTTCTCCGGCGGGCGCGGCTACCTGGAGAAGGACTGGGGACGAGCGTTCCCGGCCGGCTACGTGTGGATGCAGACCAACCACTTCAGCCAGCCTCGGGTGAGCCTGTCGGCGTCCGTCGCGCTCATCCCCTGGCTGCGCGGGGAGTTCCGCGGCTTCATCATCGGGCTGTGGGTGGACGGCACGCTGCACCGCTTCGCCACGCACACCGGCGCGCGCACCACCTCGCTGGCCATCGACGACGAGCACGTGCGCTGGACGGTGCGCTCACGCCAGGGTGTGCTGCTGCACGTCACGGCCGAGCGCCGCCGCGGTGGCCTGCTGCACGCACCCATCCGTACGCAGATGCACCGTCGGGTCGAGGAGACCCTCGATGCGCGCGTGCACGTGCAGCTCGTCAGCCGCGAGGGTGACCTGCTGCTGGACGACACCGGCGAGTGCGCCGGGCTCGAGGTGCACGGCGACCTCGACCGCCTTCTCGCGACGACCTGAGCCGAGCGGCGACTGTCGCGGTGCTACTCCTGGGCGGCCGACTCAGCCTCATCGGCCCGCAAAGCGGCGCGCAGTCCCGCCGCGGCGCCAGAGCTGAGCACCCGGAACGGCACGCCGAGCACGACACCCGACGCCGGGCCGGGAACGTTCAGGCTGAACGTCGCGTCGTACGTCACCCGCGACCCGGTCGGGATGGGGTCGACCTTGACGACGTCGTAGGAGCGGACGAAGCGGTTGCGCGCCTCGATCACCATCTCGCGCGGGGTGACGTATGCCGTCACCCGGTAGCGCAGGGTGGCGAGGCCCGCGAAGGTCAGGTCGACCTGCGCCTGCGGACCAGGCCCGGTGCCGACCACCTGAACGGCACGCACGATGCTCGGGTCCCACGACGGGTACAGGCGCATGTCGGACATGAAGGCGAACGCATCGGAGACCGACATCGGGGTCTCGACGACGGCGACATAGCGAGGCACGCCCCCACGGTACGTAGCCGTCATCCCCGGTGCGCGGCCAGGGTGGACTCGACGAGGCTCAGACGTGCAGAGCCTCGGCCAGGTCAGTGGCCACCGGGCGGATGTCTGGCAGCGCGCCGGCCATCGAGTCGGCCATCGAGCGCACCGTGTTGCGCCCGCGGCGGGTCAGCTCGACGAGCACGCCGCGACGGTCGTCGGAGACCGCGCCTGTCTTGCGGGCGACCAGACCCTTCTCCTCCAGCCGCTCCACCAGCTTCGTGACACCACCGCTGGACAGGCCGGTCAGCTCCTGGATGCCGGTCGGGCGCATCGGCCCGTCCATGTCCAGGGCGAAGAGGACAAGGACGGGTTGGCTGCCCGCCACGTCAGGGTCTTTCGCCGCTCGAACCGCGGCGGTCGACAACGCCAGGTTGAGGCGTGCCAAGGCCAGAACGGCTCGCTGGGCGTCTGTGCGCTCTCTCTCCCCCACGAGGAGACTGTATCGCTCACAGTCACGCCAGACCGGGTCCTTCGTCCCGTGTGCAACGGTGTCGCGGCTCGCCGGCCGGGGCGTCGGTCAGACGACGAGGGGCCGAGCGAACTCCTCGACCTCGTAGCGCTGCACGTGCGTCCCGCCCGGCCATGACCCCGGCTTCAGCCCCGCCTTGCGCCAGAGGGCAGCGACGAAGTCGGCCGGGTCTGCTAGCTGCTCCCAGACCGACGGCAGGAACGTCCCACGATGCGTCGGTGTCTCGACGAGCACACCGTCCACCCCGGGGCGCAGCGAGCGCACGAGCTCGCCCGGTCCGGTGACGCCCAGCGGCTCCAGCGGGCCCAGCACCGACACGTGGACGTCGGCCACTGGCACGTCGCCGGGGCTCAGCGGGGGAAGCCGCGGGTCGTCGAAGGCCGCGGCCGCAGCGTTGTGGGCGATGTCGACTCCCAGCGGACCGCGCGCCACAAGCGAGCCGATGCACCCGAGCAGGTCGCCGTGGGCGCGCAGCGTGACGAAGCTCGCCCCCGGCCGAGCCAAGGCCGCAGGCAGCGTGGCCACCTCGGGCAGCCACCGGCGCCCGTCGCCCAGGGGTGCGGTGGCTGCGCGCGACGCGATGTCGAGGGCGGCGTCGCGATCGGCGGGGCTCAGCACGGTGCCTGCACAGCGAAGGCCCCGTAACCCACCACGCGGTCAGGGGTGCCGGCGGTGTCGGCGGAGGTGCGGCGGTCGAGCTCGCGCACACCGGCCCCGCGTCGCGCCGCCATCGTCAGCAGCACCCGAAGGGCGCGGGCCCCGCACGCGTCGCGGTCGTCGATCGCGTCCGCATCGGTTGCGATGATCGCCGCGGCGGTGTGCGCGTCGTGGCGCTGTGCCGAGCGCTGCGGCTCGTAGTGCGACAGGTCGGTGCTCACCACGATCAGGGCGTCGTCGCACCACCACTCGTCCAGCAGCCCGGCGACAGCGTCGGCGGGGCCGTCGCCCACCAGCACCGGCAGCACGGTCGCCCCCGGCAGCGTCTCCTGGATGAACGGCAGCTGTACCTCAAGGCTGTGCTCGCGCACGTGCGGGTCGTCGTCGACGACCACCAGCCACGGGACCCCCTCGTCGTGGCTGGCCTTGAGCAGCGCCGTCCGTCCCACCTCGTCGATCTCGACGTCTCCGAGCGGGGTGCGCCACCGATGCGCGCCGGAGGCCGCCACGCCCAGCACCGGGACGAAGTGTGGGGGGCCCAGCAGCAGCAGGCGCCGTACCCGTCCGGCGAGTGGAGCCAGGTGCCGGTACGCGACGCCGGCTGTCGCGCCGGAGTAGACGTACCCGGCGTGCGGGACCACCAGCGCGCGCAGGTCGGGGAGGAGCGCCTCGCGCGGCGCGGCCTGTGACGCCGCGGCGAGGTGGTCCTGCACCTGCGCGCGCAGCTCGTCGGCCTCGCCCGGGTAGAACAGCCCGGCGACCGCCGGGGGGCGAGTGGCGGTCATACCGGTGCCTGCCTGCTCGCATCCGCCTGGGCGATCTGGACGGGCATCCGGCGGGCACCCCAGCTCTGCGCCGGCCCGTCGAACACCCCGGCGATCCGGGTACCGCACGACGTGCAGCGGCCGTCATCGGTGAGCCGGTAGCTCCCGAGGGTGTACCAGTCCCGCTCGACGACGGTGACGGCGCAGCCCGGGCATGTGGTCGACCCACCGCCACGGTCGTGGACGTTGCCCGTGTAGGCGTAGCGCACGCCGTTGCGCAGGGCGATGCCCCGGGCTCGGGTCAACGTCTGCGGCGGGGTCGGGGGCCGGTCGCGCATCTTGTAGTCGGGGTGGAAGGCGCTGAAGTGCATCGGCACGTCGGGCCCGAGGTGCTGCACCACCCAGCCGGTCATGGCGTCGAGCTCGGCGTCGGAGTCGTTGAGCCCGGGGATGACGAGGGTGGTCAGCTCGACCCAGACCGGCGTCTGGGTCACGAGGTACTCGATGGTCTCCAGCACGGGCGCCAGGCGTGCCGAGCACACCTGCCGGTAGAAGTCGTCGGAGAAGGCCTTGAGGTCGACGTTCGCCGCGTCCACGTGGGCGTAGAGGTCGGCCCGTGGCTCAGCCAGCATGTATCCCGCGGTGACCGCTACCGAGCGCAGCCCAGCGGCTCGGCAGGCGATGGCGGTGTCGCGGGCGTACTCGTAGAAGATCGTCGGGTCGTTGTAGGTGAAGGCGACTGAGCGGCACCCGAGGTCGGCCGCGGTCGCGGCGATGCGCTCCGGGGAGGCGGCATCGGCCAAGGTGTCGATCTCGCGGCTCTTGGAGATGTCCCAGTTCTGGCAGAACCGACAGGTCAGGTTGCAGCCGGCGGTGCCGAACGAGAGGACGGCCGAGCCGGGCAAGAAGTGGTGCAGCGGCTTCTTCTCGATGGGGTCGACGCAGAACCCGCTGCTGCGACCGTACGTGGTCAACACGATCTGCTCGCCCTGGCGTCGGCGCACGAAGCACAGGCCCCGCTGCTCGTCGTTCAGCGCACAGGCTCGCGGGCACACATCGCACTGGATGCGTCCGTCGTCGCGCACGTGCCACGCCGTCGTCGGGTGGGCCGACTCGCCGACCTGCATCGCGACCACCTCCACCTCGTAGTGAACGCCGACGACCGGCGCGCACCAGGGGCGGAAGGTCACATCTGGTCAGGCGCGGGCGTGACGCGTGCCCTCACCAGCTCGGCCCTTCGCGCAGAACAGCCTCGGCCACGACGGCAGAGTCGGGCGAGGCGCCGCCACCGTCGGGTGGGACGACATGCAGACAGCCTGGCTCGGCCAGCTCGCGTCCGCCCGCGAACGCGTGACGCTTCAAACCGCGTACTTCGCACCCGGCGTCACTTCTTGCCGCTGCTCACCGGCAACGCCTCGCGGGGTGTGCAGGTCGACCTGCCGCTGCCCGGCCCGCACTACGACAAGACCCTGTCGCGGCTCGGCAGCGAGCGGCACTACGACACACTCCTCGACGCCGGCCCGCAGCGGGCCGGTGAGACGGCAGCAGGTGCGCTCAGCCGGTGCCTCGAGCCCGCCCGGCCCGACCTCCGGGCGGCTCAGCCGCGGTTCGGCGGTCGACCCAGTCCATGACCGGTCCGGCGGCGACCCCGTGCACGACGACCGACAGCACCACGGTGAAGCCGACGGTCGCCCAGAGGACGTCGAGGCCCTCGAACGTCGCCTGACCCGCGGCGTAGGCGAGGTAGTAGAACGACCCGATGCCGCGGACGCCGAAGAACGCTACGGCCAGGCGCTGCGACCCCGACATGCTCGACCCCGCCAGGCTGAGCAAGCCGGAGAGGGGCCGGATCACTGCGATGAGCAGAACCCCCACTGCCGCCGACTGCCACGTCAGGGCGTCGAATAGCCCGTGAACGCTGGCGTACCCCAGTGCCAGCAGAACCCCCAGTGTCAGTAGGCGCTCGATCTGCTCGATGAAGCGGTGCATCACCGAATGGAACTCATGGGTGCGCTCGTACCCCCGCAGCACCAGGGCGGCCACGAAGACAGCCACGAAGCCGTACCCCTCCAGGCTTTCCGCTGCCCCGTAGGCCAGAGCCACAGCAGCCAGCGCCACGAGCGCCTCGGCGGTCTCGGCGAACCGGAGCACCGTGGCGGCTCGTGCGAAGGCCAGACGTGCGATGGCGAACCCTACGGCCGCGCCGACCGCGGCCCCGACAACCGCCTTGCCGACCAGCTCCCAGGCGACCCACTGCAGTCCCCACTCCGCGACGCCGGCCGTGACCAAGAAGATCGCCGCGTACACGAACGGAAAGGCAAGCCCGTCGTTGAGCCCGGCCTCCGACGTCAGGGCGAATCGCACCTCGTCCTCGTCCTCGTCGTGCCCGTCGGACGGCTCGCCCACCTGCACCTCAGAGGCGAGCACAGGGTCGGTGGGGGCCAGCACCGCGCCGAGCAGCAACGCTGCGGCCGGGACGAGGCCGGCGAGCCACCACCCGGTGAGGGCCACACCCGCGATCGACAGCGGCATCGTGACCAGCAGCATGCGCCATGTTGATGACCAGCCACGCAGGGAGAAGGGACGGTCGATCGCCAGACCGACGCCGAAGAGGGCGATGATCACCACGAGCTCGGTGATGTGCTCGGTCCACGCACGGGCCTGCTCGGTGGCTTCGGCGCCGACGATCAGCGGTGGGACGTCGACAGGAAGCAAGCCGAAGACGACTCCCAAGAGCAGGAACAGCATGGGCGCCGAGAACGCCCGGCCCCGGGCCAGGCCCGGCAACGCCGCCGCAAGCAGCAACCCGATCCCAGCGACCAGGTAGAGCGCCTCCCCCGTGTCGATCACGCCTCACCTCTCGCCTCGACGGGGGAGGCAGGAGCGTGCGTCAGGACGACGAACGTCCACCAGGCCCGGTCAGAAGATCAGGTTGACGCCTCCCACACCGACAAGCAAGCCCACAACGACGAGTACGGCGTCCCACAGCCACTGTGGCTGGCTGCCCTCGCCAGCGTGCTCTCACCGCGGATCGGTGATGCGATCGGCGGCAGCGCGGACGGCCTGCCGGTCCGTCTCGTCGGCCAGCTCGTTCTCGGCGCCGCGCAGCAGGTAGGCCAGCTCGGCGTCGACCGCCGACGCCGCGTCAGGTGCAGCGGTGACGACGTAGTCGAGCAGGTCGACGAGGGCGAGAAGCACCTGCGGGTGGGCCCCTCCCGCACGCACGAGAGGTCGGCAGGTCACGGCGAGGTACTCGGTGATCGTGCGCTCCCGCTCGACCACGCGCACCGTCTCGTCCTTGGCTCGGCTGAGCCGAAAGGCTCCGCGGTCGCTCGCGGCGACCTGCCCCAGCAGAGCCGCGACGTGGCCGATCGCGTGCACCGCCGAGGTCGGGTCGTTCATGCTCGGGGACAGCGCGCGAGCGGCCACGTCCACCAGCTGCACGATGCCGAACGCCGGGTCCTCGTCCGGGGTGCGTTCGTGTCCGATCATCACCGCGGAGGCGATCTCGCCCATGTCTGGGGCCTCGTCCCAGTCGGTGGCGCCGTCACCGGTGCCCACGAACCACACCCGGCCGAGCGCCCGGCCTGCCAGTACGTGGTCGCCGGGAGTGACGTCGAGCTGGACGAAGGCGGAGTGCCGCTGCGCCCACGACACCAGCCGCGGACGGCCCACGGCCTGGACAAACCCGCTACGCGCAGCCGACAGCTCATGAGGCACGTCGTCGGGGGACCCGGCCGGCGGCCAGCCCGCCGGCCGCGGCCCGTGCTCCCCCACTCCGAGGGAGGCGTCGATAACCCGGGCGGCGTCGTCGTGCGTCTCGGCCATCATTGTCTCCACCCGCAGTGACGAGACGATGTGCGCGACGGCACCGACCAGCGCGCCCACTCCAGCGAGCCCGAGCAGCACGGCCACTGCGACCGAGATGCGCGGCGGCTGGTCGATGGTCCCGAACAGGGCCAGCGTCACCAACGAGAACACGAAGGTAGAGATGAGGACCGCCAACGACGCCTGCACCCACCCGTCGCGCGAGAAGGTGCGGAGCAGCCGCGGCGAGTACTGCGAGGCGGCGAGCTGCAGTGCGACCAGAAAGAGACTGAACACGAGCGCGACGACGGTCAGCGACGTGCCGGCCAGCACCTCCAGCAGCCCGCGGGCCGACGAGGGCTCGCCCGGCCAGAACACCGACTCGGCCTGCGGCTCGGGGCGCACTGTCGAGAGCAGCGCCGCGGTGATACCGGCGACAACAGCGGCGCTCGCCGGGATCGGCCACAGGCGAGAGCGGAACCGCTCGCCGACAACCGAGAGCTTGAGCACCGTCAGCCCTCGCGCTCAGGTGCGCGTCTGATGCTCGTCGGCGGCGGCGTCCGTACCCGGCATCGCCGCGATCTCGTCCGTGGCGTCCTCGATGGCGGCCTGGGCGTCGTCGACGCGGTCGGGCTCCAGCAGGTCGAGCGGCACGTCCTTGTCGGCGATGCCCGCGGTCAGCGCCGCACTGGAGTACAGCGCCATCGTGAGCAAGAAGAGCACGAACAGGATGCCGATCGGCGCGGCGATCGCGCCGTACTGCGGCTTGTCGATCGTGAAGCCGATGAGCAGCGTCATGGCCGTCTTGAGGATCTCGACGACCACCGCACCGACGCCCGACCCGATCACCCGTGCCCGTCTGGGCGGGCGGATGCCGCCCAGGTTGCCCAGCAGCAGGTAGATCACCAAGAAGTTGACTGCCAGCGCCAGCACGAGTGCGAGCGCCGGGAGGATGAACCCCGGGCCCTCCCAGTCGATGCCCAGGGCACCGAGCGCCTGGGACGACAGGTCGGCGGTGAAGCTGGAGGAGACGAACGACAGCAGGATGAGGGGACCGAGCACGGCGAGCCACCCCAGCAGCCGCGCCCGTCCCACGACGATGTTGCGCGGGTCTTTCGGAGCGCCGTAGATGAGGTGGATCGACTGGTTCGCAGCGTTGATCGAGGCGCTGCCCGCGTAGAGCAGACCGACAAGACCGATCAGCCCTGCGGTCTGGCCGACAGCGCGCAGCTCGGCAGGGTCGATGCCTTCGTCGCCGAGCAGGCCGGGGAACGCCTCGCCGATCGCCTCGGTCAGGTACTCCGAGATCTGGTCGGCGCCGAGCACAGCGGCGACGCCGTAGCCGAAGGCGATGATGGAGAACATCGCCAAGAACATGTAGTAGGTGGTGCCGGCGGCCAGCAGCGAGGCCTTGGCGTGCGAGAAGCGGGCGAAGGCCCGGTAGCCGACCCCGACGCCGGTGCCCACGGCGCCGTCCTTGGCGTCCAGCTCACGCACCTTCTCCGGCGTCGCCTTGGGCGGCGGGTCGATCGCCTCGCCCGGGATCGGCGGGGGCGTCGTCGTCATCGTCACGGTGACCTCCTCTCTGTCGACGCAGGCGCCGCACCGGGCAGACGCGATCGGTTCGTGCTCCCAGTCAACCGCGTGCGCACCCACCGCGTGCTCCTGGACGTCAACTCGCCGTCGCGGCTTGGGCAACTCGACGGGTCGCGGGACGGTGAACACGCATCGGTGCGTCGTATGGGCCATGTATAGGCCATGCTTGGCCCTCCCACCTGATGTCTGGAGCCGCCATCGTGCCCACCGACGACGCCATGCTCGACGCCCACGTCCAGTTCGAGCTGGGCCGCCTCACCGGGGAGGGGCTCGAGCAGACCGTGCGCGACGAGGTCGGCGCGCTCTTCGAGTGGCTGGGTGGAGTCACGCTCGCCGAGGTCGCCGACCCGCAGACCGTCACGTCGGTGGCCGTCACGTCGGCACGCTCGATCACCGGGGACGAGATGGCACAGCACCTGTGCGACGTCATGGTCACCGCCCGGGGGACGCTGGTCGAGGCAAGCGAGACGGTGGCCGAGGTGCTCGACCGCGACCAGGCCGGCGAGTGGGCGCGCGCGGTCGCCGGCATGGACAAGGCCCGCAACGCCCTGATGGAGCAGGTCACGACCTCCAAGGCCTACACGCGGCTCGTCGCCCACGTGGTCTACCACGGCGTCAAGAGCTACCTGCTCACCGAGAACGTGCTGGCCAAGCGCATACCCGGGGCCTCGTCCCTGGTGCGGCTGGGGCAGCGCGGCATCGGGGCGGCGGCGCCGAACCTGGAGAAGAACGTCGACAAGCAGCTGATCGCCTTCGTCGACGCCAACATCGCCGACACGGTGCATGACAGCCAGCGCTTCTTGGACGCCATGCTCGACGACGAGCTCGTCGTCACGATGGCCGAGCAGGCGTGGGAGGCCGCGGCGCATCGTCCGATCGCGGGTGGGGCAGACCTGGTGAGCGACGACGACCTCGCCACCATCGCCGGACTTGCCTGGAACCAGTGGCTGACCCTGCGCGAGACCGACTTCGTCGACAGCCTCGTCGGTGATGCCGTCACCGGCTTCTTCGCCGAGCACGGCGACCGACCCATCGCCGAAGTGCTGGCAGAGCTGGGCGTGGACGCCGAGACCGTGATCGAGGCGGTGCTTCCGCTGGCCCTGCCCGCCGCTGCGCATCTTGCCGACACCGGTTACCTGCAGGAGCGGGTGCAGGCTCGTCTCAAGGCCTTCTACGACACCTACGACGGCTGACCATCAGGTGAGCTACTCGACGATGTCGGTCGGGCCGGCCCCGGCCCGCACCACCTCGGGGTAGCCGGCGGACCAGTCGACCACCGTGGTCGGCTCGACGACTTCGCCCGGCACGTCGCCAGTGTCGACCACCGCGTCGACCACGTGGTCGAGCTCCTCTTTGACCAGCCATCCGTCGGTCATGGGGTGCTCGTGCCCGGGCATCAGCAGCGTGCTCGACACCAACGGCTCGTCCAGCTCGCGCAGCAGCGCCCGGACGAACCGATGGTCGGGGATGCGCACCCCCACCGTGCGCTTCTTGGGGTGGGCGAGGCGTCGAGGGACCTCCTTGGTGGCGGGCAGGATGAACGTGTACGGCCCCGGGGTGGCGGCCTTGATCGACCGGAACGCCGAGTTGTCGAGGATCACGAACTGGCCGAGCTGGGCGAAGTCGGAGATGACCAGCGTGAAGTGGTGCTTGTCGTCGAGATGGCGGATGCGCCGGATGCGCTCGGGCCCGGTCGTGCTGCCGAAGCGGCAGCCCAGCGCGTACCCGGAGTCGGTGGGGTAGGCCACCAGAGCGTCCTCGGCGCGGATCATCGCCGCCACCTGCGCCACGCTGCGCGGCTGCGGGTCGTGGGGGTGCACGTCGAAGTAGCGGGCCACCCGGGCAAGCCTACGGCCGACCGTGACGACGCCGCGTGTACCTGAATCCCCACATTCGCGCGTTCTCCGACCCTGTCCCCCCGCGTCTGCCCAGGTCGCCGAGCGCCGTCGGCAACGAATGTGGGGATTCGCGTACACCGTCGCAACGAACTCGCGTGAAGGTCCCGCTGGAGGTCCCACCGGAATCGGGCCTTATGACCCAATCCGCCCACGAGCAACCTGCATAACCTGCATAACGTGCAGAACAAGCAGGACGCGCAGGCTGATGCAGGAGCGGCCCCCGACCTGCTCACCGCGAAGCAGGTACAGGACCGGCTGCACGTCGACGCCACCACGATCTACCGGATGGCCGCCGACGGTCGCCTTCCCGCGGTCAAGGTCGGACGCCAGTGGCGCTTTCCAGCCGACGGTGTGCAGACTCTGCTCGCCGGCGGCGGCTTCACCCCAGGGCGGACCCCGCTCGACCCGGCACCGGTCCAGGCTGTGCTCGACGTCTCGGCGCCGATGCTCGGCGTGATGATGGTCGCCACCGACATGCAGGGGCGCCCGATCTCGCAGGTGGCAAACCCCTGCCCATGGTTCGCCGAGCGCGCCCGGGACGACGAGACCCTGGCTGCGTGCACCGCCGAGTGGCAGGCCATGGCCAACGACCTCGACTTCGCCCCCCGCTTCCAGCAGGCGTCCCTCGGCTTCGAGTGCGCTCGCGTCTTCGTCCGGGCCGGCTCCGAGCTCGTCGGCATGGTGCTGGCCGGCGGAGTCGCCCCCGACGGCGAGCACGCCGTCGGGCTTCACGAGCTGACCGTCGAGCAACGCCGCGTCGTGCTCGACGCCCTGCCCCGGGTCTCGGCTGCGCTGTCACGCGCAGCGGAGACCTCCCGTGCTTCCCAGGTCCGCGACTCCGCAGACCCCACCCACTGAACAACCGAAGGAGACACGAATGAAGAGGCTGCTGGTGCTCGGAGCGGGCACCGCCGGGACGATGGCCGTCAACAAGCTGCGCCCCAAGCTCTCGCGCGACGAGTGGACGATCACCGTCGTCGACCCCAGCGACACCCATCACTACCAGCCGGGGTACCTGTTCATCCCCTTCGGCATCTACCAGCCCGACGAGGTGGTCAAGCCCACCAAGCGGTTCGTCCCCTCCGGCGTCGACCTGGTCAAGGCGAGTGTGGACCGGGTGGTCGCCGACGAGAACGCGGTGCTGCTCGACGACGGCTCGCGCCTGCCGTACGACTACCTGATCATCGCGACCGGCACCACGCCGCGTCCGGACGAGACGCCCGGCATGGCCGATGACATGGGCGAGTCGGTCCACGAGTTCTACACGTTCGACGGGGCGTCGCGGCTGGCCGAGGTGCTCAAGACGTGGCAGGGCGGCAAGCTCGTCATCCACGTCACCGAGATGCCGATCAAGTGCCCGGTGGCGCCGCTGGAGTTCACCTTCTTGGCCGATGCCTTCTTCGACGAGCAGGGCCTGCGCGACGCTGTCGACATCACCTACGTGACCCCGTTGGAGGGCGCGTTCACCAAGCCGGTGTCGTCGCAGTACCTCGGCTCGATGCTGGACGAGCGCCAGATCGCGCTGGAGCCCGACTTCATGGTCGAGTCGATAGACCCCGAGGCCAAGAAGCTCGTCAGCTACGACGAGCGCGAGATCGACTACGACCTGCTGGTCACGGTGCCGCTGAACATGGGTGCGGACTTCATCGCCCGCTCCGACCTGGGCGACGAGCTCAACTACGTGCCCGTCGACAAGGAGACGTTGCTGTCGACGCAGTACGACAACATCTTCGCCATCGGCGACGCCTCCGACATCCCCGCGTCGAAGGCCGGCTCGGTGGCCCACTTCGCCATGGACCTGTTCCCCACCAACTTCTTGCGCCACGTCCAGGGCCTGGCCATGACGGAGAAGTTCGACGGGCACGCGAACTGCTTCATCGAGACCGGCCACGGCAAGGGCCTGCTCATCGACTTCAACTACGAGACCGAGCCCCTGCCGGGCAAGTACCCCTTGCCGGGCATCGGGCCCTTCAGCCTGCTGACCGAGACCGAGATGAACCACTGGGGCAAGGTGATGTTCCGCTGGATGTACTGGAACGTGCTGCTCCCCGGCAAGGAGCTCCCCCTGCCCGCGCTCATGTCGATGGCCGGCAAGCAGACCGAGGACGCCGCATGACCGCAGCACCCGAAGCCGCAGCCGCCACCGCGGACACCGTCGCACCAAGTGTCGACGACCGGCTCGACCACCTCAGCGCACAGGTCGACGAGCTCGTCGCAGAGATGCGCCGAGCGCGGGAGTCCCGCGAGCAGTGGCAGGAGCTGAGCCACGAGCTCGCGCCGGTCACCCGCGACGCCATGGCCGCGGCCTCTCGCGAGCTGCAAGAGCTCAGCGCTGACGTCACGATCGAGGACATCTCCGAGTTCGCTCGCACGCTGGCCCGCTCGGTGCCCAAGCTGCAGGCGATGCTCGTCCAGCTCGACAGCATGGCCGAGCTGACGCACGAGGTGAACTCGATCGCCGGGTCTGGCGTTGCCAAGCTGTCGGAGAGCCTGGCCGAGGCCGAGCGCAAGGGCTACTTCACGTTCGCCCGCCACGGTGCCGAGATGGTCGAGGAGGTCGTCACATCGTTCACCGAAGACGACGTCGTCGCGCTGCGCGAGAACCTCGTTCTGATCCTCAACACCGTCAAGGAGCTGACCCAGCCCGAGGTGATGACGCTGCTCAACCGCACCGGGGTCTCCCTGCAGACCATGTCCGACGACGGCGACCAGAAGCCGCCGACCACGTTCGCTCTGGTCAAGCAGATGCGCGACCCGGAGGTGCGACGCGGTCTCAACCGCACGCTCGGGCTGCTTCGCACCATCGGCGAAGAGAGCCCGCCCAACGGTGGGCCGCTGCCCGCCGCGGCGGTTCCCGCCGGGTCAGGCCCCTCGCGGCCATCGGCCCACCCCTGATCCCCCCCCATCCACAGAAAGAGGTTCGAGCAATGCCCGTCACCGCCATCGCCGGTAGCGAGGTCCACGTCAACGACGAGGGCTTCTTGACCGAGTACGACGAGTGGAACGAAGAGATCGCCGCCGCCCTGGCCGCCAACATCGGCATCGAGATGAACGACCGTCACTGGGACGTCATCCGGTTCTTGCGCCAGGACTTCACGGTCAAGGGCGAGACCGCCACGACCCGCCGCGTGCAGAACGTCGGCGGCATCCCCACCAAGGAGCAGTTTCAGCTGTTCCCCAAGAAGCCGGGCCGCAAGATGAGCTACATCGCCGGCCTGCCCAAGCCGAAGGGCTGCGTGTGAGCATGACAGACACCCTTGACACCACCGCACCGACCGCCGCACCCATGATCGTCCCGGACTTCGGCGACGACGAGACCGACCGCAAGATGGCCATCATCTGCTCGAAGGGCAACCTCGACATGGCCTACCCCGCCCTCGTGCTGGCCAACGCCGCGCTGGGCGAAGGCGTGGAGACACACCTCTTCTTCACGTTCTGGGGCTTCGACATGATCATCGACAGCCGCATGGACGAACTGCAGTTCAGCCCCGCTGGCAACACCGCGATGCACTTCCCGGTGAAGGGCCGCGACATCCGCATCCCGCAGGCGGTCATGCCCATGCCGGGCATGACGTCGATGGCCACCAAGATGCTCAAGGAGCAGCTCGACGAGATGGACATCCCCGGTGTGCGGGAGTTCCTCGATCAGATCGTGGCCGCCGGTGGCCAGCTCTGGGGATGCCAGATGAGCGCGGACATGAACAAGGTCGACATGGACGACCTCTACGAAGGCGTCACCGACATCATCAACGCAGCCGACTTCATCACCCTCACCGACGGGGCTCAGCTGCTGTTCATCTAGGCCCGCACCACCTTCAGGCCAGCCCGTCGAGAAGCTCGGCGAGGCTGGCCTGAATGCCGTCGGTCAGGGCGCCGACCGCCTCGGCCCCGCCGGCCCCGGCGGCCATGCCGAACTCGAGCGTCCCGTCGTAGCTCAGCACGCCGATCGAGCACCAGAGCGGACGCCCCAGCGGAATGATGGGGTAGTCCGCGCTCACCCGCCGACCCATCACGTAGAGCGGGAACTGCGGGCCTGGCACGTTCGTCACCAACGAGTCGACTGCCCACTCCGGGACGGGTGTGTCCGAGCGAACCACCAGCGTCTGGATGCCCGCTGGCGCCACGTCCAACACGTCGAGAAAGACCTTCGTGGCCGCTGCCGTGCCGGCGTCCTTGAGCGTGTTGATGTGCTCGGCGATCCACCTCAGCCGCTCGGGGGCCGAGCCGAAGACCGGCAGCTGAATGAACAGCCCGGTCACCTGGTTGTTCGACGCGAAGTCGTGCGGGGAGCGCGTCGACACCGGGATGAGGATCTTGACGAACTCGGAGTCGCTGGCCTGCCCGCGACCCCGCATCAGTGCCCCGTAGCCACCGGAGGCCAGCGCCATCACGACGTCGTTCACGGTGACGCCGTAGGCGGCGCGGATGCGCTTCACATCCGCAAGGCTCACCTGCGTCGTGCGCCAGTGCCGGTCGCCCCCCGGGTCACCGCTGAGCAGGGAATGGGTGCGGGGGGCCAGAGTGGCTCCGACTGCCCCAGCGGTGCGGGCGGCCTCGGCAGTCATCTGGCTCAGCTCGTCGCTGAGCTGCTGGGCGGCCCCGCCCGCCCACCGCGCGGCCTCGACCGGGTCGAGAACCACCGTGCGAAGAGCGCGCAGCGTCAGGTCCCCACCCTTGCTGGCCGCCTCACGCACCATCGCACGCTTGGACGACTCATGGTCCGCGGGGCTCGCCGGCGCCCGGCTCTGCGCGGTCTGCGCCGCCGCCGTGGCGAAGTAGTCCGACAGCGTGGTGCTCCCATCGGGCTCGACGTCGAAGAGGTGACCCATCAGCAGCATCGACCCGGCGCCGTCGGCCACGGCGTGGTGCAGGCGCACCACGACGCCGAACAGGTCGGGGGCCAGGCCGGTGAGCAGGTGCACGTCCCAGAGCGGCTTGTCGAGGTCCATCGGGGTGACCATGACGGCCGAGACGGCGTCCTCGATGGCCCCCATGTCGGCGGGTGCCGCCACTGCCCTCTCCCGAACGTGGTGGGTGAGGTCGACCTCGGCCCGCACCCACTTCGGGCGGCGCACCGGACCCCGCGAGGCCACCACCCGCTCGGACAGCCGCGGCATGCGGGGCAGGCGCGAGGCCAGACCGTCGCGCACCTCGTCCACAGTGGGCGCGGGGCCTGCCGCTAGCACGAGCGACCCGATGGCAATCGGCGGTCCACCTGAATCGGCGTCGAGCCAGACCGCGTCGATCGCCCGCATGCGGGTCGTGTCGTCTGCCATGCGCAGGGACGCTAGTGGTCGGGCGCCATCTGCACGACGACGACGTGACGTCGATCCAGCCCACAGACCGGGTGCGTGGCGACTAGCCTGTGCCCGTCGCTGCGCGAGCCGGGGCGTAGGGAGGGCCGGTGAAGAGCCTCTCCGAGGTCGCCGAGAGCGTGCTAGGCGCGCTTGCGGCGTACTGGATCTCCCTCTGGGTGCTGGCCGGCGCGCTCGAGGTCGCGCTGGACGGCAGCGTGGAGATGGCCCCGGTGCGGGTGCCGCTGGCCGTTGCGTGGCTGCTGGGAGGGCTTGCGATGCTGGCAGCCCGCTTCTTGCCCGACCCCCTGCGCGTGCGGGCACTGCTGGCGATGGCGGTTGCGCTGGCGGTGGGAACCGTGATTGCCCGTGAGCTGTCCGGGCTTGTCGCTCCATGGGTTCAGATCACCGTCGCCTGCGCCATGCTGCTGAGCGTCATGGGGTTCGTGGGCCCGCGGCGGCTCTTCATCCCCACGGCCGTCTTCGTCGTCGCGCTCGGCTCGCTGCAACGCGCGCAGGAGATGTCGCGCGAGGACTCCCCTGTCCGGCTCGGAGTGCCGCTCACCGAGGCCGCGCTGGTGATCGGGCTCGGGCTGCTGGGGCTGATGATTCGAGCGGTGCTCATCCGGTCGTCGGAGCGAGCCGACAGGATGCTGGCCGCGGAGGAGGAACGTCGCCAGTCTGCGGTGGAGCAGCGGTGGCGTGAGGATGCCATGACGGCCCGTATGTCTCTTCTGCACGACACTGCGCTCAACACCCTCAACGCCATCGCGCTCAGCCCCCGGGGGTCGTCCGACGACCAACGGCGTCGTTGCGTGGAGGACGCACGGCGCCTGCAGGAGAGCACCGAGACGCACTCCAGCGGGGTGCAGCCGCTGGAGTCCGCCCTGCAACAGGTGGTGTCACGTGCCGAGACCCAAGGTGTGACCGTGTCGTTGGACGCGGACGGTGACCCGCTCGAGACCTGCCTCGTGCCGGCGGGCGTGCGCGACGCCCTGACCGGAAGCATCGAAGAAGCGCTGCTCAACGTGGCCAAGCACGCCAAAGTCGCGACGGCCCGACTCACCATGACCATCACCCCGAGCGAGGTGAGCGCCACGGTCACCGACGCCGGAGTCGGGTTCGACCCGCAGCGCACCGAACGACGCCACGGGCTGCGCCACTCCGTGGAGGGCCGGATGGCGGGCGTCGGCGGCAGCACCAGGGTCACGAGTGCCCCGGGACGCGGAACGAGCGTGGCTCTCACGTGGGTGCGCCAGGACGACGACGAGCCCGTCGCCGACGCTGTCTCAACGGTCGTCGTCCGAACGCTGGCCGCCCTGCTGCTGGCAGCGACGATCTTCACCAGCCTGGTCGTCGTCGCGGAGTGGCAGGCGTTCGAGCGGCCTGCCGTGGCCCTGGCGGGGGGTCTGCTGCTGGGCGGCTGGGGGCTGCTCGTGACCTACAACCTGCGCCACGAACGGTGGATGCCCCTCGGCGTGGGCGTGGTCACCGTCGCTCTGGCGTGCCTCGCCCCGTTCTGGACGATCGCGTCGGACACCTACTGCTCCAGCACGTTCGGCACCCTCGGCTGGGTGGACCCTCGCCTTCCCTTGGTCGTCCTCGTGATGCTGACGGCCAGTCGGTGGTGGCACGCATCGTTGGCCGCCCCGGCCTTCATCGCAGCCACGTTGGTCGCCGCCTCGGTGTGGGCTGACGTGTTCGCCGGCTGCCCAAGCGTCGCGGTCACCGCGTCAAGCGTCGCGCTGGCCGTCTTCGTCGCCAGCCTCATCGCCGGACGAGCACTCACCCGGCAGGCCGACGCGGTCGGACGCGCCAACCAGCAGCGCCGGGATGCCGAGTGGGACCGCATGCGCGCAGCCGCTGCCCGCACCGAGCAGCAGCAGTGGTTCCAGCCCGCCCTCGACTCCTGCATCCCCTTGCTGGCTGCCATCGGGGACGGCAACGCCGACCCGCGCTCGGGCGACGTCCGGCAACGGTGTCGGGAGGAGTCGGGCTACCTGCGTGGCCTGGTGAGCGCCGCCTCAGCACCGCCGGGGGTCCGCGAAGCCGTGCTCGCTCTGCTCACCCACGCCCACGACGCTGGGGTGGACGTGCAGGTGCGCGGCGACCTGGCCCGCCTGCCGGCGCCGTCAGCCGCCGTCGTGGAGACCCTGAGCAGCCACACCTCGCTGAACCTCGAGCACGCGGAGTCGATGGTCATCACCGGGATCGGTGACAAGACCCACGGTGCCTTGATCGTGCATGTGCCAGGGCTGTCGGAACAGCCACTGGAGCGTCGTGGCGCCCCAGCCGATGGCATCGAGGTGATCAGTGACGAGGACGGGTGGTGGATGGAGGTCAGCTGGCCGGCGGTTGTGGAGCAGCCGGCGGCGGTGTCGTCGTGATCGGCCAGTTCCACCCGCACTCCAATGCCAGCGGTCGGGTGGCGGTGAGCAGGTCACGTTGCTCCCACGCGACGGATCGCAGCACAGTGTTGATGTCGTCCCCGGCCTGAGCCACCGGAGGGTTGCTGTCGGCGAGGGCCGTGTCACCCGACGGGTCGTAGCGGGCAGCCATGACCGAGAGCCTGCGGGCGGCTTGGACGCTGGCCTGGGTGCCAAAGATGCCACCGTCGTCGACCTGGGCGATGAACTGGCCGTACTGCGCGCACAGCTCGCCTCGGGTCGGAACCACGGCGGTCGCGGCGTCGCCCACGAGCGCGCGTGTGCCCAGCCCCAGCGCCACGAGCAGCACCAGGCCCAGGACAGTGAGCACCACCGCTGCTCGCCGCGGGTCGCCGAACCAGGGCCCCGACCCCGACTCCGCAGTACGTGGCACCGCGCCAGCGTAGGTCGATACGGTTGAACATCATGCGCAGATCTCACCTCGGCGTGATCGGCCTCACCTCGTTGGCCTTGCTGGCCGGCGTCGGCGCCGGATGCAGCGCCGAGGTGCCGACCGGCAAGCCGTGGACCGTCGACGCCGCGGCGTGGCACGGCTCGACGGAGTGCGACGGCCCTGGCTGCAGCATCGACGCCTACTCCTCACGTGACTTCACGGTCGAGGCCGCCGTTGCCGGAGCACTCGTCGACGGCGCCGTCGTCCAGGTGCACTGCTTCGTGCCCACACCCTCGCCCCAACGCGACCCGGCCGGCCGTGACGCCTACCGCTGGTACCTGCTGACAGTGGACGGGTCGTACCTGTGGGCTCCCGACCTCGCGCTGACCAGCGCTGACGACCTGCGCACTGTCGCGCAACCGGAGGGCGACCTGCTGGTCGACGGGTTGCGCACCTGTCACTCCGCGGTGCCGGAGCGCTAAGTCAGCGCGGTTCGATGATGCCGTCGCGCACAGCGGCGGCGTACATGTCGGTCTTCGTCCGCACGTCGCGCCCGACGTAGGAGTACTTGCGGCGCACCCGCGCGAGGTACTCGCGCACGGTGCTCGGTGAGACGTTCATGCGCCGGGAGACCGCCTCAAGCTTCAGACCGGAGGCATAGAGGCGCAGCGCCGTGCGCTCCTGGGCGCTGAACTCAGGCCGGTCGATCGACACCATCATCACCGCCGCCAGGTCGGGCGAGACGTAGATGTCGCCACGCAACGCGGCATCCACCGCGTCGTGCAGCACGTCCGAGCCCTCACGCTTGGGGACGTAGCCGAGCGCCCCGGCGGCGATGGCTGGTCGGATCAACCCGGCGTCGCCCACTGAGCTGACGAGCAGCACCGCGATGCCGCGCTCGACGAGATTGGCCGTGGTGTCCTCGGCCGGTCGCTCGTCCTCCCCGAGATCGATGTCGAGCAGCACCAGGTCGGTGCCGTCGGGGACGGCACTCGGGTCGGGGCCGGCATAGACCACCTCGACCCGCTCCAGGTTCTCCGACGCCCAGAGGCGCAGGGCGTCGGTGAAGAGCTCGTGGTCGTCCACGATGGCGACCCGCCTCGGCTCGTCGCTGCCCTGCTCACCGTCGGTCATCGGTGCTCGGTGCTCATCTCGCGGCCTCCCCGGGGGTCCGAAGCCGATTGTCCACAGAAATGCCTACAGATCGGGGTGGAATCGTCACACCCGAGTGCGATGCACTGTCAGCACTGCTCGTGTGGGCTCTCGCACCGAGGGTCCAAGGGGGGAACACGAGCGACAGGAGCCCCTGACCGCGTTGCGGCCCGGGGCTGCTGTCCGTCCGGGTCCAGGGCTTCGGCCCGTTGACACCCACCCAACCAAGGACCAGCGTCGATATGTCAGCGCTGTATGTCAGCGCTGTCTCGATGGCGGGCGACGAGTTGGCTGTCGACGTCGGTCACGTGGTGACGACCTTCGGCACGACGACGGCCCTGGCCGGACTCGACCTGCAGGTTCGACGCGGTGAGGTGCACGCGTTTCTCGGGCCGAACGGGGCGGGCAAGACGACGACCTTGCGCCTGCTCCTGGGCATGCTCCGCGCCGACAGCGCAACGATGCGCCCGCTCGGGATGAATTCGTGGACGGACGTCGCGGTTCGGAGTGTCGGCGGCTCTGCATCTGCGCTCGGAGGAGACCGCCGGCCACGCCGAGCTGCTGCTGACCACCGGTGAGCCCCTGGACGAGGCCGTGCGACTGGCCGGTGCGGCCGCTCTTGCGGTGCCAGCCGCCTGGGTGATGGTCGGCATCGTGGCCGTGTTGCTCGGATGGGTGCCGCTGGCGGCCCCCGGCGCGTGGGGCCTGCTCGCGGGCTTCGTCGTCGTGGGCAAGTTCGGCGGCCTGTGGCGACTGCCGCAGTGGCTGTTGGACGTGTCCCCCTTCGCGCACAGCCCGACCGTGCCCGGTGGTGCGGTATCGGCCCTGGCGGTGATCGGCCTGCTGCTGGTAGCCGGCATCCTCATCGGCATCGGGATGCTCGGCCTGCGTCGGCGCGACATCCCTGCCTGAGTCGAGGCACGCGTCGGTCGCCACGTCCAGCGGGTTTCGGGGATGATGATGGCGTGACGCACGCATGACCGAGGCCCTTCTGCTGCTCGGGCTGGCTGCGGTGCTGATCGCGGCGAACGCCCTTTTCGTGGCGGCCGAGTTCAGCCTCGTCACCGTCGACCGGACGACGATCGAGGCGCAGGCACCGACCGACCGGTCGGCCGCCCGGGTGCTCGGCGCCCTGCGCAGCCTGTCGACCCAGCTGTCCGGGGCCCAGCTCGGCATCACCGTCACGTCGTTGCTGGTCGGCTTCTTGGCCGAGCCCTCACTGGCGACCCTGCTCGCCGGCCCCCTGGAGGCGTGGGGCGTCTCCAGCGCCGCCGTCGCTGTCGGGCTCGCGCTGGCCATCGCCACGACGGTGCAGATGGTCTTCGGCGAGCTCGTGCCCAAGAACTGGGCGATCTCTGAGCCGATGTCGGTCGCCAAGGCCGTCGCCGCACCGCACATGGCCTTCACAGCAGCCATGGGCTGGCTCATCTCGTTCCTCAACGGCAGCGCGAACCGGTTGCTGCGCGCGATGGGCATCGAGCCCACCGAAGAGCTCGAGTCGGCGCGCTCGGCGCAAGAGCTGCGCTCGCTGATCCGCCGGTCGGCGTCGGAGGGCACGCTGGAGCGTCCGGTCGCCTCGCTGCTCGACCGAAGCCTGCGCCTGACCGACCGCGTCGTCGCCGACGTCCTCACCCCACGACCCCAGGTGCACTCCCTCGACGTCGCGGCCACCGTCTCGACCGTGCTTGAGGTGGCCCGCGAGACTGGCCACTCGCGCTTTCCGGTCACCGGCGCGCAGGGCATCGACTCGATCGTGGGCGTGATCGACCTGCGGCGGGCCCTGCTGGTCGACCCCGCCCAGGCCGGGCGGGTGCGCGTGGGCCAGGTGATGGACGAGCCGCTGGTCGTCCCCGAGACCCTGCCCGTCGACGACTTGCTGCACGCCCTTCGCGCCGACGGCCACCTCGCCGTGGTGGTCGACGAGTACGGCGGCACCGCTGGCGTGGCCACGCTGGAAGACATCGTGGAAGAAATCGTGGGCGAGGTGGCCGACGAGTCCGACCCGCACGAGTTCTACTCCCAGCAGCAGGCGGACGGGACGTTGCTGCTCTCGGGACTGCTGCGCACCGACGAGGCGCGCGACCTCGGGGTCCCCGCCCACGACGCCCCGGAGTACGAGACGCTCGGCGGTCTGGCGATGCGCCTCATCGGGGCGATTCCGGCCGTCGGCGACCAGTTCAGCATCAACGGCCGCCGCGCCGTCGTGGCACGCATGGACGGGCGCCGTGTCGAGCTCATCCGCGTCGACCCCGCCCCGGAGGCGACCGATGAGTGACACGAGCGCCCTGGTGCTGGCGGTGGTGCTGCTGGTGGGCAACGCCTTCTTCGTCGGCGCCGAGTTCTCCCTGATCTCGGCCCGCCGCAGCCAGATCGAGCCGCTGGCCGACGCCGGCAACCGACGGGCCCGCGTGACCGTTCGGGCGATGGAGAACGTGTCGCAGATGATGGCCGGCGCCCAGCTCGGCATCACCGTCTGCTCGCTCGGCCTCGGCGCCACGGCCGAGCCTGCCATCGCCCACCTGCTCGAGCCCGTGCTCGCCGACCTGGGGATCCCGGAGGGCTTCGTCCATCCGATCGCGTTCACCATCGGGCTGTCACTCGTGGTGTTCCTGCACATGGTGCTGGGCGAGATGGTGCCCAAGAACATCGCCCTGGCCGGCCCGGAGCGCTCAGCTCTGCTGCTCGGCCCGCCGCTGGCGGCGATCGTGACCGCGCTGCGCCCGTTCATCGCCACCATCAACGCCTTGGCCAACCTCGTCCTGCGGCTGCTGCGAGTGGACCCGAAGGACGAGGTGTCGTCGTCCTTCACCCGCGACGAGGTCGCCGTGATGATCACCGAGTCGTCGCGTGAAGGGCTGCTCGACAGCAACGAGTCGACGATGCTCGAAGGTGCCCTCGACGTCTCCACGTCCGTGGCACGCGACATCCTGCTGCCGACGCAGCACCTGGTCACCGTGGCAGCCGACGACTCCACCGGCAGCCTCTACCGGGCCGTCGTCGACACCGGCTACTCCCGCTTCCCCGTCCGCGACACCGCTGGACAGCTGCGCTCGTACGTGCACATCCACGACGCGCTCAACCCGCACAGCCCGGTCACCACCGGAGCCTGGCTCACCCAGGGACGCATCGCCGACCTGCCGCTGCACGATCTCACCGAGCTGCCCGCTGACCTGCCGCTGACCGCGGTCGTCGCCCGCATGAAGGCCGACGCCGCGCACCTAGCCGGCGTGGTCGACGCCACGGGGTCGACGATCGGCGTCATCACCCTCGAGGACGCGCTGGAGCGAGTGATCGGACGGGTGCGCGACCCCGCCCAACGACGGGCCGGGCACGACCCGTCCCCGTGATCTACCCGTCGGCACGACCGGCGTGACCTACGACCGGGGTGACTGGCGACCGGGGTGACTGGCGACCGGGGTGACTGGCGACCGGAGTTTGGGGGGTTTCCATGGCGCATCTGCCGTGGAAACCCCCCCAACTCCGCACGTCACGTGATCGTTTCGGGCCGGGGCCGGTGCCGGCCCCGGCGTCTCAGCCGTGTAGGCACCCTGACGCTGCTTGCGAACGTCGGCCTCGGCCTCGTCGTTCAGCACGTCTCGCTCGTGGCCCATGACCCTCTCCGCACTGTTGACGACTGTCGGTGACACCTACCCATCTCGACACGGGCTATGCGGCGGGCGAGCCGGCGAAGCGACACCACCAACACGAGCCGCTTTCTTGACTCATTCCAGAAAAGCGCCTACGTTGGCCGCGTGCAGACGAAAGTCGACGCCGAGCAGCTGCTGCGCGACGCGTCGCTGCGCGTCACCCGTCAGCGGGTCGCCGTGCTTGTCGCGGTTCACCAGCACCCGCACGCCGACACCGCGACCATCGTCGATCTCGTCCGCGACGATGTCGGCGACGTCTCCGTCCAAGCCGTCTACGACGTGCTCCACGCGCTCACCGACGCCAAGATTCTTCGTCGCATCGAGCCGGCCGGCTCGGTGGCCCGCTACGAGGCACGCGTCGGCGACAACCACCACCACGTCGTCTGCCGTGCCTGCGGCGCCATCGCCGACGTCGACTGCGCCGTCGGGCACACGCCGTGCCTGACGGCCTCCACCCACCGCGGCTTCGTGATCGACGAGGCCGAAGTCGTCTACTGGGGCACCTGCGGCCCCTGCTCCACCGACAACTGACCCCACCTGCGGAAGGAAGACCATGACCCAGCAGCACGACGCCGTCGTCGCAGAGATGAACACCGAGGAGAGCGAGGCGCGCTGCCCGGTCGTGCACGCCGCACACCCCACCGAGGGGGCCGGCAACCGCAGCTGGTGGCCCAGCCAGCTCAACCTCAAGATCCTGCGCAAGCACTCCCCGGCGGCCGACCCCATGGACCCCGGCTTCGACTACGCCGCCGAGTTCGCCACCCTTGACCTTGCCGAGGTCAAGCGCGACATCGTCGACGTGCTGACCACCTCGCAGGACTGGTGGCCGGCTGACTACGGCCACTACGGCCCGCTCATCATCCGCATGGCCTGGCACAGCGCAGGCACGTACCGCACCAGCGGACGGACGCGGCGGGGCCGGTGGGGGCCAGCAGCGCTTCGCCCCCCTGAACAGCTGGCCGGACAACGCCAACCTCGACAAGGCCCGCCGCGTGCTCTGGCCGGTCAAGCAGAAGTACGGTCGCAAGCTGTCGTGGGCCGACCTGATGGTCTACGCCGGCAACTGCGCACTGGAGTCGATGGGCTTCGACACGTTCGGTTTCGCCGGTGGACGCGCGGACGTCTGGGAGCCCGACGAGGACGTCTACTGGGGTCCGGAGGACACCTGGCTCGGCGACGAGCGTTACACCGGCGACCGCGAGCTGGAGAACCCCCTCGCCGCCGTCCAGATGGGCCTGATCTACGTCAACCCGGAGGGCCCCAACGGCCAGCCCGACCCGCTGGGGTCGGCCCGTGACATCCGCGAGACGTTCGCGCGCATGGCGATGAACGACGAGGAGACGGTGGCGCTGACTGCCGGTGGCCACACGTTCGGCAAGACCCACGGTGCGGCCGACCCGAACCGCTACGTCGGCCCCGAGCCGGAGGCCGCCCCGCTGCAGGAGGCTGGGCTCGGCTGGATGAGCTCGTACGGCAGCGGTGCCGGCGACGACACGATCACCAGCGGGCTCGAGGGGGCGTGGACGCCGACTCCGACCACCTGGGACAACAGCTACTTCGAGACCCTGTTCGGCTACGAGTGGGAGCTGACCAAGAGCCCCGCCGGCGCCTACCAGTGGCACCCGAAGGACGGTGCCGGGTCCGACGCGGTGCCGGCGGCACACGACCCGTCGGTGCGTGAGGCACCCATGATGTCGACCGCCGACATGGCGATGCGCATGGACCCGGTCTACGAGCAGATCTCGCGGCGCTTCATGGCCAACCCCGACGAGTTTGCCGACGCGTTCGCGCGCGCCTGGTTCAAGCTGACGCACCGCGACATGGGGCCAATCAGCCGGTACGTGGGGTCGCTCGTGCCGCAGGAGACGCTGCTGTGGCAAGACCCGATCCCTGCCGTCGACCACGAGCTGGTCGGTGACGCGGACGTCGCCGCGCTGAAGGCTCGGCTGCTCGATTCGGGCCTGACGGTCTCGCAGCTTGTCGCCACGGCGTGGGCGTCTGCGTCGACGTTCCGCGGCAGCGACAAGCGCGGTGGCGCCAACGGGGCGCGCATCCGCCTTCAGCCGCAGATCGGCTGGGAGGTCAACGACCCCGACCAGCTGCGCACCGTCCTGTCCGTGCTGGAGGACATCCAGACGTCGTTCAACAACGAGCAGACCACGGGTACGCGCATCTCGCTGGCCGACCTGATCGTGCTGGGTGGGTGCGCGGGCGTGGAGAAGGCAGCCAAGGACGCCGGGTTCGACGTCGAGGTGCCGTTCACGCCAGGTCGTATGGACGCCACGCAAGAGCTGACCGACGTCGAGTCGTTCGCCGCTCTCGAGCCGACCTCCGACGGCTTCCGCAACTACTTGGGCAAGGCCAACCGGCTTCCGGCGGAGTACCTGCTGGTCGACCGGGCGAACCTGCTGACGCTCACGGCCCCGGAGATGACTGTGCTGGTCGGCGGCCTGCGCGTGCTCGGCACCAACACAGGCCAGTCGTCGCTGGGGGTGCTCACCACGCGTCCAGGAACGCTGAGCAACGACTTCTTCGTCAACCTGCTCGACCTCGGCACCGAGTGGTCGTCGACCTCGGAGGCCGAGGACACGTTCGAGGGTCGCGACCGGTCCACCGGCGAGGTGCGCTGGACGGGAAGCCGCGCCGACTTGGTGTTCGCCTCGAACTCCGAGCTGCGCGCCCTGGCCGAGGTATACGCCAGCGACGACGCGAGCCAGACGTTCGTGCGTGACTTCGTCGCAGCGTGGGTCAAGGTGATGAACGCCGACCGGTTCGACCTCGCCTGAGCGAGGCGGTGCTCGGGTGACGCGGCGGGTACCTACCCGCCGCGTCGCCCGAGTGCCCGAGCGACGAGCACCCCGGCCGCCAGCACTGCGGCAGATGTGAGCACGCGGTCGGTGTTGATGACGGGCTTGAAGCGCACCGTGTCGCTGCCGATGACGTACACGCCCAACGGGCGAGCCACGATGCCGTAGCCGCCACCCTCACCCTGCTCCTGCTGCTCGGATGAGCCTTCCCCACCGCCGACGCCGCCCATCACCATCGCAACGGGGACGAGGGTGACGCCGTCCTTCTCGATTGGGTCACCGAACACGCGACCCACCGTCATCTGGTCTCTGGCCACCTCGAGCATGCGCGCCACGTCCATGTCAGCCACCTTCTGTTCTCGACTGCGGCACATCGTCTCGACCCTTGAGCGCCCGTGCACCACAACCTAGCCTTGTGGCTGAGGCCCACCCGGGGAGGTGCCAGGGAGGTGACCGTGTCGTTCGCCGCCGTCGTCGCCGATCTTGCCGACACGCCTCGCCTTTCTGGCACGTTCGACCCGGCGATGACCGACGGGCTCCCGGCCCCCGCCGCGCGCATGCTGCGTCATGCCCTGTCGCCGGGCACCCCGCTGGCCGCGGCGGCACGCCTCGACCTCACCGGCTCGGTGGTGCAGGGCGGGCGGCGTCTCGTCCTGAGCGCGCGCGAGCTGCTCGTGCCGAGCCGGGGGTTCGCGTGGGACGCCCGGGCCTCGTGGGGTCCACTCCACGTGGCCGTGCGTGACCACTACCTGGCCGGCGAGGGCAAAGTCGCGGTGCGGCTGCTCGGCCTCGTCCCCCTCGGCGGCGAACGCGGGCCGGACACCGCCGCGAGCGCTCGGGGTCGGCTCGCAGGCGAGTCGTTGTGGGTGCCGTCGATGCTGCTGCCCAGCGCCGGCGCTCAGTGGTCGGCGATCGACGAGTGCCGCGCCCAGGTGCATCTGCAGATCGACGGCGAGGGCGAGGCGGTGACTCTCACTGTCGCCCCGGACGGTCGGGTCACCGAGCTGGCCATGATGCGGTGGGGCACCGTCGGTGTGGACGAGCCCCAGCGCATCCCCTACGGCTTCCAGGTGAGCGCTGAGACGACGTTCGGCGGGTGCACCATCGCCAGCAGCGTCGAGGGGGGCTGGTGGTACGGGACCGACCGGTACCAACCCGAGGCGGCAAGCCGGTTTCGGGTCGAGCGCGCCCGGTGGTTCTGAGGGTCCCGGCCCGCACCTGGGTCAGGCGGTCGCAGCGTCGGGCGTGCGCCGGGAGCGGAGCCGTCCGACGAGCGTGACCACGACGACCACGACTGCGCCGACCAGCAGACCGAAGGCCGCGGAGGCCAGGGTGTTCGTGGTCCAGCCCAAGAAGCCGCCCAGCGCCCCCGTCGCGTCGGCGACCGCCTCTTCGAGGTGGTGTACCTGGTCGTAGAGCCACGACCAGCCCAGCTCGTCCAGACCGTTGAGCAGGATGTGCCCACCTACCCAGAGCATCGCGACCATGCCGAGGGTCGACAGGAACGCGAGCACCGAGGGCATCGCGCGCACCAGCAGAAGGCCGACGCGCTGGCTGCCCGCCGACGGTCGCTCGGCCAGGGCCAGCCCGATGTCGTCCATCTTCACGATCAGCCCGACCACGCCGTACACCAGGGCGGTGATGAGGAACGCCACGATCACGAGCACCAGAGCCCGGGTGACGAACGGCTCGTCGGCGACCTCGTTGAGGGCGATGACCATGATCTCAGCCGACAGGATCAGGTCGGTGCGGATCGCGCCCTTGACCATCGACTCCTCGTGCTCGGGACCGACCAGGGCGACGGGAGCCTCGTGCTGCTCGTGGTGACCGAGCTTCTCCCAGATCTTCTCCGCACCTTCGAAGCACAGGTAGGTACCGCCGACCATCAGGATCGGTGTGAGCAGCCACGGGACGAACTGGCTCAGCACCAGGATGACGGGCAGGATGATCAGCAGCTTGTTGCGAATGGACCCGCGCGCGATCCGCTTGATGATCGGCAGCTCGCGGTCGGCGGTGAACCCGTGGACGTAGCGAGGCGTGACCGCCGTGTCGTCGATCACGACTCCCGCCGACTTGGCGCTCGCGCGCGCCGCGGCCGCACCGACGTCGTCGACAGACGCTGCGGCCAGCTTCGCGAGCGCGGCAATGTCGTCCAGCAACGCCGCTAGTCCGCCGGCCACAGTCCTCCTCGTGGTGGTTCAGATGCGGCAACGGTAGCGGCCACGACGTCGCCGGCGACCGCGATGCTCGGAGCCAGAACGGGCCAGTGTGATGGGATCGTCGGCGTCGAGAATTCGGACTCAGGCGTTCGTGGCCGCATAATCGTGCGGCATGACGCTCCAGAGCCCTCGCCGCATGAGCGCGGGGCAGTCTGAGTCCGTCTGGTTCTCCGTCGGGGTTCCTGGGCTGCTGGCCTCGATCCTGCTCGCTCTCGGGGCTCTCGGCGTGGGATGGATTGCCCCGGCGTCACCGATGGCAGGCGACGCCGTCCTGTCCGCCGTTCGTGACTCGACGGCCGGCACCGCCCTCGCCAAGCTCTTGATCATCGCCGGGACGGCCCTCATGCTGCGCGTCTGGCTGGCCGCCGGCGTCACCCTGCGCACGTCGAGCGTGGACGAAGCCCGACGAACCGGTCTGATGGCCATGGTGTGGGGCCTGCCGTTCCTGTTCGTCCCGGTGCTGTTCAGCCGCGACGTGTTCAGCTATATCGCCGCCAGCCGTCTCGTCCCGGCGGGCATCAACCCCTACTCCGAAGGCACCGGCGCCCTGCCGTCCTACTGGCGCGACGGGGCCGACCCGATGTGGTTCGACTCGCCGTCCCCCTACGGCCCGCTGTGGACGAGCGCGTCCTCGGTGATGTACCACCTGACGGGAGCCGAGCCGACCTCGGGGCTGCTGGCCTTTCGGCTTCTTGCCCTCGTCGGCGTCGGGCTGCTGGTGTGGTTCGTCCCCAGGCTGGCTCAGCTCGCCGGGGCCGACCCTGGCCTGGCCACGTGGCTTGCGGTCCTGAACCCGCTGGTGCTGTTCCACTTCACCGCGTCGGCGCACAACGACGCGCTCATGGCCGGTCTGCTGGTGGCGGGGCTGGCGATGGCCTACCAGAACCGTCCGGTGCTGGCCGTCGTGCTGGTCACCGCGGCCGGTGCCATCAAGGCTCCGGCGCTGCTCGGGCTCGCCTTCGTCGGTCTGCTGTGGGCCGGAGCGCACGCGACCTGGCCGGCGGTGGTGGCGGCGTGGGCGAAGGTGGCCGCCATCGCGGTAACGACACTGGGTGCGCTCACCCTGATCTCCGGCGTGGGCTGGGGCTGGGTGGGCAACCTGTCGACACCCACCAAGGTGGACACGTGGCTGTCGCCGCCCACGGCGGTGGGGCGCACCCTCGGGCTAGTGCTCGAACCGCTGGTGGGTGCCTCGCCCGAGATCGTGCTGAGCGTGACTCGCACCGTCGCGCTGGTCGTGGCCGCCGGCGTCGTCGCGGCCTTGCTGCTCACCCACAACCGACGCACACCGGTGCGCGGACTGGCGCTGGCCATGGTCACCGTGATCGCGCTGGGACCGGTGCTGCAGCCGTGGTACCTGCTGTGGGCAGTTCCGCTCGTCGCGGCACTGCGGCTGTCGCGCACCGAGCGCCATGTCGCCGTCGGGCTGACGGTGGGTCTGTCGATCTACTCGGTGGCGAACACGGCTGCCACGAGCGAGTCGGCCGTGAGCCTTCCCGACGGTCTTGCCGCCGTGGTGAGCGTCGTCGCGCTGGTCACCGTCGTGGCGGCGTCGCGTCAGGTGCGCGACGGCGTCGGATGGCTGGGGTCGCGCACCTCACGTGGCGACCGGCCCCACAGCGAACCTGGTCACCTCAAGCCGGAGGTCACCAGTCCGACCAGGACGTGATGCGGCGGGTGAGCGGCGGGTCGGCTTCAACAGCGTGAGCGCCATCCGGCGGACCGAGCTGCCTCCGTCGAACGGAACCGACGGCGACCGCCCGACGTCGGCCATGTCGCGGCGCTCGTACAGCCGGGCCGCGCCGTCGTTGGTCGTGACCACGTCGAGGACGAGCCGTGACGCGCCGGAGGCTCGGGCTGCCTGCTCGCCATGGTCGAGCAGTGTTGAACCGGGCACGCGTCGTCGCTGCGGGCGTGCTGCTCGGCACTGAACCCGGAGACCATGCCGACGACACCTTTGTCGTCCTCGGCGAAAGCCGCGTACTCGAACGACTGGTCGTGCCCGGGCGAGACGAACCCGCGAGCGATGACGTCGACGAAGCGCGGGCCCAGCATCCACCTGACGAGCCCGTCGGCTGCTTGGTCGGCAAACCCGGCGTAGACGCGGCCGTCCTCGACCGTGGCCTTCGCTTGTCGAATCTGCACCAGTCCAGCGAACCACCCTGCGGCACGGAGTGCCCTTCGCCGGCGAAGGGTCAGTCGTTGGGGCCCTCGTCGAGAGCGTCCGGCGAGTCCGGCCCGACGGACGGCGCTCCCCCGATGGTGACGTCGACGCCGAAGAGCGTGTGCACCGCACGCAGGTAGTCGGCGAAGTCGCCGGCCTCAGCGAGCTCCCGGGCGCGGATCGACGGTTGATGCAGGATCGCGTTGGAGACCCGGTGCAGCGCGCGGGCGATCTCTTCGGCGGTGTCGGGGTCGACGCGGGTTCTGATGCGGTCGAGCTCTTCGCTGATGATCGACATCACGTGCGCGCGCATGGCGACGACGGCGTGGTCAGCGGTGCGGCCCCGCTCGTGCGCCTCGAAGCGGCCCACAGCCTTCAGGACGATGTCTTGCGCACGCACGATCGCGTCGGCGTGCTCGTCCGGGGCGTGCTCGGCGACGTCGGCGAGGTCGATCACGTCCACCTCGGGAAGGTCGGCGACGTCTTCTGCAAGGTCGGACGACAGGGCGAGATCGAGAGCCGGAAGGACGGGCCGGCCGTGGCGAGAGACGCGCACCAGGTCGGCGCCGACGACCGGGCCGGACGATCCGCTGGCCGCGACGAGCAGGTCACACTCGGCCAGCGCTGTCGGCAGGTCGTGCTCGGAGACGGGGCGCACGTCGTGGCTCGTGGCGAACAACGGGGCCTGGCCGGTCGCGGAGTAGACGTCCACGCCGCTGCACCCGCGCCGGTGCAGCGCTGCCACCACGACGCGCGCGTAGGCCCCGGTGCCGAGCACGAGAACATGACGCCCGGCGAGGTCGCCGTGGCGGCGTTCGACGATGTCGAGCCCCACGCCGACGACGGAACGGCCCGCCGCCCCGAGCCCCGTCGTGTTGCTGACGGTCTTGGAGGCCTCCAGAGCGTGCTGCAGCAGGCGTTCGAGCGTGGCGTTCGTGGTCGACTGGGTGTGGGCTGTCGCCAGCGCCCGACGCACCTGGCCGGCGATCTCGTCCTCGCCGACGACCATGGACTCCAGCCCGCACGCGACGGAGAAGAGGTGCTGGGCGGCCTGGGTACCGACCAGCACGCGCATGCTGTCGGCGACCAGCCGTCGCTCGACTCCGGAGGATCGAGCGACGGCGTCGATGGTCACCTCGACCGAAGGGTGAAAGCGGTCGACGTCGAGGTAGACCTCGAAACGGTTGCACGTGGCCAGAGTGACGGCGGCATGGACCCGTGGGTTGGCCACCAGGGTCGGGGCGAGCCCGTCAGCAGCCAGCGACAAGCGGCTGAGCAGGTCGAGATCGACCTCGTGGTGGCTGACCCCGAGCATGACCAGAACCACGAGTCGCCACCTTACCGGCGGTGAGCGATCGCGGGGTGGGGCAGGAGCGCTTCGGCCGGCGGCCGGTCAGCGAACCCGGGCGGTCGACGCCGGGGTTGATGGTCTCGACCATGCTGACATCCGTGACAGCGAGCCGTTGGCCAGGTGTGCCAGCGACGTCATGGGCAAGGTCTGGTCGTCGGCCTCGGACAGCGCCGACAGAGTCGTGTACTCGACGAACGTCATGCCGTGCGGCTTGACGTCCTCGTCCAGGTCGCCAGGCAAGAACAGGGTCAGCCCCGCCAGCGGAATCCAGGCATCGAGCTCGTCCGGTGCCGGCATCGAGAAGGGCGGTGGTGACCGGCGCTTCGGTCGACATCGGGACCGAGTTCGCCGCAGGTCTGGCCAAGGACGCATGGACGCTCGTCCTGCTGAACCGTAGCCATTCGCGGCCTCGCGCCCACCGGGGACGTCCTTCGCTGCCGCCTCTCAGAGCCGGCGTTCACGTCCATCGGCGCTCTTGAGGTGCTGGGTGCCATCGGCGTCGTGCTGCCCTGGGCGCTCGACATCGCACCGGTCCTGACGCCCGTTGCGGCAGCTGGGCTTGCCGTGATCACGGCCGGGGCCGCTCTCACCCAGGTACGGCGTGGTGAGCGTCAACCCGTCGTCGCCAACGTCATCTTGCTGGCCCTGGCACTGACTGTCGCCATCGGACGGGGAGTGGAGCTCGCCGGGTAGTTCACAGCCTCCCGCGGCGGCTGCAGCGTTCGATGTTCGGTTCGCCGGCGCCGGCCCACCGCTCTTCTGGGCAAGGGTGGCCCGCCGCGGTGCTAGGTCACAGCCTCGACCGGCGGCGGCTCCCACGAGCCGTCGAGGGCGGCCGGCGCCGGCAGGTAGAGCCGCATCGCTAGGTAGAACGGACCGTCCGGAGCAGGCAGCCAGTTCGCCCGACCCTGCTCCGAGTCGGGTGCGTCGCGCTGGATGCTGATCGTCAGCGAGCCATCGTCGCCGCGTTCGAGGCCCTGCGTCGTCGAGTTGATCAGATACCTGTCGATCGGGTTCTCCACCAGGTAGCCAGCGGTGCCGTCGTAGGACGTGTCGTACATGGTGATCGACCAGAAGGCGTCGGCGGGCGGCTGCGTCGCCAGCGTCAGGCTGTAGCGATGATCGCTGTGCAACGGGTGGTCCTCGGAGTCGACGCGGGCCGTCGGGTACAGGGCCTCCGAGGCGTCGTTCGCGCCCCACCCGGCCATGGCGACAGCGGCACGCATCAGGTAGTCGCCCTGGTACGCAGAGCGTTCGCCGTAGAACTCGGTGATCGACCAACCGTTGACAGAGCGGCCGAGCCGGGCGATGGCGGCCTCGACCGCGGCGCGACCCTCGGCGACACCTGCGCGGATTGCCTCCCTCGTCGACTCGTCCAGAGCATCAGCGTCGAAGCGCTCCCCCGCGCGGATGCCGATCTGGGCGAAGCGGTGCAAGTGGGGCGCGTCGTCGGGGTGCACCGGCGTGCACAGCGGCAGCAGGGCGTTGACGAAGCCAATGAACCGCTCGTCGCGAGACGCCGGGTCGTCCCACACGGGCCAGTCGAACGGTATCGCGGGCGGGGCCGACGCTCCGGTGTGGGCGGAGAGGGGCGTCAGGTCGTAGGCCGCCATGATCGCGCCGCAGTCGTCGACGTCGTGCGGTCCGAGCAGCTGGGTACGCCCGATGACGAACACGACATCGGTGTCGAACCTCAGAACAGCGTCGACGCCCTCGGGAGCCTCGCCGTCCCACCCGGGCCCGGCGAGCAGGTACGTCCCTGCGCCCGTGCCCGTTGCTCGCACCCCGACGTAGTGAGGGTTGTGGCCCCACAGGTCTTCGAACTGGAAGTGGTAGAAGCGGTCGGTGACGGCCGGTACAAACAAGACCATCGGCTCCACCCGTAGGTCCAAGCCTGCCATCGAGTAGGGGGTGTCTGCGTTTGGCGTGATGACGTCTTTGAAGGTGTGGTCGAGAGTCTCTGCTGCCCCACTCAGTGTGTTCAGCGGAGCCCGGTGCGATGGCAGCTCGGGAACGAGGAAGCTGCCGAAGAGATAGCGGTACCCCATGAGCATCGGGAAGAAGAAGGCGTAGGCGTCTCGAGACACCTCGACGATCTGCTGCCGGTCTGCGCCGTCGTGGGTCACTCGCTGTCTCCTCAGTCGACGCTCGGAGTCGCCCGTCGGACGGCTGGATACCTGCGTCCCTTGCACCCTAGACCTGCACAGCAGGGGTTGGTCGAGACGAGTCTGCGATCTTCCTCGGCTCGACACCCTGCCAAGATGGGCGGCATGAGCCTCGACGTCGTCTGCACACCCGACGAGCGCTTCGTCGGCCTGGCCGACTTCGCGTACGAGCCGCGCTACACCGATGTCGAAGGCATGCGCATGGCCTATGTCGACGAAGGCACAGGCGAGCGCGGCGCCCTTCTGCTGCTGCACGGCGAGCCGACGTGGGGATACCTGTACCGGCGCATGATTGCGCCGCTCGTCGACGCCGGGTTTCGAGTCGTCGCACCCGACCTCATCGGCTTCGGCCGGTCGGACAAGCCCACAGACCGTGCCGCCTACACCTACGACAGCCACGTCCGCTGGTTGACGACGTTCGTGCAGAGCCTCGACCGCCCCGCAGACGGCTTCTCCGCGTTTGTCCAGGACTGGGGCGGCCTGCTGGGGCTCCGCATGATGGCCGAGCACCCCGACTGGTTCGACCGCGTCGTGATCGCCAACACGGCGCTGCCGGCCGGCGAGCCCATGGGTGCCGGCTTCATGGCATGGCGCCACGCGTCGCAGCGGATGGCGCTCATGGACTGCGGACGGCTGCTGGCCACCGCCGTGCAGGGCCGCACGCTGACGGACGCGGAGGTAGACGGCTACCGGGCACCCTTCCCCGACGAGTCGTTCATGGCCGGGGCGCGCCAGTTCCCCTTGCTTGTCCCCCTCGGGCCGGACGACCCGGGCGCAGCGGCCAATCGCGCGGCGTGGGACGTGTGGGAGCAGTGGACGAAGCCGGTGCTCACGCTCTGGGCTCCGGCTGACGTCGTGCTCGGGCACCTGCAGTCCACCTTCACCCAGCGCATTCCCGGGGCCCGCGGGCAGCCGCATGCCACGTTCGAACCCGGTGGCCACTTCGTTCAGGACGACCGGGGCGAGGACATCGCCGCCGCCGTGCTCGACTGGATGCCGTGAGCGCTCCCGCAAGCGAATGAGGCGAGGATGTCGCCCATGACCAACGAGCTCGTCGGAGGCACCGGGGAGCGCCGCTGGCCGACGGCCGGCGCGGTGGTCGCAGCCGGGCTTCTGCATCAGCTCTTGCCCGACGGCTTTCGACGCTGGCCGGCGTGGACCTACCCGGCCTTCCTCGTTCTTCTGCTCCTGGTGCTCATCGTCGGTGACCCCGGACGAATGGACCGACAGCGTCCCTGGCTGCAGGTCACGACCGGACTCACGGTCGCGGTCATCGTGATCGCGAACGCGATCGCCGCTGGGCGTCTCGTGTCGGGCATCCTGTCCGACGAACAGTTCGACACCCCGACCCAGCTGCTGCTGATCGGTGGCGTCGTGTGGGTGACCAACGTCATCGCGTTCGCGCTGTGGTTCTAGAACGTCGACTCCGGCGGCGCCGCGGCACGGGCAGCCGGGTCTGCCGCCCGGCCGGCATTCGTGTTCCCTGAGATGACGTTGACCAGCTTCGTCGAGTCCGGGTGGTACCCGAAGTTCCCGGACTACCCGGCCCTGTCTTTCAACACAGCCCTGGCCTTCAGCCCGACGGACGCGGCGGGGCGTCCGGGTGTGGGCCAAGTACCTGATGATCGCGGAGTCGCTGATCTCGCTCTCGCTAGCAGCCCTGGTGATTGCCCGCGCCGTCAACATCCTCTGACCCCCGGGTTCCAGGCAGATGGCCTAGAGCTCGGTTCGATTCCACGTCCAGAACGCAACCACGGTGAAGATGGCGCACGCGAGCGCCGTGGCCACGATGGCCCCTGGTGCTGCGACGGGTTGACCCGTGATGAGCGCCGCGGCGACCGAGGTATCCGAATCGCCGGTGGCCACGACGAGTGCCCATGGCAAGACCTCGCCGAGGCCGGGGATACCCGCGATCAGCTGCTGGCCGAACGCGAAGGCAAGGGGTATCGCGATGACGGGTCCGGCCGAGTTGAACAAGGTGCCCAGCATCAGGGTCAGGGTCAGGTAGAAGAGAAGGTTGAGCGCTGCCACTGAAGCCCCCAGCACGAACCGCGGCACCGACACCTCGATGTCGGCCATGGTCACCTGAAGAAGCAGGAACGCCGACGGGATCACGATCATCGTGGCGACGACGCCGACTGCGTTGGGGATGAGCTTGGACAGCAGGAACGCCTCGCGCGACGCCGGCTTGGACAGCACCCACGCCGCCGTGCCGCTGCTCTTCTCCCCGACCACCGCCTCCTGCATGACGATGGCCACCGCGATCGCGGCGAACATCGTCATCACGCCGTACAGCGAGAACACGTCCAGGCCGTCAGGCGCGTCACCCCACACCGCGACGGCCAACGACCCGTTGACGACGACCGTCCACAGCAGGGCCTGGATCCACCAGTCGTTGGTTCTCCACCACTCGCCGAAGCCGGCGCTCATCAACGTGGGCAGGCCAGTTCGCCACCCACGGTTGGGCGTCGGCCGGAGCGTGAGGCCACCCGCGTCAGTCATCGGCCGGCCCATCCTCGACGAGCCCCACGAATACGTCCTCGAGGCTGGTCGCTGGCCTGGTGAACTCTCTGACGACGAGGTTCTCGTCGCAGAGCAGTACCCGCTGCAGCCTTGCCGCCGCCACCTCGGCGTCGCTGACGAGCACCCGCAGCCGGGCTGAGGTGCCCCCGCCGTCCACATCCACCCGCTCGATCCACGGCTCGTCCAGCAGAGCGGTCCGCGCGCGCTCCACGTCACCCTCAATCACGACCGTGAACGCCGACTCCGATCCCCCGGCGAGCACCTCGTCCAACGGTCCCTGGCGCAGGAGTCGACCGTCTTTGAGAATGCACACCCTGTCGCTCACCCGCTGCACGTCATCAAGGATGTGCGTGGAGTAGAAGACCGTCGACGTCGCCTTGAACTGCTCGAGGATCGCCAGCACGTCACGACGGCCCAGGGGGTCCAGGGCGGCGGCCGGCTCGTCCAGGATGACCAGATCGGGCTCGTGGATCTGGGCCTGCGCGATCCCCAGCCGCTGCATCTCCCCACCGGACAGCGTCTTGACCGGGCGGTCGGCCTTGTCCATCAATCCCACAAGGCCGAGCATCTCGCTGATGCGTGCCTCCACTCGGTCCGACGGCCCGGAGTAGAAGAAGCTCGCGGCGAACCGCAGCGTCTCCCTCGCGGTCATGCGCGGGTAGAACCGGGGCTCCTGCGGCAGGTAGCCGATCCGGAGTCGCACCCGAGGGCTGTCCTTCACGATGTCGAGGCCGAAGATGCTCCCCGTCCCAGACGTTGGGGCGATCAAGCCCAGCAGCATCTTCATGGTGGTCGTCTTCCCGGCGCCGTTGGGCCCGAGGAATCCGAACACTGAGTGACGCGGGACCTGCAGATCGAGCGAGTCCACCACGGTCGCGCCGTCGTATGACTTCGACAGGGCCTGTGTCCGCACGACGTAGTCCGTGTCACCCACGTCAACCCCTCCCCTCCGACAGGCCGTCCCACCCACCCACGACGCTAGCGGTCGAGCGGGCCGGACGAGCCCGATCGGGTCCCCTGCCGACGATGCTTGCTGAGCTCGAGGAAGAGATGATCGGGGCCCGCGCGCACTCGTGCGCGGGCTCGTCGTCGACAGGCTCCTCCCACCGGCTCCATGATGGGGATCATGCGAATGAAGGCAGTCACGTATCGCGAGTATGGCTCCCCCGAGGTGCTGCGGGTCGGGGACGTCCCCACGCCGGCCCCCGGCGAGGATGAGGTTTTGGTGCGCGTCGTGGCCTCGTCGGTGAACGACTACGACTGGCACCTGCTCACCGGAAAGCCGTGGCTGAACCGAGCCCCCGGCTTCACCAGGCCCGCGAACACAGTGCTGGGGTCGGACGTGGCTGGGCGCGTCGAGGCAGTGGGATCGGCGGTGCGCCGGTTCAGCCCCGGTGACGCGGTCATCGCGGACATGTCCCCGCACGGCTTCGGCGCCTTCGCCGAGTACGTCGTCGCGCCGCAGGCAGCGCTGTCCCGCAAGCCCGAGAAGCTCACCTTCGAGCAGGCGGCGGCACTCCCCCAAGCCGGCGAGCTGGCCGTCATGGCGGGCACCCGGTGGCACTCGATCGCACCAGGCGACGCGGTGCTGATCAACGGCGCCGGGGGCGGGACGGGGACGTTCGCGGTTCAGATCGCCAAGGCGGCCGGGGCCCACGTGACCGCCGTCGACGCCGCGTGGAAGCTCGACACGCTGAGCGCCCTCGGCGCGGACCACGTGATCGACTACCGACGCGACGACTTCACGAGGCGTGGCGAGACCTACGACCTCATCGTCGACGTCGCCTCGCACCGCTCGCTGCGTGCGTACCGGCGCTGCCTTCGCCCCGGCGGAGTCTGCGCCATCACTGGAGGAGCGCTTCCCCGGGTCTTCTGGGCCATGGCCGCCGGACCGCTTGTGTCGGCCGTCGGCGACGTCAGGATCGGCCTGCCGTTCTGGAAGCCGAACGACCCCGCCGAGATGGCCGTGCTGGCACGACTGGTCGACCAGGGGTCGGTCGCTCCCGTCATCGACGGCGTCTACCCGATCGACGCGATCTCCGACGCCTTTCGCCGGTTCGGCGCCCAGCAACACACCGGCAAGATCGTCATCTCTGTTGCCTCTGACGCGCGGGACGGGTAACCGGAACGCCGAGACGACCACTGCATCCGAGGAGAGTGTGTGGTGGCCCCGACACTCTGGTAGACATTCGCCAACCAGACGGACGGTGGTGCTGACGTGAAGCTTCCGGGCATCGCGCGTAATTCGGTTGTGGGCTCTCAAGCGGCGGAGAGCATCATTGGCCGTCCGGGATTCGCCGACCGTGTGCGCGCCCTGGCGGCCCAGACCGGCCAGTCAGTCGACGAGGTGCGAAACGAGGCCATCGCCTCGTTGAACGAGATGGCCGCCGATCAGAGCGCCGCCGCCGTGATGGCCTGGAGCCGTGCCGGCGAGTGGCTCAGCCGGGGCTACCGGATCGAGGCCGACACCCAGGCGTTGGCCACCTTGCGCTCCGTCAGCGACCAGGCGTCGCTGGTGTTCCTGCCCAACCACCGCTCCTACCTCGACCCGTTCGTGCTGCGCTCGGTGCTCGCGGACTGGGGCTTTCCGCCCAACCACATCCTCGGTGGGGTCAACCTGTCGTTCTTCCCACTGGGATCAATCGCGCGACGAAGCAACATCGTCTTCATTCGTCGCCAGTTCCGTGACGCACCGGTGTACCGGGCCATGCTCGGCGAGTACCTCGCCCACCTTGTACGCACCGACGCCAACCTCGAGTGGTACATCGAGGGCGGCCGTACCCGCACGGGCAAGCTGCGCCCGCCGCGGATGGGCATCCTCAGCTACCTTCTTGACGCGTTCGACCGCTCCGACGTCGACGACCTGCTGTTTGTCCCAGTCTCGATCATCTACGACCAGCAGCACGAGGTGGGCCTGATCGCCGAGGAAGAGTCCGGCGGCGTCAAGCCACCAGAAGGCGTGCGGTGGCTTGTGGACTACGCCCGAGCGCAGGGCAACCGTCGCGGGGCGGCCCACGTCCGCTTTGCCGAGGCAGTCTCGCTGCGCGAGGTTCTCGCCGATGCCCGGGCTGCGGCAGGCACCGATGACGTCCGAGCCGCCGTGCCGCGCGTCGCCTTCGAGGTGAGCCACCGCATCAACCAGGTCACCCCCATCACCGCCTCGGCGCTGGTCATGCTGACGCTGATGGACAACGGCGACCGGGCCATGACCGAGGCGCAGATGCGCAGGTCGCTGATGCCGGTCGCGGAGTACATCCGTGACCGCGGCCTGGCCGTGTCAGCGGGGCTGGACCTCTCCAAGGTCGACGTGCTCACCACGCGTTCGCCATCAGAGGGCCGACGCGCCCTCGACACCCTTGTGCGCGAGGGCGTCGTCAGCGAGTACTCCGGTGGCCTCGAGCCTGTCTACTCCATCCCCGCCGACCGCCAGCTCGAGGCGGCCTTCTACCGCAACACGCTCAGCCACTTCTTCGTCACCCGGTCGATCACCGAGCTGGCACTGCTCAAGGCAGCCGAGGACGAGGCACCGGACCTGTCCGGGGCCGTGTGGAACGAGGCGTTGCGGCTGCGTGACCTGCTCAAGTACGAGTTCTTCTTCTCCACCAAGCGCGAGTTCGACGCCGAGGTGCGCCAGGAGGCCGAGCTGGCCTTCCCCGGATGGCACGAGGTGGGCCTCACTGCCGACGAGGTGCTGCCCCGGCTGGCTGCCAGCCACCTGCTGCTGGCCCACCGCATTCTGGCGCCGTTCCTGGAGGCCTACGCCGTGCTGGCCGACCGACTGGCCGCTACCGACGCCACTGCTCCGGTGGACTCCGCAGCGCTGGTCGCCGAATGCATCGCCGTGGCGCGTCAGCGCGTCCTGCAGCGCAGCATCTTCAGCCCCGAGTCGGTGTCGAAAGACCTCTTCACCAACGCCCTGCAGCTGGCGGGCAACCGGGGCCTGCTCGAGCCGGACCAGCCCGACCTAGCGCACCGCCGCGAGCAGTTCGCCGCCGAGCTTGCCGACGCGGTGCGCCGTGTCGACCTGGTGCGCACCATCGCGTGGGAGGCTCAGGCATGAGGTACAACCCGGTGCGATTCGTTCGCAGTGCGGCAGCGATCGGGAGCCTGGGGGTCGGCTTCGCCGCCGGCGCCACCGCCGCCACCGTCAACGGCAACCGTCGCAGCGGCTCCAACTTGATGTCGGTCATCGGAACCGAGCTGGCGCTGGCCGCCGCCGGAGTGAACCTGAACGTCCACGGCGAGGCCAACATCTGGGTTCGGCGCCCGGCGATCTTCGCGTTCAACCACCAGTCCCAGCTCGACATGCCGATCATGGGTGCTCTGCTGCGTAAGAACTTCACCGGCGTGGCCAAGCGCTCGCTGCAGACCAACCCCGTGTTCGGGCCGGTCGGCTACCTGGCTGACGTGGCGTTCATCGATCGAAGCGACCCGAAAGCAGCGCAAGAAGCCCTGAAGCCCGTCGTCGAGGCACTGCGCGAGGGGACGTCGTTGGCGGTGGCGCCGGAAGGCACGCGCTCGGGTCCGGGAGAGCTTCTGCCGTTCAAGAAGGGCCCGTTCCACATGGCCATCCAGGGGCAGGTGCCCATAGTGCCGGTCGTCATCCGCAACGCGGGCGACATCATGCGTCCGCACTCCTACCTGATCACCCCCGGCACCGTCGACGTCGCCGTGCTGCCGCCGGTCGACACCGCCGACTGGACCGCCGACACCGTCGACGAGCACCGCGATGCAGTGCGGGAGATGTTCGTCGAGACCCTCGCGCACTGGCCGACGGCGGACGGCTGAGCGCGGCCGCGGCGCTCGGCCGCACCTGAGTCCGCAACCAACGGCACTCAGGTAGCTGCGCTGAGCATCGCCGCAATCTCCTCGACAGCCGGGACGCGACCGGAGACGACGACTGTGTCGTCGACCACCAGGCCGGGCGTCGTCATGACGCCGTAGCCGGCGATGGCTGCGTAGTCAGTGACCTTCTCGACGCTGGCGTCCAGACCCAGCTCGGCGAGTGCCTCGCGGGTGCGGGTCTCCATGTTCTGGCAGTTCTTGCAGCCGGGCCCCAGGATCTTGACGTGCACGATGTTCTCCAACTCTTAGGTGACGAGGTTGAGCAGCAGCCCGACGGCAATGATGCCGACGGTGATGAGGGCAGTGAACAGGACGAGCAGCGGCGTGCGCAGCACCCGCCGCAGCATCACGAGGGAAGGGATGGACAGCGCGACCACGCTCATCATGAACGCCATCACCGTCCCCAGCGCGACCCCCTTGGCCCACAGGGCCTCGGCCAGCGGGATCACCCCGGCGGCGTTCGCATAGAGCGGGATGCCGGCGAGGGTGGCAACGAGCACTGATAGCGGGTTGTCCGAGCCGGCGTAGCGGGCGAAGAAGTCCGCCGGCACCCATCCGTGGATCAGCGCCCCGATGCCGACGCCGACCAGGACGTAGGGCCAGACCTTGGCGACGATGTCGCGAGTCTCGGCTCGGGCAGCGTCCACCCGGGCAGCCATCGTCGGCGAGCCGCCCTCGGCGCTCAGCGCCGCGACGGGGGTCGAGAAGACGAACGGCTCGACCCAGCGGTCGAGGTCGAAGCGCGAGAAGGTCCATCCGGCCGCGATCGCCAGGGCGAGCCCGGCACCGACATAGATGGCCGTGACGCCCCAGCCGAACGTGCCGCCGAGCATCACCACGGCCACCTCGTTGATCAGCGGCGAGGCAATCAAGAAGCTGAGGGTGATGCTCAGGGGCACCCCCGCCGCGACGAACCCGATGAACAACGGGATCGACGAGCACGAGCAGAACGGCGTCACCGCTCCGAGCAGGGCCGCGAGCACCAGCCCGGCCATCAGGCCGCGACCCGCCAACACGTCGCGCACGCGCTCCGGGGACAAGGTCGTGCGCAGCATGCCGACCACGAAGATCAGCCCGACCAGGAGCAACATGATCTTGACGGTGTCGTAGAAGAAGAAGGCGAGGCTCTCCCCGGCGCGGCTGGTCGTGTCGAGACCCAGGACGTCACCGAGCAGCACCGGCCACAAGCGCTCGTTCAGCGCGTACAGCAACACCCACGCCGAGCCGGCGCCGAGGAGCCCCAGCCATACGCGCGCCGCGCCGGCCGGCGCAGGGGGGCGGGTCAGCAGGCTCACGGCAGACTCCCCGGCATGGCTGCGTGCAGCCGGTCGAGGGCGTCGGGGAGCAGCTCGTAATCCATCCACCGCCCCCGCCGGGTGGCCGTGACGAGCCCGGCCTCGCGCAGAACCTTGAGGTGGTACGAGAGAACGTTCGCGGCCACCCCACCCACCGGCTGCAGATCACACACACACCGCTTGCCCTGCGCCGACAGCTCGGCCAGCAGGCGCCACCGAACGGGATCGGCCACCGCAGTCAGCAGTGCGACGGCCTCGTCCTGCCGCGCCGGGCTGGATTCGACGAGAATCGATTCGACCACACTCGAAGTGTCCGCCCGTCTCGCCAGGTCGTCGTCGGGCCGTAGGTCCCGAGTCAGCCGAGGCCGGCCGCCCGGTAGGCCTGGTAGCTGCTGTTGCCGCCGGAGAGGTTGTAGACGGAGTCGAATCCGAGGTTGCGCAGAACGTTCTGACCGGCGTTGCCGGTTGTGCCCTTGTTGCAGTAGGTGACCGTGGGCAGCGACGGGTCGAGCTCGCCCACCCGGTCGCGCAGCTCCTTCAGGGGGACGTTGATCGCGTCGTCCACGTGGGCCTTGGCGTAGTCCGCCGCCGAGCGCACGTCCACGACCTGCCACGACTCCCCGGCCGCGACCCGGGCGATCAGGTCGGCGGGCGTGATGAGCGGGGCGTGGCCGTTGATCGCCCCGTCCAGGGCCATCCCCGTGTAGTGGACGGGGTCCTTGGTCGTGGCGAAGGGCGGGGCGTAGGCGAGGTCGAGATGAAACAGGTCGCCGACCGTGGCGCCGAAGCTCAGCGCGGTGGCCAGCACGTCGACCCGCTTGTCGACCCCTTGGGGACCGATCACCTGGGCACCGAGCAGCCGGGACGTGGCGCGGTCGGCGACGGCCTTGATGGTCAGCTCCCGACCCCCGAGGTACTCCGAGCGGTCGGGCTTGATGTTGTGCAGCACCTCGACGTCGTAGCCGGCCTCGCGCGCGGCTGTCTCGGTGAGGCCAGTCTGGCCGACAGCGAGGTCGAAGACGCGGACGATGGATGTGGCGAGGATGCCTCGGTGCTCCAGCTCGCCGCCGGTGATGACGTGCCCGGCGATGCGTCCCATCTTGTTGGCCGTTGAACCCAGTGGCACCCAGACAGGCTCACCGGTGACCGCCGAGTACGACTCCGCGACGTCGCCGACGGCATAGACGCCATCGACCGAGGTACGCATGCGTGCGTCGACGGCAACCGCTCCGGTGGGGCCGATCTGAGCCCCGACCTGACGCGCCAGGTCGACGTTGGGTCGCACCCCGACGGCGAGGACGACCAGGTCGGCCGGCACCCGCTCGCCGTCGATGGTGACTGCCTGCACCGCGTCGTCGGCCTCGATGGCCGACACCGTGCCTGCGGTGCGCAGGTCGACCCCGTTGCCGCGGAGCTCGGCGTCGACGCGGGCGGACATGTCCGGGTCCATCCGCGGCATGACGTGACGCTGCTCCTCAACGAGGGTCACGGCAACGCCACGCGCCACGAGCTGCTCGGTCATCTCCAGGCCGATGTAGCCCCCGCCGACCACCACGGCCCGCTCGGGCTGCCAGCGCTCGGCGAACGCACGGATCTGCTCGGCATCACCGGGCGAACGCAGCGTGAACACCCCCGCGGCGTCGGCCCCGGGGATGGGCGGGACGATGCTGGACACCCCGGTGGCCAGCACGAGCACGTCGTAGCTGTCGGTGACCGACTCGCCGGTGTCGAGACGGTGAACCGTCACCGTCCGGGAGCCATGGTCGACCGTCGTGACCTCGTGCCGAGTGTGGATAGCCACCCGGTAGCGCTTGGCGAACCAGGCGGCGTCGCGAGGGCGCAGGCTCTCGATGTCGTCGACCTCGCCGCCGACGTAGTAGGGCAGCCCGCACCCGGAGTAGGAGACGTCTCGGTCGCGGTCGTAGATGACGATCTGCGCGTCCTCGGTGTTGCGGCGGGCCTTGGCCGCCACCGAGGTTCCGGCGGCGACTGACCCGACGACCACGATCTTCATGGTCGATCTCCTGACTGCTGAGGTTCGTGGACGGGGTCGGGAAGGTCCAGCGGCTCGGGCACCACCCCGAGGCGCGGGTGGAAGACCTCAGTCAGGCCGGCGCCGACGGCAGCGCCGACCAGCTGAGCGGCGACGAAGGGCAGCACGGACGCCGGGGCGATCCCGGTGAAGGTGTCGGTGAACATGCGTCCCCACGTCACCGCCGGGTTGGCGAACGAGGTGGACGAGGTGAAGAAGTAGGCGGCCCCGATCCAGATCGGCACCAGCACGGCGCCCAGGTGGCCGCGCCCCGTGCGGGTCAGCGCCCCGATCACCCACACCAGTCCCGCGGTGGCGACCACCTCGCCGAGCAGCAGCCCGGTGCCGCTGCGTTCGTTCGTGGACAGCTCCCAGGAAGGGAGGCCGAACATGACGTTTGCCAGCGCCACCCCCAGCAGGGCCCCACCGAGCTGGGCGGTCACGTACCCGGTCGCCTCGCCCGGAGCCATCTCCCGCCGGATGGTCGCGACCAGGGTGACGGCTGGGTTGAAGTGCGCACCCGAGGTGGGCCCGAGCGTCCAGATCAGCACGCCGAGGGCCGCGATTGTCGACACGGCGTTGATCAGCAACGCCAGCCCGATGTCGTCGGTGAGGTTCGCCCCCATCACACCCGAGCCGACGACGGCGGCCACGAGCATCCCCGCGCCAAGCGCCTCGGCCGCCAGGCGTCGAGGCATGCCCGGTTGGGTCATGCCGAGCGCACCGGCACGTCCAGCTCGGCGAGCAGCGCCTGCACCCGAGCCTCGATCTCGTCGCGGATGGGCCGTACGGAGTCAACACCCAGCCCTGCGGGGTCAGACAGGTTCCAGTCCTCGTACCGCTTGGCGGGAAAGATGGGGCACGCGTCGCCGCACCCCATGGTGACCACGACGTCGGCGGCGCGGACGATCTCGTCGGTCCACGGCTTCGGGAACCCAGTGGTGATGTCGATGCCGATCTCTGCCATCGCCTCGATCGCGGCGGGGTTGACCTGGGTGGTCGGCTCGGACCCTCCCGACCAGGCGACCGCCCGGTCTTCGGCGTAGTGCTGGAGAAAGCCCATGGCCATCTGCGAGCGGCCTGCGTTGTGCACACAGAGGAACAGCACCGTCGGGCGGGAGTCGTCCACCTTGCCCTCGACTTTGGCCAGGGCCGACAACCGGATCTTCGCGAAGCGCTCGGCGAGCAGCGGCAACCACTGGCCGGTCACGGCGCGGTCGGCGAACTGGTCGTATGAGGAGTAGAGGAACCGCTCGATGGTCTCCAGCGCGAACACGCCGTCGTAGCGCTTCTGCAGGTTCGTCGCCGCCGCCCGCAGCGCCAGCTGCTGGTCGAGCTCGATGTCAGGCCGCTTGTGCTGCCGTTGCAGGGTCATTCCGGCTCTCCGTGTCTCGTCACCGTCTCAGCCAGTCGGACGACCCGATCGGCCACTGTCTCGTACGCACTCTCGAACGCCTCGGCCGTGCCGACCTGCACGGGGTCGGGCACCGACCAGTGCAGGTGCTCCCGACCGGAGTCCTCGAGCTCCTCGTGGGCAGCGTCGCACACCGACACCACGAGGTCACCGGGGCTCATCACGCGATCGGCGAGCACCGGCCGCACCCGCCCGAGGCGCAGCCCGTGCCGCCGCGCCACGGCAGCCGCCCCCGGGTTGACCCTCGCCGCCGGCCGGGTGCCACCGGAAGCCACCGGGACGGCGCTGCGCGTGCGCCACACGGCTGCCGCGAGCTGCGAGCGCGCGGAGTTGTGGGTACAGACGAAGACCACCCGCGGCACCTGCTGCACGAGGGTGCCGGGCAGAAGACCGTGCAGCTCCCCCGGAACGAGCTGTACGTACGAGCGGCGACGGTCGGCCTCTGACCGCACTCGTCCCACGATGCCTGCGTCCTCGAGAACGTTCAAGTGATGTGCCAAGAGGTTGCCGGGGATCTCCAGCGTCGCCGCCAGCGCCCCCGGCGAGAGGTCGCCGGCAAGCAGAGCGTCCGCCACGGC
>CALOBR010000013.1:0-66263 GCA_942491665.1 Jiangellales bacterium
GAGCCGCCTCGGCCACCCAGCAGCCGGGACGCCTGGGTCAGGCGCAGGTCGGCCGGCACGACTCCGCCCGCCTCGAGAAGTACGAGGTCACCGACCACCACGTCTGCGCTCGGGACGGACGTCGTGGTGCCGTTGCGAACCACGTGGGCTTGGGGGGACAGCCATGGCCCGCAGCGCCTCGATCGCCTTCTCGGCGCGGTACCCCTGCACCACGCCGATCGTTGCGTTCAGCACATGATGGATGACGAGGATCGCGATCGCGTCGACAGCGTCGCCGACGATGCCCGAGATCACCGCCGCCGCCAGGTACAGCAGCAGGATATCACGTCCTTGAACTGCTCCACCACCATGTCCCAGAGGCTGCGTCCGGCTTGCTCCGGCAGATCGCTCCAGCCGTCAGCGGCCAGGCGCTCGCCGGCGTCGCGGCGGGTGAGGCCGGCGACTGGGTCGGTGTGTAGACGCTCAGCGACGGCACCGGCGCTCTCGGTATGCCAGGCCGGGCCGGTGGCGGCGGTCGAGATCTCGTTCGACGAGGCGTCATCGGTGCCCAGGATGCACCTGTGACGGTGCCTCATGTGAGAGTCGGATGACCTTCGAGCAGCCGAAAACCGTTGGCGGCTTATGCCTTGGGCCTACCGTCCCTGGCTGTGGAGCACAGCGCCAGGGCCACGGCCGACGGTGACAGCGTTCGGGGGCGTGGTGTCGCGGGTCGACCGCGGTGGCGTCGAGATCGTAGTACGTCGACGGCCCGACAGTGACGGCGCCGCCGCATGCCGGTGCGCTCGTCGGCGACTGGGTCGAGGTCGACGAGCGCGCCACGGCTCCGAGGGTGGTGCAGGTGTGTCCCCGGTCCAGCGTGCTGAGCAGGGCCAGCGCGCCGACCGGACGTCGCAGGAGCAGCGGCTCGTCGCCAACGTCGACGTCGTCGTGGTGGTCGAGCCCGCCCATCGCGCACCCAGCCTCGGCAGGGTCGAGCGGTTGCTGGTGCTGGCTTGGTCGAGCGGAGCGGAGCCCCTGGTGGTGCTGACCAAGGCCGACCTGCACCCCGATGGCGACCGGCTCTGCCGTGAGGTGCAGCAGGCGTCGCCCGGCGTGCCGGTGGTGGCGGTGAGCGCGCTCTCGGGACACAACCTCGACGGCATGCGCGCCCACCTCGGGGCCGGCCGCACGTTCGTGCTGCTCGGACCCTCCGGAGCCGGCAAGTCGACGCTGGTCAATGCGTTGGCGGGGGTCGACCTGCTCGAGGTGGGCGACGTGCGCGGCGACGGGCGTGGACGCCACACCACGACCCACCGTCAGCTGGTCGCGCTGCCGGACGGATCGGTGCTGGTCGACACTCCGGGGCTTCGCGCAGTCGGCCTCGTCGGGGACGCCGACGCCGTGGATGAGGTGTTCTTCGAGGTCGCCGAGCTCGCGGCGAGCTGTCGCTTTCGCGACTGCGCGCACGAGGGCGAGCCCGACTGCGCGGTGACGCTGGCCGTAGCCGAGGGGGTGCTGCCGCAGCGGCGGCTCGCCTCATGGCGCAAGATGCAGCGCGAGGTGGCCTACCAGCAACGACGCGGGGACGCCCGAGCCGAGCGCGAGGAGCGGGCGAAGGGGCGAGCCCTGAGCCAGCATCGACGTCGGCTGAACCAGGGATGAGGCCGCCCGGGTCGGGGTGGCAGGGCTGCAGCCCGGATCAGGGAGTGTCGACCGAGACGTCCTGCCCGGGCACCCACGTGATCGCCCACGGGAACACCACGTAGAAGAGCGCCAGCACGACGGCAGCCACCAGAGCGAGCGCGACCATTGCCTTCACCGGGGCGGGGCCGGGAAGGTGACTCCAGATCCACGGGTACATCAGGTGACCGACCCCTCGTCAACGCCGGACGCCTGGCTCTGCTCCGCCGGCACCTTCGTCGACCCGGCCAGCTCGCCGTGCACGATGAGCTGCTCGGTCGACCCCCAACGTGGGTGGCAGGTGGTCAGCGTGATGATGGCACCCTCCGCCTCGACGCCAGGTTGGCCGGGGGCCGGCAGCAGCACCCCGGTGTCGGACGGGACGGTGATGAACGACTCCGTGACCAGGTACCGGTACTCCCGTCCGCCACGCTCGACGAAGATCTCGTCGCCGGCCTCCAGCGCGTCGAGGTAGGCGAACGGCTCGCCGTAGGTGGCCCGATGCCCGGCGACGGCGAAGTTGCCAATCTCGCCCGGGGCAGGGGAGTCGGGGTAGTGCCCGGGCCCTCGGGTCAGGGAGTCGAGATCGACGCCCACGACGACGATCCAGCTCCAGCTCTCGCCCAGTGCCGGAATGCGCATGCAGGGCGAACGCGTCGCCGGGCAGTGGCTCACTTGCCGCGACAGGCGTCGGGCTCGTCGGGCTCGTCGGGCTCGTCGGGCTCCGCCGGCGGTGCCTGGACGTCGCCGGAGCTCAGCGCCTCGAACTGCTCCTCCAGGGCGTTCTGGTCGTTGGCTGTCTCGACGCCCGTCCAGAACAGGGTGTAGACGGCGAACAGGCCCACGACGAGTCCGGCGGTGATCAGCACCTCGCCGATCACGCCGACGACGCCACGCACGCGATCCCCTGTGGACACCACCAAAGGGTACGTGTCGGTTGTACGTGCAACGATCGGTCGATGACCCGACGACGAGCCACCCTGATCGTGGTGGCGGTTGTGGCTGCGCTCACTGCAGTGCTTGGCGTCCTGGTCTTCACGCCACTGCTGGACAGGACCCTGGACTCGCAGGCGCAACCCAGCTCCTCCTACGACGAGGCCATGGCCCGGTCCACCGACCTGCTCGGCACAGACGGCGACGACGTCAACCCGGCCTGTCGATCCCGGGTGTACGACCAGGGCGAGCGCAGCGACGTCGCGGTCGTGCTGCTGCACGGGTTCACGAACTGCCCTGCCCAGTGGGATGCCATCGCCCAGGCGTACGTCGACGCGGGCTACAGCGTGGTCGTGCCGCGTCTGCCCGGGCACGGGGAGCAGGACAGGCTCAGCCCGGCCCTGTCGGCGATCGGGCCGGACGACCTGGTCGACACCGGCGATCTGGCCGTCGACATCGCCGCGGGGCTGGGGGACGACGTCTGGGTGGTCGGGCTGTCCGGCGGGGGCACTCTGGCGGCCTGGCTGGCCAGCGAGCGCGACGAGATCAGCACGGCCGTGCTGATCGCCCCCCTCGTGGCACCAAAGGTGCTGCCCGAGTTCGCCGTCGGCCCGGTGGCGCGCGTGTCGCGGTTCATCCCGGACGTCTCGATCTGGTGGGACTCCGATCTCAAGGAGCAGGCTGGACACCCCGCCGTACGCCTACCCCAGGTTCACGGTGCGGTCCCTCGGGGCGTTCCTGGCGGTCGGCCGGGCCACCCAGCACACCGAGCCGCGCCGGGAGACGCCGCTGGAACGACTGGTCGTCATCACGAACGACAACGATGCCGCGGTCAGCAACGCCGGCGTGTACGACGTGGAACGCCAGCTCGAGCAGCTGTTGCGCCTCGACGAGGGCGGAGTCGACCGCATCGACTACGTGTTCGCAGACGAGCTTCAGTTCAAGCACGACGTGATCGACCCGCAGGGAGAGAACGCCGAGCAGCTCGACGAGATCTACCCCTTGCTCGGGCCCCTGATCGGACTAGACGACCTCACGGCGCCGTAGCAGCGCGCGTACCTCGTCGTCGCTGACCTGCGCGAAGTCGCGGTACCACTCGCCCACCGCCAGAAACGGACGGGGCGTGGACAGGCACACCACGTCGTCGACCAGCCGGGACAGGCCGTCGAGCCCGTCGCCGGGGGCCACCGGGACCGCCAGCACGACGCGCTGGGGACGGTCGTCTGTGCGGTGGCCAGCGCCGTGACGGCGGCCCGCGCGGTGGCTCCCGTGGCCAGCCCGTCGTCCACGACGACTGCGGTACGGCCCGTCCAGCGGCGTCGCCGGGTGGATCCCGCGGTAGGTGCGCTCCCGGGCCTGCGCGCGCGCCCGCTCGGCCTCGGCAGCCGCGGCGAACGTCACGTCGTCGATTCCCAGGGCGTGCACGACGTCGGCGTTGCGTACCTCGGTACCGGCAGCCAGCGCCCCCATCGCGAGCTCGGGCCGTCCGGGGGCACCGATCTTGCGCACCACCAGCACGTCCAGAGGGGCGCCGAGGGCGTCGGCGACCTCAGCCGCGACCACGACTCCGCCTCGGGGCAGCCCGAGCACCACGACGTCGTCCGCCGCGTCGCCCAGCCGGTCGCTCACGGCCTGCCCGAGCCGGCGACCGGCCTCGGCGCGGTCGGAGTACGGCTGGGGTGTCCCAGGCATCCAGCATGTGGGTCAGGAACGGGCCCGCGGCCATGTCGTGAAGCATACGCATGAGCGAAGCCCCGTCGTTCGGCGTGTCGACGAGACCGGGCACCCAGTCCTCATCCGTGCCCGGTACACCGATGCGTCGGCTCAGCAGGTCGTAGACGCCGAAGACGGTTCCGATCTCGCGCGCCCCCGGCCGACCGCGCTGGTTCACGCGCATCGCCAACGACGACGCGTTGGTTGCGGCGCTGGCGACGACGGACAGGTCGTTGAGCGCAGCACGGTAGCCCGGGCGGTCGACCACGTCCGTCCCGTGCACGTCGTGCAGGGAGTGGTCGGCCAGGCGCACCGATCCAAACAGGTTCTGGACCAACGCCAGCAGTGGCCGGCTGTCGGCCAGTGTGAGATACGACGGGGGGTCGAGGTAGGTGCTGACGGCGGCATCCACGGCACCGCAGCCGGTGTGGCCCAGCGAGGCGATAAGTCGCATGGTGGTCAGGTTGTCCGCAGCGAAGTCGAGCGATCCGAGCGCGCCCTCGCTGAGCACGCCGCCGGCCACTCGCACGACGAAGAGGTCGTTGGCACGCTGGTTGAGCAGCAGCTCGACGGGCACGCGGGCGTCTGCGCACGACAGCAGCGTGGCGAACGGTCGCTGCTGCGGGGCGACGCCGTCCTCGCTGACGCCGAGGTCGGCGGGGCTCAGCGGCATGATGCGCTTGTCGAGGCCACCCTCGTCGAACAGCTCGGCGAAGGCCTGGTTGCCCGCCTCGAGCGTTGCCTTGGCTGAGGCGGGATCTGTCGGTGCTGCCGCCCCCCTCGGGGTCGTGTCGTCGAACCGCCAGACGATCTCGCGCATGTGACTTCTGCCTCTCGTTCAGACCATGCTGGTGTGCCTAGCGTCACGGTAGTCCGAAAGGGTTGGTGAGGCAGATGGAGACCATGCACGCCAAGAAGTGGACGGTCGCGATCAGCATCGACGAGGTCGACGACGACCGCACGCGCGCCCACGCGGTGCTCGAGACGGGCGGGTCGAGCCACATCACTGGGGAGGGCTACGCGCGGCGCAACCCCGCTGACCGGCCCGTGCCGGAGATCGGCGACGAGCTCGCGGCCGGACGTGCCTTGTCCGACCTGGCCCACAACCTGCTGGACGTCGCCGCCGACGACATCGAGGCCTTCCTCGCCAGCCGCTGACCCCACCGCCCAGTGACCACGTCACCTGGGCATCGGGGTGCTTGACGAGGTGTGTGCGCCTCGTTAGGTCGACCTCTGTCTCGTCAAGCGGGTGCTGGCTGTCGCACGGCGGGTGCGAGGCGCCCGGCCAGCAGCGCGTACGCCAGGGCCGCGGCGGCACCCACCCACAGCCCGGTACCGATGCCGGCGTTGTCGGCGATCAGGCCGACCAGCGGCGGGGTGACGAGAAAGCCGAGCCGAGCCACCCACGACAGCACCGTCACCCCGTCGCCTGAGCGCACGCCGGGCCAGTGCCCGGACGCGTGGAACAGCGTGGGGAACGCGGGCGCGATGCCCAGCCCGACGAGCGCGAACCCCGCGATCGACAGCCACAGCACCGGCGACGACAGCACCACCACGTAGCCGGCGAAGGCCAGCAGACCGCCGAACCTGGCCACGGTGACGGTCCCGAACCGGTCGGTCACCCGGTCGGCAGAGAAGCGGCTGAGCAGCATCGCGGCGGCGAACGTGGTGTAGCCGAGGCCGGCGAGGCCGGGTGGGGCGTCTCGTCCCTCGTCGAGGTAGAGCGTGCTCCATGCGTTGGCGACGTCTTCGGGGATGCCGGCGAGCACACCGAGCAGACCCACCCAGGCCAGCGGACGGACGGCCCGCCATACCCCGCCAGCCTGCTGTGGCGAAGAGTGCGCCGATGGATCCTCGAGCGGCGCGTCCGTCGGCTCGTCGTTGAGGTCGGCCGGGTCGGGTCCGCGCATCCGCCACGCTGTCGCGGCCCCGGCTGCTGCCAGGACGATCGCGGCCACCCCCAGCAGCTGCAGCTGCAAGGGCACCCGCAGCGCGGCGCACAGCGTGCCGATCGCAGCCCCGGTTGCCGCGCCGAGGCTCCAGAGACCGTGCATGCCGTTGATGAGCGAGCGTCCGTACTGCTTCTGCACTCGCAGGCCGTGAGCGTTCATCGCGGCGTCCATCACCCCGTCAGCCGCCCCGAGCACGAGGTAGGTGCCCGCGAGCGCGGCCCACGCCGGCGCGATGCCCAGCATCGGCAGCGCCAACCCGAGCACGAGCCCGGCGACGGCGGCAACGGGTGCCGAGCCGAACCGAGCGATCAGCCGTCCGGTCAGGGGGACAGCGGTCAACGAGCCGACGGGAGCCGCGGCCAGCGCGAGTCCGAGTGCCGTGTTCGTCAGGGAGAGGTCGGCCTTGAGCTCGGGCAGCCGAGGCAGCACGGTCGTGAGGGCGATCCCGTTGGCGAAGAACATCAGCCCCACCGCGACTCGGGCGCGCCGAGCGGCGACCGAGGGCGCAGCGGTGCCGGCGGACGGGTTCACTCCGGTAGCGTCTCGCACTGTCGGTGCTGTCGTGCAGCGTGAGGGTGATCGGTCATGTGCGGGTGCTTCGTTCTTGCCCTGGGTGCTTTCGCGCCTCGCCTCGCTCTCGTGCTGATGGCCCTGTTCAACGACGAGATCACCCGGGCGTTCGACGGAAGCTGGATCGTCCCATTCCTCGGATGGCTCTTTCTGCCCTACTCCACGCTCACGTTCGTGCTGATCCACTGGTACGCCGGTGACGTCGTGGGTTTCGCGTGGCTGTTCGTCGCGCTCGCCTTCGTCGCCGACCTCGGCTCGTACGTGAGCAGCTGGACGCGTCGCCAGCAGGCCGTCACCTACGTGCGCCGGGACTACCCGCCGGGCTCGTACCCGACGGCCTGACGGCGGCACACCGGGCCCAACCCGACCCCGCGTCGTGACCTAGTGCAGGGTCACAACCGGGCCGAGAGTCCCTTACCCGCTACGGGGTGTGCGCCAGTAGCGTCCGCCTTAGCTTCCAACGAATCGTCAGCTGCCCGAAAGGACCCCACCCGTGCGCATCGGTGTACCCCGCGAGTCCAAGCCTGGAGAGACCCGGGCAGCGGCCACCCCGAAGACCGTCGAGCAGATCAAGAAGCTCGGTTACGACGTGCTCGTGGAATCGGGAGCAGGTGTCGCCTCGTCCTTCGCCGACGACGCTTTTCTCGCCGCCGGTGCTGAGGTCATTGGCGAGGAGGTCTGGGACGCCGAGATCATCTTCAAGATCAACGCCCTGACCGACGCCGAGCTGGCGCGCCTGCAGGCCGGGCAGACGATCGTCAGCCTGCTGGCTCCCGCGCTCTCGCCCGACCTGGTCGAGGCCCTCGCCGCTCGCGGTGTCACCGCGCTGGCCATGGACGCCGTGCCGCGCATCTCGCGCGCCCAGTCGCTCGACGTGCTGTCGTCGATGGCCAACATCGCCGGCTACCGCGCCGTCATCGAGGCGGCTAACGAGTTCGGGTCGCTGTTCACCGGTCAGGTCACCGCCGCCGGCAAGGTGCCCCCGGCCAAGGTGCTCGTGGTCGGGGCCGGCGTGGCCGGCCTGGCGGCTATCGGCACCGCCAACAGCCTCGGCGCCATCGTGCGAGCCTTCGACGCCCGCTCCGAGGTGGGCGAGCAGGTGGAGTCGATGGGTGCGGAGTTCTTGCGCATCGACGTCGAAGACACCGGCCCCAGCGCCACCGGCTACGCCACCGAGACGACCGACGACTTCAACGCCAAGGCCGAGGCGATGTACGCCGAGCAGGCCAAGGACGTCGACATCATCGTCACCACGGCCCTCATCCCCGGCCGGCCCGCTCCGCGGTTGATCAGCGAAGAGATGGTCGCCTCGATGAAGAACGGCAGCGTCATCGTCGACATGGCGGCGTCCAACGGCGGCAACGTCGCCGGGTCGGCGGCCGACGAGAAGGTCGTCACCGACAACGGCGTGACGATCCTCGGCTACACCGACCTTCCCGGACGTCTGCCCACCCAGGCCTCGCAGCTCTACGGCACCAACCTCGTCAACCTGCTCAAGCTCGTGACGCCGGAGAAGGACGGGCAGTTCACGCTCGACCTCGACGACGCCGTGCAGCGCGGCATGACCGTGGTCAAAGAGGGTGAAGTGCTCTGGCCACCACCCCCGGTGCAAGTGTCGGCAGCCCCGGCTGCCGCGCCTGCCGCCCCCGTGGAGCCCAAACCGGTCAAGGTCAAGGATCCGAACCGCAAGTTCTGGATCGTCGGGGCCGGCGCCGCGGCCTTCCTGGCCGTCGCGCCCTTCCTTCCCGAGGCTTTCCTGCCGCAGGTCACGGTGTTCGCCCTGGCGATCGTCATCGGCTACTACGTGATCGGCAACGTTCACCACGCGCTGCACACGCCGCTGATGTCGGAGACGAATGCGATCTCCGGCGTGATCGTCGTCGGCGCCCTGCTGCAGCTCGGCACCGGGAACGCCTTGATCACGGCGTTGGCGTTCATCGCCGTCCTGATTGCCAGCATCAACGTGTTCGGTGGGTTCTTGGTGACCTACCGGATGCTCAACATGTTCCGGAAGGCCTGAGTCATGGAGCTGACGACCCCCACCCTCGTGACGGCGGCCTACCTGGTCACCGCCCTGCTGTTCATCCTCGCCTTCGCGGGGCTGTCGAAGCACGAGACGGCCAAGCACGGCAACTATTTCGGCATCGCCGGCATCACCGTGGCCATCACGTCCTCCATCGGGCTGGCGATCAACCGCGACGGCTGGGACGTGCTCGTCTTCATCGTCGCCGCGATGCTCATCGGCGCCGCCATCGGAATCTGGCGCGCGCGCAGCGTGGAGATGACCGGCATGCCCGAGCTGATCGCGCTGCTGCACTCGTTCGTCGGTGCCGCCGCCGTGCTCGTGGCCTACAACTCCTTCTTCGAGGCCGAGGAGTTTCCAGAGGTCAAGGCGCTGTACGAGGCGCTCGGCACCGAGGCCATCCACAACGGTGAAGTCTTCCTCGGCGTCTTCATCGGGGCGGTCACGCTGACCGGCTCGATCGTGGCGTTCCTCAAGCTGAGCGCGAAGATGAAGTCCGCGCCGCTGGTGCTTCCGGCCCGCCACTGGCTCAACCTGGCTGCGGTCGTGGTGTCGCTCGGTCTCATGGTGTGGTTCGTGGTCGACCCGAACCTCGTGCCGCTTGCGATCATGACCGTCATCGCCCTGCTGTTCGGCTGGCACCTCGTGGCATCCATCGGCGGCGGCGACATGCCCGTCGTCATCTCGATGCTCAACAGCTATTCGGGGTGGGCCGCCGCAGCCACCGGCTTCTTGCTCAACAACAACCTGCTCATCGTCGCCGGCGCCCTGGTCGGCTCGTCCGGTGCGTACCTGAGCTACATCATGTGCGTCGGCATGAACCGCTCGTTCATCTCGGTCATCGCCGGCGGCTTCGGCACCGACGGGCAGATCTCGGGCGAGGCCAAGGACTACGGCGAGCACCGCGAGATCAACGCCGACGATGTCGCCGCCATGCTCTCGGAGGCATCCTCGGTGATCATCACGCCGGGCTACGGCATGGCCGTCGCCCAGGCGCAGTACCCGGTGGCCGAGCTGACCCGCAGGCTGCGCGAGAACGGCACGGAGGTGCGTTTCGGCATCCACCCCGTGGCCGGACGCCTGCCTGGGCACATGAACGTGCTGCTCGCCGAGGCGAAGGTGCCCTACGACGTGGTGCTGGAGATGGACGAGATCAACGATGACTTCCCCGACACCGACGTCGTGCTGGTCATCGGCGCCAACGACACCGTCAACCCGGCTGCCATCGACGAGCCGGGCAGCCCGATCGAGGGCATGCCGGTGCTGCACGTGTGGGAGTCCCGCGACGTCATCGTCTTCAAGCGGTCGATGGCCACGGGCTACGCGGGTGTGCAGAACCCGTTGTTCTTCAAGGAGAACACCCAGATGCTGTTCGGTGACGCCAAGGACCGCGTGGACGACATCGTCGCCGCCCTGCCCGCCAAGGTGACCGCCTAACCCCACCCTGGGCTCAGGCCCGCCCCCAGCCCACAACAGCACCGCGATCTTGGCGCCCGCGCCACATGCGGCTGGACTTACGGCCGCAGTGCCAAGATCGGCGGGGGAGGCGGCGGGGGGAGGGTGCGGAGCAGGTGCGGAGCGGGTTCGTCAGTCCCAGGGCTAGGAGCCGGCGGAGCCGTAGAGGCGATCCCCGGCATCCCCGAGCCCGGGCACGATGTAGCCGACGTCGTTCAGGCGTTCGTCCACCGAGGCGGTGACGATGGTCAGCGGCATGTCGAGCGCGTCAGTCTCGCGTTCGAGCAGCTCCAGACCCTCCGGCGCGGCGAGGAGGCAGATGGCGGTGACGTCGGCGGCGTTGCGTGCAGCGAGGTAGTGGATCGCCGACGACAGCGTCCCGCCGGTGGCCAGCATCGGGTCGAGCACGAAGCACTGGCGCCCCGACAGGTCGTCGGGCAGTCGCTCAGCGTAGGTGGTGGCCAGCAGCGTGACCTCGTCGCGGACGAGGCCGAGAAAGCCCACCTCGGCCGTCGGGACGAGTCGCGTCATGCCTTCGAGCATGCCGAGGCCGGCGCGCAGGATGGGCACCACCAGCGGCGTCGGATGAGCAAGGTGCACGCCATTGGCTGGGGCAACCGGAGTCGCGACGGTGACCGGCTCCACCCGAACCTGCCGGGTGGCCTCGTAGGCCAGCAGCGTCACCAGCTCGTCGGCCAGCTGCCGGAACGTCGGCGACGCAGTCGAGGCGTCACGGAGCATGGTGAGCTTGTGGGCGACGAGCGGATGGTCGACGACATGCAGGAGCACGTACTGAGCCTACGACCCGGCCGCCACCGCGGTTGCGTCCGAGCCACCCAAGCCGATGCCCCGCGTTCGCTGGCACGCACGACGTCGAGGCCGGGTGGGGCAGGATGGCGGGCATGGACGCCGCGGACGCGATGGCGCTTGCCCTGGACGAGGCGAGGCTTGCGCTGCGCACCGGCGACGTGCCGGTCGGCGCTGTGGTGCTGGACGAGACCGGACACGTGATCGGCTGCGGCCGCAACGAGCGGGAGGCGGTCGGCGACCCGACGGCCCACGCCGAGGTGCTCGCGCTGCGCGCGGCGGCGAGTACCGCAGGCTCGTGGAGGCTGGACGGTGCGACCCTCGTCGTGACCCTGGAGCCGTGCACGATGTGCGCGGGAGCCGTGGTGCTCGCCCGGGTGCAGCGGCTGGTCTACGGCGCGGACGACCCCAAGGCGGGGGCGGTCGGGTCGCTGTGGGACGTGGTGCGCGACCGGAGGCTGAACCACCGGCCGCAGGTGGTGCGGGGGGTGCTGGCGACGGAGTCCGCCGACCTGCTCAGCGACTTCTTCGCCGACCGCCGCCCGGGCTGAGTCGGCGCTGGTCGGGTATTCTCACCGGCGGTGGCGTGTCCGAGCGGCCTAAGGAGCACGCCTCGAAAGCGTGTGAGGGGGCAACTCCTCCGTGGGTTCAAATCCCACCGCCACCGCGCGAGCTGACGGCGCCTCACCAACCGTGGGGCGCCGTTGTGCTTCGAGGAACCGTGACCCACAGCGTTGGCCGACCGCAGTGACCGGGAGTGAGGTGGCGTGGACGTCGAGACCCTCGACCGCGCCCTGCTCGTGGGCGCGGCGGTGCTGGGACTGGCCATCTTGGCAGTGCGCCTGTCGGCGCGACTCGGGCTGCCGAGCCTGCTGGCCTACCTTGTCATCGGGGTGGTTCTGGGCTCGGCGGGCCTGAACTTCGACGACGCAGCGACTGCCCACGCCCTGGGCTTTGCGGCGCTGGTCGTGATTCTTACCGAGGGTGGCCTAACCACCCGCTGGAGCGACGTCCGCACGGCGATGCCGCTCGGGTTCTTGCTCTCCACCGTCGGCGTCGCGGTGAGCACCGCGATCGTGGCGGTCGTGGCCCACTACGGGCTTGGCCTGGACTGGACGACGGCGCTGATCCTGGGCGGGATCTTCGCCTCGACCGACGCCGCTGCGGTGTTCTCGGTGCTGCGCCGCGTGCCCCTGCGGCCCCGGGTCGCCGGCGCCCTCGAGGCGGAGTCGGGGCTCAACGACGCTCCGACCGTCCTGCTGGTGACGCTGTTGGCGACCGGGGCCAAGGACGAGCTCGGCTGGGGCGGGTTCTTGGCGACGGTGGCCTTCGAGCTCGCGGCAGGCTCGGTGATCGGACTGGCGGTCGGCTTCGGGGGCGCCTGGCTGCTGCGGCGAACCGCGCTGCCGTCATCCGGGCTGTACCCGCTCGCCGTCGTGACAGTCGCGGTGCTGGCCTACGGCGGTGCCTCGTTCGTGCACGCCAGCGGGTTCGCTGCGGTCTACCTCGCTGCCCTCGTGCTGGGCAACGCCGACCTGCCGCACCGTCCCGCTACGAAGTCGTTCGTCGAGGGTCTGGCATGGCTCGCCCAGATCGGGCTGTTCGTGATGCTCGGCCTGATCGCCTACCCGCTGGAGATCGACCGGACGATTCTCGTCACCGCCTTGGTGGTCGTGCCGGTCACGATCATCGCGGCCCGCCCCATGTCGGTGCTCGTCTCGTGCCTCCCGTTCCGCGTGCCGTGGCGCGAACAGGCGTTCCTGTCGGTCGCGGGGCTGCGCGGGGCCGTGCCGGTGGTGCTCGCCACCATCCCGCTGTCTGAGGCGTTCCCTGGCTCGGAACGGGTCTTCGACCTGGTCTTCATCGCCGTGATCGTGTTCACGCTCGTGCAGACGCCCCCGCTCGGACGACTGGCGAGCGTGCTGGGCGTGGTGGAAGAGGCCGAGAGCCGCGATGTCGGCCTCGAGGCCGCCCCGCTGGAACGGGTGGGTGCCGACATGCTCCAGCTCAAGGTGTCGTCCACGTCCCGGCTGCACGGTGTGGAGGTGGCCGAGCTGCGTCTGCCGCCGGGGGCGTCCGTGGCGCTGGTGGTGCGCGACGAGGTGGGGTTCGTACCGAAGGCGACGACCTCGTTACGCCACGGGGACGGGGTGCTGGTCGTGGCGCCGCACGGCACCCGAGCCGAGACGGAACGCCGGCTCAAGGCGGTCAGTCGAAGCGGACGCCTGGCCGGGTGGGTCGAACCGCCCGAGGTCGCCTCGAGCGGGGACGACCTGCCGCTTCGCTGGCGCCCGTCACGATGGCGTCGCTGGGCACAAGGCATGCGCGGTGAGCCCAAGCCGGGGGACTGACGCCGCTGGCCGGGGTGCGACGCGCCTCAGCAGGTGGGGATGTCGTCCTCGGTGTTCTCGACCGAGTTCTCCGGCAGTGGTTCGGGCACGGTGGGCTCGGTGAAGCTTGCCCCGACGGCGAAGTCGAGGTTGCGGCCCGGGCGATCATCCTGCACCCACACTGTTCCCGGGATGTAGCGCTGAAGCTGCTCGACGCGGTTCTTGGCCTTGGGCGCCGAGCGGATCTCGCCGACCCCGTCCAGGCGCTTGCCGAGCGGGTCGTTGTCGACGGCGCCGATCTTGAACCCCTGGGCAGCCAGTGCGTCCGCTGTGGTCGCTGCGACACCCGAGGTGCCCGATGCGTTGTACACGTTGACGGTGATCTTGCCCGGCGCGGGCAGGGCGGCGACGGCCTCGGGTGCGGGCGTACAGGTCGGCGCAGCGGGTGTCGCAGCCGCGGCGCCGAACGGTTGGGTGAACTGCTGCCAGCCCCAGTTGAACGCCACCAGGACACCCACCGCGAGCAGGCCGAGCACGATGGCCGTGCGCACCGGCTTGGTCAGCGATCGCCGCTTGACGGGGTCTGGCCCTTCGACGTCGTAGGTCACGAGCCCTCCACCGTTGCGTCGTCGTCGCTGTGCATCGTGGGCGAGTCTAGGAGAGCCGGGCGCCTGCCGCGCCTGGGCTTCGCAGGGCGCGGTCGCGACTGCGGTCGCGTGGACCGAGAAAGGTCGGGGACGACCACCGCGCCGTCCCCGACCTCGTGGCGGAGGATGCGGGATTTGAACCCGCGAGGGGCTATCAACCCCAACGCGATTTCCAATCGCGCGCCATAGGCCACTAGGCGAATCCTCCGTGGAGCAGGGTACCCGTCGGGCCGCAGCCCGACGAAGCGCTGGGCAGTCGGTGCCAGGCCGCCCGCAGCGATGCGTATCCTTGGCGCCGGTCCCCCGCGCGGCGGCACCTCGCTCAACCCCCCCAGGGCCGGAAGGCAGCAAGGGTCGGCGGGCTCTACCGGGTGCGCGGGGGGCCATCTGTCCACTAGGCCCATCGCCGGCGGCTCGTGCCGGTGGTCGCGACTATGGTGCCGGACGTGGCGCTCGCCCTCTACCGCACCTACCGCCCTGGTCGCTTCGGCGACATCGTGGGGCAAGACCACGTGACGGCTCCGCTCGTGCGGGCGATCGACAAGAACCGGGTGCACCACGCCTACCTGTTCTCCGGGCCCCGCGGGTGCGGCAAGACGTCGAGCGCGCGCATTCTGGCCCGCTCGCTCAACTGCGAGCAGGGGCCCACGCCCGAGCCGTGCGGCACCTGCGCTTCGTGCGTCGACCTCGCGCCGAACGGGTCGGGCAGCCTGGACGTGATCGAGCTGGACGCGGCCACCCATGGCCTCGTCGACGACGCCCGCGAGCTGCGCGAGCGTGCCCACTTCGCCCCCATGGCCTCGCGCTACAAGATCTACATCATCGACGAGGCGCACATGCTCAGCACGAGCGCGGCCAACGCTCTGCTGAAGATCATCGAGGAGCCGCCGCCCCACGTCCGCTTCGTCTTCGCCACCACGTCGCCGGACAAGATCCTTCCGACGATCCGTTCCCGCACCCACCACTACCCGTTCCGGCTCGTCCCTGCGCGCACGATGCAGGCACACCTGCGCTGGGTGTGCGAGCAGGAGGGGGCAACAGCCGAGCCGGCCGCGCTCGACCTCGTCGCCCGCGCCGGGGCCGGTTCGGTGCGTGACGCGCTCTCGGTGCTGGGCCAGCTGCTGGCCGGCGCGGACGACGACGGCGTCACCTACTCGCTGGCCTACGAGCAGCTGGGCTTCACCGACGCGTCGCTGCTGGACTCCGTCGTCTCAGGTCTGGCCGCCGGCGATGCGGGGGAGGTGTTCCACGCCGCCGACCGCGTCGTGGAGTCCGGGCACGACCCCCGACGCTTTCTCACCGACCTGCTGGAGCGGCTGCGTGACCTGCTGCTCGTGCAGACTGTGCCGGACGCCCTCGACAGCGGGCTGGTGTCAGCCCCGGACGACCAGGCCGAACGCATGCGTGCGCAGGCCGCGTCGTTCGGCCGGGCCGATCTCGTGCGGCTCGCGCACGTCGCCGACGAGGGCATCGTGTCGATGCGGGGGACGACGCCCACGCGCTTGCAGCTCGAGCTGGTCTGCTCGCGCCTGCTTCTCCCCGGCACCGAGACTGGTGTGGCCGAGCTCCACGCGCGCATCGACCGCATGGAGCGACGTCTCGACCAGGCCCCACCGGTCGCGCCGACAAGCAGCTCCCCGGGCACCGGCCGCGCTGCGGTGGCGCCCCCGGGCGACGCTCCATCCGCTCCCGCGCCGTCCGCCCCCCCGACACCGGCCCCGTCGGCACCCCCCTCGGCCCCGACTCAGGCACCGTCGGCACCCCCGTCCGGCGTTGCCTCCACCGAGCAGAGCGATATCGCCGCCCTGCGCCACGTGTGGGCCGAGGTGCTGGAGCGGCTGCGAGAGCTACGGCGTACGCCGTGGACGTTCATCAAGGACAACGCCGAGCCCCTCGACATCGCCGACGACGTGCTCGTGCTCGGCGTGCGCAGCCCCGGCCTACGCGACACGCTCGTCTCTCGTCCCGACTACGTGGCCTACCTGCAGCAGGCGGTGCTCGACGTCCTCGGCCGCCAGCTTCGCATCGACGCGGTCGTCCAGCCGACAGGCGGCGCCGCCCCGACCAGTGCCCGGGCACCTCGACCCAGAGCCGGCGGCCAGTCCAGTAGCGATCGAGCGCCGCAGCAGGCGGCGCGACCGTCAAGCCCGCGAGCCGAGGGGACGCCGGCCAACGAGGCGGCGGCCACCCGGGCATCGCCGGCTGGGGGCACGCCGAGCGACCAGCGAGACCAGATCGACCCCGACGACCCCGTCGTTGACGACGTGAGCGGTGCAGACCTGCTGTCGCGCGAGCTCGGTGCCAGCATCGTCGAAGTGGTCGACGAGACCTGACGCCACGAGGAGATGAGACGACCATGACGACGGGAATGCCCGACTTCGGCGCGCTGCTGGCCCAGGCCCAGCAGATGCAGCAGCAGATGATGGACGCCCAGGAGGCCCTGGCCGACCTGCTCGCCACCGGGTCGGCCGGCGGCGGGCTGGTGACGGCCACCGTGGACGGTCGCGGCGACCTGCGCTCGCTGGTCATCTCGCCGCAGGCCTACGACCCCGACGACCCCGACGCCTGGGAGACGGTGGCCGACCTTGTGGTGGCCGCCGTCCGGGACGCGAAGGCGGTGGCCGAGGACCAGGCGGCCGCCAGCATGGCGCAGGTCTCCGAAGGGCTGGGTGACCAGATCGGCGACCAGCTCGGGGGCATGTTCGGCGGGTCTCTCGGCGACCTGTTCGGTGGACCCGCGACCGACCCCGGCGTCGAGCCTGTGGTCGAGATCGAACAGCCTCCCGGGCTCGAGCAGCTCGGTGACCGCGACGCGGACGACTGAGGTGTTCGACGGCGCCCTGCAAGACCTCGTCGACGAGCTGGGCCGGCTGCCTGGCATCGGGCCGAAGAGCGCCCAGCGCATCGCCTTCCACCTGCTGGCGGCGGACCCGACCGATGTCGAGAGGCTCGTCACCGCCGTCGCGGAGGTCAAGAGCCGCGTCCGGTTCTGTGACACCTGCGGCAACGTGGCGGAGTCGGCGCAGTGCCGCGTCTGCCAAGACCCGCGCCGCGACGCGACCGTGATCTGTGTGGTCGAGGAGGCCAAGGATGTCGTGGCACTCGAGCGCACCCGCGAGTTCCGCGGCCTCTACCACGTGCTGGGTGGCGCGATCTCGCCCATCGACGGCATCGGTCCGGACGACCTGCGCATCGCCGGCCTGATGACGCGCCTGGCCAGCGGCGAGGTCACCGAGGTGATTATCGCCACCGACCCCAACATCGAGGGCGAGGCGACCGCGTCCTACCTCTCACGCTTCATGAGTGCCATGGACGTGCGCGTCACCCGGCTGGCCAGCGGCCTGCCGGTGGGGGGCGACCTGGAGTACGCCGACGAGGTCACGCTCGGACGCGCGCTGGAGGGCAGGCGGGCTGTCTGACCTGGCCCGGCGTCACGCCCAGCCACCGCGGTCGCGACCCCAGGTAGACTGACCTAGCCAGTCGCGGCTGTCCGGCAGCCCGGCTGGTCGTCCTCGTCATCAGCCGATTCCAGGAGCGCGTGTGGGCCTCGTCGTCCAGAAGTACGGCGGGTCGTCGGTGTCCGACGCCGGCCGCATCCGCGCCGTTGCCGAACGGATCGTCGCCACGCGCGACGCCGGGAACGAGGTGTGTGTCGTCGTGTCGGCCATGGGCGACTCCACCGACGAACTGCTCGACCTCGCCCAGCAGGTCAGTGCCGAGCCCCCGGCCCGTGAGCTCGACATGCTGCTCACGGCCGGTGAGCGCATCTCCATGGCCCTGCTGGCGATGGCGATAGCCGAGCTGGGGCACCAGGCCCGCTCCTTCACCGGCTCCCAGGCCGGCGTGATCACCGACTCGGTGCACGGCAAGGCACGCATCATCGACGTGACTCCCGGACGTATCCGTGGCGCTCTCGACGTCGGCGCCATCGCGATCGTGGCGGGGTTCCAGGGCGTCTCCCAAGACACCAAGGACGTGACGACGCTCGGTCGCGGTGGCTCGGACACCACCGCCGTCGCCCTCGCTGCCGCGCTCGACGCGTCGGTCTGCGAGATCTACACCGACGTGGACGGCGTGTTCACCGCCGACCCACGCATTGTCCCCGCCGCGCGTCGGCTGGCGGCGATCACCTACGACGAGATGCTCGAGATGGCCGCCAGCGGCGCGAAGGTGCTGCACCTGCGGTGCGTGGAGTACGCCAAGCGCTACTCGCTGCCGATCCATGTACGGTCGAGCTTCTCCCAACGCCCGGGCACCATCGTGGCCGCGTCCTGGGCCGATGCCATCGAGGCCAGCGAACAGGAGACCACCATGGAGCAGCCGATCATCTCCGGCGTGGCCCACGACCGCAGCGAGGCCAAGATCACCCTGGTCGGCGTGCCGGACGTGGTCGGCGCCGCCGCCCGCATCTTCGAGACGGTGGCCGACGCGGGCGCGAACCTGGACATGATCGTGCAGAACGTCTCGGCCGCCGGCACGGGCCGTACCGACATCTCCTTCACGCTCCCGCAGGCCGACGGGCCGCGAGCTCTCGCCGCGCTGCATTCGATCGCCGAGCAGTCCGGCGTCGAAGATCTCAAGTACAACGACCAGATCGGCAAGGTCTCCCTGGTCGGAGCGGGCATGCGGACGCACCCGGGTGTGTCCGCCCGGCTGTTCGGAGCGCTGGCCGACGCCGGGGTCAACATCGAGATGATCTCCACGTCGGAGATTCGCTTGTCGGTCGTGGTGCAGGCCGATGACGTCGATCGTGCGGTGGCTGCCATCCACACCGCGTTCGACCTCGACGCCACCGACATTGAAGCTGTCGTCTACGGAGGTACCGGCCGATGAGCCGCCCCACCCTTGCTGTCGTCGGTGCCACGGGTGCCGTCGGCACCGTCATGCTCGACCTGCTCACCACCCGTGAGGACGTGTGGGGAGAGATCCGACTCGTCGCCTCGCCTCGCTCCGCGGGGCGCACGCTCACGGTCCGGGGCGAGCAGGTGCAGGTGCAGGCACTGGCCCCGGAGGTGTTCGACGGGGTGGACGTGGCCATGTTCGACGTGCCCGACGAGGTCTCGGCCGCGTGGGCCCCGGTGGCCGCCGAGCGCGGTGCCGTCGTGGTCGACAACTCCGGCGCCTTTCGGATGGACCCCGACGTCCCGCTGGTCGTGCCGGAGGTCAACCCGCACGCGACTCGGCAGCGTCCGCGCGGCATCATCGCCAACCCGAACTGCACGACGCTGTCGATGATCGTCGCCGTGGGCGCGCTGCACGCGGAGTTCGGTCTGGCCGAGCTCGTCGTGTCGTCCTACCAGGCCGCGTCGGGTGCCGGGCAAGAAGGCGTGGACACCCTCTACGACCAGATGGCGAAGGTGTCCGGCAGCCGCGACATCGGCACCCGGGCCGGCGACGTCCGCCGCACCATCGGCGACGACCTCGGGCCCTTCCCGGCGCCTCTCGTGCTCAACGTCGTGCCGTGGGCCGGGTCACTCAAGGACGACGGCTGGACCAGCGAAGAGCTGAAAGTGCGCAACGAGTCTCGCAAGATCCTCGACCTGCCCGGCCTGCGCGTGGCGGCGACCTGCGTGCGTGTGCCTGTGGTGACGACCCACTCCCTCGCGGTGCATGCCGTGTTCGAGCGCGCCGTCACTGTCGACGCCGCGCGACGGGTGCTCGCCGACGCCCCTGGCGTGGTCGTGTACGACGACCCGGAGCGCGGGGAGTTCCCCACGCCCAACGATGTCGTCGGCACCGATCCCACCTGGGTCGGACGGCTGCGCCAGCACCTCGACGAGCCGAACGCCCTCGAGCTGTTCGTGTGCGGGGACAACCTGCGCAAGGGCGCCGCCCTCAACACCGCCCAGATCGCCGAGGTTGTGGCGGCCGAGCTCACCGGCTGAGTCCGGCGGGGACCATCAAGGCGAGGATCCCGCTCCCAGTGTCGGCGCTGCCAAGGCCCGATACGCGGCCGGGACGCCTTGTCGGCGTCCCGGCCATCGTGTCGGGGTGGCGGGATTCGAACCCACGGCCTCGTCGTCCCGAACGACGCGCGCTACCAAGCTGCGCCACACCCCGATGCCCGCAGCCAGGCCGCGGGCACCACGTGAAGTGTATCGGAGCCGAGGGGGGCTACCGGTCGCCCGTCCTTGGCACCAGAGTGAGCAGCGATGCCTCCGGGCGGCAGGCGAACCGGACCGGAGCGGTAGGGCTCGTCCCCAGGCCGGCGCAGACGTGCAGCCAGGCCGCGTCGCCCTGCCCGTCCGCCGGGTGTCGCGACAGGCCGCGGGCCCGGGCGGGGTCGAGGTCGCAGTTGGTGACCAGCGCCCGTCCACCCGGCAGGCAGAGCTGCCCACCGTGGGTATGCCCGGCGAAGATGAGATCGACGGCGTCTGCGGCCATCGCGTCGAGCACCCGCACGTAGGGGGCGTGGGTGACACCCAGCAGCAGGTCGGCCTGCGGGGAGCGCGGCCCCGCGACGTCGGCGTAGCGGTCGTAGTCGAGGTGGGCGTCGTCCGTGCCCACCACCTCTACGTGCAGGTCACCGAGCGGCACAGCCGTCCGGGCGTTGTCGACGTCGGCCCATCCCGCACCGGTGAGCAGCCCGTCGAGCGCAGCCGTGGGCAGTCGGTCGCCGTGGCGGTCGCGCACGCCGTCGTCGGGGAGCAGGTAGCGACCGGGGTTCTTCAGCACCGGGGCGAAGTAGTCGTTCGAGCCGCGCACGAACACCCCCGGGCGCTCCAGCAGCCCCCCGAGGGCCTGGCCGAGCACCGGCACGGCGTCGCGGTGCGCGATCAGGTCACCGGTGGTGACCACCAGGTCGGGCTCGATGGAGGCGAGCTGGGCCACCCACTGCCGCTTGGACCGTTGCCATGGCGTCATGTGCAGGTCCGAGAGGTGCAGGACACGCAGCGGACGATGCCCCTTCGGCAGCACCGGCACGACATGGCGGCGCAGCGCAAACGCGTGCACCTCGTAGCCAGCCGAGTAGGCGAGCCCACCCGCCGCGGCGCCCAGGGCGCCGAGAGCAACGACCCGCACCGTCAGTTGTTCTTCTTCTTGTTGTTGTTGGTCTTCTTCGGTGGGTCCTTCTTCTCCGGCGCCGGCGGGGGCGGCGGAGGCGGGGGCGGCACGTACCCTGTCGAGGTGAACACCCGCACCGTCCCACCGGAGTAGTACGACGATCCGGTGCTGGGGTCGGTGCCGACGGTGAGTCCGACGGGCAGCGAGGAGTTGACCTGGGCGGCGACGAAGGCCGAGAACCCGGCCGACTGCAGCGTGGCCACTGCCTCGGGGCCAGACAGTCCGCGGACGTCCGGGATGGTGGTCGCGACGCCGGCGACGGCCGTCGGGTCGGGCCGGTTGAACTGCTCGACGGGCAAGGGCGCCATGATCTCGTTCATGGCCAGCTGCCAGATGGGCCCGGGGATGCACCCACCGCAGACCTCGCCGTAGTAGACACCGTTGAGCGTGTAGCCCTTCAGTGACTCGACCTTCAGCGGGTTCGTGATGGCCACCGCCGCGGCGCGCTGCGGCGTGTAGCCGAGGAACCAGATGTCGCTCGCCGCGTCCGTCGTGCCGGTCTTGCCGCCGGCGGGACGTCCGATGGTCATCCGGGCTCCGGTACGACCGGAGTCGGGGCCGTCGATCGTGCCCTCCAGCACCTGATTCACGCCGTCGGCGACGCCTGCGTCGAGAACCTTGGCGCAGTTGGCCGGCGGGACGGGCACCTCGCCGCCGTTGGGTGCGGTGATCGACGTGATGGCGACCGACTCGCAGTGGGTGCCGCCAGCGGCGAACATCGCGTAGGCCTCGGCCATCCCGAGCGGCGACACCTCCTGTGAACCGAGGACGAACGACTTGATCTGCAGCAGGTCGTCTCCGTTGGCGCGGGTCAGGCCGCCGGCCGCGGCGATCGTGACCGGGTCGCAGATGCCGGTGCGCTCCTCGAGCAGCGCGTAGAACGTGTTGACCGAACGCCAGGTGCCAGTGCGAAGGTCGTACGTGCCCCCGCTGTTGTCGTAGTTGCCGACCTCCCACGCGTCTGTCACCGCACCTTCGCACACGCGCATCGGGGTCACGTGGTTCAGCTCGGCCGGGGAGTTGATCTGGGTGTTGAGCGGGATGCCCTGCTTGATGGCGGCCGCCAGGACGAACGGCTTCATCGTCGAGCCGCTCTGGAAGCCGCCGCTGCCACCCCGGTCGAAGTCCGTGGCGAAGTTGACGAACGTCGCGCCGGGCCCGCTGCCGTAGGTCATGGAGTGGGTCATCGCCGTGATGTTCCCGGTGCCGGGCTCGACGACGGCGATGGCGCCGACTGCCCGGTCGGTGGGTGCCACATAGGCGCTCACGGCGTCCTGGGCGGCGTTCTGCTCGCGCGGCTCGAGCGTCGTCTCGATGCGCAGCCCGCCGCGGCGCAGCGTCCGCTCCCGCTGCTCGACGGTCTCGCCGAGCTCCGGCCAGTCCATCAGCTCGCGGTACACGTAGTCGCAGAAGAAGGGTGCGTAGGAGACCGTGCAGCCGTTCGTCGAGTCAGACGCTTTGAGCCCGAGGCCCCGCTCGGACACGGCCGTGGCCCGCTCCGGAGTGATCGCCTCGTTCGCGACCATCGCCTCGAGCACCGCGTTGCGCCGAGCGATGGCCCGCTCCGGGAACTGCTCGGGGTCGTAGCGCGAGGGCGACTGCACGAGGCCGGCCAGGGTCGCCGCCTGGTTGACGTTGAGCTTGTCGGCCGAGGTGGAGTAGAAGCGCTGCGCCGCAGCCTCGATCCCGTAGGCCCCGCCGCCGAAGTAGGCGATGTTGAGGTAGCGCTCGAGAATCTGGTCTTTGGTGAACTGCTCCTCCGCGGCCATGGCGAGCCGTAGCTCGCGCAGCTTGCGGGTGTACGACGTCTCGACCGCCGCAGCGGCCTCTTCATCGGAGTCCGCCTGGCTGAGCAGCACGTTCTTGACGTACTGCTGGGTCAGCGTCGACCCGCCCTGCTCAACCGAGCCGCTGCTCACGTTGGTGACCAGCGCCCGGGCAGTGCCCTGCAGGTCGATCGGTCCGTGCTCGTAGAAGCGCGCGTCCTCGATCGCGATGATCGCCTCCTGGACGCGGGGCGAGATCTGGTCAAGCGGCTTGTAGACGCGGTTCTCGTCGAAGAAGACCGCCAGCTCGTCGCCTTCGGCGTCCACCACGACCGACCGCTGGGCCTGGGGGGTCGCCTCGAAGTCGGCGGGCAGGGCGCTGAAGGAGTCGACGGTCGTGCGCGCGGCAACGCTCGTCGCGCCGACGAGGGGAAGGGCCAGCCCAGCCACCAGGAGCCCAGCAAGCGCGGCGATGACCACGATGCCGAGCAGGTGCTTGGTGGCCGACGCCAGGACCGTCATAGGATTCTGGCTCACCTGAGTAGGATAAGCGACGTAGCGCTATGCGCCCGATCTAAGCGTTTCGTGGTGATTCACTGGGCGGCCACGGGTGTCGTTCACCTTCCAGCCCTCGTGATGTCGCGCATTCGCATCGTTAGTGATCTTGACGCGCAACCCTGCGACCCGCTTTGATCATCAACGGCAAGATCATCGTACGTCAGCAACGAGGCTGCCGGAGGCGTTGTGACCTGGGTAGAAGACTGGCCGTCCCACGCGGCGTGTCGGGACTGCGATCCCGATTCGCTGTTCGTGCAGGGCGCAGCGCAGAATCGTGCCAAGTCGGTGTGTGGCGGGTGCACGGTGCGAACCGAGTGTCTCGCGGACGCCCTCGACAACCGCATCGAGTTCGGTGTCTGGGGCGGCATGACCGAGCGCGAGCGCCGGGCACTCCTACGCCGCCGCTCCGACGTCGTCTCGTGGCGGCGCGTCCTTGAGGACGCCCGTGAGGGCTTCGGCCAGGCGATTCCCCTGCAGCGCGGCACCGGCGCACCGCTCCGGGTCGAGTAGCGCCGACGCAGCCTCTGGGGGGCGTCTAGCCCTGCTTCGCCAACGACTCCGCGACCTCGCGCAGGCCGTCGAGGTCATGGACGTCGGTGGCGAACGCCGGCACGTCGACCACTGGCACCGACGGGTGTGCCGTGCTGAAGCGTCGGGCCAGCCGCTGCTCCCGCTCGATGACGCGCATGCGCTCGGCGTGCAGCAGCAGCGCGGCCGCGGCGAGGTCGTGCTCGGGTGACTCGGCGAGGTGGTCGGCGGCCGACACGCTCTGGGCTGCGGTCAGCGCGGGCACCTCGCTCGTGTGCACCCGGTTGAGAACCAGACCGCCCAGTGGCATCCCGTCCCCGGCGAGCCTCTCGACGAAGTACGCGGCCTCGCGCAGAGCGTCCGGCTCGGGCGCGGCGACCACGACGAAGGTCGTCTCCGGGTTCTGCAGCAGCGCGTACGTCTGCTCGGCCCGCTCACGAAAGCCGCCGAACATCGAGTCGAGCGCACCGACGAAGGTCTGGACGTCGGTGAGCAGGTCGCCGCCGAGCACCTTCGTCAGAGCTCCGGTGAACACGCCGAACCCAGCCGAGACCAGTCGGAACCCGGCGCGGCCCCCGGCGCGCGCCGGCGCGGTGAGAACCCGGATGAGACGGCCGTCCAAGAACGACCCCAGCCGGGCGGGGGCGTCGAGAAAGTCCAGCGCTGAGCGTGACGGCGGGGTGTCGACGACGATCAGGTCCCAGGCGTTCTGGGCACGCAGCTGACCCAGCTTCTCCATGGCCATGTACTCCTGCGTGCCGGTGAACGACGTCGACAGCGCCTGGTAGAAGGGGTTGTCGAGCACGGCGGCAGCCTTCTCCGGCGTGGCGTGGGCGAGCACGACTTCGTCGAAGGTGCGCTTCATGTCCAGCATCATGGCGTCCAGCGAGCCACCGCCGGTCTCGTCGACGCCGAGGACGGTGCGCGGGGAGTTGTCGAGCTCGTCCAGACCCATCGACTGGGCCAGTCGGCGTGCGGGATCAATGGTGAGCACCACGGTGCGCCGTCCCCGCTCGGCTGCCCGCAGCGCCATCGCGGCGGCGGTCGTCGTCTTGCCGACCCCGCCGGAGCCGCAGCAGACGACGATGCGGGTCGCTGGGTCGTCGAGCATCGTGTCGACGTCGAAGCGTCGTTGGCGGGGCTGGGTCGACAACGGGCTCATCGCACGGACCGCCCGTCCCAGCCGCGCACACCGGTGTCTCGCAGCAGCTGCGCCAGCGTGTACAACGAGCCCAGGTCGATGCCCTCGGACAGGCGCGGAAGCGTGACGACTGGCGGCCCGATCGCCTCCAAACGCTGAGACTGCTCCTGCTCCAGCTCCACCCGCCGAGCGTGGTCGATCACCTCGGCACCCAACCCGGCTGCCCAGGCGTCCACCAGGTCGTCGCTCATGTGTGGCAGGTCGGCGAGGTCGCCGGCGACGAGCCCCGCCCGCAGCGCTGCGGTGTCGACCGAGCCGGCCTGCGCCGCGACGAGGTCGGGCTCGGGCAGCGGCGAGGGACGCACCTGGTTCACGAAGATGGCACCGATCGGCAGCCGCGCCGCCGTGAGGTCGGCGATGCCGTCGGCGGTCTCCTGCACCGGCATCTCCTCCAGCACGGTGACCACGTGCACGGCGGTCGCCGGCGAGCGGAACAACGACATGATCGAGTCGGACTGCCGGTTGATGGGCCCGACCCGGGTGAGCTCGGTGACCTCTTCGTTGACGTTGAGAAACTGCGTCACCCGGCCGGTGGGCGGGGCGTCCATCACAATGGCGTCGTAGGCGAAACCTCCGCCGGTGCCGCGTCGACGCGCCGCCTCGTAGGTCTTGCCGGTCATCAGCACGTCGCGAAGGCCAGGGGCGATGGTGGTGGCGAACTCCAGCGCCCCCATGCGGTCGAGCGCCTTGCCTGCCCGGCCGAGGCGGTAGTACATCTGCAGGTACTCCAGCACCGCGTCCTGCGCGTCGATGGCCAACGCGTACACGTCCCCACCGTCGGGGGCGACCGCGAGCTTGCGCTCCTCGTAGGGCAGCGGTGGGCTGTCGAAGAGGCTCGCGAACCCCTGCCGGCCCTCGACCTCCACGAGCAGCACCCGACGTCCGCCCGCGGCCAGCGCCAAGGCCAGCGCGGCCGAGACGGTGGTCTTGCCGGTGCCACCCTTGCCCGTCACGATGTGCAGGCGCACCCGCTCCCAGTCGACCATGATCAGACCAGGGTAGTAAGGGATGCGTCGTCGCGCTGGTCGCAGGTGCGCAGCACTACTGTGCGGAGTCATGCAGCGCTGGGAGTACGCCACCGTCCCGCTTCTCGTCCACGCGACGAAGCAGATTCTGGACAACTGGGGAACCGACGGGTGGGAGCTCGTTGCCGTCGTGCCCGGTCCGACCCCGGAGAACCTCGTGGCCTACCTCAAGCGTCCGCTGGCGGGCTGAGACGTGAGCGAGGTCAAGGCCCGGCTGGCCGAGCTCGGGATCAAGCTGCCCCCAGTGACGCCACCGCTGGCGGGCTACGTCCCCGCGGTGCGCTCCGAGTCGCTCGTGTTCACCGCCGGGCAGCTTCCGATGCGGGACGGGGCGCTGATGGCGACCGGCATCGTCGACGTCGACGTCGACGTCGACACGGCAGCGGCGTGCGCTCGGCAGTGCGCGCTGAACGCCCTCGCCGCGGTCAACGCCCTGGTCGACCTCGATTCCGTGGTGCGCATCGTCAAGGTCGTCGGGTTCGTGGCCGCTGCCCCCTCTTTCACTGATCACCCCTCGGTCGTCAACGGTGCGAGCACGGTTCTGGGCGAGGTCATGGGTGACGCGGGCGTGCACGCGCGCAGCGCCGTCGGGGTCGCGAGCCTGCCGCTCGGCGCGCCGGTCGAGGTCGAGCTCATCGTGCGGATCGACGAGGCCGTCGCCGAGGCTGCGACGGGCTGAGGGCCGTCGTGCGCATCGTCCTTCCACCGTCGGTCGCGCAGCGGGCCACGGCGGTCGCGGCCGGGACGCAGGAGGCAGTGCCCATCGGGCCGGCAGCCACGGTCGTGCTGGTGCGCCCCGCCGACGCCGACATCGAGGTGTACCTGCAGCGCCGGCACACGGGCTTGGCGTTCGCCGGGGGCATGTTCGCCTTTCCCGGAGGTCGGGTCGACCCGGCGGATGCGACCGTCCCCGACAGCGCCTGGTTCGGACCCGGATCGCAAGCCTGGGCGCAGCGCTTCGACGCCGACCCGCAGGCGGCCCGTTCGCACGTCGTCGCGGTAGTACGTGAGCTCTTCGAGGAGACCGGCGTGCTGCTGGCCGTTTCCGCCGACGGCTCGGGCGCGCCCCAGGCGGCGTCCGCGTCGCCCTGGCCCGATGAGACCGATCGGCAGGCGGTCAGCGACGGCCGGCCGCTGGCGGCGATGCTGGCCGAGTACGAGCTCGCCATCGACTCGGGGTCGCTGGTCGCCTGGTCGCGCTGGGTCACCCCACGCTTCGAGCGGCGACGCTTCGACGCCTGGTTCTTCGTCGCGGCGCTCCCCGCCGGCCAGCAGCCCCGCGTAGCCACGGGCGAGTCGCACTCCGAGCGCTGGGTGCGACCCGCCGACGGGCTCGACGAGATGAAGGCCGGGCAGCTGGCCATGCTCCCGCCGACCTGGTGGACCCTGTCCGAGCTGACGGGTGTTCACGACGTCGCCGACGTGCACCGGGCCGCCCCGCCGATGGTTCGGCACACCGTGGGCTGGGCGCGCGAGGGCGACGACGCCGTGATGGTGCTGCCCGGCGATCCCCGCTACCCCGGCGACGACCCGAAGGAGGGCACATGACCCTGCCCCCGGTGGTGCCGGGCTCCGCCGACGGCCCATGGCGCGGCGGACGGCTCAGCGAGCGGGTCGACTGCGTGCTGGCGCCCAACCCCGGGCCGATGACGCTGGACGGGACCAACACGTACCTGCTGAGCGAGCCCGGGTCGTCGCACGCGGTCGTCGTCGACCCCGGTCCCGACGACGCCAGGCACCTTGACGCGGTCGTCGCTGCCCTGTCATCCAGCGGTCGGCGCGCGGCGCTCGTTCTGCTCACCCACGGGCACGCCGACCACTCTGCGGGTGCGGCCGAGCTCGCGCGGCGGCTGCGCTGCCCCGTACGCGCGGTCGACCCGGCGCACCGCACCGGGCCGGACGGGCTCGCAGACACCGACCAGGTCGTCCTCGACGGCCTGCACATCGAGGTGGTCGCGACCCCCGGGCACACGGGCGACTCCGTCAGCCTCGTCCTCCCGCAGGAGCAGTCGGTGCTGACGGGCGACACCGTTCTCGGTCGCGGGACGACCGTTGTGGCCCACCCGGACGGTCGGCTGGCCGACTACCTATCCTCGCTGGACCGGCTCCAACGCCTGGCCGAACGCACCCCCGAGCTGACGCTGCTGCCTGGGCACGGCCCGGCCGGTGCCCAGGTGAGCGCCGTCATCGCGCTCTACCAGGCGCACCGGGCGGCGCGGCTCGACCAGGTGGTGTCCGCGGTGGGCGACGGTGCCGCCGACGTCGAGGCCATCGTGGCGACCGTCTACGCCGAGGTCGACCGCACCCTGTGGCCCGCGGCGCGCCTGTCGGTGCAGGCGCAGCGCGACCACCTCGTCGACGTCGGGCGCCTGCGCGTGGTGGAGGGGTCGCTGCAGGTCAGCGGGCGCGACGCCTGAGGCGCTCGACATCGAGCAGCACGACCGAGCGCTGCTCCAGCCTGATCCAGCCGCGTCCGGAGAAGTCGGCCAGCGCCTTGTTCACCGTCTCGCGCGACGCGCCGACGAGCTGTGCCAGCTCTTCTTGAGTGAGGTCGTGGGCGACCCTGATGCCACCCTCAGCGGGGGCACCAAACCGACGCGAGAGCTCGAGCAGCGACTTGGCCACTCGCCCGGGGACGTCGGAGAAGACCAGGTCGGCGACGATGTCGTTGGCGCGGCGCAGCCGACCGGCCAGCTGGGCGAGCAGCCCGCGCGCGACGTCGGGTCGGCCGTCCAGCCACGCGAGCAGACGGTCTTGGCTCAGCTCGAGCAGCACGGTGTCGGTAACGGCGGTGACCGTGGCCGAGCGCGGGCCGGGGTCGAACAGCGACAGCTCACCGAACATCTGGCCCGGGCCCAAGATGGCCAGCAGGTTCTCGCGTCCGTCGGCGGCGTGGCGACCGAGCTTCACCTTGCCCTCGATCACGACGTACACGCGGTCACCGGAGTCGCCCTCGTGGAACAGCACCTCCCCGCGAGGCAGGTGAGTCTCGTCCATCGAGTCGACCAGCGCGCGCGTGTCTTCTGGGCCCAGCCCGGAGAACAACGGTGCCTGCTGGACGACAGCGTCCAAGCCTCGGTCCACGATGAGTCCCTCCACGTGCTTCGCCCAGCGCGATGATGGAACGACCATTGTGGCGCATTGCACAGTCGGAGGACGAACGTAGGCTGCCCGTCGTGCCGATGAGACCGGGGGAGAGCGAGCTGGCCCGCACCCGCCGTGCCCGGCGGATCGTGCGGGAGCTGGCGCTCACCTACCCGGACGTTCGGTGCGAGCTCGACTTCGCCTCGCCCTTCGAGCTGCTGGTGGCAACCGTGCTCTCGGCGCAGACGACCGACCGCCGGGTGAACCAGGTGACTCCGGTGCTGTTCGGCCGCTACCCCGACCCGGCTGCCCTGGCCGGGGCCGACGTGGCCGACGTCGAGCAGGTCATCGCCTCCACCGGCTTCTTCCGGGTCAAGGCACGCACAGTCGTCGAGATGTCGGCTGCGCTGGTCGACCGGTTCGGCGGTGAGGTTCCGCGCCGCTTGCCCGACTTGGTCACGCTGCCGGGTGTGGGCCGCAAGACTGCGAACGTGGTTCTCGGTGAGGCGTTCGGAGTGCCGGGCATCACCGTCGACACGCACGTGACGCGCCTGGCCGGGCGCCTGGGACTCAGCGCGAGCACCGACCCGGTGGCGATCGAGCGCGACCTCGGGGCCCTGCTGGCCCGCAAGGACTGGACACCGGCCTCCCAGCTGCTGATCTGGCACGGACGACGCCGGTGCCACGCCCGCCGGCCGGCGTGCGGGGCGTGCCCGTTGGCGCGGCAGTGCCCGGCCTACGGCGAGGGCCCGACCGATCCCGAGGTGGCTGCCGGGCTCGTCGCTGCGGCGGGGCGAGCATGACGAGCGTGCCGCAGTGGCTGATGCCGATGGTCGACGTGGTCGCTCGGGTCACGCCGGACGACCTCTCCCGGTTCCAGCCGCCCTCGGGCGGGTGGCGCCAGGGCGCGGTGCTGATGCTGTTCGGCGAGTCCGAGCGCACGCCGGACGTCTTGATCATCGAGCGGGCGCACGACATGCGCAGCCACGCCGGCCAGCCCGCGTTTCCCGGCGGCGCCGTCGATCCGGGCGATGACGGCCCGGTCGCGGCGGCGCTGCGCGAGGCCAGCGAGGAGACCGGGCTCGACCCTTCCGGGGTGGACGTGCTGGCGAGCCTGCCCCCGCTGTGGCTGCCGCCGTCCGGGTTCGAGGTCACGCCGGTGCTCGCCTGGTGGCGTGAGCCCACGCCGGTCAGCGTCCGCGACCCGCGCGAGGTGGCATCGGTGCACCGGGTGTCGTTGGCTGAGCTGGTCGACCCGGGCAACCGGCTCATGGTTCGCCACCCCAGCGGGTACACCGGCCCGGCGTTCACGGTGCGCGGGCTGCTCGTATGGGGGTTCACGGGCGGGCTTCTCTCGCGGCTGTTCGCCTTGGCCGGCTGGGAGCAGCCGTGGGACCACGAACGGGTCGAAGACCTGCCCGAGCGGGTGTTGCGGCAGGCGCTGCGCAGCGAGGCCCATCCCGGGTTCGTCGTGGGCTCGGCCGGGGGGGAGGAAGGCTGACCGTGGAGGGCATTCGCGAGTTCATCGCCACGCTGGGCCTGCTGGACTGGATACTCATCGCCCTGGTGCTGGCGTTCGCCGTCATCGGCTGGGTGCAGGGATTCGTCGTCGGGCTGCTCTCGCTGGCAGGGCTGCTCGGCGGTGCCGCGCTGGGACTGATCTTCGTCCCCGACCTGCTGTCGAGCCTCGAGCCGGGCCTGGGGACGGCGATCCTGGCGATCCTGCTGGTCGTGCTCGCCGCGGCCATCGGCCAGTGGGCGCTGTCGTGGGTCGGTGAGACGGTGCGCGAGAAGCTGGGTGGAGGTGACTCCGCGCGGCGGGTCGACGGACTCGCCGGCTCGCTGCTGGGCATGGCCGGCGTGCTGCTGGTCGCGTGGCTGATCGGCACGGCGGTCGCGTCCGCGGCCGTCCCGTGGCTGTCAGCGGCCGCGCGAGACTCCACCGTGCTCGCAGGCGTGGACTCCGTCGTGCCCTTCAGCCCGGACCGGCTGCGTGACCCGCTGCGCGACGTCGTCACCGCCGGCGGCTTTCCGGAGGTCGTCGCGCCGTTCGTCGAAGAGGTAGTCGTCGAGGTCGACGAACCCGAGCCTGGCAGCGGCCGCAACGCCGAGGTGCGCCAAGCCCTGGGCGGGGTCGTCAAGGTGGTCGGGCGCGCCGAGTCGTGCTCGTCCCAGCTCGAGGGCAGCGGGGCCGTCGTCCGCCCCGGCCGGGTGCTGACGAACGCCCACGTCGTCGCCGGCACATCGAGCCTCGTGGTTGCGCCGCAGGGGGGCGAACCGGTACGGGCGACGGTCGTCTACTTCGACCCCGACGCCGACGTGGCCGTGCTCGACGCGCCCGGTCTCGAGGCGTCAAACCTGGCGTTCGCCGCCGAGTCGGCGGCGCAGGGTGACCCCGCCGTGGTCGCCGGGCACCCGAACGGAGGCGGGTTGAGCACGGCGAGCGCTCGCGTTCGCTCCACGAACGAGCTGCTGGGCCTCGACATCTACGGCCGCGACGAGGTGCTGCGCGAGGTGGTCGCGTTTCGCGGCGAGGTGCAGCCGGGCAACTCCGGCGGACCGCTGCTCTCCCCGGCCGGTGAGATGCTCGGCCTGGTGTTCGCCACGTCCCTCACCGACCGCGAGACCGGTTACGCACTGTCATCGCAGCAGCTGGCGGCAGCCGTGGACGTGGCGGCGTCGGGTGCGACGACGCCCGTCCCGACCGGGGCCTGCACCCGGGGCTGAGCAGCAGGCGTGACGACTGCCGGCCCGGTGCCTCGGTGGGCTACTGGGCGCGCAGACTGTCCAGCCACCGCTGCAGGTGGTCGTTGACCAGGTCGGGGGCCTCCTCCTGGGGGAAGTGGCCCACTCCCGTTAGCTCGACCCATTCGTACGACCCGGCCGTGTGCTGGTGGGACGCGCGAGCGGTGCTCGGCAGCACGGCCGGATCGAGGCCCCCGTGCACCTGGAGCACAGGTACGCGCACAGGCTCGGCCATCTTGGCAGCGAAGCGGGCACCGTCCGGGCGCAGCAGGGAGCGGAACGCCCACCGGTGGTACTCCAACGAGCAGTGCGGGGCGGGCCAGATAGCCAGCGCGGCCCGGTAGCGGCGCGAGGCCTCGTCGTTGGGAAAGCCGCTGCCCGGTGCGGCCCATGCGCGAAGGATGCGGTCGATCTCGGCCCCGTCGTCGGCGATCAGCTCCCGCTCCGGACGCCACGGAGCTTGCAGGCTCAACGCGTGCCTCGCCGCCGACCGCTGCTCGCGCGAGCGCATCGCGCGGCGCATCTGCAGCGGGTGCGCCATCGACAGCACGCCGATGGCGTCCACGTGGCCAGGACGCAGCACGGCCGCCGTCCAGGCGAAGAATGCGCCCCAGCCGTGGCCGACGATGATCGCGGAGCGTCGTCCCAGCGCGCGTACGACACCGGTGATGTCGGCCGAGACCGTGTACGGGTCGTAGCCGCGGGGGGTCTTGTCGCTGCCGCCGTAGCCGCGCAGGTCCATCGCCGCGATCCGGTAGCCGGCGGCGGCGAGGTGGGGAATCTGGTGCCGCCACGTCCACCAGAACTCGGGGAATCCGTGCAGCAGCAGCACGAGCGGACCCGCGCCCATCTCGGCGACGTGGAACTGGGCCCCGTTGGCCGCGACCTGGGTGTGCGTCCACGGTCCGGGCACATCGATGACGTCCCGCAGTGAGGGCGGGGCGGATACAGGCCGCGCCACGGGTGTCGGCTACCCCGCGGACGAGGGGGTGATGGCAGCCTTCGCCTCGTCGATCGTCTGCTTCACGTTCGCCTGGGTGCGCTCCAGCCCCTTGACGCGGTCGAACTCGCGCTTGCCCAGTACGCCCAGGATGGCAGCGATGAGCAGGTAGACGACGGCGACGATGAGCATGCCCGCCCACACGGGCAGTCCGGCTGCGACGAGGCCGTAGGCGGCGGCGAACGTGAGCAGGAACCACGCGGTGAACGCGAGGAACCCGGCAGCGCCGAACATGCCGGCACCCTTGCCGGCGCGCTGCGCGTTCTGCTTGGCCTCGGCCTTGGCGAGCTCGATCTCGCCGCGCACGATGGCCGCGCCGTCGGTGGCGGCGGTGCGGACGAGGTCGACAACGCTGGGCCGCACCTCGGGGACGGCAGCGGCAGAGGTCGGCCTGGTCGTGACATCAGTCATGGAGTTCTCCTCGTCGGCAAGACTCCGCGAGCCTAGTCGTGGTCGTCTCGCGGCCGGTCACGGCTTGCGGGGGTCGTTGAGCACGTCGTCGGGGATCAGGCCCTTGTTCCGTGCTCGCAGCCTCTTGTAGTGCGCGTTGCGTCGGCTCAAGAAGCCGGACGCGATCACGGCCGCGAGCACCGATGCCACCAGGATCGCCGTCTTGGCCAGCTCCGTGGTGGCGTCGTCACCCTCGAAGGCGAGGCTGGCGATCAGCAGCGACACCGTGAAGCCGATGCCCGCCAAGAAGCTGACGGCGGTCACGTCCGACCAGGTCAATCCTTGGGCGAGGGTCGCGCGGGTGTAGCGCACGGCCAGGTACGTGCCCAGCGTGATGCCGACGGTCTTGCCGGCGACCAGGCCCAGCACGATGCCGAGGCCGACGGGCTCGGTGAAGACGGCGGTCAGCGTCTCGCCGTTGATCGTGACACCGGCGGCGAACAGCGCGAACAGCGGCACCGCCACCGCTGACGACCAGGGCCTGATCTTGTGCTCGAATGACTCCGCCGGCGACTGGTCCTCGCCGGGGTCGACGGCTGCCCGGGTCGCAAGGCCGATGGCGACCGCTGCGATCGTCGCGTGCACCCCGCTCTCATGCATGAAGCCCCAGGCGAGCAGCCATATCGGGACGTAGAGCCACATGTTGCCGACGCGCTTGCGCTGCATCAGCCAGTAGAGGCCGATGAGGGAGAACGAGATCACGAGCGCCAAGAAGTCCAGAGTGGCCGTGAAGGCGACGGCGATGATGAGGATGGCGAGCAGGTCGTCGACGACGGCCAGGGTGAGCAAGAACGCGCGCAAGGCCGTGGGCAGGGCCGAGCCGATCACGGCCAGGACGGCCAGTGCGAACGCGATGTCGGTGGCCGCGGGGATCGCCCAGCCGCGCAGGTCGCCGTCGGTCATCAGGTTGTTGACCAGCACGTAGAACATGGCCGGGACGGCCATGCCGAGCACGGCGGCGACCATGGGGACGATCGACTCGGCAGGGTTGCGCAGCTCGCCGATGACGAACTCACGTTTGAGCTCGAGCCCGACGACCAGGAAGAAGACGGCGAGCAGCCCGTCCTTGGCCCAGGTGGCGACCGAGAGGTCAAGGTTGAGTGCGGCCGGGCCGAAGGTGAAGCCGGTGACGGACTCGTAGCTCTCCGGGGCGAGGTTGGCCCACAGCAGCGCGATGGCTGCACCGCCGAGCAGCAAGAACCCGCCTGTCGTCTCCTGGCGGAAGATGTCCAGCACGGTGCGGCGTTCACGGTCGGGAAGACGGTGGAACGTCTCCAGAGCGGGCGGGCCCGACGGCGGGGGCTCAGGTGTGCTCATCGGTTCAGGCTATCGGCGCGGATGCGCCGACGCGACGCAGCCAGTGATCGTGGGGGTGCCGGGGCGGGTTCACTGATCAGGCGAAGTAGCGCAGGTAGAGGTACGGCCAGCAGAGAGTGACGGTGACCGCTGCCACGATCAGGCCGTACTTGGTGAAGTACCAGAACGAGATGGGGTAGCCGTTGCGCGCGGCGATGCCGAGAACCACGACGTTGGCGCTGGCGCCGACCGCGGTCGCGTTGCCGCCCAGGTCGGCGCCGAGGGCCAGGGCCCACCACAGCGAGTCAGCCCGGACACTGTCGCCGCCGGCCGCGACGAGGTCGGCGACCAATGGTGACATGGTGGCCACGAACGGGATGTTGTCGACGATCGCCGAGAGCACGGCCGAGCCGAAGAGCAGCGTCGTCATGGCGGCGAGGTAGTCGTCGCCGACGGCCTCGATGAGCCACTCGCCGATCGACTCGATCACCCCGACGTTGACCAGGCCGCCCACCATGATGAACAGGCCAGCGAAGAACACCAGGGTGGGCCACTCAACCTCTTCCAGGTACTCCTCCGACGACATCCGGCTCACGATCACCATGGCGCCGGCACCGAGCAGGGCGACGATGCTCGGCTCGGTGCCGACCTGACCGTGGACGAGAAAGCCGACGACGGTCAGCCCGAGGACCACGAGCGAACGCCGAAGCAGCACCGGGTCGCGGATCGCCTTGCGCTCGTCCAGCGACATGAGCGTCTCCACACGTTCGGGGTGGTAGACGAATGCCTTGCGGAACAACACCCTCGCCATGAACACGAAGACGATCAGCAGCAGCACCACGATCGGCCCCATGTTGGTGACGAAGTCGGCGAACGTGAGCCCGGCCCGGCTGCCGATGATGATGTTGGGTGGGTCGCCGACCAGCGTGGCCGCCCCGCCGATGTTGCTGGCCAGCACCTCGGCAATCAGGAACGGCTCGGGACGCACCCCGATGGTCGTGCACACCAGCAGCGTCACCGGCGCCATGAGCAGCACGGTCGTCACGTTGTCGAGCAGGGCCGACGCGACGGCGGTGAGCACGCACAGCAGGACGAGGATGCGGTACGGCCGGCCTTTGGCCGTCTTGGCCGCGTAGATCGCGAGGAACTCGAACAACCCGGTCTGCTTGATCACCGAGACGATGATCATCATGCCGAGCAGCAGGAAGATGACGTTCCAGTCGATCGCGGTCTCTTCGTCGAAGAAGGCCGTCTCGGCGTCGGTCACCCCGATCACCGCCATCAGGGCGGCGCCGCCGAGCGCAGCCGCGACGCGGTGGACGCGCTCGGTGGCGATCAGGACGTAGGCACCGACGAAGATGGCGATCGTGAGGATCACCTGGACGTCGATCATCGCGGCAGCGTCGCCGCCATCACAGCCAGCGCGCCCAGTGCCCCGATCGTGCGGCCGTCGTCGACGACGGCCACGATCGCGGTGAAGTGCACGGCCATGACGGCAGCGACCTCTAGCAAGGTGTCGTCGGGGCTGACCGTGACCGGCGCGTGGCGCCGACGGGGCCAGGGCGTGACCTCGCCGACGGTGCGCCCGCGCAGCGTCTCGGCGAAGGTGTCGGCGTCGCGCTCGGCGTAGACGGAGGCCAGCGACACGTCGTCCTCGATGTAGTCGGGCAATGAGAGCCGCAGCACCTGGTCGAGTGACACGGTGGCCAGGGGGGCCAGCGAGTCGTCGACAACCACGAGCCCGTCCCAGTGGTGATGGACGAGATCCGTGACGACCTGCAGCGCGTCGGCATCCCTGCTGACGACGGGACCGGAGTCGAGATGATCACGGGCGTGCACCCCGGGCACACTAGGGGCAGGGCGTGGTATGCAACTCTGGTGTCGGCCAAGGTCGATGACCTGGTGCGCCAAGCGGCCACGTGGAGGCGAGGAGCGGGATGACACACGATCGGGCCGACGGCTTCGTGCTGGCGATCGACCAGGGAACGACGAGCACGCGGGCAATCCTGTTCGGCCGCGACGGCTTGCCCGTGGCGTCGGCGCAGCAGGAGTTCGCCCAGCACTTCCCTCGACCGGGGTGGGTCGAGCACGACCCCCTCGAGATCTGGGAGTCCGTCCGCGAGGTCACCGCAGCGGTCCAGGCTCGCGCCGACGTCTCTGCCGTCGACATCGCCGCCGTCGGCCTGACCAACCAGCGCGAGACCACCGTCGTCTGGGACCGTACGACCGGCCTGCCGGTAGCCCCGGCCGTCGTCTGGCAAGACACCCGCACCCAGGCCATCTGCGACCGGCTCGCCACCGACGGCGGGGTGCGGCGCTACGCCGAGCGAACCGGGCTGCCGCTGGCGACCTACTTCGCCGGGCCCAAGGTCGCCTGGATCCTCGAGAACGTTCCCGGTGCCCGGGCGAAGGCGGACGCCGGCGACCTGGCGTTCGGCACGATCGACTCGTGGGTGCTGTGGAACGCGACCGGCGGTGTGGACGGCGGTCTGCACGTCACCGACGTCACCAACGCCTCGCGCACGATGCTCATGAACCTGCGCACGCTCGACTGGGACCCCGAGATCTGCGCCGACATGGGCATCCCGGTGTCGATGCTCCCGCAGGTCCGCTCGTCCTCGGAGGTCTACGGCCACGGGCGACGGTCGGGGCTGCTGGCCGGGGTGCCCTACAGCGGGATCCTGGGCGACCAGCAGGCAGCGACCTTCGGCCAGGCCTGCTTCGACGTCGGGGCGGCGAAGAACACCTACGGCACCGGCAGCTTCATGCTGCTCAACACCGGCACCGAACCGGTCGCCAGCGAGCACGGTCTGGTCACCACCGTCGCCTACCAGATCGGGGAAGCCCCGGCGGTCTACGCGCTGGAGGGCTCGATCGCCGTCACCGGCTCGCTCGTGCAGTGGTTGCGTGACAACCTCGGCATCATCGAGAGCGCCGGGCAGGTCGAGTCCCTGGCCACGACGGTGCCTGACAACGGCGGGGTCTACGTCGTGCCGGCCTTCTCCGGGCTGTTCGCGCCGTACTGGCGCTCGGACGCCCGAGGAGTCATCGCCGGGCTGACCCGCTACGCGACCAAGGCGCACCTCGCCCGTGCGTCGCTGGAGGCGGTGGCCCTGCAGACCCGCGAGGTCGCCGACGCGATGGAGGCCGACTCGGGCGTGACGTTGGCGGAGCTACGGGTGGACGGCGGCATGACGGCCAACACGCTGCTCATGCAGACGCAGGCCGACCTGCTCGGCGTCGACGTCGTGCGCCCGGTGGTGCCCGAGACGACAGCGCTCGGCGCGGCCTACGCGGCCGGGCTGGCCGTGGGGTACTGGTCGTCGACCGACGAGATCGTTGCGAACTGGGCCGAAGACCGGCGCTGGTCGCCGCAGCGCGACGACGTGTGGCGCGATCGAGAGCGTCGCCGCTGGCGCAAGGCCGTCGCCCGCACGCTTGACTGGATGGACGAGGACGAAGCCGACGCCGCGCACGACTAGCGGCACAGCAACGAAACGAGAGGCACATGGACGCACGACTGGGCCCGACCGAACACGAGCAGGCATGGCAGACGCTGACCACCGAGCACCTGGACGTGCTGGTAGTGGGCGGCGGGGTCACCGGTGCCGGTGCCGCGCTCGACGCGGCGACGCGCGGACTGGCTGTCGGGCTGGTGGAGGCCCGTGACCTGGCGTCGGGAACGTCGTCCCGGTCGAGCAAGCTGTTTCACGGCGGAGTGCGCTACCTGGAGAAGCTCGACTTCTCCCTCGTGCGCGAGGCACTGCGCGAGCGCGAGCTCACGCTCACCCGGCTCGCCCCGCACCTGGTCAAGCCGGTGCCGTTCCTCTACCCCCTCAAGGGCTTCGCCTGGGAGCGGCCCTACGTGGGGGCCGGGCTGGCGCTGTACGACAACCTCGGCGGCGCGAACGTGCTGCCCCGCACCAAGCACCTGTCGAAGCGGGGCGCCCGGTCGATCTGCCCCGGCCTGCGCTCCGACTCCCTGGTCGGCGCGCTGCAGTACTGGGACGCCCAGGCCGACGACGCCCGGCACACCCTCACCGTCGCGCGCACGGCCGCCCGCTACGGCGCCATCGTGCGTACCTCGACGCAGGTCGTCGGCATGGTGCGCGACGGCGGACGGGTAGTCGGGGCGACCATCCGCGACCTCGAGACCGGCGAGACCGGCCAGGTGCGGGCCGACTCGGTGATTGTCTGCACGGGCGTGTGGACCGACGACGTCGAGGGCCTGTCGGGCAGCCGCGGCCAGTTCAACGTCCGCGCCTCCAAGGGCATCCACCTGGTGGTGCCGAAAGACCGCATCGCTTCGGAGTCCGGGATCATCCTGCGCACCGAGAAGTCGGTGCTCTTCGTCATCCCGTGGGGTCAGCACTGGCTGATCGGCACCACCGACACCGACTGGAACCTTGACAGGGCTCACCCCGCCGCCAGCCGCGCCGACATCGACTACCTGCTCGGCGAGGTCAACCAGGTGCTGGTGCGCCAGCTGACCCGCGACGACATCGTGGGCGTCTTCGCCGGGCTGCGCCCCCTCCTGTCCGGGGAGTCGGAGGAGACCAGCCAGCTCTCCCGCGAGCACGCGGTCGCCCATCCCGTCCCCGGCCTGGTCACGATCGCCGGCGGCAAGTACACGACGTACCGGGTGATGGCGGCGGACGCCGTCGACGCGGCCGTCCCCGACCTGAGCCGTCACCCCGGACCGTCGGTCACCGAGCACGTGCCGCTCGTGGGCGCGGACGGGTACGCCGCGCTGATGAACCAGGCGGAGCGCCTCGCCGAGCAGTACGGGCTGCCCGTCTGGCGCATCCGGCACCTGCTCGACCGGTACGGGTCGCTGATGGACGAGGTGCTGGCCCCCGGTGCCGACGAGCCGACGCTGCTGGAGTCGGTGCCCGGTGCCGACACCTACATCGGCGCGGAGATCCGCTACGGCGCGACCCACGAGGCGGCGCTGCACCTGGACGACCTGCTCGCCCGGCGCACCCGCATCTCCATCGAGACTCCGCACCGCGGCACGGAGTCGGCCGCTGCCGCCGCCGGGATCGTCGCCGACGTGCTTGGCTGGTCGCCCGAGCGTGTGCAGGCCGAGGTGGATGTCTACCTCGCTCGCGTCGCCGCGGAGCGGGCGTCGCAGGACGAGGTGACCGACCTCAGTGCGGACGCAGCGCGACTTGTCGCTCCGGACACCCGCAAGGTGGCCGTCGGGCGAGCCCTGGACGACTGAGCAGGCTCAGTCCTCGTCGGTGGACAACCCCGTCTTGATCAGGTCCATCACCGTCGAGTCGGCCAGCGTCGTGACGTCGCCAACCTCGCGGTTCTCGGCGACATCGCGCAGCAGACGCCGCATGATCTTGCCCGACCGCGTCTTGGGAAGCTCGGCTACCACCATGATCTGGCGCGGCTTGGCGATGGGGCCGATCTCTTGGGCGACGTGGTTGCGCAGGTTCGCCACCGTGTTCTCGTCCGCGTGCGCCGAGCCGCGCAGGATGACGAAGGCCACGATGCCCTGACCTGTCGTCTCGTCGGTCGCGCCGACCACCGCCGCCTCGGCGACGTCGGGGTGGCTCACGAGCGCCGACTCGACCTCGGTGGTGGAGATGCGGTGGCCGGAGACGTTCATGACGTCGTCCACCCGTCCGAGCAGCCAGAGGTCGCCGTCCTCATCCTTCTTGGCACCGTCGCCGGCGAAGTAGATGCCCTCGAAGCGGCTCCAGTACGTGTCGATGAAGCGCTGGTCGTCGCCCCAGATGGTGCGCAGCATGGCCGGCCAGGGCTCGTCGAGCACCAGGTACCCGCCACCGCCGTCCGGGACGGACTCGCCGAGGTCGTCGATGACGTCGGCACAGATGCCGGGCACGGTGCTCTGCGCCGAGCCGGGCTTGGTCGCCGTGACGCCGGGCAGCGGGCTGATCATGATGGCGCCGGTCTCGGTCTGCCACCAGGTGTCGACGATGGGGCAGCGGTCACCGCCGATGTTCTTGCGGTACCACATCCATGCCTCGGGGTTGATGGGCTCGCCCACCGAGCCGAGCACGCGCAGGCTCGACAGGTCGTAGCCGGCGGGGATGTCGTGGCCCCACTTCATCATCGTGCGGATCAAGGTCGGTGCCGTGTAGAAGATCGTCACCCCGTAGGACTGCACGATCTCCCACAGCCGGCCCTTGGTCGGGGTGTCGGGGGTGCCCTCGTACATCACCTGGGTGGCGCGGTTGGCCAGCGGGCCGTAGGTGATGTAGCTGTGCCCGGTCACCCAGCCGACGTCGGCGGTGCACCAGTACACGTCGGTGTCGGGCTTGAGGTCGAACACGTACTTGTGGGTGTAGGCGACCTGGGTGAGGTAGCCGCCAGTGGTGTGCTTGATGCCCTTGGGCTTACCGGTCGTACCAGAGGTGTAGAGGATGAACAGCGGGTGCTCGGAGTCATGCGCCTCGTAGGCGTGCTCGTCGCTCTGTGCGGCGACGAACTCGTCCCACCACACGTCACGGCCCTGCGTCCACGCCACGTCCTGGCCTGTGCGGCGCACGACAAGCACGTTGGTGATGCTCGGGGCTCCGGCGGCCAGTGCGTCGTCCACGGCAGGCTTGAGCGCGGCTGGCTTGCCGCGGCGGTACCCGCCGTCGGAGGTGATGACGACCTTGGCCTCGGCGTCCTCGATGCGTGAGCGCAGCGCCTCGGCGGAGAAGCCGCCGAACACGACGGAGTGCACCGCGCCGATCCGCGCGCAGGCCAGCATGGCGACCGCCGCCTCGGGGATCATCGGCAGGTAGATCGCCACCCGGTCGCCCTTGCGCACGCCGAGGGCCTCGAGCGCGTTGGACGCCCTGTTGACCTCGGCCTGCAGGGCGGCGTAGGTGATCGTGCGGGTGTTGTCGGCGGGCTCACCGACCCAGTGGATGGCCACCTGGTCGCCGTAGCCGGCCTCGACGTGACGGTCGACGCAGTTGTAGGCCACGTTGAGCGTGCCACCGACGAACCACTTCGCGAACGGCGCGTCGCTCCAGTCGAGCACCTGGTTCCACTCGCTGTCCCACGACACGAGGTCGCGCGCCTGGGTGTCCCAGAACGCGAGCCGGTCGGCGCCTGCCTGCTCGTAGAGCGCGGGCTGGCCGTTGGCCTGCGCGGCGAACTCGTCGGACGGGGGGAACGTGCGCTCCTCGTGGAGCAGGTTCTCGAATGCTTCGGAGGTCACTGCGGCTCCTTGGGGGTGACGTGTCGGCGGCTGTGCTTGCACCAGCGGGCCGGTTCACGGACGTGGTGCCGGGCCGGGAGCCGCAGCAGCGGCGTCCACGACTCCCGTCCCGGAGACTATCGAGGCAACGCCCTCACCGGGAGGGGTTCGCCAGTGATCACCACGCTAGGGAGGCCGTCGAGGCGCGCGGCCGAGCACCGCACCGTGCTGCGGCGAGCGGCAAGGTTGTCTCGACAAGCGGTCAGAAGCGCTTGGCGCTCTGCTTAGCCAGCGACGTCGCGGTTGCGGCCTGCACAGCCTCGCCGTAGGTGACGATGCCGGCGGCGGCGAGCTCGTCGATCATGGCGACCAAGATCTCGGCTGTGACCAGAGCATCTCCGAGCGCGGTGTGCCGTCCGAGCACCGGGATCGAGTAGCGGCGCGCCAGGGCGTCCAGCGAGTGGTTCTCGCCATCGGCTGGGTGCAGCACCGCCGAGAGCAGCAGGATGTCGAGCACGCGGGCCGGCATCTGCGCCCCGGCGGCCTCCTCGACCGGGCGAAGGAACGCCAGGTCGAACGCGATGTCGTGGCCGACCAGCACCGTGTCGTCGGCGAATCGGGCAATGTCCTTCAGCACGTCCGGCAGCGGTGAACGCCCAGCCACCATTTCGTTGGTGATGCCGTGCACCGAGGTGGCAACGGCCGGGATGCGTCGTCCCGGGTCGACGAGCCGGTCGAACGTGTCGTCCTCGCGCACCCGAGCACGGTCGACCCGAACCGCGCCCATCGAGACGATCGTGTCGCCACCGCGCGGGTCGAGGCCGGTCGTCTCGGTGTCGAGAACCGTGTAGGCGAGGCTGCGCAAGTCGTCGCCGGCACCGGGGGCATGGGCGTCGAGGTCGAGCAGACGAAAGTCGTAGACGACCGGACGCGGCGCCGCCCGGGCCGGCGCCGGCTCGGCCTCCACCGGCTCACCGATCGGCGACCTGCCTGGGCCGGGCCCACCCTCGCCGACCGCTTCCCGGCCGATGCCGTCTTGCCCGGCCCCGACCAGCCCGGCGCCTTCGTCGGTGTCGGCCGCCGCGAGCGCCGCGTCGCGGGCGGCCGCCCCCACGTCGGCTGGGCCGACCAGCACGAAGCCGGAGAACCGGCCCTGCTCGGTGACCGGGCCGACGCGAAAGTCGATCGTGGCGTCACCGCAGCGCACCGGTGCGTCGAGCCGTTCGCCGCGCAGCGCCCGCTTTACTGGAAGGGCCAGGTCGTCGCGGTCGAGGACGGAGAACAGCGAGCGGCCCACGCCCAAGAAGTTCTCGCGCCCACACGCGTGCCGGGCGGCCTCGTTGAGCAGCAGCACCAGCCCCTCCGGCGTGCAGACCAGCACCGGGTGGTCGAGGTCGGCCAGCACGGCGGCGAGCCGGTCGCGCTCGGCTGCCAGCTCGGTGCGCGCGGCGGCGACCCGTTCGTCGACGCTCTGCTCGGCCCGCTCGGCCCTCGTGGCCAGTGCGTTGATCGCGGCAGTCGCCTCGGTGTGCCCGTCGCTCGGCCCGTCGGCCTCGGCGCGGTGGGCGAGGTTCGCCGTGGCAGCGGTGCGGGCGGCAGCGGCGAGGCGACGAGCGGCCTGGTCGTGGGCCCGCAGGCCGCCGCGCATGATCCACCAGACCCCGCCCACGAGGACGATCAGGCCGAGGGCCAACGCCCACCACTCCGCTTTCGCAGCGTCGAGCAGGGTCTCGCGCGCCGCCGGGTCGAGGTCGAAGAAGATGACGGCGCCGGTGACCGCGGGCACGAGGGCAGCGAACCCCGCGATGAGCAAGGCCTTGCGGGTGACCGAGCGGCGCATCGTCCCTCCTCGTGCGGCCTCAGTTCTGCATGTCGGTTCGGAACCGTAGCGCCGTTGCCTGCTGAACTTCGCGGATCGCCTCAAGCGACGAGCGCAGCAGCCGCTCGTCGACCCACCGGACGCGGTTGGGGGGCACGAGGTCGGTCACCGGCTCGCCGGCGCGCGCGCAGCGCAGCTGGTTGGTCATGCGAAGGCGGGTGAGGAGGGCGTGGGCCATCCCCAGGCGTCCGGCCGCACGGGCGCTGAGCTGGTCATCGGCCTCGGCGGCGGCCAGGCGCTCGCGGGTGCCGACGGCGGCGGAGGCAGCCGCCAGGCTGTAGGTGCGCGCGATCATCGTCAGCGGGGCGAGCCCGCCCTTCTTCAGGTCGATCTTGCCGCTGGACAGGCGCAGCCGGCCGAACGGGCCCAAGCCGGACGGGTACTTCACCGCCGACGAGGCGAGCCCTTGCAGCAGCCGGGCCGACCCCGCGGCGCTGACCATGATGTGTTGCAGCGACGACACGTCCAGGTCACCGGCGAGCGGGCGCAGGTCCAGAAAGACGTCGGCGTCGAGAAAGTCCTCCGGCTTCGGGTCGATGAACCGTTGCCGCAAGATGGCTTGCCACTCGCGCAGGCTGTAGCTCCACTTCGTGGCCATGTAGTCCCCGTCGCAGCGGCGCAGACCCGCCTCGTGCAGGCGTTCCACCACGTGGACGGCCAGCTTGTCGCCGTAGGCCTTCGAGGCACCGTCGTCGTCGGCCAGCACGAGCGCGTTGTCCTGGTCGCTGGCCAGCGACGGCTCCCGACGGGCGTGGCTGCCCAGAGCGAGCCAGGCGTAGGGCGCCGGCGGAGCGCCGAAACGGTCCTCGGCCTCGGCGAGCGCCTCGATGGTCACCTGGTCGTAGTGGTCGGCGAGCCCGGCCACCGCGTCCAGCGGGGCGAGGTCGGCGGCGAGCTTCTCCATCACGGCGAGCGTCTGCGCCGATGGCTGTGCCTGGATCACGTCTCAACGACCTCCTCGTCCGGTCAGGTTCGACCCCCGGTCGAGGTCGAGCGACTCCGGAGTGTGCAGGCGCACCATGATCCGCCGCACCCCCGGCGGGATCTCCCGCGGCGTCAGCAGCGACACGACCACCATGGTGGCGAACGCTAGCGGCATCGACCAGGCGGCCGGCTGGGCGAGCAGCGCCCCGCCCCATCCCTGCGACGGCCCGACCAAGATGGTCACCAGCACCGCGGCGGCCGCCAGGCCGCCACCGACGACCAGCCCGGCCAGGGCACCGCTGGGCGTGAGGCGACGCCACCAGATGCCGAGAAGAAGCAACGGGCAGAAGGACGACGCGGCCACCGCGAAGGCCAGCCCGACCATGTTGGCGACGCCGAGGCTCTGCCCGGCCAGCGTGAGCAGCACTGGCACGGTCACTGCGATCACGGTGGCCAGCCTGAAGGTACGCCGCGGCGACCCCCCGCGACGGCCTAGGACGTCCTGGGACAGCACGCCCGCGACCGAGACGACCAGCCCCGACGAGGTGGACAGGAACGCCGCGAACGCACCGGCGGCCACGACCGCGCCGAGCAGCTGCCCGCCGACCCCGGGCACCATCGCGGCAGGCAACGTCAGCACCACCGCGTCGCTGCGCCCGGTCAGCACCAGCTCCGGGGTGTAGATGCGCCCGAGGATCCCGTAGACCGGTGGCGCAAGGTAGAACAGCCCGACCAGCCCGAGCACCGTCAGGGCAGTTCGGCGGGCCGCCCGTCCGTCCGGGTTGGTGTAGAAGCGCACGAGAACGTGCGGCAGCCCCATCGTGCCGAAGAACAGCGCGATCATCAGGGAGTACACCCGGTACAGCGGTTCACTCTGCCCGTTCGAGAGTGGGTAGGCCCACTCTGAGCCGCTGAGCGCGGGCCGTCCGTCGACACCGGGCACCTGGGCGCCGGCCGGGAACACGAGCGTCGTGCCGGCGGCCACGTCGTACTCGGCGGGCGCCAGCACCGCGATGCCCGCGATGCTCTCCCCGTCGAGGGTGCCGTCGACAACGACCTGCACGTCCTCCTCGATGATCAGCACGGCCTCGCTGCCCATGTCGACCGTCGTGGTCTCGGTGAACTGCGGGGGAGGCTCGGCCAGCAGCTCGGGGCTGCCGTCGGCTCGCCAGGCCACGACGAGAAAGAACAGGGGGACGGCGATCGCGAACAGCTTGAGCCAGTACTGGAAGGCCTGGACGAGGGTGATGCTGCGCATGCCGCCGCCGGCCACCGCGACCAGCACGACGATGCCGACGACGAGCACGCCCACCCAGGTGGGTGCGCCGACCACGGCGCGCAGCGTCAGCCCGGCACCCTGCATCTGGGGCACGAGGTAGAGCCACCCGATGATGACGACGAGCGTGGTCGCCGCGGCGCGCACCCGCCTCGACTGGAGCCGCCCCTGGGCGAAGTCAGGGATGGTGAAGGCGCCGGAGCGACGAAGCGGGGCCGCGACGAGGGCGAGCAGAAAGAGGTACCCGACCGTGTACCCGACGGGGTACCAGAGCATGTCGACGCCGCTGACCAGCACGAGCCCGGCGATGCCGAGAAAGCTGGCCGCCGAGAGGTACTCGCCGCCGATCGCCGAGGCGTTGAGCCCGGGCGACACCGCGCGGGAGGCGACGTAGAAGTCGCTGGGGGTGCGGGACAGGCGGTTGCCGTACACGCCGACCAGCACCGCGGCCAGCACGGTGACGACGATGGCAACAAGCGCCGGACCCGAGCTCATCGGCGGCTCACGATGCGCTCGAACTCGGCCTCGTTGCGCTCGGCCTGGCGCACGTACCGCCAGCCGACGAGCAGAAGCAGCGGGTATACCGCAACGCCCAGCAGCAGCCACGGAAGGGGCACCGACCCGACGGTGAGCTCACCGATGCCGGCGTCGAGGCTGAAGACCACGGGAAGCATGGCTAGCGGCAAGATGGCCACCGCCAGCATCGCGAGGGCCAGACGCAGCTGGGTGCGCATCAGGGAGAGCATGTAGCTCTCGCCCAACGAGGTCTGCTCGTCGATGTCGCGTCCGCCGCTCGCGCCGACGTCGGAGCGGGGCAGCGGCACCTGCCGCGACACCACGACCCGGCGTGGGCGCTCGGACTGGGTCATCCCGGCCGCTCCGTCGTGCTCGTCGCGCCGGTCGCGCTCGTATCGGCGGCGCCCGGGCGCACCTGGCGGATCAGCCGGTCGCGCAGCTCACGGGTGTGCCGGCGACTGACCTGGAGCACGTCCCCGCCGGCGACCTCGACCGTGCATCGTCCGCTCTCGGTGCGGATCTCGATGATGTGGGCGACCGCGACCAGGTGGCTGCGGTGGATGCGGACGAACCCCTCCGGCGTCCAGCGCTCCTCCAGCGTCGATAGCGGTACCCGCACCAGGTGGCTTCCCTCGGCGGTGTAGAGGCGGGCGTAGTCGCCCTGTGCCGCCGCGTAGCGGATGTCATTGCGCTGGATGAAGCGGGTCACCCCGCCGAGCTCCACCGGGATCGTCTCGTCGGTCGCCTGCTCGGCCTCCGGGGCGGCGACCGAGCGGCGTGCCTCGATCACCCGGCGGACGGCCTCGCGCAGCCGTGTCTCGCGCACCGGTTTCATCACGTAGTCGACGGCCTTCACCTCGAAGGCGTCCACGGCGTGGTCGTCGTAGGCGGAGACGAACACAACCACCGGCGCCTGGCGGAACCGGCCGAGCACCCGGGCGAGGTCGAGCCCGGTCAGACCTGGCATGCGGATGTCGAGGAACACCGCGTCGACGGCAGTCTCCTGCAGCACGCGCAGCGCCCCAGCCCCGTCCGACGCGGTCTGCACGGTAGCCACCCGCGGGTCACGGCTGAGCTGGAACACCAGCTCGTCGAGGGCCGGCCGCTCGTCGTCGACGGCCAGAATCCGCAAGGTCATGTCGGGGTCACTCCTACCGCGAACTTCGGGATCCTCAGGACGACCTTCGTGCCGGCGCCCTCCGCAGTTTCCACCACGAGCCCGTACCTGTCACCGAACGCCATGCGCATCCGCTCGTCGACGTTCGCGAGGCCCACGTGGTCACCGCCCGCCCGGCCCATCAGGGTGCGGCGGACTTTCTCCGGGTCGATGCCCACGCCGTCGTCCTCGACGGAGATGACGCACTCGGCCCCCACATCCTCCGCCCGCACCGACACGTGCCCGACGCCGGTCTTGCCCTCCAGGCCGTGCCGCACGGCGTTCTCGACCAGAGGCTGCACGCACAGGAACGGGACGGTCACCGGCATCACCTCCGGGGCGATCCGCATCGTGACGTCCAGCCGGTCGCCGAAGCGGGCCTTCTCGAGCATCAGGTACTGCTCGATGGAGCGCAGCTCGTCGGCCAACGTCGTGAACTCACCATGGCGGCGAAAGGAGTAGCGCGTGAAATCGGCAAACTCCATCAGCAGCTCGCGCGCCCGGTCGGGGTCGGTCCGCACGAACGACGCGATCGCGGTGAGCGAGTTGTAGACGAAGTGCGGCGAGATCTGCGCGCGCAGCGCCCGCACCTCGGCCTCGGCAATCCGCGCTCGTGACCGGTCGAGCTCGGCGAGATCGAGCTGCCCGGAGACGAACCGTGCCACCTCCTCGGTCGCCCGGATGGTGATGGCGCCGGGCCGGGTGCGCTCGTAGGCGAGCAGGGCGCCCACCACCTGGCCGTCGGCCTGCAGCGGAGCGGCCACGGCGTAGCGGAGCACACCGACGGCACCGGCCAGCTGGTGGCTCTCCAGCAGCTCGCTGCGGTCGTTCTCCATGGCGCTCGCTGCGTGGCGCACGGCGCTCGGCGCACCACTGTCGCCGATGCCGTCCCAGGCAAGCGTCTGGGTGCGGTCGGTGATGGCCATCGCCTCGGCACCCAGCAGCGAGCGCAGGTAACGCACGGAGTGCTCGGCCGACTCGACGTCCAGGCCCGAGCGCAGGGCCGGGGCGGCGCGGCTGGCGGTGTTGAGCGTGCGGTAGGTCGCAACGTCGGCCGGGTGGGACAGCTCGTTGCGTCCACCGAGCGCACGCGCGATGAGCAGCGTCACCACGATGGCGGCCGCGGCTGCGACGACCGCGAGCACCCACTCGCGCGGCATGAGGGCCGAACGTACCCGCATCGGCGCGGATACCGTGGCTTCGTGATCCCTCTGACGCGTGCCACAGCGCTGCCGGGCATCGCCCAGGCGGCAGCGGCGACCCGCGACGCCATCGACGTCGTTCTTCGCCAGCGGTCCGTGCAGACCGGTGCGAGCACCTTGGCGCTGCGCTCGGCCGAGCACGGCGCCGCAGCGTCCGCCCGGCTGGAGGAGCCTGGAAAGCCTCTTTCCGACGACGACCCCGTGCTGCTCGGGGCGTTGCGAGCCACGCACGCGGCGGCCGAGCTGGCGACGTTGTGGCCGACGGCGCCGCTGCAGGTGCTGGCCCGGCTGCACCTGCTGGTGGCTGCCGACGTGGCTGATGCCGATGACCTGGGACGCCCGGCCGACACCACGTCCGCCCGTCGGCTTCAGTCGATGATCGCCGAGATCTCCCGGTCCGCCGGGCCGGGCCCCTCGGTGCCGTCCCTCGTCGTGGCGGCCGTCGTGCACGCCGAGGTGGCAGCGGCGTTCGAGCCGCTCGGCGGGGTGGTCGGACGGTCCGCTGAACGGGTCGTGCTGGTTGCGAGCGGCGTCGACCGCACTGGCGTGCTCGTTCCCGAGCAGGGGCACCTCGACGAGACCGACGGCTACCTCGCCGACCGCGCCCGGCTGCTCACCGGCACCGACGTGGCCGTGGCGACCTGGGTCGAGCGGTGCTGCCGGGCCTACACGGCGGGCGCGGAGGTCACCGCGCAGATGGTCGGGTCAGCCTGACCGTCGTGACATGAAGTACCAGGTGGCCGCGCCCGCCACGACGGCCGCCCCGGCCCCGGCCGCGATGGCCACCGTCCGGGAGCCGAACCGCTCGCTCATGGCACGACGGCGCAGGGCCACCGGCTGACTGAACACGAGCACCGGCCACCCGCGGGCAGCCGCCTCGCGACGCAGCGCCCGGTCGGGGTTGACCGCGTAGGGGTGCCCGACAGCCTCGAGCAGCGGCAGGTCGGTGACCGAGTCGGAGTAGGCGTAGCTGCGCGCCAGGTCGTAGCCCTCGGTCTCGGCGAGCCGGCCGATCGCCTCGGCCTTCGCCTCGCCGTAGAGGTAGGTGTGCATGGCACCGGTGTAGCGACCGTCCTGCACCTGCAAGGTGCTGCCGAGCGCCCGGTCGACGCCCAGCATGTCCCCGATCGGGGCCACCAGCTCGGCGCCGGAGGACGACACGATCACGACGTCGCGCCCTGCAAGGTGGTGCTCGCCGATCAGGGTGACGGCCTCGGCGTACACGATCGGGTCGACGATGGTGTGCAGGGTCTCGCCCACGATGTCGCGCACCGTCTCGACAGGCCAGCCCACGATGAGCGACGACATGTACTCGCGCATGCGCTCCATCTGGTCGTGGTCGGCGCCGCCGACCAAGAACACGAACTGTGCGTACGCGCTGCGCAGCACAGAGCGGCGGTTGATGAGCCCGCCCCGGTAGAAGGGCCGGCTGAAGGCGAGTGCGCTGGAGCGGGCGATCACCGTCTTGTCGAGGTCGAAGAAGGCGGCCGAGCGGCGCACGGCGTGCTTCGGGGTCGACGTCACAGTCGAGTCGGGCTGGCTCACGCCTCCCGACGATACGCAGTCCACAGGTCGACCGAGGTCGGCGTGTCGTCCCCAGCGCGCATGCCCGCGCCCCTGGGGTCCCCTGGCTCGGGGAGGGTGGCAGCCGGTGAACCGTGGAGGTGCTGCGCATGATCGACGACCTGAGCCCATCGGTCGGCGACGACCCTCAGGTGATGCTGGCAACGGCGAGCGACGCCCTGCTCGATGACCTGCTGCGGCTGTGCGCTGCGGCGGGTGCCACCCCGGTGGTGGCCGCCGATCCGGTAATGGCCCGCAGGTGGTGGGGCCACGCGTCGCTGATCGTGGTCGGCGACGACCTGGCCGCGCACCTGGCGCCCCCGGTGGCCCGGCGCAGCGCCGTCGTGGTGCTCACGCGTACCAAGGCCGACCCAGGTCTGTACCAGCAGGCGATGGCACTGGGCGCGGAGCAGGTGGTCACCCTGCGCGACGACGAGGACTGGCTGGTGGAGCAGATGGGAGTCGCCGGCGACGGTCATGCGCGGGCAGCCGTCGTCGCTGTCGTCGGCTGCCGGGGCGGGGCCGGTACGTCGACCTTGATGGCGGCTGTGGGTCGCCAGGCGGTGGCCGAACGGTTGTCGTGCGCCCTGGTCGACGCCGACCCGGGCGGTGCAGACCTGGATCTGCTGCTCGACATGGCTGGTGAGCCCGGTCTGCGGTGGGACGACCTGGCCGAGGCGAGCGGCCGGCTTCCGGCGTCCACGCTGGCCGCCGCCCTGCCACGCAACGACGGCCTCGCGCTTCTGTGCGCGCGCGACGCCGCCACGGCGCGACGCGCGACCTTGCCCCAGGTCGTCGTGGCGACCGGAGTCGAGGTCTCGCCGGCGCCCCCGCCTGCGATGACGGCAGTGCTCGGCGCGTTGGCCCGTGGATTCGACCTTGTGCTCGTCGACGTGCCGCGCGGGCTCCCACCCACGGCGAGTCCGGCCCTCGCCCTCGCTGACCTCGTGCTCGTGAGCACGACCGCCGACCTGCGCGGGGTGGCAGCGGGGCGGCGGGTCGTGGCCGCACTGGACGACCACGGGCCTCCTCTGCGGCTGGTAGTGCGTACCGGGCGCTCCGGCAGCGCCGACCCCGACCAGGTCGCCCACTGGTTGGGCGTGCCGCTGGCCGCTCGAGTGCCCTACGACCAGAAGGTCGCTGCTGACGGCGACCGGGGAGAGCTCGTGGTGCGCTCGTCCCTGCGACGGGCATCGCGGGCTGTGCTGGCCGAGGTGGCGCAGGTGGGTGGTCGCGTGCCGATCGGGACGCACACGTGAACGACCCCTTGCTGGAGCAGGTGCGCGATCGCCTCGTGCGGGCGGGCAGCCCACCGAGCGAGACCGCGGTGGCGCGTGCGGTGCGCGACGTCGGGGCGGTGCTGGGGCCAGACTCCGTGCTGGGGCTGGCTCGCCGGCTGCGCGACGACCTGGTCGGGACCGGTCCGCTCGAACCTCTGCTCGCCGATCCCCGCGTGAGCGACGTGGTCGTGAACGGCCCGCACCAGGTGCTCGTCGACCGTGGCAGCGGGCTCGAGCCCACTGACGTGCGCTTCGGTGACGCCGAGGAGGTGCGTCGGCTCGCCGTGCGCCTCGCCGGGGCGGTCGGGCGGCGCCTGGACGACGCCGTGCCCTGGGTGGACGCCGCGCTGCCGGACGGCACGCGGTTGCACGCGGTGCTGCCGCCGATCGCCCCGGACGGCCCGCTGATCTCGCTGCGCGTGCTCGGCCACCGCACGCCCGACCTCGACGACCTGGTCGCCACCGGCAGCGTGCCGGAGTCGCTCCTTGCGACCCTGCGCCAGGTGATCGAGCGACGCCTGTCGTTCCTGGTGACCGGAGGCACCGGGGTGGGCAAGACGACCGTGCTCGGCGCGCTGCTCTCCCTCGTCGACTCGCGTGAGCGCCTCGTGCTGGTCGAAGACACCCGCGAGCTGCGGCCCCGCCACCCGCACGCCGTCAGCCTGGTCACCCGCGCTGCGAACGTCGAGGGAGCCGGCGCCGTCGGGTTGGATGACTTGGTGCGCCAGGCGCTGCGCATGCGCCCGGACCGCCTCGTGGTGGGGGAGGTGCGCGGACGTGAGGTAGTTGACCTGCTCGCAGCACTCAACACCGGCCACGAGGGCGGGTGCGGCACCATCCACGCCAACGCCAGCCGCGACGTCCCGGCCCGACTGGAGGCGCTGGGGCTGGCTGCCGGGCTGGACCGGGCCGCCGTGCACAGTCAGGCGGCCGCTGGCCTGCACCTGGTGCTGCACCTGACCCGCACGAGGGGACGACGTCGGCTGAGCGAGGTGGCCGTGCTGACCCGTCGCGACGCCGAGGTGGCCGTGGAGCCTGCGGTCGTGGTCGACCCCGACGGAACGGTGTACCCCGGACCTGCCGCCGACCGGCTGTCGGCCCTGGTGCAGGGGCTGGCGTGACCAGCGCGGCCCTGGCTGGTGCCCTGGCGGCGGCCGGCGGTGTCGTGCTGCTGCGCCGCGGCCCGGGTCGCGGCCAGACGGCCGCGAGGCCGCGACCGTCTGGCCCGCGGCGAGCCGGCTCAGCCCACGGGCAGGCCTCGCGGTGGGCCGGCAGGCCAGCGGCGATGGCAGCGGCGGCAGTGCTCGCGATGACGGCAGCGGCCCTCGCCGTGCTTCGGGCCGGTGTCGGACCGGTTGCACTGGTGGCGGGCGCTGGGGCGGTGAGCGCTGTGGCGGCTGAGCGGGCCCGCACACGCCGCGCGGCCCGGCGGCAGGCCACCGCCGAACGCGTCGAGGAGTGCGTCGCCGTGCTGGCCGCTGAGCTCAGCGCCGGCCGATCCGCGCCTGACGCCCTGGCCGGCGCGGCGTCGGTCGCTCCCGCGCTCGTTGCGCCAGCCGCGCGGGCGGCAGCCCTGGGTGGCGACCCCACCGCGGCGTTGCGGGCCGCGGCCGATGCCCCAGGCGCCGACACGATGCGCGACGTGGCGGCCGCGTGGTCGGTGGCCCAGTCCACTGGTGCTCCACTGGCCGACCTGCTGGGCCGTGCCGCCGTGCGGGCGCAGGACGACCTGGTGACCGGACGGGAGGTCGAGGAGCAGCTCGCCCCGGTGCGTGCCACGGCCCGGGTGCTCGCTGTCCTGCCGGCCATGGGGGTGCTGCTGGGTGCCGGTCTCGGCGTCGACGTCGTCTCCCTGCTGCTGCGCACCGGCTGGGGCCAGCTGTGCCTGCTGGGGGCCGTCACCCTGGTGGCCGTTGGTCTGTGGGTGCTCGAACGAGTGGCCGATCGGGCTCGGCGGGCCCTGTGACCTGGGTGGTCGTCCTGGTTCTCACGCTGGGTGTGCTGCTGCTCGGGCGAGCCCCGGCGCGCTTCGTCCGACTACGGTCGCCGACACGACCAGGCAGTGCCACCGGCCCACCGCTGGCTCGCCCGCTCGCCTGGTGGGCCAGCGGTGGGCTGCTGGCCCTCACGCTGGTCGTGTGGCTGCCCTCCGGGCCAGGGCTGCTTCTGGCGGCGGCGTCGGTGGCGCTCGTCGGGATGGTCGGCCCGCGGGTGCTTGCGGGCGTCGAGGGCCGCCGGGCCCGGCTGGGCGTCCCGAGCGCCGACGTCGCCCTGTCCGCCGACCTCGTCGCGGCGAGCCTGGCGGCCGGCGTGCCGTTGATGAGCGCAGCCAGTGCCACCGGCGCCGCTGTCGGCGGTCCGGTGGGTGAGCTGCTCGCGCAGGCGGCACGCCGTCACCGCGTCGGGGCCGACCCGGCTGCGGCGCTCGTCGGGTTGACGGGCGATCCCGCCACCGCTCGCCTGGGCCGGGCCATCCTCCGGTCCACCGAGTCGGGGATGTCGCCGGTGCACGTCCTGCAGGCCGCTGCCACCGCTGAGCGGGGCAGGCGGCGCGCCGACCGGGTGTCGCGCGCGAGGGCTGCGGGCAGCCTCGCCGCGCTGCCCGTCGGGCTCTTCTTCCTGCCGGCCTTCGTCCTTCTCGCCGTGGTGCCCGTGGTGGTCGGGGCGTTGTCCACCGTCATCACGACTGGGTGAGTCGACCGACCGGGTGCCCACAGGGCCACGAGCCCGGTGTGTCGTCCCCAGCGCCAGATATGGCCCGTGACCTGTCGTCTTGTGCGGCGCAGTCTCGGGGACGTCCCGATTCCTTCGAGACCCGCACCGGCCGGTCGCCGGGCAACCACAAGGAGGAACCGCATGAACAGTGTGGTCACCGCCGTCCAGCAGCGAGCGCTCGACGAGAGCGGCATGACGACGGCCGAGTACGCCGTCGGCACGGTCGCGACGTGTGGGGCGGGGGGTCTGCTCTTCAAGCTGCTCACCAGCGACAGCTTCATGGACCTGCTGCGCAGCATCTTCGGCAACGCGCTCGGTCCGTTCCTGGGATGACACGTCTGCACGCGGCGCACCAGGCGGGGGCCGACCCCCGCCTGGTGCGGCAGGCGCGTTCACGGCGGCAGCGCGGGATGGTGACCGTCGAGACAGCGCTCGCCGTCCCGGCGCTGCTCGTGGCCGGGCTGTGCGCGGCCGCCGTCCCCGGCGTGGTGGCGGGTCAGATCGCTTGCGGCGACGCTGCCCGGGAGGCGGCGTTGATGGTCGCGCGGGACCTGCCGCGGGCGCAGGCCACCCGCCTTGCGTCGTCTGTCGCGCCGGAAGGGGCCGACGTGGTGGTCGGCACACAGGGCCGGTTCGTACAGGTCACGGTGGGGGCGACGCTGCGGCCCCTTCCTGGCCCGTTCGCCGCGGTCGTCGGTGTGCCGGTGAGCGCGTCCGCCGTGGCGCTTCGCGAGCCGGGCATGCCGTGAGCCGCGCCCGAGCCGGTCACACCCGTGGCGCCCGGCGCGTGGATGGCGGGGAGCGAGGGTCGAGCACCGTGCTGGCGGTCGTGCTCATGGCGGGGGTGCTGGTCGTGGCCGTCGTCGCGGGGGCGTGGGCGGGCGTCGTCGGTGCCCGGCATCGCGCCGCGACCGCCGCCGACCTGTCAGCCCTGGCTGCCGCACAGGCGCATGTGCGGGGCCAGGCGCCCTGCGCAGCGGCCATCGCAGTGGCGGGGCGCAACAGGGTCGACGTCGTCGCCTGCGGGGCCGCCGGCGGGGCTGTGCGGGTCGCGGTCGCTGTGCCCGTAGAGATTGAGGTGCTGGGCCGGTCGTGGCCGGTGTCGGTACGTCGCGAGGCCTGGGCCGGCCCGGTCAGCCCGGGGACTGGCTCAGCAGCGTGGTGAGCAGCACGACGGCCCCGGCCTTGTCCAAGGGTGAGTTGCCGTTGCCGCACTTCGGGCTCTGCACACACGACGGGCACCCCTGCTCGCACGGGCAGGCCCCGATGGCGTCACGGGTGGCCGTCAGCCACTCGACCATCGCGTCGTACCCGCGAGCGGCGAACCCGGCGCCGCCCGGCGCCGCGTCGTGCACCACGACCGTCAGCCGGTCGGTGTCGGGATGGCGAGCGGTCGAGACTCCCCCGACGTCCCATCGGTCACAGGTCGCGAACAGGGGGAGCATCCCGATCGAGGCATGCTCGGCGGCGTGCGCTGCACCGGGCAGCCGGCGGGCGGGCATGCCAGTGGACGCAACGAGCTCGTCGGGCAGCGTCCACCAGCACCCAGCCGTGCGAAGCCGCTGCTCGGGCATGTCCAGCGCGACCTCGGCCAGCACGGCGCCGCTGCTCGGGTGCCGCTTCTGGTAGCCGATCACCTGGCTGGTCACGTCCACGACCCCGATCGCGACCTCGGCGTCGCCCCACCGCCGAGACGCCTGCTCGGCCACGATGCGTACTTGCGTGACGCTACGAGCCTGGGTCGTGTGGTCAGGTGCCGCAGCCACGAGCAGGGTCACGCTCTCGTCGAGGTCGAGATCGGTCACCACGAACACCGCCCCCTGGTGGACGTAGACCGCCCCCGGGTGAACCGTCGCGGGTGCCCGACCCGCGTCGACGGTGCCCAGCAGACGGCCGGTGTCGACCTCGACGAGTCGCACCGGGGCCCCGCTGCCCCCGCGGATGTCGGTGCCCTGGGCGGGTCGCTCGCGACGCGGCCAGTACCAGCCGTCCGCGCGCCTGCGCAAGGTGCCGGCAGCAGTGAGCTCGTCGATCACCGTCACCACGTCTGGCGGGAGCGCGGCGACTTCCTCGGCCCGCCACGGCGCCTCCGCCGCTGCCGCGCACACCTGCGGCGCCACCACGAACGGGTTGGCCGGGTCGATGACGGTGCGTTCCAACGGAGCCCCGATCAGCACGTCCGGATGGGCGGCGACGTACTGCTCCAACGGGTCAGCGCCGGCCAGGAACACCGCCAGCGACCCGCGTGCGCCGCGCCCGGCCCGTCCGGCCTGCTGCCAGAACCCCGCCCGCGTGCCCGGCCAGCCGCTGACGACGACGGCGTCCATCCCGGCGATGTCCACGCCCAGCTCGAGGGCGGTCGTGGCCGCGACCCCGGCCAGCTCGCCAGTGCGCAGCCGGCGCTCGATGAGCCGGCGCTCGTCAGGCAGGTACCCCGAGCGGTAGGCCGCCACCTGCGCGTCGCTCCCGGCGCGGCGCAGCGCCGTGCTCGTGTCGGCGGCGACCGACTCGGTCGCCTGTCGCGAGCGCAGGAACGCGATGGTCTGGTGGCCTCCCCCGCACAGCTCGCTCAGCAGGCCCACGGTCGCGTCGTGCCGCCCGTGGCTCGTGCCTGCCCGGGTGGTGTCGGCCAGCAGCACGTCCGTGGGCCCAGTGGGGGAGGAATCTGTGGTCACTGCCGTCAACGCTCGCCCGGCCAGTCGTCGCCCGGTGTCGGCCGGGTCGGCCATGGTCGCCGAGAGCAGCAGCACCCGCGGGTCGGCGCCGTAGACCGCCGCGACCCGCTGCAGCCGGCGCAGCACCCAGGCTACGTGCGAGCCGAACAGGCCGCGGTAGTGGTGCGACTCGTCCACCACCACCAGCCCTAGTCGTCCGAACAGCTCGGCCCAGCGGCGATGGCTGGGCAGCAGGGAGCGGTGCAGCATGTCGGGGTTGGTGAGCACGACGTCGGCGTGCTGGCGGGCCCAGTCGCGCTCCTCGCGAGTGGAGTCCCCGTCCACCACCGCTGCCCGCGCGCCGGGAACGGCCAGCCTTTCGATGGCGGCAGCCTGGTCGGCGGCCAATGCCTTGGTCGGGGCGAGGTACAGCGTGCTGCCCCGCGGACGTCCCGTGGCCGCTCGGGCCGCGGTGAGCGCCGGCAGCAGGTAGGCCAGTGACTTGCCCGACGCCGTCCCGGTGGCGAGCACCACGTCGCTGCCGTTCCAGACAAGGTCCGCGGCCTGCGCCTGGTGCCGCCAGAGCCGAACGACCCCGGCGGCGGCGATGTGCTCGCGCACGACCGGGTCGACCCATGCCGGCCACGGGGCCGTCGTCGCGTCGCGTGCCGGTCGGACGGTGTGGCACGTGAGGCCGTCGCCGAGCACGTCGCGAGCGACGTCGGTCGCTGTGGTGGCCACGACGCCCCCAGTTGCTTCACCCACACCTGCAGTGTCCCCGCGTGGTTGAATGCTGGCGAGCTCGATGTTACCGACGGTATGGGGGAGTACGCGTGGACCTGGGAGTCGTCACCGAGCAGGTTCACGGTGGATGGATGGTCGAGGTGTCCGGCGAGGTCGACCTGCACACTGCCCCCCAGCTTCGCGCGGCTCTGGAGTCCGCGGTGAGCGCCGCGGGCGACGCCGACGGCGCCGCCGTGCTGGTCGACCTCAGCGACGTCGGATTCATGGACTCCACCGGGCTCGGCGAGCTCGTCGGCGCGCACCGGGCGCTGGAACGCAGCGGCTCGCAGCTGCACCTCGCGGTCGGCAACGAGCGGGTCGCCCGCTTGCTGTCGATCACCGGCCTGGACGAGGTGCTGCCGACGCACCCGGACCGTGCGAGCGGGTTGGCCGTCCTCGCCGCCACCGACTGAGGGCGCTGCAGTGGGGGCCGCACTCCGCTGAGTCAGCGCACACGGCCCCGGGCTCGGGGGATTTGGTCCCTAGCGCGCGACCGGAGCACTGACAGACATTACGTACACTTCCGCCGACCCTCGCAGGGTGATGCGGGCCGGGACGTGACTGTCTGGCCGGTGCCCACCTCGTGAGCACCGGCGAAGCAGCCAGCCACGAGGCGAGACCAGCCGAACGCAAGGAGGATGCATGAGCGGGCTTGTCGTCACAGCCGACACCGCAAGCGACATAGCACTGAGCGGCACGAACACCACATACGTCGTCGGCGTCGCGGTCATCGCGGTGATCGCACTGGCGATGGCGTTCGTGTTCCGCCGCGAGGTGCTCGCAGCCGGCGAGGGAACCCCTCGCATGCAGGAGATCGCGAAGGCGGTGCAAGAAGGTGCCTCGGCCTACCTGAGTCGGCAGTTCCGCACACTGGGCATCTTCGTGGTGCTCGTGTTCGGTGTGCTCTTCCTGCTGCCCGGAGCCATGGACGTCAAGATCGGCCGCTCGGTCTTCTTCGTCATCGGTGCGCTCTTCTCCGCCGCGATCGGCTACCTCGGCATGTGGCTCGCCGTACGGGCGAACCTGCGCGTGGCAGCGGCGGCGCAGTCCGAGGGCCGCGACACCGCGATGCAGATCGCGTTCCGCACCGGCGGCACGGTCGGCATGGCCACGGTGGGCCTCGGCCTGCTCGGTGCGGCCGCCGTCGTGCTCATCTACGAGGGTGACGCCCCCGCCGTGCTCGAGGGCTTCGGCTTCGGTGCAGCACTGCTGGCCATGTTCATGCGTGTCGGCGGCGGCATCTTCACCAAGGCCGCCGACGTCGGCGCCGACCTGGTCGGCAAGGTGGAGCAGGGCATCCCCGAGGACGACCCGCGCAACGCCGCCACGATCGCCGACAACGTCGGCGACAACGTCGGCGACTGCGCCGGCATGGCCGCCGACCTGTTCGAGTCCTACGCCGTGACCCTGGTGGCAGCGCTCATCCTCGGCACCGCCGCCATCGGCGAGGACGGCCTGGTCTTCCCGCTGATCATCCCGGCGATCGGTGTCATCACTGCGATCATCGGCATCTACATCACCCGGCCCCGCCCCACCGAGAGCGGCCTGGTCACGATCAACCGGTCGTTCTACATCTCCGCGGCCATCTCCGCCGTGCTCTCCGGCGTCGCGGCGTTCATCTACCTGCCCGGCAGCTTCGACGATTTCGGGGACGCGCTGTCCCCCGACATCGCTGAGCTCGGACTCACCACGAACCCCGCCCTGCTGGCGACCGTCGCAGTGCTGATCGGCATCGTGCTTGCGGCGATCATTCTGTGGATCACCGGCTACTACACCGGCACCGAGCACAAGCCCGTGCAGGACGTGGCACGCACCTCGCTTACCGGCGACGCCACCGTCATCCTCTCCGGCATCTCCGTCGGGTACGAGTCGGCCGTCTACACCGCGCTGATCATCGCCGGTGCGGTGTACAGCGCGTTCCTGCTCAGTGGCGGCAGCGCCGTCCTCGCGCTGTTCCTGGTGGCCCTGGCCGGTACCGGCCTGCTCACCACGGTCGGTGTGATCGTGGCGATGGACACCTTCGGTCCCGTCTCCGACAACGCTCAGGGCATCGCCGAGATGTCCGGGGACGTCGACGAGGAGGGCGCGAAGATCCTCACCGAGCTCGACGCCGTGGGCAACACCACCAAGGCCATCACCAAGGGCATCGCGATCGCGACCGCCGTGCTGGCCGCGACTGCGCTGTTCGGCTCGTACAACGACTCGATCCTGACGGCGCTGGCCAACGTGGGCGAGGCGGCTGACGTCTACTCGCGCAACGTGGACGCCCCGAACATCCTGGTCGGCATCATCATCGGTGCGGCCGTCGTGTTCATGTTCTCCGGCCTGGCGATCAACGCCGTCGGCCGGGCTGCCGGTGCCGTCGTCTACGAGGTGCGCCGCCAGTTCAAGACCATGCCCGGCATCATGGACGGCACCCAGCGTCCCGAGTACGGTCGCGTCGTCGACATCTGCACGCGCGACTCGCTGCAAGAGCTGGTGACCCCCGGCCTGCTGGCCGTGCTCGCACCGATCACGGTCGGCTTCGGTCTGGGTGTCGCGCCCTTGGCCGGCTTCTTGGCCGGCGCGATCAGCGCCGGTGCCCTGATGGCGGTGTTCCTAGCCAACTCCGGTGGCGCCTGGGACAACGCCAAGAAGACCGTCGAGGACGGGCTGTACGGCGGCAAGGGCTCCCCGGCCCACGCGGCCACGGTCACCGGCGACACGGTGGGCGACCCGTTCAAGGACACCGCCGGCCCGGCCATCAACCCGCTGCTCAAGGTGATGAACCTGGTCTCGGTGCTGATCGCCCCGGCCATCGTCCAGCTCAACTACGGCGACGACGCCAGCCGGCCCATCTCGATCGGCGTGTCGCTCGCAGCGCTGGCCGTCGTGGTAGGCGCCGTCGTGGTGTCCAAGCGCCGGTCGTCCATGATGGAGGCGGCACCTGAGGAGACGGCCGCCGCCTAGTCGGCGCTGTTGACGCAGGTACACGGTCAGGGGTCGGCCGGGTTACCGTGACCCGACCCCTGACCGATCACCCTGGGTAGCAAACCGGACGGAGCACGTGGCCGACTCGCAGAACCGCCTTGTCATCGTCGAGTCCCCGGCGAAGGCCAAGACCATCGCCGGGTTCTTGGGCCGGGGTTGGACGGTGGAGTCGTCCTACGGCCACGTCCGTGACCTGCCCGCCGGCGCCAAGGAGATCCCGCCCTCGAAGAAGGAGCGGTTCTCCAACCCCATCGGGGTCGACGTCGAGGGTGGGTTCGTCCCGCTCTACCGGGTGTCGGCAAGTGCCAAGCCGCGCATCAAGAAGCTGAAGGAGGCGCTGAAGAGCGCCGACGAGCTGTACCTGGCCACGGACGAGGACCGCGAGGGCGAGTCCATCGCGTGGCACCTGCGGGAAGAGCTCAAGCCCACGGTTCCGGTGCGTCGCATGGTGTTCCACGAGATCACCCGCGAGGCGATCGAGCGGGCGCTCAACGACACCCGCGACATCAACGAAGACCTCGTGGAGGCCCAGGAGACCCGGCGCATCCTCGACCGGCTCTACGGCTACCCCGTCTCGGAGGTGCTGTGGCGCAAGGTCGCCCGGGGCCTCTCGGCCGGACGCGTGCAGAGCGTCGCCACACGGCTGCTGGTGCAGCGCGAGCGGGAGCGGATCGCGTTCTCCTCGGCGTCCTACTGGGACCTCGTCGCCACCCTTGCCACGCAGCAGCAGCCTGTCGGGGTGTTCGACGCCCGACTCGTGGCCGTCGACGGCGCGAAGGTGGCCACGGGCAAGGACTTCACGAGTGTCGGCACGCTGAAGGAGTCAAGCCAGGCTCGAGTGCTCGACGAGGCGACCGTCACCGCCCTGGCCGACCGGCTGGGCTCCAGCGCCGACGTGGCCGTGCGCTCGGTTGAGTCCAAGCCGTACCGACGCAAGCCGTCGGCGCCGTTCCGCACCACGACCCTGCAACAGGAGGCCTCGCGCAAGCTCGGCTACACCGCCTCGCGCACGATGCAGGTCGCCCAGCGCCTCTACGAGGACGGCTACATCACCTACATGCGTACCGACTCGACCACGCTGGCACCGTCGGCGCTGGACGCGGCGCGTGCCCAGGTGCGAGCGCTGTACGGCGAGGAGTACCTGGAGCCGTCCCCGCGGGTCTACAAGAGCAAGGTCAAGAACGCCCAGGAGGCCCACGAGGCCATCCGGCCGGCCGGGGAGACCTTCCGCACGCCGGCAGAGACCGGGCTGACCGGTGACGAGTTCCGTCTCTACGAGCTCGTCTGGATGCGCACCGTGTCCAGTCAGATGCGTGACGCCGTCGGCAACTCGGTGTCGGTGCTCATCGACGCGACGCTTCCGCCCGGCGGGCCGGACCAGGTCGCGACGTTCTCCGCCTCCGGGCGCGTCATCACCTTCCCCGGCTTCATGAAGGCCTATGTCGAGGGCCGCGACGAGCCCGAGGCCGAGGGTGAGTCCACCGACCGTCGCCTGCCGGCGATGGAGGCCGGTGAGCGTCTCGATGCCCGGGAGTTCACCCCCGACGGGCACCAGACCAAGCCGCCGCCGCGCTATACCGAGGCCACCCTGGTGCGTGAGCTGGAGGAGAAGGAGATCGGGCGTCCGTCCACCTACGCCTCGATCATCCGCACCGTGCTCGACCGCGGCTACGCCTACAAGCGCGGGTCGGCGCTGGTGCCGACCTGGCTGGCGTTCGCCACCACCCGGCTGCTCGAGGAGCACTTCACCGCGTTGGTCGACTACGACTTCACCGCGCGCATGGAGGACGAGCTCGACTCGGTGGCCAGCGGTGAGGTCGCCCGGGCCGAGGTGCTGTCGGGCTTCTGGACGGGCGCCGACGACTTCGCGGGGCTGCACCCGCTCGTGTCGGCCCTGCCCGACATCGATGCGCGCCGCATCAGCACGTTCCCCCTCGACGGCGGGACGGTCGAGGGTGGCGTCGACGTGCGCGTCGGGCGCTACGGAACCTATGTCGAGGACGCCGAGGGCCGTCGCGGCGACGTGCCGACGGACCTGCCGCCGGACGAGCTGAGCATCGCCGTGGCGCGCGAGCTGATCGAGACGAAGGCGACTGGCGACCGCGACCTGGGCACGCACCCCGACACCGGCCTGCCAGTGCAGGTCAAGGTCGGACGCTACGGCCCCTACATCACCGAGGTGCTGGGCGAGGACGCCCCCAAGAAGGCCAAGCCGAAGCGGGCGTCGCTGTTCAAGTCGATGGACCCCGCCTCGGTGACCCTCGCCGAGGCAGTCGTGCTGCTGAGCCTGCCGCGGGTGGTGGGGCAGAAGGACGGTGTCGACATCACGGCGCAGAACGGACGCTACGGCCCGTACATCAAGTGCGGAACCGACACCCGGTCGCTCCCGGACGAGGAGTCGCTGCTCACGCTGACCGAGGAGCAGGCGTTGGAGCTGCTGGCCCAGCCCAAGAAGGGCGGCCGCCGCGCCGCGTCCGGACGCGAGCTCGGGGCCGACCCGGCGACCGGGGAGGCAGTCCAGGTGCGATCGGGTCGCTACGGCCCGTACGTGAGCGCGGGCAAGGTGAACGCGACCATCCCGAAGTCGGAGGATCCGGAGGAGATCACGATCGAACGGGCTGCCGAGCTTCTGGCGGCCAAGCGTTCGTGACCGCCAGCGACCCGGTGCCGACCAACCCACGCGCAGGGTCCGGTACCGGGCTGTTCGTCGTGTTCGAGGGGGGCGACGGCGTCGGCAAGTCCACCCAGGTCGACCTGCTCGTGGGGTGGTTGGCCGAACAGGGCCACGACGTTGTGCGCACGCACGAGCCGGGAGGCTCCCCGCTGGGAGCCGACATCCGCCGGCTGCTGCTCTCGACGTCGGAGCACCCGCCGTCCCCGCGCACCGAGGCGCTGCTGTACGCGGCCGAGCGCGCCGAGCACGTGCACGCCGTCGTCCGCCCCGCGCTGGCCCGCGGCGCGGTGGTGGTGAGCGACCGCTACCTCGATTCGTCCGTGGCCTACCAGGGCGTTGGTCGCGAGCTCGGAGCGCAGCGCATCGAGGAGCTCTCACGCTGGGCGACCGACGACCTACGTCCCGACCTCGTCGTGCTGCTCGACCTGGGGCCTGAGCCGGCGCTGCGTCGTTCCAGCGACCCGGCCGACCGGCTGGAAGCCGAGCCGCTGGCCTTCCACGAGTCTGTGCGCCAGGCGTTTCTTGCCCTCGCCCGCCGTGACCCCGAGCGCTACCTGGTTCTTGACGCCGATCGCCCCGCAGCACAGGTGCACGCCGACGTCCGCGCGGCCCTGCTCCCGCTGCTCGCGCGCACCGCGGGGTCAGGGGAGGGGCCGTGAGCGTCTGGGACGTGGTCGTAGGTCAGGTCGTCGCTCCGCGCATGCAGGACGCCGCCGCCGAGGCTGCCCGCATCGTCGTCGGCGCGGAGTCGCGCGGGGTGATGACCCACGCGTGGCTGATCACCGGCCCACCCGGCTCAGGACGATCGGTGGTCGCGCGCGCCTTCGCCGCCGCGCTGCAGTGCACGACCGAGACCGACCCGCCCGGCTGCGGCGCCTGCACTGCGTGCCGCACCGCCCTCTCCGGCGCGCACCCCGACGTGCACCTGGTCGTCACGCAATCGCTGGCCCTCAAGGTCGAGGCCATCCGCGACATCGTCCGGCAGTCCGCCCTACGCCCGGCGCACGGGCGCTGGCAGGTGATCGTGGTCGAAGACGCCGACCGGCTCACCGACGAGGCTGGCGACGCGCTACTGCTCTCCATCGAGGAGCCGCCCCCGCGCACGGTCTGGGTGCTGTGCGCCCCGGCCGCCGAAGACGTGTCCCCGACCATTCGCTCGCGCTGCCGTTCGGTGCCGATGCGCACCCCGCCGGCCGACGCCGTCGCTGCCTTCCTGGTCTCCGAGGGGGTCGACCCGGCCCGTGCCGCGTTCGCCGCCCGGGCGTCGCAAGGCCACATCGGTCGAGCCCGAGCGCTGGCGACCGACGAGCAGGCCTACCGCAACCACGGCGACGTCCTGTTGCTGCCCACCCGGCTGGGGGACGCGCCCTCAGCACTGGCGGCCGCTGCCGCGCTGCTCGAGGCGGCCCAGGCCGACGCGGGAGCCCACTGCGACGCCCTCGACAAGGCCGAGAGCGAGAACCTGGCGGCTGTGATCGGCACGGGTCGGTCCAAGGCCCGCGGCAGCGCCGGCATGACGAAGGACCTCGAACGGGAGCAGAAGGGCCGGCGCACCCGGGTGACCCGTGACTTCTTGGACCGCGCGCTGGTGGACGTGCTCGGCTTCTACCGCGATGTGCTGCGGGTGCAGTCAGGTGCTGACGCCGAGCTGATCAACGAGGAACGGCGCCCGGCCATCGATCGGCTCGCTCGGGCCAGCACCATGACCATGACCGCACGCCGCATGGCAGCCGTCGTGGCCGCACGCGACGCGCTCGGCGCCAACGCGGCACCGCTACTCACCCTGGAGTCGCTCGCGCTGACGTTGCGCGATCCGACACCCGTGGCCCGGGCGCTGCACGACGTATCCTGATGCAGGTGAGCACGCTGATGGCGGTCACCTTCACCAGGTACGGCCGCCTCTACTACCTCGACCCGGGTACCCAGTCGTACCGGGTCGGTGATGCTGTGCTCGTTCCCACCACCGACGGCCCCGAGGTCGCCACCGTCGTCTGGCCGCCGACCGTCGTGCCCGACGACCTCGGGTCGTTGCCGGTCTGCGCCGGGCCGGCCACCGCGGCGCACCTCGAGCGTGACGAGACCAACCGCGTGAAGAAGGCCGAGGCCCGTGCCGCCGCCCGGCGGCTCGTGGGCGAGCTGGACCTGCCGATGAAGGTCGTCGCCGTCGACGTGGTCGACACCCGCCCCGATATCGACCTGCTGGTGATCGTCTACTTCACCGCGCCGCACCGGGTCGACTTTCGCGAGCTCGTGCGCACGTTGGCGTCCGCCGTGCGGGCCCGCGTCGACCTGCGCCAAGTCGGCGCTCGTGACGACGCGCGGTTGCAGGGCGGAATCGGGCCGTGCGGACGTGACCTGTGCTGCGCGACCTTTCTGACCGACTTCGAACCGGTCAGCGCCCGGCTGGCCAAAGACCAGGATCTGCCGCTCAACCCACTCAAGATCGCCGGCGCCTGCGGCAAGCTGATGTGCTGCCTGGCCTACGAGCACCCCCTGTACACCGACTTCAAGCGGTCCGCCCCCCGCCTCGGTGAGACCGTCGAGACCCCCGATGGCTCGGTCAAGGGACGGGTGATCGGCTACAACGTCCCGTCCGGCTCGGTGATCGTGCGCGACGCGGAGTCTGGTCGCCGCGCCGCCTGCCCGAAGGCCGACGTGTGCGGCTCCCGGGCGCAGTTCGAGGCCAGCCCCGCATC
>CALOBR010000014.1:0-16247 GCA_942491665.1 Jiangellales bacterium
CTTGTCCTCACCCTGGAAGACCTCGGCCTCGGTGCCGGCCGGGTCGCTGGAGTCCAGCAACGGATCGGTGCCCTGGTCGATCGGGCTCGGATCGTAGCCGAACGGCGGCACGATGCTGATCACATGGCTTGGCGTGTCTCCCCCGGACCCGGCCGTGCCAGTGCCGTTGAACTGCTCGTCCGCGAGCAGGTTCGGGAAGGCGTAGTAGCCCTCGGCATCGGTGCGGGTGAAGATGCTGACGATGTCACCGTTCGGGTAGGTCAGGGTCAGTTCCACGGGGACATCAGCGGCCGCCGGCTCGCCGGGGTCTTGGAGGCCGTTGTCGTTCATATCCAGCCAGACCCGATTGCCCACCGCGGCCAGGGTGCGGTAGTAGCCGAAGTCCGCGGTTCTCCACCTGTCCACCGGTGAGGGAGACCGCATAGGGCGTCGCCTGGCTGTTGTTGTCCTGTTCCGGGTCCGGCCCGGTGGAGTGCCAGTAGCCGGAGAGCAGCCCCGCGTCGTCGGTGACCTGCACCAGATAGTCGCCGTCCGGCAGGTTCGGGAAGCTGTAGTTGCCATCGGCATCGGTGACGGTCTGCGCAACAATCGGGTCGTTGCCGTCGATGACGCCGTCGCCGTTCAGGTCATCATAGAGCACCACGGTAACTCCGTCGAAGCCGTTATCGGCCTCGTTGAGCAGGCCGTCGGCGTTGTCATCCTGCCAGATCGTGCCCTCGATGCGATTCGGTACCGCCGGCTGGTAGCCGAAGTCGGCATCGGAGTCGACCGGGCCGTCTTGGGTCAGGTCGCGGACCGACTTGCTGTCGCCGTTGCCCTCCGGGTCGGCCGTGTTGTTCAGCCCTGCACCGCCGTTGGGCAGCGTGGTGGTATCCACCCGGACCTCGTAGGTCGCGGTCGGGTCCAGACCGCCGAAGCCGTAGTAGCCGTTCTCGTCGGTGTAGGTGGTCGCACGCAGCACCAGGCCGCTGCCGTCGTAGAGGTCGACGCGCACGCCCTCCAGGCCCTCGCCGGGCTGATACTGACCATCCGGTGCGCCGCCAGCGCCGTTGCCGGTGTCGAGGAAGATGGTGTCGCCGATGAAGCCGACGCCCGGGGCTGCGCCGTTCGGGGCGAAGCCGAAGTCCTGATCCAGGTCATCGTCAGTTCCATTGACGGTGGTCGTGGAGGTACCACCCGCGCCGCCCGCCGTCTGCACCCGCTCGCCGAGCACGTTCTCGGTGTCGGTGATGAGCACGCTGTAAGTGTCCGCCGGGAGGCCGGGGAACAGATAGGCGCCGTTGTCGTCGGTGACGGTGGTGGCGATGACCTCGTCCTGGTCGTTCAGCAGCGCCACGGTGACCCCGGCGATGCCGGGCTCGTCGTTGTCCGGCTGGCCGTCGCCATCGGTGTCGAACCAGATCAGATCGCCGATGGCGCTGCCGCCGCCGGTCACCTGGTAGCCGAAGTCGGCGTTCAGGAAGACGTCGCCGGGCGCGAGCGGGATGGGCAGGCTGATGTTGTCGCCGTCGTTGTCCGGATCACCGGTCGGTACCGGGTCGAAGCCCGTCGGCGGCGTCACCTCGATGACATAGCCATCGGCTGGTAGGTTATCGAAGATGTAGTTGCCGTTGGCGTCGGTGGTCGTGGTGCCGGTGCCGATGATGGTGCCGGTGGCGTCCGTCGCCGTGGTGTAGGGCGTGTCGTAGACGCCGTCGCCATCCGGATCGTAGAGGATGGTCACCGAGACACCCTCGATCCCGGCCTCGCCGGGGTCCTGTACGCCATTGCCGTCGGCATCGTTCCAGATGCGATCACCGATGGCACCGGTCGCGCCCGCGGGCGGATTGGTACTGTCGGTGGGCGCGACCCAGTTGTAGCCGAAGTCGGCGGTGAGGTATTCATCGCCGGCGGCGACGGTGATGTCGTCGATCTGATCCGGCGTGTCGATGCCGTCTTCGTCGTAGGTCGGGTCGAGCCCGGCCGGCGGCACGACGACCACCCGGTAGTCGCCGGGGGCCACGTCGAACAGGTAGCCGCCGTCGGCGTCGGTCAGCACCGTCGTGATCGGGCGTCGCTGGCCGGGGGTGCGCCCGCCGGATACAGCTCCACGACGACATCGCCGATTCCGGCCTCGCCGGCGTCCTGCACGCCGTCGCCGTTCTCATCCAGCCAGACGCGGTTGCCGATGACGGTATTGCGCACCGGCTCGGCGATGGGCGCCTGCGGCAGCACGATGGGCACCTGGGCCGAGGCCTGGGCCTGCTGGGCCTCGCTGTCTTCGATGTTCGCAACGTTCTGCATCAGGCCGAGGTTGTCGGCCGTCACCAGATAGGAGATGGTCTCCACGGCCCCGGGCGCCAGGGTGCCGACGTTGATCTCCAGTGGCGGGCCCAGGTTGAGCAGCACGCCCTGACTGATGGCCAGGCTGTCCGGCAGCAGGCTGCCGAGGCTGGTATCCAGGGTGTCGCTGAACTGCACATCGATGGCCGAGGCACTGCCGGTGTTGCGCAGGGTCAGCACGAAGCGCAGGGTTTCGCCGGGGTTGACGTAGCCGTCGCCGTTGCTGTCGCCGATAAGCTCGGCGCGCTTGTCCAGCGCCAGCACCGGTGCGCCGGTCTCGCCGGCGGCCAGCACCGGGAAGACGGTCGGCTGCTCGCCGTTGGTCGGGTCGCCGTCGCCGTCGCTCAGGACCGGGTCCAGCTCCGTGGAGGTGACCTCGGCCTGGTTGGTCACGTCGCCGGTGCCGTTGGCGGTGCCGACAATGGTGATGACCACCGTATCGCCGGGCGTCAAGGTACCGATGTCGTTGATGACGATGGCATTGGTGGCGCCTGGCGCGGTGCCCTGGGTGCTGGTGATGGCGGTGACGGTCATGCCCGCCGGACTCGGACCGCTCGGGACCGTATCGCTGAAGGCCAGATTGGTCAGGTCGTCGGCACCGGTGTTGCGCAGGACGATCTGGTAGGTGACCTCGTCGCCCTCGTTGATGGTGCCGGTGGGCGCGACGGTGTCGTCGGTCAGGGTCGCGGTCTTGGTGACGCTGAGTGCATGCTCGGTGGCCGGGCCCACCGGGATCTCGGTGGGCTGGGGGCCGTTCTCGCGCACGCCGTCGGCATCGGTGGGCGTCGCGACCGTCTGATCCGAGACCACCGAGCCCTGGTTGGCGATGATGGTGCCGTCGGCCACCCCGGCGTCGACGGTGACATCGAAGCCGATGGTGACGGTGGCGCCGGGCGCCATGTCGCCGATATCGACGCGCAGCGGATCAGCGCTGTCGTCGGGGGTGCCCTGCGGAATGCTGGTCAGGCTGCTGCCGACATAGCTGGTATTGACCGGGATCGGGTCGGTGAAGACGACATCGGTGGCGGTGATGGCGCCCTGGTTGGTCAGCGTGATGCTGTAGGTCAGCGTGTCGCCCGGGTCGACCTGGCCGTTGCCGGCGACATCGTTGGACAGGGTGACGGTCTTGACCGGGTACAGGAAGGCGTCGGTGCTCGGGGTCACGTCGGCTTCGCTGGTGCTGACGTAGTCGTTCAGCGTGTCGGCCCCGTCCAGCGGCCCGGTGCGGCCGTTGTCCGCTTCTCCGGTAGCGCCGGGGAGGCTGGCCCAGGTGAGGCTCGCGGCGTTGGTGACGGTCTCGTCGATGATCAGATCGATCTCGGCGAGGGCGCGGAAGGTCACCTGGGTCTGACCAGCGGCCGTGGTCAGGCTGCCCAGATCGAAGGTGAGCTGCTGCCCGGTGCTGCTGTCGCCGGTGACGCTGGTGGGGGCCGGACTCGCGGAGCCCGCCACATAGGCCAGGCCCGGCGGCAGGGTGTCCACCAGCACCAGGTCGAAGGCGGTGGCATCGCTGCCGACGGCATGAGCGACGTCGAGCGTAAACACCACCTCGGTGCCCACGGCCACGCTCGTGCGATCGGCGGTCTTGTCCAGTTCGAGCACCGGCTCGACCACCGTCGCCTCCAGGGGCTGGATGCCGGGGCTGCCGGCATCGGCGTCGAAGTCGACGCGCTGCGCCTGGTCGCCGGCGTCGGTGTACAGCGCATGCGCGTTGTTGCCGAGGACGGTGCCCGCCTGGTTGCCGACGAGGTTGTCTACCCGCACGCGGATGTCGATGGTGATGGTGTCGTCGTTCGGATTGCCATTGCCCGGATTGTTCACGTCGCCTAGGTCGAAGGTCAGGGTCTCTCCGGTGAGGTTGGTCCCGTCCACCGTGGTCGGCTGATCGTTCGGGGCGATGGAATTCTCGGTACTCATGCCGGTGTTGCCGAGGCCGACCGTGGCCTCGATAAAGCTGACGCCGGCCGGCAGCTCGTCGACGATGCTGACGGCGCGGGTCAGGCCCTCGATGATACCGAGGGTCAGGCGGTACTCGAACTCCGCACCAATGGGATAACTGGTCGCGGTCGGCTCCGGATGGAAGGCCTTGTCGAAGGACACCTCGACATCGACCGTGATGATCGGCGACGACGCATTGTCGCTGTAGTCGCGCCCGTTGGGATCGACGCCGCTGCGGCTGTCGTAGTCCGCTAGCACCTGGTTCTGGATCTGTTGGCCCTGCTGCACATCGTCGCTCAGGGTCGCGCTGAAGGTGAGCGTCACCGAGCCGCCGGCCGGCAGGTCGAAGGCGTCGCTGGCGAAGTCATCGTCCCCTTCCGTGAAGGTCGAGAAGGTCGGGGTTGGCGCCCCGCCGCTGGTCGCCGTGACCTGGAGACTGGTGATGTCCTCAAGGCCCGTCGGCAGCGTATCGCTCAGCACCGTGTCGTAGGCGGTGGTGGTGCCGTCGTTGGTCACGACCACCTGGAAGTCCACCGCGGAGCCGGCATCCAGTCCGGTGGTCGGGCTGGTGATGGTCTTGGCCAGCGTGATGTCCGGCTCGCCCACTTGCACCTGCGTCGTGTCGTCCAGCTCCTCGGTGGGATTGCCGACGAGATTGAACGCGAACTCCGCCGCATTGTCGAGCGTCTGGTTGTCCTGGTTGCCGGCCACATCGGCGACCCGCGCCTGGTAGGTCAGCACCAGGGTGCGGGCTTGTGTGGTATTGGTGTTGGTCAGCGTGCCGGCGTCGAGCGTCAGGGTCGTCTCGCCGGCCTGCGGGGTATCCGCACTGACGGTGAAGTCCGCCGGCAGCGCCGGCACCGCGGTGATGTCGCCATCCTGCAGGGTCGCGACCAGCGAGCCGGTGACGTAGACGAGCCCGGCGTCGAGCACGTCGGTGACCCCGCTGTTCTCCAGGACCACCTTGCCCAGGCCGTCCACGTCCGGCGGCAGCGTGACGGTGACCCGATAGTCGACCACATCGCCGATGGCATAGCGCGTCTGCGCGTTGTCGATGGCCTTGCCGAAGTTCACGGCGACGGCGCGCACCTGCTCCGAGGCGCTGTCGGCGTAGTTGTTGGTGCCGCCGCTGCCGGTGCGCTCGCCGTCTGCGTCGCCCGGGTCGCCCGGGGTGACATCATTGGTGCCCTGCTCGCCCGGCAGGCTGGTCCAGCTGAGGTTGGCGGTGTTGTTGATGTAGTCGCCGGGCAGGCCGTCGTTGGTGGCCTCGACCGTGACGACGAGTTCGCCGTCAACCGGGAAGGTGCCGATGGTGACATTCAGTTCGCTGGTGGTGCTGGCGCTGCTGTCGACATCCGCTACGCCGCCGCTGGGCGTCGTGGTGATGGTGCCGGGGTCGATGCTCGCCCAGTCGTCGAACAGGTCGTTCAGCACCAGGTCGTAGGCGGTTGCGCGGTTGGCGCCGCTCGGATGCGTCACCGTCAGCGTGAAGGTGGTGGTGCCGTCCAGCGCGATCACGTCGGGATCGGCGACCTTGGTGATCTCAAGCGCCGGCTCCAGCACCGTCAGGGTCTGGTTCACCGGCGTCAGGCTGGCCGGCTGATTCAGCGCATCCAGCCAGCGCAGGGTGCCTTGGTTGTCCAGTGTCGTCCCGGCGAGGTTGGCGGCGGCGTTGAGCACAACGGCCTGGTACTGCAACGTGTAGGTGGCGGCGGCGCCGTCGGAGTTGATGACGTCGCCGAGCAGCAGACTCAGGGTCTGGCCGTCCTGTTGCAGTTCGGTGTCGTCGATTAGATCGACGAAATCGCCGCTGGGCTCGGCGTTGATGTCGCCGGGGTTCTGCGCCGCGTTCAGGCCGGTGGTGAAGGTCCGGCTGAGCTTGGCGCTGCCGGGCAGATAGCCCAGCCCGGCGGGCAGGACGTCCTCGATCAGGGCCTCGCGCAGGGTGCCGGGCGGCACCTGCACGCCGACTTGGTAGGTCACGACCTCGCCGATCAGCACGTTGGTGCCGGTGCTCCCGGCCTCGGAGGTCTCGATCAGGGTCTTGGTGAGACCGCCCGGGGTTGCGACGCTGTCGTCGCCGTCCACCACCGGGGTCTGAGTCGGGTTGCGGCCGTCGGCGGGGTTGCCGTTGTCGTCGCTCAAGACATCGGCGAAGTTGTCGCCGGTGGCGGTGCCCTGGTTGGCGATGATGGTGCCGCCGGTGACGCCGCCGTCGATGGTCACCTCGAAGCGCACCGTCGCGACCTCGCCGGGCAGCAGGCTGCCCAGATTGATCGCGACCGGTGCGGTGCCGGTGACCGCGCCGATGTCCGTCGTCACCGAGCCGGGCACCAGGGTGGTTCCGGTGGGGATGGCATCGGTGAATCGGGCGTTGACGGTGGCCGCCGAGCCGCTGTTGGTGATGCCGATGCGGTAGGCGATGGTGTCGCCCGGGTTGGCAAGGCCGTTGCTGTTGAGGTCATCCGACAGGCTCCAGCGCTTCTCGACATCGAGCGCTGGTGCACCGGCGCCGGTGGTGGCGCCGATGTCGGTGGGCTGGAAGCCATCGCTCGGGTCGCCGTTGCCGTCGGTCAGGCCCGGCTGGGTCTGATCGGAGTCGGTGGCGCCCTGGTTGCTGAAGCTGTAGTCCGTCACGCTGCCGGGCAGCGGATCATCGACCGTGACGTTGAAGACCAGGACCTCGAAATCCCCGGCGGCCAGCGTCGGCAAGGTCCAGCTCAGCGCCCCGGCGTTGACGGTGGGCGTGCCGGCGGTCGCGTTGGCGGAGCCCCCGACGTAGGTCAGGCCGGTCGGGATGCTGTCGGTCAGCGAGACGTTGGTCAGCGCCTGATCGCCATTGTTGCTCGCCACCAGGCTGTAGCGCAGCGTGTCGCCGGGGTTGACGGCGCCGTTGCCGTTCTGATCGGTGAGCAGGACGACCCGCTTCTCGGCATAGAGCGGGCTCTGCAGGCTCGGCTGACCGCCCACCGGGATGTCGGTGGGCTGGAAGCCGTTGTCGCGCACGCCGTCGGCATCGGTCGGGGTCGGTACGGTCTGCTCCGAGTCCACCGAGCCCTGGTTGCTGATCACGGTGCCGTCCGGGGTGCCGCCGTCGACAGTGACCTGGAAGCTGATGGTTGCGGTGGCGGTAGCGGCGAGGTTGCCGATATCCACTTGCAGGTCCGGCGCGCCAGTGTCGTCCGGGGTTCCGACATCGGTGCTGAGCGACGAGGCGACATAGGTCGTGTTCGCCGGGACCGTATCGGTGAAGACGACGCCGGTGGCATCGGCGCCCTCGTTGGTCACCTCAATGGTGTATTCGAGCGTGTCGCCGGGGTCGACCTGGCCGGTGGTGCCGTTATCCACCACCAGAGCCACGGTCTTGACCGGATACAGGGAGCCGGTGGTGGCCGGCGTGACCTCGGCCGTGGTGCCGAAGAGGTAGTCGTTGAGACCGCCGGCCCCGTCGCTGCCGTCGCGACCGCTGTCCTCCGCGCCATCGGCATCTGCGGTGCTCGCGAAGGTGCCGTTGATCTGGTTCTCAAGCGCGCTGCCGACCACGGCGTCGAGGTCGACCGTCGCGCGGTAGGAGAAGGTCGCGCTGGCGCCTTCTGCGATCTGGGCGAAGCTGAAGACCGGTGCGGCCTCATTGGTCTCGTCGACGGTGGCGCCCGTCGTCGAGCCGACCACGTAGCTCAGGCCCGTCGGGATCAGGTCGGTGAGTATGACTTGGTAGGCGTCGGCGGTGCTTTCGGCCGCGTGGCTGACCTCGACGGTGTAGGTGACCTCGTTGCCGAGGGCCGGCACCGTGGTGTCCGGGGTCTTGGTGACCTGCAGCACCGGTTCGACGACGGTGACGTCGAGGGTGTCGGATGCGGGGCCGATGTCGCTGGCGACCGCCGCCGTGTTGGTCAGCACCTCGCCGTTCTGATTGGCCGTGACGTTGCGCACCTGGGTCATGAGCTGCAAGGTCAGGGACTTCTCGACCACAGTCGGCGCGATGGTGACGTCGCCGAGGGTCACGGTAACCGTGCCCGTGGGGTCCTCCACCGCGGTGCCCGAGCCGTCGTAGCTGATGCCGGTCTCGGCGTTGATGCCGACCAGCTCAATGAACTCGAGCCCGGCCGGCAGGGTGTCGGTGACGACGACGTTGCCGGTGACGCCGGCCAGCAGCGAGACCTGCACGTCGAACAGCACCTCTTCGCCGATGGCGAAGTTGGCATCGGGCTGGCCCGTGGTCAGGGTCTTCTGCAGCGCGATGTTGGCGTCCAGCGTCAGGTCGCGGCTGGTGGTCTGGCCGTAGTTGTTGAGCTGGCCGTTGTCGGTATCGTCGAGCACATCGCTGCCGTCGCGACCGTCGGTGCCGCTCGGGAGGCTGTTGTATTCGGCCGCGACGGCATTGGTCAGCACCGAGCCGGTCACCGCATCGGCGACCACTGTGGCCTTGTAGGTGATGGTCAGGGTCGTGCTCGGCGGCAGATCGAATGCCGGCCAGGCCAGGGTATCGGTGGCCGTCGTCTGATCCGCATCCGTGGCGCTCAGGGCACCACCGGCACTCTTCAGCACCGCATCGCCAGGATTGACGATCTGCACGTCGGTGAAGTACGGCCCGCTGCCGCCGTTGGCGCCGAGCAGGTCGGCCGGCAACACGTCGGTGAGGTCCATCCGGTATGCGGTGGCGAGGCTGTCGGTGTTGCTGACGGTGAGCTGATAGCTGACCTCGTCGCCCGCCACCGCCGGCGTGCCGGCGGTGATGGTCTTGGCCAGCGCAAGCGCCGGCTCGCGCACCGTGATGGTGGCGTCGGCAGTCGCGGGCGCGGCCGCGCCGGTGTAGGTCAGCTGCGCGTCATTCGTCAGCGCCGTGTTGCGCTGATTGCCGATGACGTTCTCGACCTGGACCTCGTAGCTGATGACGATGTCCTGGCTGGTCGCGGCGCTGTTCACCACGGTGCCGAAGTCGAACGCAAGCGGATTGGTGTCGGCGCCCGGCGTCGTGCTGGGGGAGTTGCTGGCCGAGAAATTGCTCGGCGGCAGCGTGATGGAGATGGCCGTGCCGGTGTAGCGCAGCCCGGCGGGCAGGGTGTCCTGGAGGACGAAGTTGTCGGTCTGGCCCACCGGCACCGAGATGGTGATGGTCGCGGTGGTCACCTCGCCGATCTGCAGCGAGTCGTCCGCCACCACCTTGGCCAGGCTCGGCTTGTCCGCGGTGACCGTCGCGCTGTCGCTGGCGCTGAGGTCGTTGACGGCCTGGCCGCTGGTGTTCAGGGTGCCGGAGCCGGTGCGCTCGCCGGTGTCGCTGTCCGGGGCGCCCGGGGTCGCATCGCCGGTGCCGTTGCTGCCGGGCAGGCTGGTGCCCTGGAGCTCGGCGGTGTTGGTGACCGTCTCTTCAAAGTCGATGGCTGGGTCGAGGGTGGCCTCGTAGGTCAGCGTGATGTTCTGCCCTGGGCCGAGATAGCGCTCGGCGTCGGCCAAGACCCCGCAATCCATGCTCAGGGTCAGCGTCTGCCCGGCGAAGCTGCCGCAGGTCGAGACATCGACACTGCCGCGGCTCAGCACCGCGCTGGTCAGCGATGGGCTCAGATAACGCGCCGGCAGGGTGTCGGTGACGATCGCATCCCAGAGCCGGGTGCGGTTGCTGCCGGTGGCGGCGCTGGCGACCACGGTGAAGGTGACGGTATCGTTGCCCGCCGCGGTGGTCGGGGAGACGGACTTGGCGGTCGCGGGCAGCGGCTCGACGATGGTCGTCTGCTGGGTGTCCGTCAGCGATTGGGGCGTGCCGTCGCGATTGACGTAGTTGAGCGTCGCGGTGTTGGTCTTGCTGTCGTTGTGATTGTTGTCCGCGGTATTCAGCACCAGGGCATCGAACCGAATGATGACCTGCGCATCCGCCGTGCCGGTGTTCTGCACCGTGCCGACGTCGAAGCCCAGATCCTGAGCGGCAACGGTCGGCGCGATCGCGGTCGGGCTGGTCGGCAGCGCCCCGCCGTCGGCGACGCCGGTGACCTGGGTGCCATCGGCGATGGTCACGCCGGCGGCCGAGGCCTCGATGGTCGCCGTGCCGGACTGGAACTGCTGTCCCGCCGGCAGGGTGTCGGCGAAGATCGCGGCATCGCCCGGACTGACGGTCTCGCCGACCGGGATGGTGTAGCTCAGGCGATAGGTGATGACCTCGCCGATGGCGACCTGCGGATCGGTGGTCCAGGCCTCGGAGCTGGCATCGATCACCTTCGACACCGCGGCGATGCCGGTATTGACGGTCGCGGTGTTGGAATCGACTTCGACGGTCTCCCGACCGTTGGTGCCGCCGTCCTGGCTGTTGCCGATGGTGCTCGCGACGTTGCTGTAGGTCCAGCCGGTGCGGATGTCCGGGCCGACCGTCGCGGTGAAGGTAAAGATCACCTGGCCGCCGTTCGCGGCCAAGCTGACGCCGTTTTGGGCGGTGTAGGTGATGGTGCCGGTGCCCTCGACGTAGGCGAAGTCGAAGTCGTCGGCACCGGTGCCGGTGCTGGTGTCGTTGATGCCGGCCGCGGCGAGCGCGAACAGGTCGTTGTCGGTGCCGTCGTTGAGGACGTCCGTGGCCACGACATCGTAGGCCGGCACGTCGCCGGTATTGGTCACGGTCAGGGTGACGGTGACGACATCGCCCGTCTCCAGGTCGGTATCGGGCGACATCGCCTTGACGATGCCGAGCACAGGCTCGCCGACGGTGACGGTGGCGTCGTCGTCCCACTCGCTCTCGGTATCCGAGCTGGAGACGGTGGCGGTGTTGATCAGGTCGGTGCCGGCCACGCTGCTCGGGATGTCCTTGATCCGCAGCGTATAGCCGATGGTGAAGGTCTGTTCGGCGCCGCTGGTATTGCTGACCTCGCCCAGGTTGGCCGTGAGGTCGTTGCCGTTGACGGTGAAGTCCGACGGCAAGGTGCCGTTGAAGTCGAGGTTCGGGTCCTGGGTCAGCGTGTAGGTACCGACCAGATATTCCAGTCCGTCCGGCAGCGCATCGGTCAGCGTCAGGTCCTGTACAACAAAGGGATTTGCGCCGTCGAGGCCGCCCGGCACCGTGATGCTGACGGTGTAGGCCACCTCGTCGCCGATGGCGAGCGGCCCGGTGCTGCCGTCCACCTCCTTGGTGATGCCGAGCGGGCTGACCTTGAGCCGTGCGCTGGTGCCGACGATGTTGTCGCCCAGGTCGGTCTGCAAGGCGCCGGCTTCGATGCTGTTCAGGTGGCCGGTCTGGGATTCGACGTCGGAGGTCACGTCCACCGAGACCGAGCAGCCGCCGATGGGGATCGTTGCGCCCGACGCGACGGTGACGGTGCTGCCGCCGGCGACCGCGCCCACATCACCGGCATCGCAGCCGCTGCTCGCCTGGATGTTGGGCGGGTCGGCAACCACGACCCCGCTGGGCAGGGTGTCCACCAGAATCGCGGTCAACGCGCCGGCGGTGAGGTTGTCGTTGCCGAACGACAGGGTCAGGGTCGAGGTGCCGCCGACAATGATGCCCGACGGCACGAAGTATTTGTTCAGGCTCGGCGGCTGCGGCGCGTTGACGAACAGGTTGGCCGTGGCATCGGCGCCGTTGTTGCCGGCGCTGGTCTGCAGGTCGCCGGCCGGGATGGTGTTGACGAAGGGCGAGGCGTCGCTGTCGCTCGCCGTGACGTCCACGGCGATGGTGCAGCCGCCGGACGGGATCGTGGCCCCGCTGGGGTAGGTGATGGTGTTGCCGCCCGGTGTCGCGCTGACGCTGCCGGGGCAGGTGTCGACGAGGTCGGCCGGATCGGCCACGGTGACGCCGGCGGGCAGGTTGTCCACCAGGTCCGCGCTCAGCGTGATGTCGCCGTCGTTGGCATTGCCGAGGCTGATGGTCAGCCGGGACACATCGCCGGGGTTGATGGTGGTGGGCGAGAAGGCCTTTTGCGCCGTCGGCGGCGTCGGCACCTCAACCACCAGACCGGCGTTGGCCGGGTCGAGGCTGGCACCGCCGTCGGTGACCAGGGCGCCGGCCGGCACGGTATTGGTGTAGCTGCCGCCGGTGGCGGACGTGACCGAGACGGTGATGGTGCAGCCGCCGGCCGGGATCTGCGCGTTGCTGGGATAGGTGATGCTGTCGCCGCCGGCGGGCGCGGTCACGCTGCCGGTGCAGGTGCCGCCGATGTTGGCCGGATTGGCGACTACGACACCGCTCGGCAGCGTATCGACGAAGTCCGCGGCGAGCGTCAATGGGCTTGGATTCAGGTTGCCGAGGGTCAGCGTCAGCGTGGCCGGGTCGCCGGCCAGGATGGTGCCGGGGCTGAACGCCTTGTCGACGGACCCCGGCACCAGCGGGTTGGTCGCCGACACCGCCAGGCTGGCGCTGACCGGGGCCTGGTTGCTGCCGCTGGCGGTCTGCAATTGGCCGGCGGCGATGACGTTGGTGTAGAGCTGCTCGACGCTGGCGGTGACGTCCACGGTGATGGTGCAGTCGCCCGCGCCCGGGATCTCGGCCCCGGCAGCCAGCGTGACGGTGGTGCCGCCGGCGCTGGCATCGACCACGCCGCCGACGCAGGTGGTGCCGGCATTGGGCGGAGCGGCGACGAACAGCTCGCCGGGCAAGGCGTCGATCAGCGGCTGCGTGAGGGCGACCGGGTCCGAATTGCCGTTGCTCAGGGTGATGGTCAGCTGGGAGACGGCGCCGGGCGCGATGCCCACCGGGTTGAAGGCCTTCGCCACCGACGCCGGTGCGCCAACGCTCATGGTCGACTGGGCCGATGCGGGGTTGGTGGTGCCCTGATCGTTCGTGAGCTCGCCGATGTCGATGAAGTTGATGTACTCGCCGGTGTCGTTGCCGACCACGTTGGCGGAGAAGGTGCAGCTGCTGCTCGGCGCGATGGTCGCGTCGCTCAGGCTAAGCGAGCCCTCGCCGGGGCTGGCGGCGACCTGGCCGTCGCTGCAGGTGGTGGCGGCATTGGCCGGGTCGGCGATGGCGAGCCCCGCCGGCAGCGAATCCGTCAGCGCAACGCCGGTTAGCTCCAGATTCGGGTCGGGGTTGGTGATGGTGACCGTGAGCGGGTTCGGCTCGCCGGGGTCGCGGTCGGGGTTGGCGAAGGCCTTGGCGACCGTCGGGCTGTTGGAGACATTGAGGGTCGCCTCGGCGCCCTCCTCATTGACGACGCCCTCCTCGCTGGTGACATCGCGCGCCAGAATCTCGTTGGCATAGGCGCCCAGGTCGTCGACTCGGACGTCGACCTCCACCGTGCAGTTGCTGCCCGGCGGGATGGTGGCATCGGTCACCGTGATCTGGCCGCGGGCGGCGTCGTTGCTGGTGGCGATGGTAGCCGTGCCCCCCGTGCCGGTGCCGGCGCAGTCGGTCGATTCGTTCGGCGCAGCGGCGATGAACATGCCGTCCGGCAAGGTATCGGTGTAGCTGACCCCGGTCAGCTCCCGCGAGACGACGGCGTTGGGGTTCAGGGTGCTGATGAGGCGCAGGCTGAGCCGCGAGACCTCGCCGGGGCCGATGCTGTCCGGCGTGAAGCCCTTGGTGATGCCGAGTCCCTGCAGGGTCGACAGGGTCGCGACCGTGGGCTCGGGGTTGGTGTAGCCCTGATCGGTGATCACCGCCCCCTCGGCAATGCCGTTGGTCAGGTTCAGGAAGCTGACCGAGGTGGTGGTGACGAAGATCTGGCAGGTCTGGTTGGGCAGCATGCCGGCGCCGGTGAGCACCACCTTGTTGTCGCCCGGAATGGCGGTGACATGACCACCCGGACAGGTGGTGCTGGCATCCGGCACCGAATAGACCTCGATGCCGAACGGGAAGACGTCGGTGAGCTCCACCCCCTGCATGGTGATGGCCGAGGGGTTGACCAGATCGATGCGCAACAGCGAAGGCAGACCGCCGGTGACGATGACCGGGTCGAAGGACTTGTTGACGCGAAGCTCAGCGGTGGACTCGGTGAGGGTCGCGGTGACGGCCTCGGTGCTCGTCGGCCCCTCTGCGCTGGTGATGTTGCCGGCCGGGATGGTATTGACCCAGGGGCCGCTGCCGCTGGTGACGACGTCGAAGAAGAAGTCGCAGCTGCCGCCGGCCTGCAGCGTCGCGCCGAGCAGCTCGGCGCTGGCGGCGCCGGGGTCGGCCACCAGGGTCGGCGAGCCGGGGCAGTTGGAGCTGGCGTTGGCCGGGTTGGCGACGGTCAGCCCGGTACCGAGGGGGTCGGTGACCGAGACGTTGGTGAGGGTGCCGCTGGACGGATTGCGCAGCGTCACCTTGACCCGCGACCGCCCGCCGGCCGCCGTCGTCGATGGCGTAAAGCCCTTGCTGCCGGTGAGACCGGTGTCGATGTCGAGCGTGGCGCTGACCGCGGCAGGGATGCTGCCCACCGAGGTGCTGAAGTCGGCGGGGTTGATGATGTTCTCGTAACTGCCGACAGCGGCGCCGGTGACCCGGGCGGTGATGACGCAGTCGGCGGACTCTTCGTCATCCGGCCGCGCCACAATGGCGCCGCCGGTCAGGATGAGCTGATCGGTGTTGGGGAAGGCCTGCAGGGTGCCGCCGCAGCTATTGGTGACGGCCGGGTTGGCGGCGAGCGTCAGCCCCGCCGGCAGGTTGTCCGTGAGATCGACATCGGTGATCGGCGCCACCACCCGGTTGCGGATGCGGATGGTGAGCGTGGACTCGCCGGTCTGGGCGATGTTGGACGGGCTGAAGGACTTGCTGACGGCGACGGAGTCGACGCTGGCGACGTTCGCGACCGGGCTCGGGTCCGGGTTGGTGACGCCCCCGCCGATGCCGTCTCCGGTAACGTCTCCGGCGCCGATGCCGTTGGCGAAGCTCAACCCGGTGGGCGCATTCGCCGGCAGGCGTGCCTGGAACTCGATGGTGCAAACCCCGGGATCGAGGCCGATACCCGCTTCGACGGTGCCGCCGGTCCAGGTCAGCGTCGTGTCGCCATCGGCGCCGGCGAAGGTGCCGCCCACGCAGCCCGCGCTGCTGACCGGATTGCTGCCCTCCAAGACCATCTGCGAGGTGCCGTCGGTCGGCAAGGAGGTCCTCGAAGAAGATGTTGGTGGCATCGCCGCCGGACCAGTTGAGGATGTCCACCGTAAAGGTGGTCCACTGGCCCGGGGCGATCTTGTCGATCGTGGCCGTCTTGCCGATGGTCAACTGCGCGTTGACCTCGAGGGTGGCATCGGCGGCCGGGCTGGTCTGCCCCGCGGTGTTGACCACGGCTCCGGCCGGGATGCTGTTGACGTGATCACCTTCCACCAGCGAGGTGACGTAGGCGGTGATGGTGCACTCGCCATCCGCTCCGGCGATGGCGCTGGTCAGCGTCAGCGTCGTATCCAGGGTGTCCGCCGTGTAGGACAGGCTGCCGTTGACCGCCCCGGTGCCGGTGCAGGCGACCACCGGGTCGGCGGGTGCCGGCGGGGAGCTGCCGGTATCGCTGATGCGCAGCGTGGTGCCGGTCAGGTCGTCGGTGAAGCTGGTGATCTCGAGCGGACTGCTGGTGCTCTTGTTGTCGATGGTGATGGTCATCTCCACCGGCTGTCCGGCGGGGATGGGGCTGGTTGCAAAGGCCTTGTCGACACCGATCAGCGCATCGACCGTCAGGTCGGCGGAGAAGGCCGGGCTGGTGAGGCCGCGGCCGTTGCCGATGGCGCCCTCATCGACGCTGTTGGTCAGCTCGCCGGTGCCGGTGGCGACGACATCGGCCTCCAGGGTGCAGCTGCCCGCATCGCCGATGGTGCCGCCCGCCAAGGTGATGCTGTCGCTGCCGGGTGTGGCCGTCAGCACGCCGTCGGCGGCGCCGGTGCCGCTGCAGCTGGTGCTCGCATTGGCCGGGTCGGCGACCTCCATGCCCGCCGGCAGCGCATCGGTGAAGCTGGTGAGCGGGATGGTCGCCGCCGGGTTGGGGTTGGTCAGCGTGATGGTGAGCCGGGTCGGATCACCGACGATGGCCGGGGACGGCGAGAAGGACTTGTCGCCGGTGGGGGGCTGCAACCCGCTCACCGACAGGGTGGCGTTGGCGTCGGTC
>CALOBR010000015.1:0-77757 GCA_942491665.1 Jiangellales bacterium
GGAATCGCGTTCTCGGAGGGGTGGGAGAACCACACCCGCGGCGGTGCGTTCCTGTTCGTCGTCGTGCTCTTCGTGATCGTGCTGTGGGGCAAGGGCCTCAAGGCTGCCGTGATCGTGTTCGTGTCGGGCCTGGTGCTCTTCGTGCTCGTGGGCGCCATCTGGCTCTCGGCTACGTCTCGCTACGACGTCGGGGGGTCGCTGAAGCTTGCCGCCTCCGCCTCCGCCATCGTCGCGGTCGTTGTGTTCCTGGTGGGCTTGATCGCCCGAATGCTCGGTGGCGCCATTGGTGTCACCGCCCTGGCCTCGGTCGCGGTGGTGGGCGGCCTTGTCGCAGGGCGCGCCGGTGGCGCCATCGGCGCGGTCCTGGTCAGCCTCGCGATGGCCGCGCTTGCCAAGCAAGCGTTGCGTGACGATGCGCGAGACCGACCTGTTGAGCGTCTCGCGCACAGGCTCGTGCGTCGCTGGGGAACTCGCTTCGTAGGCGCCGACCTCAGGGGCGCGAACCTGCGCGGGACCCACGCTGCTCCTGGCTGATCTCACAGGTGCCCAGCTTGAGGGAGCGGTGACCAGGCCCTGAGGGCAGACAGGGCCGTGGGACCACCCGATTGGGGTGTGGCCGCCGTTGGCGCTGAGATCCAGGGTGGTGACGTAGCGCAGGCACGCGCCCGATGCCAGGAGGCGAACGATGACTCAGCCAGACGAGACCCGGAACTTGTTTGAGAACGCAGGCCCGAAGGAGACCGCCTCGGACTTCACGCCGGCTGCCGGTGAGATGCACGCCAGCATCGGCACACTGCACTTCTTCGGCGGAGCGGCACCGACGAAGGAGTCTGCGCACAAGATCTACGACGAGCTGGACCTGCAGAGGGCCACGCAGGCATACATCGACTTCTACCCAGCACTGTCGCTGTATGCGATCGTGCGCTCGCAGGTCCGTGACTTCGGCATGTCATCGTCGTCCGACATCGTGGTGATGTCCACGTCGTTGACACCCACCGAGAACTACCTCACCGGTAACAACAGCACCGTGTACGCCGTCGGCTCGCTCGACCTGAAGCTCGACGGTCCCACGGTGGTCGAGATCCCCGAAGGCATGATGGGCAACGCCAACGACGCCGCCTTCCGGTACCTCACAGACTTCGGCCCGACCGGGCCCGACAACGGCAAGGGCGGCAGATATCTGTTCGTACCTCCCGGCTACGAGGCAGACCTGCCCGACGGCTACTTCGTCGTGAGCTCACCGAGCTACCGCATCTGGGTGATGATGCGTGGATTCGATGTCGGAACAGGTGACGCCGCCGTCCAGTGGTTCCGGGACAGGCTGGAGATCTACGCGCTTGAGTCAGGCCCTCGAGACCACCAGGCCATCGACGGCACCGGGGCAGGGGCGAACACGCTGGCACCCGAGGACGGCCGCGCCTACGACATGCTGAACGAAATCATCCAGTACGAACCCACTGCCCTGTTCGACAGCGAGCTTCTGGGGCGCATCGCAACCCTGGGGATCCAGAAGGGGAAGGCCTTCGCCCCCGATGAGCGCATGACGAGCATCTTCGACCAGGCCGCCAAACTGGGCGTGGCCATGTGCCGAGCCATCCTGTACGCGAATCGGGATCCGGAGATCCTCTACTGGCCGAATCGGCACTGGGAGAAGATGTTCATCCGCAACACTGAGTTCGTCGTCGACGACATCGCCGACACAGACGCGCAGACGCTATGGCTCTACCAGGCCATCTGCGTCTCGCCCAGCCTGCTGTCCACCACGCCAGGTGTGGGAACGGCGTACCTGACTGGCATCAGGGACAAGGACGGCAGCTACCTCGACGGAGGCAAGGACTACCGGCTACGCGTCCCGGCGAACCCGCCTGCGCAACGCTTCTGGGCCGTGACGGCCTATGACCCCACCAGCCGCAGCCTGCTGGGGTCCGGCGGCCCGATCACCGTCAGCAGCCTGGGTGCTCCCGACGTCAACGACGATGGCACCGTCGACGTCTACTTCGGCAGCACGGCTCCGGCAGGCAAGGAGAAGAACTGGATCAGGACGGACCCGTCCAAGGGCTTCTTCGTCGTCTTCCGGTTCTACGGCCCGCTTCAGGGCTACATAGACAAGACGTGGGTCCTCAACGACATCGAACCAGAATGAGCACAGCGGAACGGTTGAGGCTTGGCTCGCGTTGAGCGTCGCCTCGATCGGGCAGTCGCGACGCCACCGCCTCCGTTGCGGTGATCGCCCAGGTCGAGGAACACGATGGCGTCCAGGTAGTCGTTGACGGCTGTCACGGTCTTCCTGGCGTCTCCTCCCGGTGATCGGGCTGTTCACGGTCGTCGGGTTGCTCGGCGACCACGGCATCAACAGCCTCCGCCACCCGGGCGTAGGAGCAGTGGGACAGATCGACACCACAGCGTCGAAGCATCTCGAGCGGCTCAGTCTTCAATCGCGCAACGGCGAAGGCCAGCTGACGCTCGTCGAGGGTGCGGAGCACCTCGGAGACTTCCGCAGCTGCGGTCGTGTCGACATGGGTGACGGCCTCGGCGTCCAGGACAACCGCACGGATGACACCGGTGTGCACGGCGAGAAGCACGGTGTCGCGCAGCACGCTGACGTTCGCGAAGAACAGCTCAGCGTCGAACCGCAGAACGAGCACTCCCGGGACAGGTTCGACACCTTCGTTCTCCACGCTTCGGAAGCTTCCTGTGGCGGTGTCTCTGCCCAGGATCGTTGTGCGGGGGCGGACCGCCCGCTTCATCAGCAGCACGATCGAGATGAACACGCCGATGATCAGGCCATCCAGGATGTCGAACACAAGAACGCCGGCCAAGGTAGCGACAGCGATCGTGAACTCGTTGCCCGCGCGCGCTCGCAGCTGGCTCAAAGGCTTGAGCTTGATCAGCCCGAGGACGGCATGGATGACGATGACACCGAGGACGGGTTCGGGCAAGTCACGGAAGAGCGGTGTCAGGAAGAGCATGGTCAAGACCAGGAGTGCGCCCACCATGAGGCTGGACACCTGCGTCTTCTGGCCCGCAGAGCTCGCGGCCGCCGTTCGGGAGCTTGATCCCCCCGACGCGAATCCACCGAAGAGCCCCCCGGCGACGTTCGCCAGCCCCAGAGCGCCGAGCTCGCGGTTGGCGTCAACCCGGTGGTCGCGACCACCGAACGACTTCGCAAGCGCCATCGACTCTCCGTACACGACGATCGCGATACCCAACGCACCGGGAACCAGGCTGACCACGGCGTCCCAACCGACCCCCGGAATACCGAGTGACGGCAGGCCAGCGGGGATGTCACCGACAATCTCGATGCCGCGGGACTCCAGGTCGAAGGCCCTGACCGCAAGGATCGAGACGATGACCACGACCAGCGCCGCGGGGATCTTCGGGACGAGCCGGTGCAGGACGGTGAGCAACACGAACGCAACCACACCGAGGACCAGCGATGGAACACTGGTGTCTGGGAGCTGTCTCACCAGCGCGATCGCCTGGCCGAAGAAGCCCTCGCCTTCCGCCTCGACACCGAGCACCTTGTCGATCTGGCCAATCGCGATGATCAGACCCGTTCCCAGCAAGAACCCCTTGAGCACGGGCTCGGAGAGGAACTCCGACAGGATGCCCAGCTTCGCGACACCTGCGATGAGCAGGACCACCCCGACGATCATGGACAGGAGAACGGAGTAGGCGACGAACTCCTCTGTGCCGGGCGCGGCGAAAGGAGCGACCGTGGCAGCCGACAAGGCAGCCACGGTCGCGGTCGGGCCCACTGTCATGCGAGACGAAGTGCCGAACAGGGCGTAGACCAGCAACGGCACGGTCGCCACGTACAGGCCTGTCTGCGGCGGCAGGCCGGCGATCCCGGCGTAGGCCATGCTCTCCGGCACGAGGACGGCCCAGACGGTCAAGGCAGCGGCGATGTCACCCTGGAGCCAGCCTCGCCGATACGCCGAGAGGCTGCCGGCGACCGGCATGACCCTGTCCAGTCCTACCTCTCGCGGGACTGTCGACATCAGGACCACGGCCTGATCATGTGTCGCCATCCGAGGCTGCCTTGTGCTTGGCAGCTCGAAGCGCGAACCGCTTGCCGAGCTGGTTGAGATACGTAGTGATCAGCGCGATTCCGCTGATGACGTAGAAGACAGTGAAGAGCTTCGACCCGGTGGTACTCGGCGTGAAGTCGCCGAACCCCACTGTGGTCAGGGCGATGGTGCTGAAGTAGAACGAGTCCACCCATTCCCAGCCTTCGGTGAGCCGGTAGACGACCGTACCCAACGCGAACAGCAGCAGAGCCAACCCGGCGATCACCTGGTTCGCATGCTTGTCCCACGTGCTCTGTGCCGCGGCACCGTCCTTCACATCGCCAGAAGCCACCTCCACACGGTGGCTGGCCGCGAACCCCCCGGCCTCACCCGATTCGGGTAGTCCGTGCCCACCTCGTTCGGGTGATGCCGCCTCCGCGTTGGCTGGCGCGGCCTACGCCCCGCTCGCCGCGGGCTCGGGCACCTCAGACGCGCCCGCTGGGGGGCCGTCCGCGACCGACGCTTCGCCAGGCATGACTGTCGCTCCGGCCTGGTAGGCACGAACGCGGTTCCGGATCCGGATCATCATGCTCAGTACCGGGGCGGAGAGGGTGGCCCCGAGAACGCCGGCGAACGCTGCACCAACGATCGTCGAGCCGAAGCTGACGACCGGGTTCAGGTCCAGCTCCTCGGCGGTCATCTTGTTCTGCAGCACCGGCTGGAGCACGTTCTGAACCAGCAGGATGACGGCGAGCACGATCGCGGCCTGCGTCACCCCACCCGAACCGAGGGCGATGAGCACGGCGAACGCCCCGGAGACCAGGGCACCGATGTAGGGGACGTAGGAGGTGACGAAGGTGACGAGCCCGATGGTGAAGGCCAGTGGCAATCCCATCACGGCGGCAGTCACTCCGATGGCCACGGCCGAGAACAGGCTCGTCACAGTGAGCGCCGAGAAGTAGCGGCGGATCGACCATGTGGCGTCCTGCACCATTCCGGCACCCAGGTCAGCGGGCACACCCAGGTGCGATCCCACCCACGTGGTGAAGCCTCGCCAGTCCGCGAGCAAGTAGAACAGGATGAAGATGCCAATAGCCGTTCCGGCGACGAAACCCGTCACGCTCGAGAACGCGCTGCTCAAGAACGTGGAGATGCCTGTCGCGGCCCCCGCGGCAGCGTCCCCCACGCCGTCCGTCAGCGACCCGCCAGAGCCGATGTCGACACCGATCCCCGCCACCCACTCACGCAGCTTCTCCAGCCCGGCCGTCAGCTCCTCTCTGATCTGTGGGCCCTGGTCGACCACACCTGCCACGGCGATGGCGACCGAGCCAATCCCCACGACGACCAGACCAAGAAGAACAAGCGCCGCCGCACCCTTGCGAGGCATGCGAAGGGCGAGCCAGTCCACCAGCGGAACGAACAGCGTCCCGACCACGATCGCCACGACCAGGGGCACCACCAGACCGGACAAGCCGGCGAGCAACAAGTAGATGCCGGCCGCGACGATGGCCACGCCGACGATCGCCCAGGCTCGGCCCCCAGCCTCAACAGTGTCGACGACTGCTCCGCTTGGCCTTGCGCAGGCGCCGGGCCCATGGGTCCTCCTTCTCGTCTCTGGTCCTATGACCAGGCGACCCGGACGGTATGGACCAACGCTCCCACCCGCCACACCCGATGTGGGTGATCGGGGCTTCTCCACAGCTGCGCCCAGGTCGACAACGCGCATGGCCTCACCGTCGATTCGGCGTGGGTGAGGCGAGCCAAACCACCCGATTCGGGTGGCGTCACGGGTCGGCTGCCGCCATAGCGTCCGGCGAAGGTCGGTGATCAAGCACGGGCCAGATCGCGTGTCGAGAGGAGACACCCATGTCCGACAACTCCCCCACCTTCACGATGACGACACCGATCCCGGCATCGATCACCACCCCAGACTCGGTGGACAGCTCGATCGGGACGTTGGAGTTCTTCGATGGGGTCCCCACCTCGACAACCGTCGAGACCGTGTACGACTACCTCGATCGCTCACGTGCGGTGGAGTCGTTCCTCAACTGCATCCCAGCCATGTCGATGTACTCGATCAGGCAGGGCCAGCGCGAGTTCGGTGCCACGAGCTCCAGCGACATCATCATCTACGACACGCTGCTGGACTCGAAGTCGCTGTGGCTGACTGCCAATACCTCGACGATGTACGCCATGGGGTGGCTGGACCTCAAGACCGACGGCCCAACTGTGATCGACCTGCCCCCGCGGATGCTTGGCATCCTCGACGACATGGCCTTCCTGTACCTGACTGACCTCGGCATGGCCGGCCCCGACAAGGGCCAGGGCGGGAAGTTCCTGGTCCTACCGCCGGACCACGACGGTGATGTGCCGGACGGCTACTTCGTGGTGCGCTCCAAGACCTATGGCGTGTGGCTGTTCATGCGCGGCTACCTGGACAAGGGCGTCGAGGCAGCGTCGAACAACATCCGGGACAACCTGCGGGTGTACCCGCTCGCCAGCAAGAACAATCCGCCCCCGACCACCTTCCACAACGGCTCCGGACGGGAGATCCAGACCGTCCTTCCCAACGACTACAGGTTCTACGAGAACCTGAACGCCGTCGTCCAGGAGGAGCCCGAGGATTTCCTGGGCCCGGAGATCAAGGGCCAACTGGCGGCCATCGGCATCGTGAAGGGGCAGCCCTTCACCCCTGACGCCAGGATGGAAGAGATCCTCAATGATGCCGCCGCCATCGGGAACACGGCTGCGCGTGCCATCAGCTTCGCCCCCCGCGATCCTGGGCTGTACACATACGGCCCAGGCAGCGGTTGGTGCAAGCCGATCATCGACGGCGACACGACCTACACACGGCACGGTGCTCGAAGCCTCGAGGGCCGGGTCTTCTACCACTTCGGCTACATCTGCGTGTCGCCGGCCATGGCCACCACGGTCCCGGGCAAGGGCTCGGACTACTCCATGGGCATGGTCGACTCGAACGCGCGGCCACTCGATGGCTCCAAGACGTACCGCCTGAACCTTCCGCCCAATATTCCCGTCAAGGACTTCTGGGCACTGACCATGTACGACACGCAGACCCGCTGCCAGCTCCAGACTGATCAGCAGTTCCCGACGCTTGACAGCTACCGCGAGGGCATGAAGGTGAATGCCGACGGTTCGACCGACATCTACTTCAGCCCCAGCGCGCCCGCTGGCGAGGAGGGCAACTGGCTGCAGACGGTGCCGGGCAAGTGCTGGTTCGTCGCCCTGCGGATGTATGGACCGCTGGAGCCCTGGATCGACAAGACCTGGCGTCCCGGCGAGATCGAGCCCGTCGGCTAGCCGACCAGAACCACCCGGTTCGGGTGGTGACCGCCACCCGAACCGGGTCCGACACTGATGGGGCCACCCTGGCTCCCCTACCAGAAGGAAGACGGAACGATGACTGAACAGAACCTGGCCCTGTACGTGGCCTCCTACGCCGACGCCACCAGCGCCGAAGCCGACTTCGACAGCCTCAAGGCCGCAGAGGGCGACGACCTCGCTGTCGTCGCCGCCGTCGTGATGAGCCGCGGCGCCGATGGAAAGGTCGACGTGCTCGAGCAAGGCGACGGGACCACCGTCACTGGCGCCGTCCTCGGCGGCGGGGCCGGACTGGTGGTCGGGCTCTTCGCACCTCCGCTCCTGGCCGCGACCGCGATCGGCGCCGGCATCGGCGCGCTGCTGGGGCACCTCACCAAGAAGCACCACGAGAAGGAGCTCGGAGTCGATCTCGAGGAGTACCTGCCCCTGAACTCCTCCGCCGTCGTGGTGGTCGTCGACGACGTCTACCTCGACCGAGTTGAGGCTGCGCTGACGAAGGCATCCAAGCGGATCTCCGAAGCGATCGACTCCGACGACTACGACAAGCTCGAGAAGGCCCTGTCGAAGTCGGCCGACCAGGTGCAGGACGCCGTCGACTCCTGATCGGGCACCGCGTTCTTCGTGGGCGCCTGACGAGAAAGGGAGAGGTCAGATGAACGAGCAACCGAGTGGTTGGGCCATCGGGTGGACGGCTTTCGCCGGAATCATGATGGTGATAGGCGGCATCTGGTGGGCGATCATCGGAATCGTCGCACTGGCGAACGACACGTTCTACGTCGTGGGTGAGGAGTACATCTTCCAGTTCGACGTCACGACCTGGGGCTGGATTCACCTGCTCCTGGGCATCGTGGCCGCCTTGGCCGGTGTCTTCCTCTTCGGCGGCGCGGTGTGGGCACGCACCGTGGGCGTGATCGTCGCAGTGCTGTGGGCGCTGATCGCCTTCGCCTGGCTGCCGTGGTACCCGGTGTGGGCGATCCTTCTCATCGCCGTATCGGTCTTCGTGATCTGGGCACTCACCGTGCACGGACGCGACATCGTCGAGGCCTAGCCGCAAAGAGCGTGTGGTCGCGCCGCGAATGCTCCAGGGCGAGCGTGCGGCGTGATCACACTCACGAACGTTCGAACCCCAGCAGCACCGCAAGGAGAACCGGACATGGATACGACAAGCATCTTCAGCCCCACGGGAGCACCACACTCCCAGCCGTTCAGCCCGGCCGCTGGGCAGGTCAAGACCCGGTTCGGTGATCTGGCGTTTCTCCGCGGCTACCCGACCGACGACACGGTGCAGAAGGTCTACGACGAGCTCGATCTGCAGCGCGCCACCCAGCTCTACCTGGACATGTACCCGACCCTGTCGATGCACGGCATGCTCACCGGGGTCGTACGCGACTACGGCGTCGCCACCTGTTCCGACATCTGTGTGACGGCGAACCGGCTCGACTCGAAGGCGCTCTTCCTGACCGGCAACACCGAGAGCATCTACGTCTTCGTCGTGATCGACACGTTGGTCGACGGGCCGACCGTCGTGGAGGTTCCGCCGGGCGTGATGGGACCGTTCGACGATCACACCTTCAAGTTCGTGTTCGACATCGGCCCGACCGGCAAGGATGAGGGCAAGGGAGGGAAGTACCTCGTGCTACCTCCTGACTACGACGGCGACGTGCCGGACGGCTACTTCGTGTTCCGCTCACCCACCTACGTCAACTTCTCGTTCATGCGGGCCAACGCCGCCGAGGTCGGATTCGGCGACGAGGCGATGTCGTTCGTTCGTGAGAACTGCAAGGTCTATCCGCTCTCGACTGGTCCGCGGGAGGGGCGCTTCACGAACGTCTCCGGAGTTCCGAGCAACACGCTGGTTCCTGAGGATGGGTCGGCGTTCGAGTGGATGCATCAGGTCATCAGCTACGAACCGGCCGACGCCTTCGGCAGGGAGCTGCTCGGGAGGCTCGCGTCGCTCGGCATCGAGCGCGGCAAGCCGTTCAGCCCCGACGCACGGATGCGGAATATCTTCGACCAGGCTGCGGTGCAGGGTGTGGCCATGTCCCGCGTCATCGCCTTCAGCTGCCGCGACGATCAGGCTGTCGTCTACCCGGATCGGCGGTGGGAGAGCCCGTACGTCACCAACAACTCGACCTTCTACCAGGACGACTACATCAACCTGGAGGCCCGCACGGTCTTCCACTTCTGCGCCGACGGCATCACACCGGCGATGGCGGCCCAGATGCCCGAGGGCAAGGGGTCCCGCTACCAGACGACCTACAAGGACAAGGACGGCAACTTCTTGGACGGCAACAAGACCTACAAGGTCAACGTGCCGGCCAAGGTCCCCGTTGCGAACTTCTGGGCGGTCACCGTCTACGACCCGTGGAGCCGTTGCGAGATCCAGAGCCAGCGCTACCCGAGCATCAGCAGCCAGCAGGACCCGCCACCGGCGACCAACCCGGACGGCTCGGTAGACATCTACTTCGCCACCGCCAAGCCTCACGGCGTCCCGGAGCAGAACTTCGTCAAGACGCTGCCCGATCAAGGCTTCTTCGTCTACTTCCGCTACTACGGCCCACTCAACGCCTTCAACGACCAGACGTGGGTGCCCAACGACGTGGAGCTCGTCGACTGAGGTGAGTGCTGTGGCGGACGCCTCCGGCGGTCTCGGGAGCCGGCTAGGCAAGCGATTCCCCCTCAGGCATCTCCGTAGAGACCTCCCCGCTGGTGTCGTGCTCGGTGTCGAGAGCGTTCCCGACGGTCTTGCCGGCGGCCTGCTCGCCGGCGTCAACCCCGTCTACGGCCTCTACGGCTACCTGTTCGGCACCCTGTTCGGCGCCGTGGCAACCAGCTCTGCGTTCATGGCTGTGCAAGCCACCGGCGCGATGGCGGTGGTCGTCTCCGATGTGGAGCAGGTGCGGGGTGACTCCCCGGAGGCGGTGACGGCGCTGTTCACGCTGTCGGTGATGGCCGGGGTGGTGATGCTGGCGCTCGGCCTGGCTCGGATGGGATGGATCGTGCGGTGGGTCCCGAACGCGGTGCTGACCGGGTTCATCAATGCTGTCGCGGTCAACATCGTGCTGGGTCAGCTGGACAACCTCACCGGCTACACCGCTGAGGGGGCGAACCGGGTCGCCCGCGCGGTGGACACCGCACTGAACGCGCCGGAGTTCGTGTGGCCGGCGGTGCTGGTCGGCACGGTCACGATCGCGCTGATCGTGGCCTTGGAGCGCACCCGGCTGGGGGCGTTGGGCATGGTGGTGGCCATTGTGGCCGGCTCGGTTCTGGTGGTGGTGGGTGACATGGATCAGGTGGCCCAGCTGCGTGACATCACTGAGGTGCCGCGTGGGCTGCCGGTCCCGCAGCTGCCGAGCTTGGCCCTGGTCGGGTCGTTGCTGATCCCGGCGCTCTCACTGGCCTTCGTCGGGCTCGTCCAGGGTGCGGCCATCAGCTCGTCGGTGCCCAACCCGGACGGGGAGTACCCGGATGCCTCCGGCGACTTCCGCGGCCAGGGCATCGCCAACATCGGCGCCGGGATCTTCCAGGGCATGCCGGTCGGCGGGTCGATGTCGGCCACCTCCATCGTCACCGCCGCGGGTGCGCGCAGCCGCCTGGCCCTGCTGGTCGCCGCTGCCACCATGATCGTCACGATCTTGCTGTTCGCCGACCTCGTCGGCTACATCGCCATGCCCGCGCTCGCCGGGCTGCTGATCGTGGTCGGGGTCAAGACGTTCAAACCCGACAACGTCCGGCTGGTGCTGCGCACCGGGCCGGTGCAGGCCACCGTCATGCTCACCACGTTCGTGCTCACCATGATCATCCCGCTGCAGTACGCCGTGCTGATCGGGGTCGGCCTGTCAATCATCTTGTACGTGGCCCGCCAGTCCAACCGCATCCAGGTCAAGCAGTGGGTCTTCAGCCCCGACGGCACCATCACCGAGCAGGACCCGCCCGCAGAGCTGCCTCCCGACGAGACGGTTGTGCTGCGCCCCTACGGCAGCCTGTTCTTCGCCGCCGCCGCAGCGTTCGAGACGGCCCTACCCACCGTCACCGACCACTCGCGACACACCGTGGTCATCATCACCCTGCGCGGGAAAGAAGACCTCGGCAGCACCTTCATCAACGTCGTCACCCGCTACGCCGAACGCCTGCACGACGTCGACAGCACCCTCATGCTCGCCGGCGTCTCCGACCGGGTCGCCGACCAGCTGGACAGCACTAGAGCCAGCAGCACCATCGGACCCGACAACATCCACCGCGCCACCCCAGCCGTCACCGAGTCCACCCGGCGCGCCATGGCGCAAGCGCGACGTGGGGCCGACCGACCGGACGAGGCGCCGTCCACCACACCTGACGAGGAGAACGGGTGACCTTCGGCGTGCTAGGCGCGCCGATCAGTTCGGGGCCGAGCCTCGCCGCGATCAGAGGCCCGCGTTCGCTGCGTCGCGGTCCAACAACGCTCGCTGGTGGCGAATGGCGTCGTGACGCCAGGGCTGCGTGAGGTTCGTCAGTCCGTCCAGCATCCGCCGCATCGCGGACACCACGCTGGGTGAGTCGTGGCCGTAGACGCGGATCTCCGTGACGGCAAGAGCGAGAAAGTCTTCCCACGTAGGGGTGGGATAGATGAATCGCAGGCGGCCGTCTTCGGTGTGAAATGCCCCATCAGGGAGCCGTCGCGAACCAACGAACGCCAGCATGTCTCCGATGCGACCGATCGCATCCACGGCTGTCGTCGGATCGTTCACAGCAGGTGACAGGGCGCGGATGGCGATGTCCACCAGGACCCGGAAGGCGAAACCAGGGTCTTGGCGGAACGTCCGCTCATCGCCCAATGCCACCCAGTCCAACAGCCGCTCCGCCTCCTCGGGGTCGACATCTCCGTACAGTCGGAACACTGGAGCGAACGAAGGCACGAACTCGCCGACGGGCGACACCATCTCGACCGTCACGTCCAGCTGCTCTGCCGCGGAGACGACACCCTCCGCGTGCATGGCCTGGATGACGCCTCCCCCGTACCGTGGGTTGACCACCACGAAGGTGGCGGTCTCCGCTGCTATCGGCTCCGACGAAACGCCCGACGGCAGGCGCGTGGGCTCCGGATAGGTCGCGTCGATCACCTGACGTCCGAGTCGGGCCACGTCGGTGACGACCCTGCCTGATCGGACGGTCGCCGTCACCCTCGCGAGGATCTCGAGGAAGAGCAGGGTCGAGACCCCGACCAGGAGCACGGCAAGGAGAACTGAGCGCTGGGGAACGTAGACGGTGTCACCGGGGGCGACGTCCGCCAGGACGAGCAGCGAGTAGACGAAGGTTGCGATGAAGATGCCCAGAGAGACCTTGGTCCTGACGTCGGTTGCCACCGTTCGCAGGAGGCGAAGCGAGTAGGTCGAAGCCCCGAACTGAAGGGCGAAGGTCACGATCGAGAACACGAAGCCCGTGAACACAAGCATGCCGGACGAGATCGCCGACAGCGTCGACTGAGCGGAGCTGGCGCTGTAGGTGAACGGAGGGGCGCCCGGGACCTGTCGATCGACCCACGGCATCAACACGGCTAGGCCGATCGCGAGGACGATGAAGGCCAGCGGAATCGCCAACATGCTTGAGGCCAACCGCGTGCGCACGCTGAACCGTTGGGCCCACGTCAGCATGATGGACACCTCCCCGCCCACGCTGACGACGCCAACCCTCGCTGTGTCGACAGATCCCTGCGCTCCACGGTTGACAGACTCACCACGGCTGAGCCACCGAGCATCACCCGGTTCGGGTGGTGTGCTTGGCAGGTCTGAGCGCCAGTGTCGGTGACAACGGTTGTTCGGCAAAGGAGCCCAGGATGAGCAAGCCCACGATGATCACCCAGCAGCCGGTGATGACGATGACGACCCCGATCCCGCAGAACCGCACCACACCGGACTCGGTCGAGACGTCGATCGGAACGCTCGAGTTCTTCGACGGCGTCCCCATCGGCGACACCAAGGACAGACTGGTCGATTTCGTCGCACGCGGTCGAGCCGTCGAGGCCTTCCTCAACATGACCCCAGCGGCATCGATGTACTCGCTTCGACAAGGCCATCGGGACCTGGGGCTGACCGAGTGCAACCAGATCCTGATCGCCGAACAGCTCGGCGACTCCAAGCCGCTCGTCCTCACCTGGAACAACACGTCGCTGTACACGTGGGGCTTCCTCGACCTCGAGAAGGACGGCCCGACGGTCATCGAGATCCCGCCCGACGTGCTGGGCATTCTCGACGACATGTACTTCCGCTACATCAGCGACATGGGAGCCGCCGGCCCCGATCACGGCAGGGGCGGCAAGTACCTGGTACTCCCGCCCGACCACGACGGCGACGTGCCGGAGGGGTACTACGTGGTCAGATCGCGGACGTACTGCGTCTGGAACTTCATGCGTGGGTACGTGCGGGGCAACGTCCACGACCCCGCGAACGTCAAGAAGGCAGCGGACAACATCAAGCGGAACCTCAAGGTATACCCGCTGTCGGAGAAGGCCGATCCACCTGCGATGCAGTTCACGAACATGTCGGGCCTGGCGGGCTACAACACGATCATGCCCAATGACGTCAGCTTCTTCGACGTCGTCGACCAGATCGTGCAGGAGGAGGCCGATGGCTGGCTCGACCCTGAGCTGGCGGGACAGCTTCGCGCGATCGGGATCATGAAGGGCCAGAAGTTCGACCCCGACGAACGGATGACGAGGATCCTCACCGAAGCGGTGGCGATCGGCAACGGGTACGCACGCGTCAACACGGTGTATCCGCAGGACGAGGGGTCATACGTCTACCACGACGTGCACACCGAGTGGGTCATGGCGTACCCCGACAAAGACACGACGTTCTTGCAGCAAGGCGCCCGCCGCATGGATGGCCGCCTCTGGATGCACTACAACGCGGTGTGCGTGACACCGGCGATGGCCGTGACGAAGCCGGGCGTCGGGTCGGACTACATGATCACAGGCCTCGACGCCGAGGGTCGACCGCTGGACGGGGCGAAGACCTACAAGCTCCACCTGCCACCGAACGTTCCGGTCAAGGACAACTGGTCGGTGACCATCTACGACCCGCAGACCCGGAGCATGCTGCAGACCGACCAGACGTTCGCCGGAATCAACAGCTTGAGCGCCGATCAGAGGCAGAACGACGACGGTTCCATCGATGTCGTTCTTGGTCCTGAACCGCCGGCTGGCATGGAGAAGAACTGGATCCAGACGATCCCCGGCAAGAGCTGGTTCATACTCCTGCGCGCCTACGGGCCACTGGAGCCCTGGATCGACAAGACCTGGCGGCCGCGCGAGCTCGAGGAGGTGGAGGGGTGAGCTGAGGAACCGCCTGAGTGGACCGGTTCACAGGGTCCCATCAGATGGACGTGCACGTCACGGAAGAAGGTTCAGTCGGTCGAGAAGGGGACATCATGAGTAGTGATACCGCAGATCAGGGAGTTGCGGGCGTCGGCATGCTCCTCGCGAACTACACCAGCAAGGAAGGCGCGGCATCGACCTACGAGAGCCTGAAGCGCGCTATGGATGCCGGCCAGTTCTACTACGAGGACGCCGCTGTTGTGAGCCGCGATGTCGATGGCACGGTGAGCATCACCGAACACGGCGACATGAGCACGGGCAAGGGCGCTGGGATCGGCGCACTGATCGGCGGCGTGATCGGAATCCTGGGTGGCCCAGCCGGCATCGCGATCGGTGCCGGCGCAGGCGCCGCGATCGGCGGGGTCGCTGCACATTCCGATGCCGGCTTCAACAACGAGACGCTGGAAAGGATCGGCGGCGCGCTGCCCAACAACACGTCGGCGCTGGCGGTCACAACCAGCAAGGACTTCGTTGAAGCGGTGCGCAGCCAATCCACTGATGATGAAACGGTCATGATGGCTCAGGACATCGCCGATGTGATCACCAGCAACCTGAACGCCGGCCAGGACGTGTTGCTGGCACTAGTGCTGACCGAGAACGGGGTGGCTGCCACCAGAGTGGCTGCCAGCGACGATGCGGTTGGCGTATTCGGAATGGTGGCAACCGACGAGGGCGCAGCCGCTCGCGCAGTGGTTGCGACCGATGAGGGCGTAGCTGCGGCCGAAGCGGCAGCAACCGCCGCCGCGGACGACTCGACATCACCCCCCGCGGCCGACGACTCGGCATCCAGTGGAGACTCCGAGAGCAGGGACGGCCAGGCCTGAGGAGCTGAGCTGGGCGACCTGCGCGCTCGGAACGCGGTACGGACACCGTTTCGACCGACCACACGACGCGCGCAGGTCGCCAGATCGAGGACTACCAGATCAGCCCCAAGCCCAGCGCTGCACGATGCGGCCGAGGTTCAGGGACCCACCCAACTGACGAGGGGGTCCGATGGACGTCCTGAGCACCGTTGTGAGTATGTCCGGCCTCGTCTTCGTCCTTGCCCTCCTCGTGAACATCGTCGCCGTTCCGGCGGTGGCGTGGGGGTCTGATGAGGGTGATCACTATGGAGGATTGGGCGGAGATCCGCCGGTTGCACCAGTCGGAGCGGTTGTCGGGGCAGGCGATCGCCAAGCAGTTGGGGATCTCGAGGAACACGGTCGCGGCGGCGTTGGCCTCGTCAGGGCCGCCGGAGTACGAGCGTGCCGCGGTCGGGTCGGTGATCGACAGCTTGGAGCCGGAGATCCGGCGATTGTTGGAGGCGACGCCCTCGATGCCGGCGACGGTGATCGCTGAGCGGGTGGGCTGGGACCGGGGCATGAGCGTGTTCACCGCGCGGGTGCGCGAGTTGCGCCCGTTCTACTTGCCGCCGGACCCGCCCTCGCGCACGACCTATCTGCCGGGTGAGCGGATGCAGTGCGACTTGTGGTTCCCGCCGGCGGACATCCCGCTGGGCCATGGGCAGGTCGATTCCCCGCCGGTGCTGGTGCTGACCGCGGGGTACTCGCGGGTGCTCGACGCGGTGATGATCCCGACCCGGACCGCGGAGGATCTGATCGCCGGGCACTGGCTGCTGCTCAACCGGTTCGGGGTGGTCCCTCGGGAGCTGGTCTGGGACCAGGAGGACGCGGTCGGGGCCTGGCGCCGGGGCAAGCCGGTCCTCACGCAGGAGTTCGAGGCGTTCCGCGGAATGCTGGGCACCTCGGTGCGGTCGTGTCGGGCGCGCCGCCCGCAGGCCAAGGGCCTGGTCGAGCGGAACAACGGTTGCTACGAGACGTCGTTCCTACCCGGGCGGGTGTTCACCTCCCCGGCGGACTTCAACACCCAGATCAGCGCGTGGATCGAGTCCCGGGCCGACGTGCGTCACCATCGGGTGTTGGGCTGCCAGCCGATCACCCGGTGGGCGACCGACAAGGCCGCGATGCTGCCGCTGCCTCCGGTCGCCCCGGCGCTGGGTTGGCGGCACTCGGTGCGCATGCCCCGGGACCACTACGTGCGCATCGATGCCAACGACTACTCGGTCGACCCGCGGGTGATCGGCCGATGGGTCGAGGTGATCGCCGACCTGGACCGGGTTGCGGTGACCTGCGCCGGGCAGTCGGTCGTCGACCACCCACGCTGCTGGGCCGCGCACCAGAGCATCACCGATCCCGCCCATGCCGCCGCCGCGGTCGCGTTGCGGGCGGCGGGTCGCCAGGCCCGGCCGCTGGAGGATCCGCATCAGGTCGAGGTCCGTGACCTCAGCTCCTATGACCAGGTGTTCGGCCTGGACGGGGAGGTGGCCTGATGCCCACCTCCAGGAACACCCGAGACTTCGGTGCCGAGATCGCCTACCTGACCCGCGCGTTGAAGGCCCCCACCCTGCGCGAGTCGGTGGACCGCCTCGTCGAGCGGGCCACCGCGGAGTCGTGGTCGTATCCAGAGTTCCTGGCCGCCTGCCTGCAGCGCGAGGTCTCCGCGCGGGAGTCCCACGGCGGCGAGGGTCGGATCCGCGCGGCCCGGTTCCCTGCCCGCAAGAGCCTCGAGGAGTTCGACGACGACCACGCCCGCGGACTCAAGCGGGAGTCGATCGCCCACCTGGGCACCCTGGACTTCGTCACCGCGAAGGACAACATCGTGTTCCTCGGCCCGCCCGGGACCGGGGAAGACGCACCTGGCCACCGGGTTGGCGATCCGGGCCTGCCAGCCCGGACACCGGGTGCTGTTCAACACCGCAGCCCAATGGGTCACCCTGCTCGCCGACGCCCACCACGACGGACGGCTGCAAGCCGAGCTCACCCGGCTGGGTCGCTACCCCGCTGATCGTCGTCGACCTATGCGGATATCGGCATAGGTTGATGAGGTCGGCTACATCCCGTTCGAACCCGAGGCCGCGAACCTGTCCTTCCAATTCGTCTCATCCCGCTACGAACGGGCCTCCCTGATCGTCACGAGCAACAAGCCGTTCGGGATCGCTGGGGCGAGGTATTCGGCGACGACGTCGTGGCCGCAGCCATGATCGACCGGCTTGTCCACCACGCCGAAGTCATCGCCCTCAAAGGCGACAGCTACCGACTCCGCAACCGAGACCTCGGCGGCCGACCACCAGCCGCCACCACTGACCAAGACTGACCAACAACAACCGAGGCAGGTGGCTCAGTCTTCGACCGCATGAAGTGGCTCAAATTTCAGCCGCAGTTGACACAGGCGTCGATTCCTAGAGCCATGGATGCCGGCGGGTCATCACCCAAGACGGGTACGAACGATCGTTTCGAAGATGAGTTGCACCTCGACCGCAGCCTGTGTGACAGATCGAGAGGGGCCGCCTCGTCGAGGCGGCCCCTCTCGTCGACGCGATCGTGATTACTCCACCAGTTCGATCTGGCTGGGGCGCCAGGTCTGGTCGAGCCACGGCTCGAGCGGCCCGTACATGCGCAGGGCGATCAACCAGCTCTTGCCAGGAATAGTCTGGAGCCAGTTCCCTTCCCAGCCTTCCGGTGCCGTTGGGCCGAAGTAGATGTCGTAGGAACCGTCTGGGTTCGCCTTCATGCCCTTGTCCTGGCTACCGACCGTCGGGAACTGCTGATCAGTCTGCAATTGTGAGCGAGTCTGGGTGTCGTAGATCGTGACCGCCCAGAAGTCCTTGACCGGCACGTCCTTCGGCAGATGCAGCTTGTAGGTCTTGGACCCGTCGACAGCCTTGTGCCTCGAGTCGAGCGTCCCGATCGTGTACGACGACCCGGTTCCTGGCTTCGGCACACCCATGGCCGGCGACACGCAGATGCAGTTGTAGTGGTACCACGCCCGGGCGTCGAGCACCCGTGCGCCTTCGTTCTCGAAGAAGCAGTTGTTGTCTGCATAGACGTTCAGCCAGTCGGCCGTGCTGTCCTGATACGTGCGCTGGCCGAGATACCGCGGGTAGAACATGATTGCACGAGCCGCCGCGTTTCCGATCGCCGCAGCGTCGGCGAGAATCTCCTTCATCCGCTCGTCCGGCTTGAAGGGCTGGCCCTTGACGATGCCGATCGCCGCCATGCGGCCGGCGCGCTCCGGATCGAGAAAGCCGACGGCTTCGCCCTGGATGAGTTCGTTCAGCTTCTCGAAGTAGGTGTCGTCGTTCGGAACCACCGTGTTCAGGTTGTTGCCGGAGACGTTCACGAACTCCATCGCGGGCGGGTTGTCCGCCTTCGAGAGCGGATAGACCTTGAGGTGATCTCTGATGTTGTCGGATGCTGCCTTGATGCCGTGCGTCAGATAGCCGCGCATGAACAGCCACACGCCGTACGACTTCGACTTGACGACGTAATAGCCGGCCGGAACATCACCCTTGTAGTCGGGAGGCAGGATGAGGTACTCCCCGCCCTTGCCCTTGTCCGGGCCGGCGACACCGAGGTCCTGCATATACAGGAACGCCATGTCGTTGAGGATCCCGAGCATGCCGGTCGGCAGGTCGACGACAGTCGGGCCGTCGGTGTCGAGAGCAAGGAAGCCGACGGCATACATCGTCGACGTGTTGCCGGTGAGCACGAGCGACGTGGAATCCATGAGCGTGTCCCAGATACAGACCTGGTTGCTCGCCTTCGCTCCCGCGTCAGCCTGGCCTCTGCGCAACTGAGCCATGGACATGAGCGGGATGGAGTCAACGAACACCTCAACAGCGCGGGCACGGTCGAGGTAGTCGTACACCGTGGTCACGGTGTCCGATTTCGGAACACCATCGAAGAACTCCAACGTCCCGATTGAGCTGTCCACCGAATCCGGGGTGGTGATCGATGCCGGGATCGGCGTCGTCATCTTGAAGCTAGGAACCTTGTCGGACATGGATATCTCCTCTCGAGGCGCGAGTCGCAGATTCGCTCACGCCGTGGGCGTGCTTGGACTCACTCATACTGCGTCCCAACGCCGGCTTGGACACCACCCGAATCGGGTACGACTCACGCTGGGATCGTCCGCACCCGGAGTGGGGGAGAAGGCCTCGCCGTCCCGCTCCCGTGACAAACCGGCCGGCACGTGTGCTGGTCAGGTGTTCGCCTGTGCCACGGCCTCTTCGAGGAGCCATGTCTGCACGTCGACGTCGCCGCAACGCCACGAAGGGACTAGCCACAGTGCCCCTGGCGGGGCGCCCGTTCCGGGGTGAAAATGGGTCCGTGACCGTCCGGTCGACGACGTCGTTCCTATGCTCCCTCGATGGCGTGGACTAGCCGGGACGTGGAGACCCGCATGTGCCCTTCAGTGATGCGGTGGCTCCGTTCGCCACCAAGCTCGAGAAGTAGATTCGCTTCCCTGATGGGTCTCTCCGGGCGGTCACCTGACCGATCCATCCGTGAGCAGAAGGAGACACCGGCACCCACACCCACAACGGCATAGGCAACCCAGTTCCCTCCCGTCGGAACCGACCGGGAGACGGGTGCTTCTGCCCACTCACCTTCCGTTTTCGAAGTAGCGGCACATCGGGGCCTCGGTGGGCGGCCCAGCGAGAGTGGCTGGATCGAGGCGGGTGCCGGTGAGGCTCTGATCACCCTGGAGCGGTGCACGGAGGGCCTCGCGCTGACCGAAGGATCCCCGGCAAGAGCTGGTTCATACTCCTGCGCGCCTACGGGCCACTGGAGCCCTGGATCGACTTGACCCCTGGCGGCCGCGCGAGCTCGAGCAGATGCGCTGACGAGCCCGCCCCGTGGACCAGGTCACTGGCCCCTCAGGGCGGCTCGGTGCCGGCGCCTGCTCGGCGGCGGTATGGGCCGCGGCAGACGGCGCCGCTGGGCCTGACGGCGCCGTCTGCCACTATGGACCTGGGTGGAGTGCCCAACGGAGAAGGCGCGGCCGCGCAGAGGGGGCTTCGTGACCGAGTCGGGCCGTGTGGTCGTGGCTGCGAAGCTGCGCCCGCCGAGCGTGCCCGGCAACGCTGCTCGTAGGGATCGACTGCACCATCTGCTGGACTCTGTCTTCCACTTCCCCGTGACGTCGGTGACGGCCCCGGCAGGCTTCGGGAAGTCGTGGTTGGTGGCGTCGTGGCTGAGGGAACACCCCGGGACCCCTCAGGCCTGGGTAACGTTGGACCGGCTCGACGCGGACCCGGTCCGCTTCTGGTCCCACGTTCTCCAAGCCACGGCACAGTCAACCCTCCCCGATGCCGGGCGCGAAGCGCTCCGTGTGATGGACGCCGCGGATGCGGCGTGGCCGCTGATCGTCGACTCGCTCGCGGCGGGACTTGCTGCCCGTCGTGAACACTTCATTCTCGTGCTGGACGAGTCGCAGCGACTTGCCGGGGACGAAGTACTCGCCTCTCTGACGCAGTTTCTGAGCCAGCTTCCTTCCAACGCTCACGTCATGCTGGTCGGACGGCATGACCCGTCGCTGATGCTGGCCCGGTGGCGCCTGGTCAACGAGCTGCTTGAGATTCGCACCCTCGACATGCGGTGCACGCAGCAAGAGAGCGTCGACGTGGTCACGACCTCCTTGGGCCTCGACCTCCCATACGAGGCCATCGACGAGGTTCGCGAACGAACCATGGGGTGGATAACCGGCATACGTCTTGCCTCGTCTGCCGCCGCACGACGTGATGACGTCGTGGCTGCGGCGAGACAGCTGTCCCCGGTGGGCGCTGTCGCCGGCGCCTATGACGCTTTGGGTGACTATCTCGTCGAGGAAGTGCTGGGCGAGATGGACGGCGAGCTGAGCGACTTCCTGCTGGACACGTGTGTGCTGACCGAGCTGAATCCGCCGCTGTGCGACGCGGTGTCCCGTCGCCGTGACAGCGCCGAGCGGCTGGATCACCTTGCCCGGACCGGCATGTTCACCAGCCGCCTCGAGGGGGTCAATCCGCACTACCGATACGACGACATGTTTCGCGACGCGCTGACCACGCTGCTCTACCGGGGTGGCCCACAGCGCCCCGCCAGGTCGCACCGCCGAGCAGCCGAGTGGCTGAGTCACGACGGCCAGCTGGTCGACGCGGTCGAGCACGCCGTCAGCGCCAACGACTCTCGCCTCGCCCAACGGATCCTGGTCGAAGCCACCTCTCCGCTGCTCGCCGCCCGACAGATCGACACTCTGGTCGCCTTGTTCGAGGACGTCGATGCTCTCGGAGCCGAGCTGGCTCCATCCACCCTGATGTCGTGGGCGGGTGCGGCGCTTTACAGCTCGCGGCCAGCAACCGACATCGATCGCCTGCTTGAGAGGACCAGGCGCCGGCTCGCGTCCTTGACTCCCGACGAAGAAGCCGAGGCTGCCCGCGACCTGATGGTTAGCGCCGAGCCCTTCCATGAATCGGTCCATGAGTTCCGGGTCACAGTCGACGCCACCATCGCGCACCGTCAGGGGGACCTCGACCTGGCCCTCGCCGGGCCGAAGCAGTTGAACGGCCGCAAGAGCGAGACGGGGTTCGTCGAAGCGGCCGCAGGTGAGGCGCTCATCGCCGTCGAGCGCTACACCGAGGGGCTCGCCCTGACCGAAGACTGGCAGCGCTACTGCAACGTGGCCGCAAACGACACCATGGGCGTGACCAACCTCGCCCACTGCCTGTCGATCGCTGCGCTCGCCCGCGTGGGCCAAGGCCATCTGGTCGAAGCCGACCAACTCGCCAACCGGGCGGTGGAGGCCCTGCGCATGCGGGGTCTGACAGACCGTCCCCAGTACGCCGTAGCAGCGCTACCTACCGGGTGGGTGGCCTGGGAACGCGGTGACCTCGCCGCCGCAGGAGGTGTGGGCCGCATGGTCCTGCGCCCTATCAGGCAACTGGGTGAGATACCGGCAGAGGTCTCCGTTCGGATGCTGCTGGCCAGAACGTACTGGTCAGCGGGGAACCGGGAAGCCGCCGAGGTTGAGCTCGACAAGTCACTGGCCGTAGGGGGCTCCGGGCCCGTCAGCCGGCACTTGGCCGAGCGCGTCGCTCTGGAACGTACCCGGTTCGCCCTGCTGTCCGGCGATGTCGCGGGAGCGCAGCTCGCGCTCCCTGATTGGCAAGTCCGAGTGTCAGCCGGCGCCGCGACCATGCGCGAGTATCTGCTCCTGCACCGGATGCTCCTAGAGATCGACGGTGACGCCGGCCGCCTGGAGGATCTCGCCCTGCCACCGGAGGCAGACGTGGCCGCCAGCCATCGCATCGAGATTCACAAGCTGGCCGCTCTCGCCGCGCTCGCTCGCCATGACGAGACCCTGGCACTGGATGAGCTGACCGCCGCGATGGCCATCGCCGCCCACACCGGCCACCGACAGACGTTCCTCGACGAGCAGTCCGCTTTCGGGGTGCTCCTCGACAACGCGGCAGCGCGAGGCGGCTTGGTGCTGCGACCCGTGGGCCTGACCGCGCCGGACACGAGCACTCAGGAGCCTGTCGCGGCGCTGGTGGAGCCCCTCACCGAACGCGAGCTGCAGGTGCTCCGGCTGCTGCCGAGCCACTACTCCTACCGCCAGATCGCAGAGCACCTCTTCGTCTCCCCCAACACCGTCAAGTCGTATGTGAAGTCTGTGTACCGCAAGCTCGACGCCGAACGACGCAGCGATGCCGTTGACAAGGCCCGCGCGCTCGGCCTGGTCACCTAGCTCATCGCCGGGAGGCCGAGACCATCGCCCGCGATGCCGTGCTGCTTGGACGGCACTGACGGCTGACCTGGCCAGCCTCACCCCATTCGGGTGTAGCCATCCCTCTCAGAATGGCCCACGATGGGTGGGCAGCGGGCGTCACCTGCGCCGCATGAGACTGGGAGGACCCCATGAACGCTATGACCGCCCACGATCGCGTCGCGGCCGGGAAGCAGGCTCGCTCGTCTGTTCCGCGATCCAGTCACGGCGACTGGTCCCCAGCCGCTGGCCGCATCGATCCGGTGACGCTGCTCACCGCTCAGGACGAGGAACGACTGCAGTGGCTCGTTCCTGTCCGACACGGCCGCATGGCCGACTCGGCGTTCACCTTCTACCGAGGCGCCGCTGCGATCATGGCTCAAGACCTGGCCACGACACCGTCATCAGGCATCTCAGCCCAGCTGTGCGGGGACGCACATCTGGCCAACTTCGGCTCCTTCGCCTCCCCCGAACGGCAGCAGGTCTTCGACATCAACGACTTCGACGAGACGCTGCCTGGACCGTGGGAGTGGGACGTCAAACGGATGGCCACAAGTTTCGTGCTGGCCGCACGCGACAACGGCTACCCCGAGCAGCAGGAGGCGCTGGCGGCCGCGTCCGTCGCCGGGTATCGCGCGGCGATGGCGCGGTTCGCGAGCGCCCCGACGATGGACGTCTGGTACGCCCAGTTCGACCTGGACATGCTGATGAAGGCCACGTCCGCCAAGGCAGACCGGAAGCGGATCAAGAGGAGCGCCAAGTCCGCCCGCAAGCGCAACAGCGAGAAGGCCCTCACCAAGCTCAGCGAGACAGTGGACGGCACGTTGCGAATCCGGTCCCAGCCGCCGCTGCTGGTACCGCTGCGCGACCTGGCCGACCACATGGACGTCGAGAAGTATCGGGCGTGGATCGAGGCGAGTTTCCACGCCTACGACGCGAGCATCCAGTCCGATCGCGCGCACCTGCTGCGCCGGTTCCAGATCCGAGACATCGCTCTGAAGGTGGTTGGCGTCGGCAGCGTCGGCACCCGCTGCTTCGTGGTACTGCTCACTGGGCGAGACCACGGTGAGCCGCTGTTCCTGCAGGTCAAGGAGGCCGTGGACTCCGTGCTCGAGGCCTACCTGCCATCCAGCGAGTACAGCGAGCACGGCGAGCGGGTCGTCGCCGGGCAGCGTGTTCTGCAGGCCAGCAGCGACATCTTCCTCGGCTGGTCGGCCGTCCAGGGCGGGCACCACTACTACTGGCGGCAGTTCCACGACATGAAGGGGTCCGCCGACGTCACCACCATGACACCGGACCAGCTGGCCTCCTACGCCCGCGTCTGTTCATGGTCGCTGGCGCACGGCCACGCACGCTCCGGCGACGCATTGGCCATCAACGCCTACCTCGGCCGCGGTGCCGCGTTCGACAAGGCGTGCGGCCGGTTCGCGGTGGCCTACGCCGACCAGAACGAGAAGGACTATGAAGAGTTCACCCAAGCCATCGCCGACGGACGCATCGAGACGAGCGCGGGGTAGGCAGACCGTGTCCCACCCTGGGGCGTTCTCGGTATGCGGGGACGGCTTGTCGGTCGGCCGTTGCACGGGCGCCCCGGTCACCCCGGACTACCCTGGCCATCGCGACTGAGGAGGAAGGACAGCCATGGCGCCGCTCGGTTCCGGCACCGATCCGACTTCGACACAGGGTGACGGACTGCGGATGGCCGTCAAGATCGCCGTTGTCGAGAGCGCGGCGTCGTGGCTGGTGCGCCGGGCGATGGAGTCGGGCTACCGGGCGGCGACTGGACAATCGCCACCGACCGCCCGAGACCAGGGCATCCCACTTCGGCGCATCCTCGTGTGGGCGAGCGCATCGGCAGCGGGGGTCGCGGTCGCCAACGTGGTGGCTGACCGCATCGTTCTGCGTCACGAGTCGTCGCCCGGCGGTGATGGCCGGTTCGTGCCGGAACTGGATTGAGCGAGTCGACTCGCAGCGATCGACTGGGGAGCGACGTCACCGGACGACGGGAGGCCCCTCCTGGCCAACGTGCTCGAGCCCGAACATCGGATGCTCATCCGTGGCGCGGAGATCCCGTCCGTGGGGCTACGTCTGGCGTTCCGCAGCTGTGGTGCCGGACGGTGGCATGGAATGGCGGGTTTGCCTGCGGGAACGCAGGTTCGGCTGGTGACACGGCGTGTCACTACCGGGCCATGGGCTTCCCCGGAGCGGAGGACCTGGGCAACATGTTCCCGTTCTACCGCGACTTCGACGACTACTTCGTCGGCGAACGCGACCTGACCCTGGTCCGGCAGCTCAACCCCGAGCTGATGTCCTTCCGAGACTGGCTCGCCGCCCACGCCCACCAGATCCCCATCCCACCCGCCGAGGACGCGTAACCCTCCCACCCACAGCCGCGAGCAGGACGCTGCGCGGCGAAGTGGGGCTGGTGGCGGTGGCGGGAACGGCAACTCGCTCCGCCCGCCCTTGTAGACGGTGATGACGCCGGCGCGATCAAGGACGATCATTCTCTGGCCGAGGTGCGTCTGCGCCCGGAGGTAGGGCAGGGTTGACGTTCTGCATGTGCCGATTTCTGGGGAAGGCTGCGGCTGTCGGCCCGCCTCCGGCTTGACCACCTGCAAGACCGGGCCGCCCTTGACGCGGGCCGTGGAGTCGAACTTGACTCTGGACGATGCCTCCTTGGAAGGGAGCGGAGATGAATGAGCCGGTACGCAAGCTGACCGACGCCGAGCTGCGTGAAGCGCAGGGAACCCCGGGATTGACGCGCCGAACGGCATTCGAGGGTGATGGGCATTGGTTCGGGCACGTAGAGGCGGCTCCCGTGACCATGTCCGGGTGGCACCACCACGGCGACAACGTGACGATGGGATACGTGCTCAAGGGAAGTGTCACACTGGAGTTCGGCCCTGGTGGGAGCCAGCAGGTCGACGTCGGCGAGGGCGAGTACTTCGAGGTACCCAAGAACACGGTGCACCGCGAAGGCAACACCTCGCCGCAAGTCGGCGAAGTGGTGATCTCGCGAGTGGGCGAGGGGCAGCTCGTGTTTCCCGTCGACGGGCCAGACGCGACCTGACTCACCTGCTCGCTTGCCCCCGACAACGGCCCGGTCGCCGACTCGCGGAGTCCCAGCTGAGCACCGCGGCGTCGGGATCGCGGCTGGGAACCGCGGCGGGGAACCGAAGACTCGCGTTGCCGCACAGCACTGGCCCTGCTGCGCTCCGGGCCGCTGTGGTGCCCGCCCCACGGCACCCGACAGGGTCACCTCGGCCTGGGGCGCGGTGTTTGCATTGCTGCTGGTCCGGTGCGTCTTTCGGCATTGCAGTCTCCGTCCCTTCGCGTGATCGCTGCCACCCTTCGCCCTGTGACCGGCTCTCCCGGACTCCGTGGGAGGTCGTGACTCCTGCGACTACTACGGCGGCTCCGCGCCACCCCGCGACACCTTCGTCACCTCCTACGTCCCCTACATCGGTGCCCTGGTCTCCGGGGCGTTCGCCGTGCTCATCGCCCTCGGTTCGGGTGGGGTGACGCAGGCCGCGATCGTGCTCGCCGTCATCCTGCTGGTTCAGAACGTGCTCCAGCCGGTGCTGCAGAACAAGATGACCGCCGAGGAGCTGGACCTGAACCCGGCCGTCAGCTTCGGCTCGACGATCGTTGGTGCAGCGTTCGCCGGCGTTCTCGGGGCCACCCTCTCCGCCCCGGTACTGAGCATGATGATGCGCATCGCGGAGCGCGTTCGTGCCTACCAAGCAGGAGCGCTAGTCATGCCCAGTGAGGCGTCGGGCCCGCCCAGCAGTTCGATGTCAGCGAAGCGAGCCAATGCGGAGCCGGCATCGCCCGGATGAGGTGGCCGCGGACTACCCGAATCGGGTGAGGCCGGGGGGTTCGCGGCCAGCCACCGTGTGGAGGTGGCTTCTGTCCTCTGATGCCTTTCGGGCCGCGTGGGACGCCTCGCTTGCCGCCGGCCACCGGGTGACGATCGGGATCCTCTCCGGGTCGGACACCACGGCGATCGAGAACACCGACGGCACCGTCGTGCTGAACCTGACTCCGGTCGTGAACTCCCTTGTCGCCGAAGGAGCGGGCTTCTTGTCCGGGCTGCTCGACCGGGACGTCAACGCGCCTGAGCTCACCAGCGACGACATCGACGCAGCCATCGCGGCCCTGGAGCAGCAGCTCGGGACCGACCTGCCGGCTGACTTCGGTCAGGTCGTGCTGTTCCAGTCCGACGACCTGGCGGCAGCCCAGCGGGCCTACCAGGTGGCGAGGACGTCGGCGTGGCTGGCGCCGCTGGCCGCCCTGGTCATGGTGCTGATTGCGCTCGCCGTGGCGCCGAACCGGGTGCGGGCCGCCCTGGGGATAACGATCGGCGTCGCACTGGGCATGCTTCTGGTAGCGATAGCCCTTCAGCCCCTGCAGTCGACCCTGCTGAGCGCGGTCGCCGACGACGGGCTGGCGAACGCCCTGGCAGCCGGCTTCTCGACGGTGCTGTCGTCGCTGCTCAGCGGGATCGTCCTGATTACCGTGCTCGGCGTCGTCGCCGCAGCGCTGACGTTCCTCACCGGTCACTCATCGGCAGCAGCGCGAAGCCGCGAGGTCGTGGGCCACTCGCCCTCGCTGGCCGCGGCACACCGCGGCGCGTTCCTTGTCGGGGGCTTCGTCGTGGTCCTTCTGGTTCTGGCGCTCATCCCGGGGCAGAGCTGGGGTCGCGTCGGCTTCGGCCTGCTGCGCCCGCGTCTACCGATGCCGAGCCCGCCGATGCCGAGTCCGCAGAGGACCGATCGACCTAGCGGGCGACAAGGCAGATATCACCCCCTGAGGGGGAGGCCTCCACGACGGTGCACGGCGATGCTGGGAGCACGCGCCCGACAATGGGTCGAGTCCAGCCGAGAGGGACAAGCAATGAGCAACCAGCGGTCCGCGACGTACAGCAGTGGAGCTGTCGGTCTAACGGTCTTCGCGTCGGTCATGATGATCATGATCGGCACATTTCAGGCCATCGCGGGGGTAGTCGCGCTGGTCAACGATGAGTTCTATGCCGTAGCTGGCGACTGGGTGTTCAAGTTCGACGTCACCACCTGGGGCTGGGTCCATCTGTTGCTGGGTGTCGTGATCTTCGCGGCTGGCATCGCCCTCTTTGGGGGTTCGGTGTGGGCGCGAACAGTGGGTGTCGTGGTGGCCGTTATGAGCGCTGTGGTGAACTTCGCTTGGTTGCCGTGGTACCCGATCTGGGCAATCGTGATGATTACGGTCGATGTCTTCGTGATCTGGGCGCTGACGGCTCACGGGCGTGACATCACCCGGGCCTGAAGGGAGACTCGTGCAGGAGACTGACCCAGCGTTGGCGCCACGCGTGCCGGACGCGGTGACGGACGAGGCCGGTGTGCAGCTGGCTGTTCCTGCTGCCGCGGATCGTCGCCGGTGGGCCCGGATCACGGCCCGCAATTGGCGGCTGTTCGTTGTGCGGTTCTTCGTGGCCGGTTTGTCTGTGGTGCTCACGGTCGTCGTTGTGCCGGGTCTCGGTTTCGACGGTTGGCGGTTGGGTCAGTTCGCCGTGATCGGGCTTGTGTACGGGCTGCTGAGCGCGTTGGTGAAGCCGGCGTTGGAGTTCTTGGCGCTGCGGTTCTTGGTCGCGACCTATGGTTTCGTGGTCGTGCTCGTCAACGCTTTGTTGCTCTACCTGCTGGCCTGGATTCTGCCCACGGTCCTCGTCTATGACCGTGTCTGGCAGTTGTTGTTGGGTGGGTTGGTGGCCGGGGCGGTGGGCATGTTCTTGGAGACGGTGGTCGGGGCGACCCAGCCGGTGCTGGACCGTCCCGCGAAGGGTGAGTCGCCCTCATGACCCAGTTCGACACGATCAATGAGAACCGGCGCATGCAGCAGATCTACGGCGCGGTTCTGCACTACGCCGCTGACACCGTGGTGGAGGCGACGGCGTTCGGTGTTCCTCGTCGGCGGATGCAGACGTGGATCTACCGGCTGGATGAGGTTCCGCCGAGGCTGTCGACGCCGGTGCGTACCCGGCTGCTGCTGGAGGGTCTGGGCCCGACCTATGTGAAGCTGGGCCAGATCGTGTCGAGTCAGGCGAGCACGTTGCCCGATGAGTGGAAGGTTGAGCTCGACCGGTTGCAGAGTGAGGTTCCGCCGGTCCCGTACGACGTTGCTCGGCAGGTGATCATCGACGAGCTCGGTGCCCCACCGGAGGACTTGTATGCCTGGTTCGACACTAGGCCGCTTGCCGCGGCGTCGTTGGGTCAGGTGTACCGGGCCACCCTGCACGATGGGCGTGATGTGGTCGTCAAGGTGCAGCGGCCTGCGCTGGACAAGCAGGTCAAGGCCGATCTGGGCGTGACGCGGGTGGTGAGTACCTACGCTGAGCGGCGCAGCTCCTACGCGCGGGAGATCGGCCTGAAGTCGATGCTGGAGGAGTTCGGCAGCACGCTGCTCGATGAGTTGGACTACTACGGCGAGGCGTACAACATGCAGCGCCTGGCGGAGAATCTCGCCGATATCCCGGGCGTGCACATCCCGACGATCGAGCGGTCGCTGTCGACGCGGCGGGTGCTGACGCAGGAGTTCATCAGCGGTGTCAAGATCTCCGACGTCGAGGCGATGACGGCGGCCGGGCTCGACCTGCCGACGATCGGTGACTCCGCACTGCGCGCCGCCATCAAGATGCTGCTGATCGACGGCTTCTTCCACGCCGACCCGCATCCGGGCAACCTGCTTGTCAACCTTGAGACCGGGGTGGTGACGTTCCTCGACTCCGGCATGGTCGGGCAGATCACGCTCGCCCAGCGCGCCAACATGGCGATGCTGCTGTGGACGTTCGTCCAGGGGGACGTGCCGGCGATGGGGCGTCAGCTGCGCAGCCTGAGCGTGTCCTTCCGCGACGGGGTCGACGACAAGGCGTTCGACAAAGACTTCGAGCGCAAGATGGCCCGCTACGGGCGGGGTTCGGGCGCCGACATCAAGTCGGTGATGAGCGCCGGGCTGGCCGTGCTGCGCGACAACGGGTACCGGCTCGACCCACAGCTCACCCTGGCGCTGAAGTCGATGACGCAGGCGTCGGCGTTCTTCACCCCCCTGGCCCCTGAGGATCGGCTGTTCACGCAGGCCGCGCTGGAAGCAGCGATGGAGCTCGGCGAAGTCGCTCTCACCGGTGACGCTGCCAGCGAGGCGGTCAAACGCGAGGGCATCCGGCTGCTGGGCGAAGGGGCCCAGGCCTTGCCGGCGTACCTACGTGGCCTGCTCTCGTGGAACGACCAGCTCAAGCGCGGCAAGCTCACCGTCTACGTCGACACCTCCTCGCTGGACCGTCAGATGAACCAGGCACGGCAGCTGACATCCATGATCGTCGTCGCCGTGCTGGTGGCCGGGGGGCTGATCGGATCGGCGCTGGCATCCCAGGTGTTCGCCGACGCCCCCGACCAACGCCTGGTCGCCGCCAGCCAGATCGGATTCTTCGGGTTCCTGAGCGTCGCCGCGGTACTGGTAGTCGTACTCCTGACACGCTCGATCCGACGGCGCTGACGACGCTGCGGCGATGGGCATCAGGTGGTTGTGCGATGGCCTCACGGTCCTCGGCCGGAGAAGGCGGACGATGGGTCCGGACCCCGAGCGGGGACCGGAGTCCGAGACGAAAGGGACTGACCGATGACGGCACCTCAGATGCTGCCCCTTGACCGCCGGTGGTACCGAGAACTCCTGGTGGTCGCGGCGCTGGTGGGGGGCGTTGTCGGCGTGCTGGGCCTGGCCTACCTGGGCATCACGGGAGTGATGGCCGACCTCGTGTTTGGCGACCCGCGGATACAGGCTTGGTCAGGCGAGTGGTGGTGGGTGGGGGTCACCGCCGGCGGTGGGCTTGCGGTCACAGCACTGCGCCAGTGGTGGAAGGTTCCGCAGAAGGTGCCTGGCGGCGTTGCCATCATCGAGTCGGGCGTCGTCAACCCGCGCGTGGTTCTGCCCTGGGTGGGCCTCGCGCTGGTGTCGGCGGTTGCCGGAGCGAGCCTCGGTCCGTCCTTCGCCCTGGTGATGATGGGTGGAGGGTTGGCGTCGTGGATCGCGTCGCGACGCTGGCCCGGCAACGAGGACGCCCGTCTGCAGGCGACCAGTGCCGGGATCGCCGGCGGGTTCGGGGGCGCTTTCACCTCTCCGCTGCTCGGAACGATCATGGTCAGCGAGCTGGCTCCCGTCCCGCGCCGAAAGTACATCGAGGCGGTGGTTCCGCAGCTGATCGCCGCCACCGTCGGGTTCGGGCTGTACTTCGGCGTCGTCGGAACCACGTTCTTGAACAGCTTCGCCATCCCGGTCGATGACTTCAGGCCCTCCCAGCTGCTTGTCGGAGCTGTGCTCGGGGCTGCGTCGAGCCTGCTCATGGTCACGTTCGTGGTCATCGTCAAGCTGGTGAGCATGGGAGCCGCCAAGCTCACGCACCCCTATGTCCGCGGCGGCGTCCTCGGCGGCCTGGTGGGGCTGATCGCCGTGGCGCTGCCGTTGACGGTGGGTGCCGGCAACTCCCAGCTGACCTCAGTGATCGACAACGCGGCCACGATCAGTGTCTGGCTGCTCGTGGCCGTGCTGGTCGGCAAGATGCTGGCCATGGCACTGAGCCTGGCTGCCGGATTCATCGGCGGCAACGTGCTTCCGATGCTGTTCGTCGGCGGTACCGCTGGAGTAATCGCCCACCAGCTCTTTCCGAGCATCCCGTACGCGATCGCCGTCGGCTGCATGCTCTCGGCTGTCCCGGGCGCAACCATCCGGGCACCTCTCGGGCTGACAGCGATCGCGTCACTGTCCATCGGCCTGGGTCCCGTGACCACTGCCCCCGTGGCCGCTGCCGTGGTGACCGCCCACGTACTCACCTCGGCCATCGTGCGGCTCATGCAGACCCGAACTTCGGTTCCGGCCGTTCACGCCTGACCTGCGCCTGCGGGCCGGACGTACCTCACCCGACGGGGGTGATGTGGCTGCCTACGAAGGCTCGTAGCCTCGCAAGCGAAGTCGCGCACGCAGTCGGCTGCGCGGCCAGGCAACGAGGAGTCCGAGATGCCCGCAGAAGCACCCCTGCTCGACACGCTCGCCGCGATGACCGTCGCGTCAGTAGAGCTATCTGACCTTGAGCCGCGCGAGCTGATGCTCGCCCGGATCGCCGCACTCGCGGCGTCCGATGCGCCGCCTGCGTCGTATCTGGCCAATGCCGGTACCGCCATGGATGTCGGGGTAACCCTTGAGGACGTCCAGGGCGTCCTCGTCGCCGTGGCGCCGATCATCGGCTCGCCGCGTGCCGTCACTGCCGCAGGCAACGTTGCCGAGGCCTTGGGCTTCGCCATCCTGGCGATCGAGGATGAGATCGCCGCGGCCATCGAGTCCGAGCTCGACTAGCCGGCCACCATGCGGGGCACGTGCATCTGTCGACCAGGCCGTCGGGCTCTCTCCGCGCAGTGCTGTGTCACCAGTCAACCGGATTCTCACTGAGGCCGGACCAGCCATTGAGGGAGTAGAGATGCAGGGGTTGGACACATTCGCAGCATTCGGGGCGACCTACGGTTCGCTCGACGACGCCGAGGCCGACTACGAGGCCATCAAGGCGCTGTACTACGACGCCGGGATTATCGACACGTTCGACGCTGCCGTCATCACGAAGACTGACAAGGGCAAGGTCAAGATTGTGAAGAAGCACGAGCAGCCGCTGCGTCAGGGTGCGTGGGTCGGTGGGGGCCTCGGCCTGGCGACCGGGCTGTGCGTTGCGCTGTTCCCGGCGGTCGCCGTGGGTGCCGGGATCGCCTGGGGTACCGGCATCGGTGCCGGGCTCGGTGCGCTCGCCGGCCATGCGGCCGGCGGCATGAGCCGCTCCGACCTGAAGGACCTCGGTGAGTCCTTGGACAACGGTGAAGCCGCCGTCGTCGCGATTGCTGCGGTCGCAGTCGCAGACCGAGTCGAAGCGGCGCTCAACCGAGCAGACAAGGTGGAGCGCAAGGAGATGAAGGCCGACGCTGACGCCGTCAAGGCCGACGTGGCCGAGGCAGCCACCGAGTAGGCGCCAGCAACCCGTTCGCGGCCGCTGGGCCGACCAAGCTCGGCGGCCCGGGCCGTCCGGTGGGCCCAGTCGGCCAGTTGACTGTCGAGCGTTGGGAGATCAGTTGTGACGAAAGATGCGGCCACTCGTTCCGACGAGACCCCGGGACTGATCAAGCGGTCCCTGCCCATTCTGGTGTGGCTGCCGCAGTACCAGCGGTCGTGGTTGAAGAGCGACGTGGTTGCCGGCCTCTCAGTCTGGGCCCTGATGGTGCCTACGTCGCTGGGCTACGCGACGCTCAGCGGCGTCCCCGTGCAGAACGGGTTGTACGCGGCCGCAGCCGGGCTGATCGTATTCGCGATCTTCACTACCTCGAGGCAGGTCACCCAGGGCCCATCGTCGTCCACGGCGCCCGTGCTCGGTGCAGCCGTGGTCTCGCTGGCCACTGCGGGGTCCGAGGACGCCGTGGCTGTGGCTGCCGCGGTGGTGCTGACCGCCGGACTTCTGTTCGTTGTGATGGCCGTGCTGAAGATGGGATGGATCTCGCAGTTCCTGTCAGCGGCGGTGCTGACAGGCTTCACGTTTGGTGTCGCCATCAACGTCGCTTCCGGTGAGCTCTTCAAGATCACTGGCACTGACTCGGCGGGGTCGAACACGTGGCAGAAGGTAGGCAACTGGGTGTCGAGCCTGCCCGAGGCGAACGGCACCACGCTCGTGGTCGGAATGGCAGCGCTTGTGCTGCTCTTCGGTCTCAAGCTGCTTGCGCCCAAGGTCCCCGCTGCTCTGGTGGCAGTCATCCTGGGCATCCTCGCCACGAGGGTGCTTGACCTCGGTGACCGCGACGTCGAGCTCATCGCCGAGGTGCCACGCGGTCTGCCCAGCCCAGTGATACCTGACTTCGGACTGATCCTGGACAACCTGGCGACCATCGTCAGCGCGGCGGTTGGCCTGCTACTCATCGGGTTCTCCGTGACTACGGCCGCTGTCAGGCAGTACGCGACGAAGCACAACTACCGGGTCGACATCAATCAGGAACTCCTCGCGCAGGGCATGTCCAACGTCTCATCGAGCATGTTCCAGGGCATCTTCAACAACGGCTCCCTCTCCAAGAGCCCCGTCAACGATGATGCGGGCGCGAAGTCTCAGGTGTCGAACCTGGCGCAGTCCGTGTTCATCATCCTGACCCTGCTGTTCCTCGCCCCCCTGTTCTCTGACCTGCCTGAGGCCGTGCTGGGCGCCATCATCATCGAGGCCGTCGTGATGGGCATGATGGACGTCGGCGAGATGAGGCGGTTGCTCTCGGTCAAGCCGTTCGAGTTCGCCGCGGCACTCGCCGCGCTGCTGGGCGTCATGACGTTCGGTATCCTGCCGGGCGTCTTCATCGGGGTCGGACTGTCCATGATCTGGTTGGTCGCCGTGTCCGCCCTCCCGTACATCCCGGACCTCGGGCGCAAGCCCGGGACCGATGCGTTCTTCGACGTCGACAGGCACGAGGACTGCGAGACGTACCCCGGTCTTACCATCCTTCGCTTCGACGGTGGCCTGTTCTTCGTCAACGCCGACGCCTTGTCCGACCGTGTGCGCCAGATCCGCATCGAGTCGACTGCGTCGATGCAGGGGGTCGTCCTCAGCATGGAGGGCGTCAACTTCATCGACACCGAAGGCGCCGACGTGCTGAAGGCGATCGCCAGGGCCGGCACGGACCGGAGCATCGACCTGTACCTCGCACGCGTCAAGCCACAAGTGGTCGAGGTACTGGAACGGGATGGCTTCTTCGACCTCGTCTCCCGCGACCACGTCAGCGACGACATCGCTGCCGCAGTCAGACTTCACGCCCAGCGTCACCCCGCCGCGGCGCGCGAGTAGCTCTGATGACGAAAGGCGACCCCTGCCGAGTCGGTGGCGCCCGACCGGCTGCTCCTGAGGCTGTGCCATGGTCTGGTTGGACGCTGTCCACAACCCGGAGGGCCGCGTGACCCCGTCAGCTCCGAGCGGACTGCGCCTCGCACACGTGTCCGACATCCACGTCGGTGCTCATGACGACAGCGCGATCGAGGGGCTGGTCGCCGATCTCCATTCTGCGGGCGTGGCTGCGACGGTCGTCACGGGGGACCTGACGATGAGAGCACGGACCCACCAGTTCGTTCGCGCCGTTGAGCTCGTCGGTCGATTTCCGTCTCCCACGATGATCGTTCTGGGGAACCACGACCTGCCCCTGACCAACCCGCTCAGACGGTTGGCAGCTCCCTATGCCAAATTCCAGGCTCAGGTCACCGACGAGCTCGACCCGATTCTTGATCTCGGCACTGTGCGGATCCAGGGCCTGGGGTCGATGCCGCGCTGGCGATGGAAGTCGGGCCGGGTCTCCGGTCGGCAGACCGACCTGATCCGTGCCACATTCGCCGATTCCCCGCCGTCAACAGCCCGGGTGGTCGCGCTGCACCACCCGCCGAGTTTGACGAACCTGGAATCGTTGGCGGGCCGCGCTGACTTCGAGCACGCGCTGGTGGATGCCGAGATTGACGTCGTCCTGGCGGGGCACACCCACGTTCCCGCGGTCCAGGTGCTGCAGGTGGCTTCGGGTTCGCGGGTCCGGCGGATCGTCGAAGTCGTGGCCGGCACCGCGACCAGTGACCGTACTCGCGGCGTGGAGCAATCCTGGTCGCTGCTGGAGTTCGCCGCGGAGACGGTCACGGTGACTGAGCGCTTCGCCGGTGAAGGGCGGTGGCGGCCCGGTCCGAAGCAGTCATTCCGGCTCTCACCTGGCGCCCACCGCCCAGCAGGCGCGTCGGGATGAGTGCTGTTCTTCGGGGCCGCCAGTGTGTGACCAGACTGTCCCGAGCCCGGAAGGGGGTGCGGTTGTGTCCCGTCGTGTTGCCGCCGCGCTAGCACTGCTGTCCCTGGTCGTCGGTGGGGCGCTGCTGGTGTTCTTGGTCGTCGCGGAGTTCCCCCGCGGCCTGATCGCGCTTGCCCTGCTGGTGCTGGCGGCAACGGCTGGGTGGCGTGGCCTGATCCGCACGGGGGGCGCTCGCCTGTGGCTGTGGGTCGGGGCCGGCGCGCTGCTGCTGGGTGCGCTGGCTGTCGTGCTCGTCGATGGGATCCGCCCGGCCGGGCTGGTGGGCATCGTTCTCGTCGTGCTGACCGTCGCGGCCAGCACGCGGGCGTTCTCCGTGCACCTGCACCTGCCAGCAGCACCTCGACCCACTCGGGCGGTGGTCGCCTACAACATCAAGTCCGGTGGTGGCAAAGCAGTGCGCGACAACCTGGCGCAGGAGGCGCGCTCCCGCGGGATCACCCCGCGGGAGCTGAAGCCCGGCGAGGACTGGGAGCAGGTAGTGCGCGACCTGGTCGACGGCGGCGCCGACGGGCTGATGGCGGCCGGCGGGGACGGGACGCAGGCGCTGGTGGCTACCATCGCGGCCGAGCATGACCTCCCCTTCGCCTGCATCCCGGCCGGCACTCGCAACCACTTCGCCCTGGACCTCGGCGTTGACCGCAACGACGTGGTCGGTGCGCTGGACGCCTTCGTCGACGGCGGGGAGAAGAGGGTCGACCTGGGCGAGGTCGGTGGCCGGGTGTTCGTGAACAACGTGTCCTTCGGTTTGTACGCCGAGGCAGTGCAGAGCAAGGGCTATCGGGACGCGAAGATCCGCACCCTCCTCGACACCGTGCCGACCGCGGTGGGGCCCGGTCAGGACGGCACCCAGCGCCCGCTGCGCTGGATCGGGCCGGACGGCACACCGCACTCGTCCGCGATGGTGATCTTGGTGTCCAACAACGTGTACCGGCTGGGCAAGGCCATCGGCTCGGGCACCCGCCCCCGCATGGACGCCGGGGTCCTCGGGGTCGCAGTCATGGGCGCCCCATCCCCCAGCGGCCACATCCCGCCCTTGCTGCAGTGGGCCACGCCGGTGCTCGTGGTCGATTCCGACGGCGACGTCCCAGTCGGCGTCGACGGCGAGGCGCTGATGCTGCCGACACCGCTGACCTTGCGGATCCGACCCGCTGCGCTGCGCGTCCGCATCGCCCCGCAGCACCCGGGTGCGTCTCCGGCCTACGCCCAGCCGACAGGGATCCGCGACGCCATACGCGACCTGGTGCGCATCGCCGGGGGCGCTTCGCCCGCGGCGCCGGGCGGCTCCTCCACCGGGCTTTGATCGTCAACTCCCTTCATGCCGAGGGCACTGCCGAGCACAGGGTCGTGGACTCGTGCTCCTTTTCCGTTGGCCTGGCCGGGTGTTGACCCTGAACTCCGACGTGGCGGGTCTGGGCACCTCACCCGCTACGGGTAGTCCGGCCTTGGCCGTGCCGGTCTAGCCTCGGTCGATGAAAGGTCCGTGAACTCGTCACGGGGCCGTCACGACACCTGGACGTAGGTCTGGAGGGCTTTCATGAGTACCGCTAGCAACGCAACTGGCACTCCCGATCAGGTTGAGTGGTACGCGAGGTCAGCACAGGACACGGCTGCGGCGGTGGGTGTGGACCCCAGCACCGGTCTCAGCGCCTCAGAGGCAGCCGCGCGCTTGGCAAAGAGCGGGCCGAACGCACTCCCCGCCGAGGATCCGCCGCCACCATGGACGCTCTTCCTGGCCCAGTACAAGTCCTACATGCAGATCATCCTCGTGGGCGCGGCGGTCGCCTCGATCCTGATCGGCCAGGTCTCCACGGGCGTCATCGTCTTGGCGATCACGGCGCTCAACGCCGTCGGCGGGCTGCGGCAGCAGGGCAAGGCCGAGAGTGCGATGAACGCACTCCAGTCGATGCTCAAGACCTCGGCTCGCGTCCGTCGGGACGGTTCGGAGAAGAAGATCGACGCCGACCAGGTCGTTGTCGGCGATGTGGTGCTGCTCGCCGCTGGTGACGACGTGTGCGCCGACGGCCGACTCATCGACGCCACCTCACTGCAGATCGACGAGTCCGCTCTGACCGGTGAGAGCGTCCCCGCGTCGAAGAGCGCCGACACAGTCACCGCCTCGAATCCGGTGCTCGGCGATCAGTCCGACATGGCCTTCATGAACACGCCGGTCACGCACGGCAGCGGCGTGATGGTCGTGACCGCCACCGGTGGCGACACCGCGGTAGGGGGCATCTCGGGGATGCTCAAGTCGGCCCCGAACGTCAAGACTCCGCTGACCAAGCAGCTGGACTCGCTGACGCTGTGGATCGCTGGCGCCGCCGGGCTGACGATTGTGATCATGTTCGCCCTCGGGATCTCCCGCGGCGAGGAGACGCAGGTCATCTTCACCACCGCCATCGCGCTCGCCCTGGCCGCGGTGCCGATGGCGATGCCCACGGTGCTTCAGGTGATCCTGTCGACAGGATCGACCAAGCTCGCCGCGCAAGGCGCGGTCGTCAAGAGCCTCGACTCGGTCGAGACGCTGGGGTCGACATCGGCCATCAACTCCGACAAGACCGGGACGCTGACGATGAACGAGGTCACGGTCGTTCAAGTCATTGATCCCACCGACCGGTTCTCGATCACGGGCATGGGGTACGGGCTTGACGGAGAGGTGCACCACACCGCGGGAAACACGAACACGATCGAGGAGTCGATCCTGCCGTTCGTGATCTGCAACGACGCCAAGCTGGTCGACGGCAAGGTGGTCGGCGACCCAACCGAGGGCGCCTTCCTGGTCATGGGGCACAAGGCGAAGCTCGACATCGAGGGCACGCAAGCGGCCTTCCCGCGGCTGGCCACCCTGCCCTTCGATCCGACGTACAAGCTGATGGCTGTGTTCTGCCAGGCCACCGACGAGGCCGGGAACGCTGTGGTGCGCGTATTCGTCAAGGGGGCCGCCCCAGCAGTGATCGCCAAGGCGTCGACAGCGCTGGCCAACGGGGAGAGCGTGCCGTGGACCGATCAACAGGACGAGAGGTCGACGAAGGAGCAGAAGGCGCTGGCTGCCAAGGGCCTGCGGGTCATGGCGGCGGCCATCAAGGATCTGGACCCCGCTCAGTTCGATCCGGATGGCGACCTGCTCTCCTTGATCGAGGACCTGCAGATGACCGCCATGGTCGGGATGATCGACCCTCCACGGAAGGAGTCAGCGGGTGCGGTGAAGGCCGCGCAGGCGGCCAACATCCGTGTACGGATGGTGACCGGCGACGACGTGCTCACCGGTGCCGCCGTGGCCAAGCAGGTGGGGATACCAGGAGAGGCAATTCTGGGCACTGACTTGGCGGCAATGTCGGAGGAGGAGCGCCTGGCACGAATCGATGACATCGGTGTGGTGGGACGCGTGGCGCCTGAGCACAAGGTGCTGATGGTTGAGACGCTTCGAAAGAAGGGTGACGTGGTCGCCATGACCGGCGACGGTGTCAACGACGCCCCTGCCATCAAGACGGCCGACATCGGCATCGCGATGGGTTCGGGAACCCAGGTCGCGAAGAACGCGGGTCGCATGATCCTGACCGACGACAACTTCGCCACCATCGTGCTGGCCGTGTCCGAGGGACGCAAGATCTACGACAACATGCTCAAGTACATCCGGTTCATGCTTGTTGCGCTGGTCACGTATGTCGTGACGTTCTTGATCGCCAATGTGCTCAACATCGCTGGGGGACAACCATTCTCCGCGACTCAGATCCTGTGGATCAACTTCCTGATCACTGCCCCTATTGGCATCGCCCTGGGTCTGGACAAGGAGACTCCTGGGCTGATGAAGCGCATGCCCAGGCCGAGGGCAGCCTCGATCATGACGCCGGACATGCTGACCACCGTGGGCCTGGTTGGCCTGTTCATGTCCGTCACCATCAACCTGCTGATCGTCTTCGGGGAGAACGAGTACGACGCGGTCGAGACCGGAAGCAGCATGGGCCTGGTCGCCTTCTCGTTGATGCTTGTGGTCGCTGCCTTCGAGAGCCGCGACTCCAAGGCCACAGCTCTGCGCACGGAGACCTTTGACAACAAGACCCTGAACATCACCGCCCTGGTCGAGATTCTCCTAGCCGTCCTGATCACCAGGGGTGACGCACTGACCGACCTGCTCGGTACGGTCGCCCTTACCGACACTCAGTGGCTCATCGGTGCCCTCCCAGCGCTCGTCCTGTTTGTGGGTTGGGAGATCGGCAAGCTCATCGCCCGTTCGCGAGGTGGCGCTGGGGCCGAGGCCCCGGACTCTGTGGCGCCAGTCGCCAAGGTCCCGGTCTCTGCCGGGTCCTGAGTGCCCGGCGACGTCGCGCTGCTAGTCCTCCCTGCGGTGAGTGCGGCGGAGGGCGTTGTTGACGCGTGCAATCGAGGCGCGGAGCATGTCGGCCCGAGCGGCTTGGACTGGGTTGGCGTGTCGGCGCGCGATGTCGGCCAGCCGCACCTCGGGGTCGATGACCTCACCGGAAGGTGCTGAGTGCATGTCGGAGTACGCCAATGCGTCGGCCAGCAAGGAGTCCTCTCGCGCAAACTGGTCCTCGAGGTCGTGTACTCCGTTCTGCGGGGCGGTGAGCACTGCCCAGGAGTGATGTGCCACCAAACGGGGCAGCCGCTCCGGGTAGCCCTCGGAACGAAGAAACAGCGCCCCGTCCAAAGGGTGGAATCCCGTCCGGACGACGCGTGCGGAGTAGCCGATGTCATGCAGGGTTGCGGCAGCGACCAGTAGTTCAGCCTCGTCGGGGTCGAACAGATGCGCCAGGCCCGCCGCGACCGACCCAGCTGTCAGCACGTGCACCCACCGAGTGCCGTGGTCGTGAAGCAGGTCGTGCGCCAGAGCCTGCGCGTCCTCCCGAGTGGGGCCGAGCGGATCCGAGGGATCCCCGGAGACCAGCTTGGACATCACTCCTCCTCTCGATGGCCGCCCAACGCTCACAGTCGATGCTCTCCGCCCTGCCGCCGCGCCGCCTCACCCATGACGGGTAGTGCGTGCACACGGGCTGAGCACGGCGGGGCCGGGCCCAGTTGAACTACCCGGTAGGAGTGAGGCGGATCCGATGTCCCGGCCGCATCCTTGAGAGACCTGACCCGAGGAGACCCTGATGCTTGAACGGTGCTACGAGGTCTCCGTGCGTGGGGTCATCCCCGAGGAGTTGCTCGACGAGGTGCGGTCTGGCCTCATCGAGGTTCAAGCCATGACGATTCTCATCGGTCGTGTGCGTGACCAGGCCGAGTTGCAGGGGGTGCTGCGCCGCGTACACAGCCTCGGCTTGGAGCTGCTCGAGGTGCGCCAAGTTGCCGATGCTTCCGGAGGCAGAACACCGGACCCGGCATCAACCCGGGCCCACGACAGTGATTGACATCGAGGTCGTGGTGGCCGGCGCGGTGGGTGACCTCGCCCGGTCGATGCTGCAGCAGCTCTCCGGCTATGAGCAGTCCACGCGAGTGGTCGTGTGCAGCAGGCGTGCCCTGGGGGACCTGCTTGCCGGGCTGGACGAAGCCCGCCTCGACGTAGAACGTGTCACGGCGCTCACCGTGTCTCCCGAAGAACCACCCGCTCGGGGTGAGGCGCAGACAACCAGCTCACTGAAGCATGAGAACGGCGAACCGTCGCGACGTGTCCTCGACAAATCGATGCCCGACAACTCAGGAGGATCCAACCATGGCCAAGGGCAAGAAGGCGAAGACGTCGAAGTCCAAGCAGGGTAAGAAGCACGACGCCCCCGCCGATGCCGATGTCACCACGGGCGGTCCCCCCGCGAAGATGAAGACGAAGGACTACGAGCGCGAGATGCGCCGGCTGCAGGGTGAGCTGGTTGCCATGCAGGAATGGGTCGTCGGCACCGGGGGGAAGATCTGCGTCGTCTTCGAGGGGCTGGACTCCGCCGGCAAGGGCGGGACCATCAGGCGGATCACCGAGCGAACGAGTCCGCGGGTGTTCAAGCACATCGCCCTGCCGACGCCGAGCGCGCGTGAGAAGTCTCAGATGTATGTGCAGCGCTACATGGCCCACTTCCCGTCAGCTGGGGAGGTCGCGATCTTCGATCGCAGCTGGTACAACCGCGCCGGAGTCGAACCAGTCATGGGCTACTGCACCCAGGAACAGACCGACAAGTTCTTGAGGATGGTGCCTGCGGTCGAGAAGGCGATGGTCGAGTCCGGAATCATCCTGGTTAAGTACTGGCTCAACGTGAGCGTGGACGAGCAAACGCGTCGGCTGTCCAACCGGATCGACGATCCCCGCAAGGTGTGGAAGCTCTCCCCGACCGACTTGAAGTCGTACAGCCGGCACTACAAGTACTGCCAGGCCCGTGATGCGATGCTTGCCGCAACGGACACTTCATGGGCGCCGTGGTTCGTCGCGGACAACAACGACAAGAAGCGTGGGCGACTCAACATCATCAGCCATCTGCTCACCCAGGTGCCCTACGCACCGCTGCCGCCCTCGGACGTGGCCATGCCCAAGCGCCCGACCCCCCGCGGGTACGTCGAGCCCGGCATGCCGCTGCACCGCGTGCCGGCGCTGTTCTGAGCCGGCGGCTCGCGGCGGTCTCTGCGGGAGGTGCATGAAAGCAGGTCGTTGACCACCCGTTGAGGGTGAGGTGGCCTGGACGCGGCGGACCTATGGTTCGAGCATCCCAAAGACTGGCTCGGCCGAAGGCCGGCCGAGCACGAATATGGAGGTTGGACATGGCAGAGCCGAACTTCGTCCTGTACGTGGCGACATACGGAGACGATGCGACCGCGGCAGGGGAGGACTTCGAAGCGATCAAGCAGCTCGGCGACACGGCTGTGGTCGCAGCCGTCGTGCTCGACCGCGACGCGGAAGGCAAGGTAACTGTCAAGGAGCATGGTGGTGGCCGTGTCGGCGGAGGCGCAGTCGTGGGTGGCGTGGCTGGATTCGTCGTCGGACTGTTCGCACCGCCACTTCTTGCTGCCTCGGCGATCGGCGCCGGTATCGGCGCCGCCACCGGCAAGATCATGAAGCATCACGAGGAGAAGTCGATCGGCGTCGACGCCGAGACCTGGCTCCCGGCCGGGTCCTCCGCGATCGTGGCTGTCGTCGACGACCTGTACTTGGATCGCATCGACAAGGCCGTCACCAAGGCGGTCAAGAAGACCAACAAGGCCATCGACAAGGACGACTACGACGCGGTGGTCAAGGCTCTCAACGAAGGCGCCGACAACATCGGCGACGCCATCGACAGCTGATCAGCAGACGTCACAGAATCGGCTCGCCTCACGGTGGGGCGGGCCGATTGTCGCCTCGTCTAGTCTTGATGGATGCTTGACCGCGTATCGGCTGCGGCCCTGACGCCGATCCGAAGCCAGCGTCGGGTACCGGTACCGCCGGCGGATGTGGTGGTCCGCGGCAGCCTCGTCGACCTGCTGAACTCCGCCCCGGACCATCGCCTGACGGTCGTGGCTGCCGGGCCCGGATGGGGAAAGACAACTGCAGTAGCGGCGTGGGCCGGCTCTGAACACCACCCAGCGGACCTGCTAGTGGCATGGGTCACCCTCGAACCATCGTCGGACGACCCCCTCGTGTTCTGGGACAGCGTCCTGACGGCACTACACGAATGCGACGCCATTCCGGCGGACCACGTTCTGTCGGGGTTGAAGCCCTCCGCCGGTATGTCCGACGAGGTGCTCCTAGAGCTTCAACGTGGCTTGGCCGCCCTGCCCAGCCCGGTGCTGCTCGTGCTCGATGACTTCCATCTCATCGAGGACCCCGCCATCCTCGACGCCCTCATGCAGACCGTCACGTACAACAGCGCCCTGGCGCTGATGGTGCTGACGCGGGTGAGCCCCCCATGGCCCCTGCACCGGCTGCGCTTGTCAGCAGACCTGCTGGAGCTGTCGTCGAGCGACCTCGCCTTCGACGACGCAGAGATCCGAACCGCGACAGATGGGCGGGGCATCGACCTGTCCGAGTCGGCGCTCTCGGACTTGCTGCGCCGTACGCAGGGTTGGCCGGCGGGTGTCCGCCTCGCCATCCGGTTCCTGCAACGGGCAGGCGCGTCGGACGGGCTCGCCGGGTTCGTGGGGACGGAGGCCTCGGTCGCGGAGTACCTGGTGGCCGAGGTGCTCGCCCTTGCGCCGCCGGAAGACCAGGACTTCCTTCTGCGCACGAGTGTGTGCGATCAGTTGTCCGGCGATCTCGCTGAGGCCATCGTCCCCGGCCGCAGCGGCCAGCAGACGCTCGAGGCGCTCGCGGCGGACAACGACTTCGTCATGGCACAGGGGCCGCAGCAAGCCTGGTTTCGTTACCACCCCCTGCTGCGTGACCTCCTTCAGCACACGCTGCGCCGGGACCAGCCTGAGCGGTTCCGTGACGCGCACCGGGCCGCGGCCCGGTGGAAGGCCCAGCACGGTCACCCCATGGCAGGGCTGCGCCACGCCATCAGTGCCGAGGACTGGATCTTGTTTGCGCGGCTCTACACCACGGCGGCCGGACCAGCGCTGGTTGGCGGGCGCCGCGCAGCCCTTGAGTCACATCTGCGCGACGTACCCTTCAGCGAGTTGGCGAACACACCGGAACTCGAGCTGTGCCGGGCTGGCCATGCTCTCCTGACCGGCCGCATCCAGGCAATCGAGGGCCACGCCCAGCTGGCCCGCTCCCTTATGGGCGTCGACGGGGAGCAGCCGACGGCCGCGGCGGCCGCGCTGCTGGAACTGCTGGCCATGAGCGGTGCGTGGGTGAGGGGCGATGTCCAGGGAGTAGGGCGGTTCGCTCGGGCAGCGGGTGCGATCCTCGATGCTGCTGACCCGTTTCCCGCGGCCGAGGGGTACCGGTCCATCGCCATGATCAACCTCGCCGGCAGCCAGTTCTGGTCCGGCGAGCTGGACCGGGCCCGAGCCACAGTCGCATCCGGGCTCGACCTCGACGGGTCCGGGGACGCGGAGCTGGCCGCCCTCTCATGCTGGGCGCACCTGGCCAACACGGACCTGCTCCAGACCCGCCTAGACTCCGCTGAGCAGTTGGCGACGGACGTGGTCGGCCAGGCGATGGTCCGCGGGTGGGCCTCACACATGCAGGTAGCCATGGCGCACCTAGTTCTCGCGCACGTCCGGCTCCTACGCGGCCAGACAAGCGGCGCCGCTGAGGCTTTGGCCGCCGCCGAGGCAGCCACCGTGGGGGGCCGGACCCTCGTAGCGGCCACTGCGCTGGCAACGACCAAAGCTCAGCTGATGATCTCGCGGGGCCGTCCTTCGGCTGCGCAGGACTCGGCCACTCAGGCGAATCAGATGGCATCGTTATGGCCGATCCCTGCCTTCCTGGCGGATCAGCTGAACCAAATGGCGACCGACATCGCCGTACTCACCGGCGCCCCGGGACCTGCGGTTGTCCAAGCACCGGACAATGACTCTGCAACATTGGCGTCGATGCGGGCGCGCCTCACGTGGGCTGCGGGGGATCTTCGCGCCGCCCGATCGCATGCGACGTCAGTCATCGACGCCGAGGAATTCCCTGCCCAATCCAGCATCAACGACGTGGTCGCCCTCGTCGACGCGTGGTTGGTGCTGGCGCTCGTTGCCGATGTGGACAGACGCCCCGTGGATGCCTCAGCGGCGTTGCGTCGATCCGTCGAGATAGCCGGGGAACACCATCTGGTCCGACCCTTCCTTGTCACCGGGTCCGATCGGATAGGCGTGCTGCTTCGGCGACTCGCCGATAGTCAGGTCTTCCATGAGTCGGAGCCGTTCCTCGCCGAGCTACTCACCCAGGTCGCGCCCCGACGACCGCCCGCGACGGAGCCTCCATCGCTGCGAGAGCCGTTGACTGCCCGGGAACTGGCCATGCTTGTCGAGCTGCCCACAATGAAGAGCAATGCAGAGATCGCTGGGGAGTACTTCGTCTCCGTCAACACGGTGAAGGCCCATCTGAAGAACGTCTACCGGAAGCTTGACGTCGACAGTCGCAGGTCTGCCGTGAGGCGGGCGCGAGAGCTGGACCTGCTCCCCTGATCTCACGGTCGCTCCCACGGTGGACCCAACACCTCCCGACCGTCCGCCGCGTCGTGGCCATGTCCTGCCCGTGGCGTGGGTCCCGAGCCGGCTGATGCCTCGGCTCGCCTGGTTTCTCAGGTGGCCGGGTCGCTGTCGTCATCACCCGCTGAGGAAGGCCAGCGCCCAACTCACCCGGCCCTGACACCCCATCGCAGGGGTCCTCAGGTCTGTCGACAAGCGGCGTCGGGTGGTCAGGGACGGACCCGGCGGCGCCTGCCGGCCGACCCAACCCAGCATTCGAGTACGGCTGGGCCAGTGCGCGCTCTCGGCGACGTGGTTGCGGCCCTCCAGCGGCTGTGTCGATGACGACCAGATCGCGTCATCGGTGCGGGGTACCACCCGAGAACGGGGCAAGCACGAGCGGACAAGTCGCAGCAAGGCACGAAGCCAGTCCTTTCGGGGGGCACACCCGCGGTCACTAACCACAGCCCAGCACCTTCGGGCTGCGTTGGTGATCCTCTTTGTCCTATCGCCGCCTGTGGACGCACCAAGACCCGGCGTCGCTTCCGCCCGCTGTGGGGCAGGTCGATGACCGGCGTGGAGCCGACGACGACACCCTGAACGTGCCACAACAACTCGCCACGAGTCAGGACCACGCCGTCAGCGACGTCGTTCGAGATGTGCTCATCCGGCACCGCGCCGCCAGCTGAGAATCGCCCACACAGCCCGGCGACCTGGCCCCGCTCGTTCAGACCCGTTGCCCAGGACACGCCCCCCGAGGGTGCCCATGTCCGTACGCTCAGCTCGACCAGACGCGCACGGCCGGCGCCCCGTCACCCGCCGGTGGAGGCGACCTGATGACCAAGCTCCAGCAGCTCGCCGAACTGAAGAGCCAGGGACTGCTCAGCGACGCACAGTTCACGGCCGCGAAGGCCAAGCTGCTGGGCTGAGAGGCTGGGTAGCGCGTCCGCCGCCGGGCTCGGTAGCCTGGAGAAGAGGGTGAGGGACGGATGACAGCGGCGCGCATCGCGATGCTTGCCAGTGCCCTCGTCTTGCTCGCCGCCGCCTGCACGGGCGGCACATCCACCTCGACGGCACCGACGACGTCGGCCGATGCTGCTGGCCCTGAGCTGGTGATCTGGGTCGGAGACGTGGCCGAGCAGACCATAGAGTTCCAGGTCGCCGTTGATGAGGCGGGAGCGGTCACCGGCACGGTGTCGAGCCCTCTCGACGACGAACCGGCCGTCCCGATCGATGGTTCGGTCGACGGTGAGTCGTTCACCATTCGGATTCCCGCGGTCGCAGTGGTGTTCGAGGGCGAGTTCTCGGGCGACACCTTGACCGGGACGTGGTCCCAGTCGGGGACCGAACTCCCGGTCACGATGCAACGTCGTGATCAGCCGCTCGTCCTCAAGCGACCGCAGGAGCCCGCTACCCCCTTCCCGTACGAGTCGACCGACGTGAGGTTCGACAACGCCGACGTCTCGCTCGCCGGCACCCTCGTCATCCCCGCCGGCGACGGGCCGTTCCCGGCCGTCGTGCTGGTGTCGGGATCCGGCGCACAGGATCGCGACGAAACCCTCCTCGGGCACCGGCCCTTCCTCGTGCTGGCTGACAGGTTCGCGCGGCGTGGAATCGCCTCGCTGCGGTACGACGACCGTGGGGTGGGCGGATCCACCGGAGGTCCCCTCGGTGCCACCACGGCCGATCTGGCGACCGATGCCGCGGCGGCGGTCGCCTACCTCGATGCCAACCCGAGGACCGGATCGGTCGGCATCGTCGGTCACAGCGAAGGCGGAATCATCGGCCCCATGGTCGCCGGGGAGTCCGATGCGGTCGAGTTCGTCGTACTACTGGCCGGCCCCGGTCTCCCGGGACGCGACGTCCTGCTCCGGCAGACAGAGGATCTCATGCGTGTCGCAGGCGCGTCCGAGGCAGACATCGCGTGGCAGCTCGACTGGCGATCGCAGATCGTGGATGTATCAGCCTCGGGGCTCCCTGCGGCCGAGGCCGCGCGTGAGATCAGGGCCCTGGCCTCGGCCGCGCTCACGAACCCGCCCGACGGTGTGACCGATCCGCTCGCTCCGACGCTTGCCGATACGTTGGTCAAGGCTTTCGCCGATCCGTGGATGCGGTCCTTCCTCGCCTACGACCCGGCACCGGCCCTCGTTGCGCTCGACATCCCGGTCCTGGCGCTCGTCGGGAGCTTGGATCTCCAAGTCTCGGCAGAGGAGAACATCCCGGCGCTCGACGACGCGCTCGCCGCCAACCCGGCGGCGACAGTGATGGAGTTGGCGGGCCTGAACCACCTCTTCCAGACCGCGACCACGGGTGCCGTCTCCGAGTACGCCTGGATCGAGGAGACGTTCGCTCCCTCCGCGATCGACATCATCGCGAGTTGGATCCTCGAGCACAGCTGACGCCAGCCGGGGTCGCGTGGCTCTCGACCTGTGCGGGAATCCAGTCGGGTGCCATCTCGGCGATCGACGAGCTGTGTCGCGAGTCCCGCGTCTGCGTCCTTCAGGGACTCAGAACGAGGTGTGCTGGGCTCGGATGAGTGCCACGGCTGCACCACGGGGGCCACGCACCGCCAACGCGTTGTGGTGATGTTGCGGTCGATCACTGAGCACCGCAGGTCCCGCAGCGCAACACGCATCCTCAGCCGCGGTTCTGTCGTCCTCCGGGTGTCCTGTCGCCGCCTGTGGACGCACCACGACCCGGCGTCGACTCCGCCTGCTGTGGGGCCGGTCGATGACGAGGCTTGGGCCGGCGATGGCACCCTGAACTCGCTGCAGAAACTCGCCAGGAGTCTGGGCCGCGCGGTCAGCGACGTCGTTCGAAGTGCGCTCAGCCGGTACCTCGCCGACAGTTCACCCACTGCGGTCGCCTCCCGCGTGTCAGCCGACCGCGAGCGCAAGTGCCTGCTCTTCCGACAGGGATGCGCCGAGTCCCACCTCTGCTTGAAACCCGTCACCCAAGGCGTGGTGCGAGCGGGAGAACCGGTAGAGGGAGGCGAACAAGGGCCAGACTGGTGCTCGGGCGGTGGCTGCGCCCCACAACTGGGCGGCGCGGACGGCGTCGCCCTCCGCCTCAGCGATGGCAGCGAGCGGCTGGAGGGCGAGGCCGAACTGGAACGTGTTGCCGGTGTCGAGGGCGATCTGCGCGGCGCGGAGGGCCGGGGCACGAGCAGCCTTGTCGTCGCCGCTCTTCACCAGAGCGCATGCGCGCACCACCAGGCTGCTCTGCTCGTAGGGGACTTGGTGCTGGCGACGGCTGTAGGTCTCGCAGGCCGCGGCGTCGCTCAGGCACCTGTCGATGTCGTCTCGCGCGTAGCGGGCGAGTGCTCCCACCATGAGCAGGTGAGCCTGCAGCTGGTGGTCCTCAGGACCGCCGACCTCGCTCGCACGAGCGATGGTGGCGGCCGTGTTGTCGGTGACCGCATCATCGAAACACTCCAGCTGAGCCAGGTGTGCCGCGCACCAAGCCTCCACGACCGGCGCGCCCTCCTCCTGACCGATGCGGTAGCCCTGTCGCAGCACCTGGCGAGCCGCCGCGATGTCACCGGCGGCCAGCAGCTGCATCCCCCCGCGGTGCCAGGCAAGGACGCCGAGACCGGATTGATCGCCCACCTGACGGAACAGAGCTTCGGCGCGGTCGCAGGCCCGCATCGCCCAGGTCAGATCGCCGCAGAGGTAGGCGCCCGTCACCAGCTCGACCCATGCCCACGCCAAAGCGTCGGCGTCGGCCCCTGCCGCGTCAGCCTCTTCCACGATGGCCTTCAGCGACACGAGCTCGGCGCCCAAGTCCGCAGGGAGTGCCCAGAACACCCGCCCGATGGCTCGCACGAACGGCAGCGCCTGCGACGCCGCCTCGTACGCGACCGACCAGTCCAACGCCGCCCGGAGATTGGCCATCTCCCTGGCTGCCCGCGCCAGCCCCGCGCCGGATCGCGGACCGTTCATCTCTGCGCTTGCTTCCTCCGCCACCTGCCGGTAGCGGCTGCTGAAGGCCCGGCCTGCCAGCGTCGTCTCACCCCTGTCGTCCAGGCGCTCGGCCGCGAACTGACGGACGACGAAGAGCAGTCGGTAGCGCGTGTCCTGCCCAACAGTCCGGGTGTCGAGCAACGCCGACTCGACAAGGGTCGCTACACAGCGACGGCTCGAGGCGGCAGTCGTCCCGGGGACGGCGCCCGCGATCGCCTCCGCCGCGGGGGCGTCGAAGTCGGCCGGGAACACCGACAGCCACTCCAGCACGCGCTGGCATCTGGCGCTGAGCGTGGAGTAGCTCCAGTCGATGGCCTGGGCCACAGTGGCGTGATGGTCGATACGAGCGACCTGAGCCGGGCCGTGGAGGAACTCACCGTCCAGCCCTTCGTTGATCTCCCGCACCGTCATCTGATGGGAGCGGGCTGCGGCCAGCTCCAGCGCAAGCGGCAGCCCGTCCAGAGCGCGGCACAGCCGGACTATCTCTGCGGCCGTGGCAGGCGGCACGTCCGCCGGTCGCCAGCCACGCAGCTGAAGGAACAGGGTGGCGGCGGCTGACTCGAGCGCCTGCTGGGTGTCAGCACCCGCGGCGGGTACCTCCAGCGGTGGCACGTCCCAGCGGGTCTCCCCACTCACCCGAAGGCGAACCCTGCTGGTGGCGAGCACCCGCAGCGCTGCTGCCCGGTCCAGCCATGACAGGACTATCGCGGCCAGGACGTCGGCGACGTGCTCGCAGTTGTCGAGGATCAGCAATACTGCGCGGTGCTCCAGATGCCTGCGAATCGCGACCTGCTGCGGCACCCCTGGAGCAGCAACGACGCCGAGCGTGCCAGCGACTTGGCGCAGCACGCCGGCAGCGTCATTCGCGGCGGTCAAGTCGACCCACCACACACCATCAGCGAATCGTGTGCGAACGACCCGGGCCACCTCCATCGCCACCCGAGACTTGCCGACACCGGCGCCACCGTGCAGCGTCACCAGCCGCTGAGAACCCAGCAGCTCGGCAATGCGCCCGATCTGCTCCAGCCGGCCCACGGTGGTGGTCAGCGGAGTTGGGACGACCAGCGGTGGCTCGGGTGGCTGGGGGTCGAGGTGCGGATCCTGACGCAGAATCTGCCACTGGAGGCGCTGCAGCGGTGGGGACGGCTCCATCCCCCACTCCGTGGCGAGCCGCATACGGAGGCGCTCATAGGCACGCAACGCCTCGACCTGTCGGCCCGAGCGGTACAACGCCAGCATCAGCAGCCGCCACCGCGTCTCCCGCATCGGCTGATCCACAAGTGCCCGCTGCAGCTCCTCGACAACCTGGGCGTGTCGACCCAGGTCAAGATCAGCCTCGATGCGGGCTTCCCGAACCTGCTCCCACTGCTCCCGTAACCATTCCACTTGCTCCCGTCGCCGCGCCGTGTCGGCCAGGTCTAGGAGAGGTTCTCCGCGCCACAGGTTCTCGGCGTCAGCCAGGCGTCGCCGCCGGGTCACCGGGTCGACATCCACAGTGGCCTGCGAGTCGCAGACGAGGGCGCTGTGGAGACGGGCGGCGTCGACGGCATCGGGAGGCACAGCGAGCCGGTACCCGTCCGCGCTCGTCGCAACCGAGTCAGAGCCCAGGCATCGGCGAAGCCGCGACACGTGGCTGCGCAGCGACTCGGCTGCGGTGCGAGGCGGGTCGTCACCCCACAGCGCGATCTCACAGTCGATCCGCGGGACGGTGCGAGCGACGTTCAGCGCCAGCAGTGACAGCAGCGCACGCTCCTTGGCCATCAGCGGCTCCGACGCGGCACAGGCGGACCTGACCCGGACGGGCCCGAGCACATCGACCTGCATGGCACCCTCGCAGATGTCCTGCCCACCAATGTACGAGTGCGGTCGGCGTGCCGGTAGGGAAACCCGTCCCGAGAAGTCGCCCACCCCATCCCGTGATCCACGCTGAATCGTCAGCCCGCCAGTGACGAGGGGACTCTCATGCGGTTGACCTGACACGGCCGCCACCGCACGCTACTAGCAGTGACACGGCCCGGTACGGGGGCGGCCATGTAGTCACGCGATACAGAGTTGGGGGACCCGAGCCGTCCAGCCCGCACAGCACGGCTTCGCACGCACCACAGCCAGGGCGCACTGGTGAAGAAACTGCGAAACGAATCGCTGGTGCAGCAACAAGTGGGGGCGGCTACCGACAGTGCCCCCACTGTTACTGGCGGACGGGCCTTCCCGTCTACCGCGGACTTGCGCGGTCCGATCGGCTTCCAGGTGCGTCTATCCGCCGCGTCGCGTGCGCCCTCATCTCGGTCACTTAGGCGTCAGTTCTTCGCGCTGGCGCGTCGGCAGTGCGCCGGGAGATAGGTTGCAGCGGGCAGGTGATCAGGGCCGCGCTGCTTGTCCGATTGGGGCGTGCTGACCGCCAGCCCTCGTCGATGGCCTACGCCTCTGGACCGCGAACCCGGGAGGGAGTAACCACGGGAGCGACGAGTGAAGTGCCGCTCGGCCAGAGTCTGGGGGTGGGCCATGGACGTATCGATGGTGGAGGTCGCTTCAGGGGTGTGGCAGGCGCGGGCTCAGCACGTGTGCTGGGTCCTGATCGTCGACGGTGCCGGGGTCACCCTCGTCGACACTGGCTATCCCGGCGACAAGGAGCGGGTGATCGCGTCACTGGGGAAGATCAGGCGGGCACCGGCCGACGTCGATGCCGTCGTGCTCACCCACGCTCACCCGGACCACCTCGGTAGCGCGGAGTACTTCCGCTCCCAGGTGGGCAAGCCGGTGTGGGTGCATGAGCAGGAGGAGGCCAACGCCACCGGCGAGCGCGTCGAGCAAGTGTCGATCGCGACGCTGCTGAAGATGGCGTGGCGGCCCAGCGTCCTGGTGTGGTTCGTGCAGGTAGGGGCCGGGTTGAAGGCCGCGCAGATCCAGCGGCTCGGCGCGGTGGAGAAGACCTACAGCGGAGGCGCGTTGGACGTCCCGGGCCGCCCGCTGGCGGTGCACACGCCCGGCCACACCTCCGGGCACGCGGCGCTGCACCTGCCCGATCAGGGTGTGCTGGTGGCCGGGGACGCGTTGATGACCGAGCACGCCCTGTCCACGTCGAGCGGCCCGCAGCTGCTTCCCGACTTCTTCAACACCGACACGACCCAAGCCCGGGCGTCGCTGGAACTCCTGCGCCCGCTCGGCGCCGACGTCGTCATCCCCGGACACGGCCCCGTCTTCCACGGCACCCCGAACCAGGCCGTCGACCTCGCGCTCGAGCACAGATAGCCATGCCCCAGACACGGACACCAGCCAGCCGCCCGGGCCATGGCGCGGCGGCAGCGGCGGTGTGCTGTCAGGCGTGGAAGACCACTGAGGGCGAGACCGTGACGTCTCGAGATTGGGGACCCCTTGTTTGCGCTCTATGTTTGGCATCAGTTGCTGCCCGAATCAGTCTCTGACTTCGATCGACTGGTCGAGCAGACCGTCCCGAGCATCCGAGCCCACGAGCCCGGCACGCTCGTATACGTCGTGGGCGCAGCCAAGGACGACCCGACCGCACGGGTATTCCTGGAGATCTACCGAGACGAAGCGGCCTTCGACCATCACAACGCCCAGCCGTACGTCCGGCGCTTCCTCGAAGCGCGAGGACCGATGCTCACAGACCTGCGTGTCGAGTTCATGCCCGACTGCGACGGCCAGCTGCAGGCCCCCTGACAGGCCCGACGAAGGCAGTACCGGGGTGTCATCGCACCAGCGATGACAAGTGCCACGTGCTCATCCTTACGTCGACCACTACACGCTCACCATCATCGATCCCCAACCATCACCGCGCTGCGGGCGATGCAGACCGCCCCACTCCGCCGCGCGCTGGGCGCGCTGCTTGCGGCCCGGAATGCGAGTGCCGCAGTTGTCCTGGTGCTGGGTGGTTCAGCCGGCGTCAGTCAGTTCGGCCTCGATGCCGGTCAGGATCGGTGGGATGTCGTGCTCCAAGGTCCGGCGCACGATGTCTGTGTCGACGAGCAGGTAGCCGTGTGCTACGCGGTTGCGCATCCCCCACATGAGGGGCCACGCGTCGCCGAACAAGCGATCCCTGGTTGCGGTGTCGAGTGGGGCCAGCGCCTCCACCCCGGCGGACAGCCGCATGCAGATCGCGTCGATCACCAGCTGGTCATCCAGGTTGCCCTGGGCGTGCTGGACCATCAGGGCGAAGTGGGCTTGGCTTCCCGCAGGACTTGTTCGGGGGTCCGGGTCACAGGGCCACCGCCTCGGTGAGAACGCGATCGCGCAGGTCTGGTCGCAGGGTCGCTGCGGGGATCAGGTCGACGTCTGCGCCGAGCAGTTCGGACAGGCGTCGTTCCAGCGTGCCGAGCTCCATCAGGCCCATCGGAGTACCCATGTCGAACAGCAGGTCGATGTCGGACCCCACGTGCTCGGTGCCCATGGCCACCGAGCCGAACACGCGAACGTTGCCGCCTCCGGCCTGATCGATCAGTTCCCGGACCTCGCGGGCATGCCGCCGCAACCGCCGTGCCAGCAGGCCCCGGCCGTGGAAGCGCAGCAGCCGGGACACCTCGGGCTGGCTGCGCCCGATCAGCTGCGCGATCTGCGCCTGGGTGAGGCCCTGCCTCGAGGCCTCGCGAACGGCGTGCACCAACTCGGCCCGGGCGTCGCGAACCGCCTCGTCGCTGCGTCGGGCCACCGCCGCTACGTCGACCACCACACGAGAGAAGATAGCAGATGCTATGAAGTCCCGAGGCCGTGTCGCTTCGGCGCATCCCCACCTGCCCCACTTCGCCGCCTGTGGACGCACCACGACCCGCGTCGATTCCGCCCAGTCGGGGCTACGACGTCGGTCATGGGTTTGTGGTCCAATTGCCTGGCAAGGTCGCCCTACCGGCTGGCCTCGAGCCTGGCTACTGCTGGAGGTGGGCCCGAAGGGCGTCGTTCAGTCGTTCCATGACGTGGGGTGGGACGCGCCCGATGACCGTGCCCAGCCGATGCACCGACACCGAACGGATCTGTTCGCTTTGTGCTTTGGAGTCCACCCGCAGGCCGGTCTCGTCGGCTGTCAGCAGGGCCTGGAACGGGAAGACGCGGGTGACGTTGCTGGTGACTGGCACGACGGTCACGACACCGCGGCCCAGCCGGGCTGCGGTGGCATTGGCGCGGTCGTTGCTGACCAGCACCGCGGGGCGCCGCTTGCCGGCTTCGCTTCCCTGTGTCGGGTCGAGATCGGTCAACCGGATCTCACCGCGCAGCATCGACGAGCCCGTCCGCAAGAGTTGTCTCCCACGCGGCGGCATCGCCTGAGGCTTCCCACTCGTCCCATGCGGCCGCGTACGCGTCGTCTAGGGCAGGGTCACCCAGCATTCGGATGGCGCGCTGGATCGCCGCAGAGCGTGAGGTGAGTCCCGCCGCGTCGGCGTAGCGGTCCAGGGTGGCAACGTCGTCTTCGGACAGGCTGACGCTCAACTTCATGAAACAATCCTACCCTGGTAGGACTGATGATGCTACTAGGGTAGCGCTTCGGCGTCGGCCGCACACTGATCGTCCTGTGGGTGCATCCATGTGCGCACTGCACCTGGCCCATTGGACGCTTCTTCGAGTTGGATCTGGCGTCGCTTGCCCGCGTCGTTCGGTGAGACGAAGCGACTGCGACGTGAGCTGGCTGGTGATCAGAGGATGCCGCGCTCCGCGACTGGTCGTTGGCTCGACTGGTGCGTCGCCAGTGCCACCAGGCCCCGAGCCGCTTGGTCTCGTTGGCAAACCCGATGCGCCTGAAGTCGCCGGTCCGCCCCCTTCTGGGGGGAGGATCGGGTCATGCCTGGACATCCCGCTGCCCTGCCGTCTCGTGTCGCTGTCACTGGTAGCCAGGGCAAGCTTGGCCGCGCTGTCGTGGGACACCTGCGATCGGTGGGCGTCGACGTGCTGGCGATCGACCGCTCCGGAGGTGACCCGCGGGAGGTTGTTGGTGAGTTCCTGCTTGTTGACCTGACCGACTACGGCCAGGTGGTCGAGGCCCTCACCGGTGGCGTCGACGAGCACCAGCCGGTGGAGGCCGTCGTCCATCTCGCGGCCATCCCGGCCCCGGGGCTCACCTCGAACGCGGTGACGTATGCGAACAACTCCGCGTCGACCTACAACGTGTTCGCCGCCTGCCGCGCCGCCGGCATCACCACAATCGTGTGGGCCTCGAGCGAGACGGTTCTCGGCCTACCTTTCCACGACCCGCCGCCCTACGCCCCGGTCGACGAGGGCTACCCGCCACGGCCGGAGTCGACGTACGCGTTGAACAAGAGCCTCGAGGAGGAGCTGGCCCGGCAGTTCTGTCGGTGGCAGCCGGATCTGATCGCCGTCGGACTGCGCTTCTCCAACGTCATGGACGTCGCCGACTACGCCGATTTCCCCTCCTTCGACGTCGACCCCCACCTGCGCAAGTGGAACCTGTGGGGCTACATCGACGCGCGCGACGGTGCCCACGCCGTCGAGCGAGCGCTCTCCTACGGCGTGCCGGGTGCGGATGTCTTCATCATCGCCAGTCCCGACACCGTGATGACCCGCTCCAGCGCCGACCTGATGGCGCAGGTGTATCCCGACGTCCCCTTGAAGACGACCCTCGGCGAGCATGAGACGCTGCTGAGCATCGACAAGGCTCGTCGCCTGCTGGGGTACGAGCCGGTCCACTCCTGGCGAGCTCACGTCGACCCACCGGTGTAGTCCCCGCGCCGCACCCGGCGGCGCATCACCCCCGGCCTGAGCACGTGTCACCACAGGCACAGCCGGCAAGAGACAGCACGAGTCCACCCTCGGCATAGCGCCGCGAAGGCGACCATGTCACGCCGCCGCCGGCCGGCCACTCACCGACGCGGCGGGCGGTCGAGGTCTGCGGAACTTGATGCGGATGAGGTTGTCGCGGCCAGCAGTCGTCGCGCCCGACGCCCGAGGTCGCTCAGATCCACTCGCCCCTCCTCGGCCGCGGCCGCCAGTCGCGCGGCGAGGTCCATTGCCTCGTCGAGCTCGGGTGCAGCAACGGCGGATTCCTGGCCCATGTCGCGAAGAATGGTGGTCTCCGTCCTAGAAGCGATCAAAGGCTCGGTGACCCCGTCGATCCATACTCGAGTCCGGCGGCCATCGCCGCGTTCCTCCCCGGTGATTCGCTCCAGCGCGAAGATGCGGTCGGCGCGCGCGAACTTGCCGAAGCCCAAGGCCACCATGCGGGAGTCCGATGCCACGTCGTCATCTTGTCATTGCCCGCCGACCACTGACCTGGCGTGCAAGCGCGGCTGGCGGAGGTGGTGACCCACTTCGCCGCCTGCGGACGCACCACGAACCGGCGTCGATTCCGCTCAGAAGGCAGCGACTGCGAGAAGGCGGGAGTGGATCGATGTTCCGGGCTTGGCTCGGGTCGATGGGACACCCGAGCCCATCCGACCTTGGAGCCCTCGGGTTGTCGGTTATCCGCAACTGGGCCGCAACCGTCCCACAACAGGCCGGTTCTACGTTCACAAGTGGAGGGTTGACGCCCTGCGGTCCGTGGATCTGCCACGGATGTCGAGCGGAAGAGGCTGAGCAGCATGAGAAGGGCTATTGCAGTGGTGACGGTGGGACTGCTGGCCATGCTGACCCTTGTCGCACCGGTGGCGGCGGACAGCCAGGCTCGACCGATCCAGGGCCAGGTGTCCGGTGATCTCGTCTTCGTGGTGGGAGGCGACTACGCCGTGTGCGACGCGGGCTACCCAGGAATGGGAGCCGAGTACGTGGCCTACGGGAACGCAGCGCATCTGGGCAAGACGACGATGACCGGCTCGCACTGCGCATCTGAGACGGCGGCGGGCAGCCTGACCCTGGTCGCGGCGAACCGAGACGAGATCTACGTCGACTACACAGCGGTCGAGGCCTGTGACTACCCGTCGGCAACGACGGGCACGTGCGACTTCGACGGCACCGTGACCGGTGGGACCGGCCGTTTCGAGGACGCCGCGGGTGACCTGTCGCTCAACGTCGCCTTCACGGACATCAGCGGCTTCCCTGTCTGGCCGGCACTGTTCACCTGGACCGGGACGATCGGCTACTGACCGGCAACGCCCTCACCTCAGGGACGGCTGGCGCGGATGTGCGCGGTGCGCAGCCCGTCAGCAGTCTCGTCGAGGAGGTCGACGTCGATGTCGACGAAGCCGACGGGACCGATGTGCAACCGGTCATCAGCGATCCGGCCGGCTTGAGGTAGCCCATACCGCCGCCTGCGGACGCACCTCACGGGCTGCGGATCGGGGCTAGCGTCGGCTGGTCCGGGTGCGGGCCCACGTCGAGCTCTACATCCGCAGCCTGGGCGCGCGGGGACTGATGGACTCCTCCGTAGTCACGATGATGCACGGGGTGCGGGGCTTCTTCCGCTTCGCCCACGTCGACGGGCTGATCACCGCCGACCCGGCGGTGTATGCGCGGCTGCCGAAGGTGCAGCGGGACGAATCCCGCACCCAGGGCCTGGACCGACTGGAACTGATCCGCTTCCTGCAAGTGGCGCAGACCATCAGCGTGCACCACGGCGCCCTGGCCTTCCTGCTCGGCATCAATGCCCTGCGCGCATCGGAAGCCGCCGCCGTCCACACCGAGCACTACGCCGACACCCTGCGCGGGCACCGGGTGCTCCACCTGGTCGGCAAGGGCAACAAGCCGGCCACCATGCCACTCACCCTTCCCGTGTTGCGGGTGCTGGAAGCCTGCCGGGGCCAGCGCACCTCCGGGCCGCTGGTGCTGCGACCGGTGTCCGGGAAGCCGATCGACCGCCGCGACGCCTACCGGATGGTCACCCGCATCGCCAAGACCGCGAAGATCCCGCGTCACATCAGTCCGCACTCGCTGCGCCATGGCGCGATCACCAACGCCCTCGACGCCGGCGTCCCGCTACGTGATGCGCAGATCCTGGCCCGCCACGCCGACCCCCGCACCACCGAGCACTACGACCGCGCCCGCGGGAACCTCGACCGGCACGGCGTCCACTTCCTCACCGCGTACGTCGCCGGCGTGTGAACGAAGGGGCGCACCTGCGTCGCTTCCGGCCCACTGTGGGGCACGTGCCGGCGTCAGGCGGTCGGGTCTGGGTCTTCGTCGTCATCCAGGGTGCTGATGGCACTCTCGAGCTGCTGGATCATGTGCGGGAGGTCATCGACAGCGGTCGCTACGAGGGTCTCTACATCGATATCCCAGTAGCCGTGGACGATTCGGTTGCGTAGACGGGTGGCTGCGCGCCACGCGATCTGAGGGTGGGCGTCCTTCGTCTCGACAGGGATCTGGCTGGCGGCTTCCCCGAGAACAGTGAAGTGCCACAGGAGCGCTGAACGCCGCAGCGCATCAGCATCAACCTCGTCGGCGTTTCGACCGCCGACCAGGTCCCGGATCGAGCCTGCGGCGTCGCGCATCTCGCGCAGGAGCAGCAGCTCACGCCGCATAGAGCGGCCGCGCCTCGGCGAGCACCTGCTCGCGGATGTACCGGTTGACCGACTTGCGGGAGACGAGGTCGACCGGTCGGCCGAGGAGGGCCGCGAGCTCGTCCTCAAGATCAAAGAGCCTGAACCCCAGGCGGGCATGCGGCTTCAACACGTAGAGCAGGTCGATATCGCTGTCCTGCCGATCCTGGTTGCGAGCGGCCGAGCCGAAGACCTCCAGGGAGGCGACCCCGTAACGCTCGCACACGTCACGCAGTCGCTGCGGGTCGACGTCGACGTTCAACACGCGTCAAGGGTATCCCCGCGTCGCAGTCAGCTCGCACCCGTTCGCCCCCGCCATGTGAAGGAGGTTGACCGGGGACGACCTACGCGACGTCTCCGCAGACGAGACCTCGGCCTGCCCCACTTCGCCGCCTGTGGACGCTCTTCGTTGAGGGCGCGCGGCGACGCCAGCCGCGTGCGCCGGGCACTCCCGCCCTAGCTGCTGTGACTAGGGAGGAGGAGTATGAGGGTGAGGTGGTGGGGTTGGGGACTGGCAGGGAGGACGAACACCACGCGGAACGGCAAGGTGCTCGGATGTTGGTCGGTGTGAGACGGCCTGCTCCCTTTGGTTTCGGTCTCTCGCAGGAGGATGAGCACATCGAATCGGTTGCTCTGGGCATGCCCGGTGGTTCGGTGCTGAGCGTGACGAGTGCTGGGGACATGGCGCTGTCGCTGCGTGCTCTGGGTGCCGAGCGGGTGACGGGAGTGGATATCGAGCCGTCCCAGAATCATCTGGCTCGGCTCAAGCAGGCGGCCGTTTTGACCCTTGATCCTCTCGACGCTGCGGGGCTGCTGGGCGACCGCCGCGCTGACCCGGGCCGACGATCAGTCTGGTTCGAGGAGGTGAGGCCGTTCCTGCCGCCTGGCTCGCAGATGTGGTGGGGTCAGCACCTGCAGCTGGTGCTCTCCGGCGCCGTGTGGGCGGGTCGGTTCGAGAGTTTCGTCCGACGCGTCGTCCGCGCGCTTCGGCCCTTGCTCGAGCCGCGGTTCCGGGCGCTGCTGGAGGCTCCCGACCTCGCTAGTCAGCGCGAAGTGTTCAATCGACGTCTGGACCTGCCGCCGGTTCGGGGGCTGTTCCGGGTCGCGTTCACTCCGCGGGTGTTCGCCAGGCGCGGCATGGACCCGCGCAGCCTGCAATTCCATGACCCCACCCGGTCGCTCGGCGCGGAGTACTTCGCGCGGTTCCGGGACATGTGCACCTCGTCCCCGGCTCGGGCGAACCCGTACCTGCAGCTGTTCACGATGGGCGAGGTCGTCTACCCCGAGGCCCTTCCTGCGTTCCTGACCCCGCAGGGAGCAACCGCGCTGCGCTCGGACCCAGGGGCAGTCCGGTTCGTCGACGCCGACATCACACGGCACCTGGCCACCGAGCCGAAGGGGACCTACAACCGGTTCCACCTGTCCAACGTGACCGACTGGCTACCGGCCGACGCGTTCGACGAACTGCTCACCACCATCGCCGGTCGCTCCGCCCGACCCGCACGCCTCGTGTGGCGAGCCATCCACGTCGACCGGGGCATTCCCGACACCCTGACCGGCACCATCACCACCAACCGGGAGTGGGGCAAGCAGCTGCGGGCGCACGACCGGTTCCCCATCTATGCGATCATCCCGGCGACGGTCGAGTAGCGCACACACGTGGCCCGGCTACCTGCCTCCAGATGTCCCGCCTGGACAATCAGACTGCTTGCTCAGGACGACGTGCCGGCCTTGCTCGACGTGGACCGGCGGTGCGCTATCTCGGCCGAGTGGAGGTTCCGCTACGACCGAGAGCCTGACTTCTTCGCCTGGCCCCGCTTGATGTTCGAGCGGTTCGCGTACGTCGGCGCATTCATCGCGAACCAGCTGGTCGGGTACGGGATGGTGGCGACGTACCCAGGCATCCCCACGGCGCCGGACGCAGCCGCGGCGCCCGTCCTGTACGTCGGTGACGGACGTGTGCTCCCGCAGTACCGGACGGTCGGGATCGCCCACGCTCTTCTCGCCGCCGGCCCGTCTGCGCTCGAGCACATCGACGGCACGGACACCTACCAGGGATGGACGCTGGTGGCCCGACAGAACACGTCTGCTCAACGACTGGTGCAACACTGGTCCGTGCCCGGGTTCACCATCTCTCGCGCGGCTGACGTGACTGCTCACACTCTTGTTGCCGGCCTGCCCACCCTGTCGCACCGCGCGTCCGGCACGCCCGTCACCGTCGCCGGAGCGGAGGGAGTCGACAACCTCGCCGACGCACACGCGCGCATCAACGGTGACCGTCCGTTCGCCCCGCGACTGACCGCGGCTCTGCTGGCCGAATGGATGGCGGAAGGTGCGCTGCACGGCGTGCTCCTCGCAACTCGACGGCAACGAGTGGTCGGTGCCGCCGGTCTCTGGGACCCCAACCGCGCAAGGCGCCTTGTCATCGACGCCTACCCACCGGCGCTGGATGCGATGAGAGCAGGCGCCGAACGGGTGCTTCGCGTAGCTGGGCGCCCAGAACCGTCCTGGCTGCAGCCAGGAGGCACAGTCCCCACACTCACGCTTGCGCCCCTGGCATCGACCACGCCCGCCGTCCTACGGGCCCTCTGTATCGCTGCCCTTCACTGGGCACGTGAGAACGGTCGCCTGGCGGTTCACGTCGGACTCCTCGACGAGGACCCTGCCGCTCCCGGTCTCACCGGGCTCCCTCGCATCCAGCTGCACTCAACCCTGCAGACCATGCTCCGGCCGGGAGCAGAACCCGCCCACCCGCGACAGCGACCCTACGTCGACCTGGCGAGGGTGTAGACGCCCCGAGTACTCCCTCCCTCGCGTAGGCCATCGGCTACCCGCTCTACCAGAGCAAGAACCGCTCGCTCATCGGCTGGAGCCAGCGACACCGCGCAACCCAAGCGACGACTCCCGCGACGATGCGTCCTTTCGGCAGCCGCGTAGCGGGCGCCCGCGGGGCGTGTCACTGCGCCGCCTGTGGACGCACCACGACCCGGCGTCGTTTCCGGCTCCATTGTGGGGCAGGTCGATGGACGGATTCGGGCGACGACGACACCCTGAACGCTCTACAGCACCTCGCCAGGAGTCTGGACCGCGCGGTCAGCGACGTCGTTCCTGATGCGCTCAGCCGGTACCTCGCCGCCAGCTGAGAATCGCCCTCACAGCGGCAAAGGCGGGCATTCGATCGGGGTCCGGTCGTGCGTCATCGGCGGCGCTGGTCGGCCCCGCAGGTAGGCCCTCGTCCCGCCCGCCAGCGGGCGGTCACTCGGGGCGTTCACCAGCCATCTGCCCGACCAGGGCACGCACGTCGTCATCGTCCAGCCCCTGCGCGGCGAGCCGGGACGGCTCGGTGGGGTCCCGCAGGAACGAATGCAGCACCTCGTCCCGGCGGGCCAGCACGAGGTCCGTGCTCTCGCGGGTGCCGTCGTCCTGCCAGCGAGTGGTGGTAACCAGGGCGGTCGCCGAGGCCGCAGGCAGCACGGCCGACACGTCGGCATCGGCGGGACCGCGGTCGCCGTGCGGAAGCCTGTCCAGCAGGCGGTCGAGGGCATCGCCGGTGAGTCGCAGCCAGTAGAAGTGGATGCCGAGCGCGTCAATCATGACCTCGAGCGAGACGCCCTCCGGCTGGGGCAGCAGGAGGATCCGCCAGGGCTCGTCGGGCTGTGTGCCGGTCAGCCGAGTGTCGAGCACCAGCCGGGACCGCTCCTGGAAAGCCAGGCCGATGCCGAGATCGCCGCGCACCTCGACGTCGTCGTCGCCGGGCGCCGTGGTGATGAGGTTGCGTGCGGCAAGCGAGCGCACCGCCTCGGCCACCAACTCGGGGTCGGGCTCGCGCTCGAGGAAACTGATGACACCGTTGACGGCGGCGATCTCGGCCAGCGTGTAGGCCCCCAGCGGCACCGGGCCGGTGTGGACGAGGTCGACAACGGCCTGGATGAGCCCCGCTGGGACGTCGTGGACGCTTTGCTCGGTCACGTGTGGGTGTCTCCCTGGTCCGGCGGCTCGGGGGCGGTAGCGGTGGTGGCTGCCGCTGAGGGAACCGGGGCGGGCGGGGCCGGCTCCTGCGGGGAGAGCACGCGGACAGCGCACGGCAGCGCCCGGTGGCCCAGCGTCAAGGTGGCGGGCCTCGTCGTGCCGACGGGGGGCAACGTCCAGACAGGCGCCTGCTGCTCCTCGACCAGCAGCCCCCGAGCCTGGGTGGAAGCGACCTCAGTGACCCACACGTCCGAGGCGCCGAAGAGACCGCTGGCTCGCTGGTCACCTCCGACGAACACGAGCTCGGCGAGCGTGTCGGCGCGGTCCGGCGGCGGGAAGAGCCGCGCCAGGTCGGCGGAGGCGGCGGTCGTGTCGTCGTCGTCCTCGATTCGCTCAAGGGCGGCCGTGAGGTCTGAACTGGCCGACGCAGGCAACGGCACCCGCGCGCGCAGGTCCGGGGAGAGGTACATCGGTCGCTTCTCCGTAGCCGCCGACAGGCCCCAGGGTCCGACGTTGCGGTTGGTGATGCGGTAGACGACGTAGTCGGCGAGGTGCTGGACGTCGTGCCAGTTCGGCAGGCGGAAGCCGTCGCCCATCGACGCCGGGGTCTTCTCGAGCTGCACCCAGGTACCCGACGAGGTGCGTCCGTGGAGCTTCTCGCGCACCACCGGCCCCTTGAGCCCGATGTCGGGGTACTGGGTCTTGTCGACCGCCTTATGGTGGCTCGACAGCCGCTGCCTGCTCCTCGGGAACCGCCACGCGTCGTACAGCGACGGGTCGTCCACCAGCACGTGCGCCCCGCACAGCACATCGCGCATCCGGATCACGTCGAGACCGTGCCGTTCGAGGTCGGTCAAGATCGCTGCCTCCGACGGCGTGAGGCGCTCCGTGGCGTCCAGCAGCCCCTTGCGGAACCCGCCCTTGCGCGCAGTGATCTCCACCAGCAGCCGCACACGGGTGCGGACCCGCTCGGCATCCCGCTCGACAGCGGTGGTAGCGGCGCGACGGCGACGGCGACGAGCCATGGCAGGACCCTAGCGGCAGGTCCGCTCACCAGGATCTTCGGCTCAGCTCTCGCTGAGTACGGGGCAGGGCCTTCGGGGCCCACGCCCATCACAGCTGCGCCACCTCACCACGAGTGGGCCACTGCGGCCCCTACGGTGCCAGCAGCCGACGATGCGTCCGCCAGGACCGCCAGCCGCAGTCCGCGTCCGACCGCTCATCGGCCATGTTGGGGCGTTGCCGCGCAACCTGAACGACGATCGACCGGTGCGTCACTCCGCGTGTGGACGCACCCCCACGAGCGCGATCTTGCCCGCGCCTGCGTCGTTTCCGCCCACTGCGGGGCAGGTCAATGGGCGGATCTGGGTCGACGGCTACACCCTGAACGCGCTACTGCAACTCGCTTGGAGTCAGGACGGCGCGTCAGCGGCGTCGTTCGAGACGCGCCCAGCGGGCGCCTCGCGACCAGCTCAGAATCGCTCTCACTGTGGCAGGTGCTGGCGTTTGGCCGGCTGTCGTGGACGGTCGAGGTGTTTGCGGTGGATCGCTGGTCAGTGGTTCACCTCGGGGGTTGTTGCGGGTGCTGTTGGAGAAGGGTGGGGGCGTGGTCGGTGCCGAGCTCGTCGAGCACGGCACGGAAGGTTGCGTACCGGTCCTCGCCGACTTGCTGAGCCCAGGATCGTTCGAGGTCGGCGATGGCGCGGTGGAGGTGGGCGGCGACGCGGTCGCCGGCGGGGGTGCGTCGCACGATCACGGCCCGTCGGTCGGTCGGGTCCGGGTCGGTGCGCACGAGTCCGAGGTCGACGAGTTCGCGGACTCGTTGGCCGATGGCTTGCTTGGAGACCCACCGACCGTCGGCGAGCTCGGTCGGGCGTGCGCCGTCCTCGGGGAGCAGGTGCAGGATCAGCCCCTGCGATCCGCGCGTGATGGGGACGTCGTGGGCCTGCTGCAGTGCCCGTACGTCCTCGGCGATGCGACGGGTGAGCCACTCCACGGCTGCCAGCACGTTGGGGGACGTCATCTCTGGGCGGGAGGACATGCGACCTCGCTTCTCAACGGCGAACAGGGCTCGGTAGTCAATCTACTTGACCATAGTAGTCAATCTGGTTTACGTTCCGGGGAGTTGCCTACGTCTGCCATACCCCGGAGGTGCTCCCCATGGGAGTCGACACGCCACAGATGCACGAGGCCAGCATCGACCCGGACACCGACGCGGACGTGGCCGTGGAGTCGATGGTCGGGGACCGTGAGCGGCTCACCGCTGTCGTGCGCCGCGTGACCGGACGAGCCGACGCGCAGGTCGCCACCGTCAGGGTCCGCCCGGCCTCGCGCCGGGTGGAGAACTACACGACGCAGGCGCTGACCCACGTGTGGGGGACCCTGGTCGACGGGACACCCTGGCGGGTGTTCGCCAAGACGCTGCGCCCGGCCTGGCACGCCCCGCAGTGGGAGTTGATCCCGCCGCAGTTCCACGAGCAGGTCCGGCGCACGCTGGACTGGCAGGACGAACCACGGGTCTACGCCAGCCCGCTGGCTCGCGACCTGCCGCCCGGCGTGCGGTTCCCCCACCTGCTCGCTGTCGACGACGGCGAGGAGCGCATCACCGTGTGGCTAGAGGACGTCGACGACACCCAGGCCTGGGACCCCGCCCGCTACCAGCGCACCGCCCGCCGGCTCGGGCGGCTCGCCGGCCGCTGGCCCGAACACCGCGTGGTCGACGAGCTCGGACTGCGCCGCCGGCCACATGTGCAGACGTTGTTCAGCAAGGTCACCCATGCGGACCTGCCCGCCCTCGCCGACGACGCGCTGTGGCAGACACCGGCCCTGCAGGCCGCGACCGCCCGCCACGGCGACCTGCGCGGCGACCTGGACCGGCTGGCCGCCGTAGCCCCCACCCTGGTCGAGGCCTACGAGGACCTGCCGACCGCACTCGCCCACGGCGACGCCACCCCCGACAACCTGCACGAACCCACACCAGGCGACACCGTCGCGATCGACCTCAGCTACGTCGGACCCGCCGCCCTCGGCAGCGACCTCAGCCAGCTGCTGGTCGGCCGGTTCGAGTCCGGCGCGGCCACCGAGCACGACCTCGACGCGATCACCGCGACGCTGCTGCCGGCCTACCTCGACGGCCTCGCCGACGAGGGGCTAGACGTCGACCCAGATCACGTCGAGGCCGGGTGGGCCATCACCCTCGCCATCAGGTCGGTCTTCACGGCCCTGCTCGTCGACCACCGCCCCGACCTCGACCAAGCAACCCGAGACGAACTGCTCGCCCGCCGCGCACTCACCTGCCGCTTCGGCCTCGACCTCGCCCTGGATGTCGCCAACCGGCTCCGCTGAACACCCCACCGGACCGGCCCGCGGGTACCCGACCACCAGCCGACTCGCACTGCAATCACGCGGGCCTGTGAAGGGCGCCCCCACCAGCTGAGCGAGCATTGCCGCACAACTGAAGCGACCACCCCGGGACCCGCGTCACAGTGGCACCCCTCTGATGTCAAGTGGTCATCTGAGGCGTCTTTCGCGGTGAGGTCTGTCGGGGTCGCTGAACGGGTTGTAGCGTCGGTTGCGCGGGTCCCGGGAGTGGCTGATCCGAAGTGTCGATGGGCGGGGGCAGGTCGACCGCGCTGGATTCTTGAGACGCCCCGCAGTGCCCTCCCGGGCCCGCACTCACCTCACCACCGACCGGGCCTTCGGCCGCTGCGGCGTGGGCGTCGGCGACGAGCTGGCGGTAGATCGCATCGGAGATGCGGCGCTTCAGGCAGCGGATCGCTTCCATCGGTTTCTTGCCTTCGGCTCGCTTGCGTCGGTAGTAGGCCCGCCCGTCGCAGTCCACCCGCAGCCGGCTGATCGCGGCGATCATGTGGTTCATCCGCCGGTTCCCGGCCCGCGAGAGCCGGTGGCGGTTCTGCTCCCCGGAGGAGGCGTCCAACGGGGCGGTGCCGGTCCAGGACGCGAAGCGGTTGCGGTCAGCGAACCGGGCCACGTCCCCGACGTCGGCCAGTACCCGGGCGGCGACGACGGGGCCGACAACCCGCAGGTCCATCAGGTGGGAGTCGCGGGCCAGGACCATGGTCTTGAGCTCGGCGGTGGCCTTCTTGATCGTGGCCTCGACCGCGACCAGCTCGGCCAGCTCGTCGGCGGCGATACGCCGGCGGGTCTTCCCGGCGATGTCCCGCGGACGCACCCCGGCCAGCATCGCCTTGGCCTGACCTGTGGTGATGTCCTTCTTCGCCTGCCCCGGCAGCAGCTCGCCGAGCAGCGCCCGCAGCCGGTTGACGGTCTGGATGCGGCGCCGAGTCAGTGCCTCGCGGCGGTCGGTGAGCATCCGCAACGCCTCCAGCTCCGCGTCGACCTTCAGCACCCGAAGCCCCTCGGTACGCACCGCCACGACCGCGATCGAGTGCGCATCATGGGCGTCGGCCTTGCGGCCGTGCCCGACATCGAGCAGCCTCGCGCGGGCGGCGAGCTTGGCCGGTACATCGACGACGTTCTCCCCAGCCTCCAGCAGCCGCTGCGCCAGCGGGCGCCCGACACCGTTGGCGCCCTCGACCGCCCACACCCGATCCGGCCAGGCCGTGGCGTACTTGCGCATCGCCGCGTAGCCGGCCTGATCGGTGGCGAACCGGCCCGACCCGAGCATCCTCTCCTGGGCGTCGACGACCTCGATCGTGGCCGACACCTTGTGGGGATCCACCCCGATGACCACCTGCTGCACCTGCTGCATCTGCTGCTCCCGCCTTCGCTCGAACCGATAGGGACGGCGAGGTGGGCAGTGCTACTACGAGCAGGGCAGTCCCCTCTGGAGCCACACCTCGTCAACGGTGCCCGACGGGCTGCAAACCGATAGCGAGCCACACCCAACAACCCGGGTGGGCAGCCGCCTGTGGACGCACCGCGAGGAGCGCTGGCTCGGTCCTTGAACCGCGTCGATTGCGCCCAGATAGGGCTACCTATTCGAACGGGTCGACGATGGTCAGCCCAGGCGTTGCAGAGAAGTCACTGATGTTGCGAGTAGCCAGCTCATAGCGGCCTGCGAGGCAGATGCCTGCGATCTGGGCATCGGCCAGGGACATCGGTCGGCCAGAAGCCTCGGCCGTCACCAGGATCTCAGCGGTCTGTCGGGCCGCTGGCAGGTCGTAGACAGCGACTGCCTCGGCGAAGGTGTCCACCAGCCGGCTCCAGCGCTGCTCCAGGTCAGCGCGACGTCGCCCCGCGGGCAGCCGCCCCAGCCCTCGTTCGATCTCCTCGACCGTCACGACACAGATGGTCAGGTCCGCCGGGCCGAGGCCCTGCGCCCAGGCGAGCACCGCTCGGTCTGGTGAGTCCCTCATGAACTCCGACACCACGTTGGTGTCAGCGATGATCACGCCAGGTCCACCCGGCGTGGTTGATCGGTGCGAGACGGCACGTCGAGGTTAGCTCCGCCGATCTCAGCCAAGGACGCATGCAATGACAGCAGGAGGTTCTGCTCGGGAAGGTCGACGGCCGCGTCCAGGATCGCCCGAACCTCGGCCTCGACCGAACGCCCATGCTCGGCCGCTCGCCCCCGCAGCCTCGCATGCGTCCGCTCGTTTAGCTGCCTGATCGTGAGAGTACCCATCACCCACCTCCTGACAGCAATGCTAGCATCCAGCAGGACGTGGAGTCGCACCCCTGTGTGTGTCACATCGCCGCCTGTGGACGCATCGGGACGAGAGTGATGTCGGCCGGACCTGCGTCGTTTCCGCCCACGTTGACGCACGCCATTGCGCGGATGAGGCGATGGGGGGCTCGCTGCATCTGGACTGCAACACCACCACAACAGCGCCGGAGCATCCTGAGGGTGAGGGAGAGGAGGTGAGCAGAATGCGTGGACACAGACTGTTCGTGACGCTGCTGGCGGCGTTCTCGATGGCTGCCATGCTGCTCAGTGGGCTGCTCGTCCTGCCGCCACGATCGGGTGACGAGGTTGCCGCACCGGACTCCGCCGGACAGCGGGTGGAGACGTCGCAGGCGATCAGCGAGGATGATCTGGTCCTGCTGGGGCGTCGCCGTCCGGGCCACGAAGGCATCAAGGCTCGCATGCGGTGGGTCGTGCTCGGGGGGACTGTCATCGCCGCCGACATCAACCCCACGCTGCCGGGCAACAAGTCCTACAAGGTCGTGCTGAAGGTCAAGCACCAGGGCGAGTGGGTCCGCTGCGGCGCGATGCGCACCCGCAACGTCATGGTCGGGGAGTACGTCCCGGAGTCCGCGTGGTTCACCCGTGGACCGCGGCCGCACGAGGCCGCGATCTTCGCGGACCTCTACGGGCCGTTCGACACGATCAAGTGCCCGGGAAACCCGAGGAGTGCCAAGAAGTACCGCATCGTCCTGCCGAAGCAGCACGGCTTCGAACGGACCATCTCGCGGGTCTTCCGGATTCAGCAGTAGTGCCTCGGTCGACCTCAGGGCCACCGAGACCAGACGGGGCCGGACTCAGGCACCGTGGATGCCGAATCCGGCCCCGGCAACTGCCACCGGGCATGGTCGCGATCCCATCGACTTCCCGGCGCGTCACCACGGCCGCGTAGCGTGCGCCCGCGGCCGTGTCACTCCGGCGCCAGTGACGAACACGCTTGCGAAGAAGGCAAGCTCGACGGACAGCCAACTGCGGACTCGAAGTGCACCCACCAGTGAGTGGACCGCATTCGGTCTGGGCGCGAGATCGTCGAGACAACCCGGGCGCATGACATGCGCACGCACCAGACGCCGGTCAGCACCGGCTGACATGCGACGACACGCCCACTGAGCCCTCTCAGTACACATCCAGTACACGCCAGCGTGTGCACTGGATGTGTAACTGGAGAGGTACAAAGCGGACTATCCAGGCACTACGTCTGCTGGGACGCCCATCGGGAAAATGCCGTCTGGCCTGGGCAAATGCTTGAGCCGCCTGTGGGAATCGAACCCACGACCTACGCATTACGAGTGCGTCGCTCTGGCCAACTGAGCTAAGGCGGCGAGCGGGCCATTCGGCCCGGCAGCCCGCCCAGTGTACGTGGGTCAGATCGGCGTGATTCGTCAGGCGAAGCCCATTGGCAAGCCGGGAGCCGCCGACCACTCGTTGACGCCCTCGCCGTACAGTCCCGACGTGCCTGGACGTCGAGCGGCCGTCGCCGCGGGATCGACCGGGGCCGTCGAGGCTGCCGGTCACGTCCTGCGCGCAGGCGGCAACGCGGTCGACGCGGCGGTTGGCGCCGCCTTCGCGGCCACAGTCTGCGAACCAGGTCTTGCCAGCCTGGCCGGCGGGGGCTTTCTCACCGTCCGGACGGACGACGGCGAGGAGGTCGTCCACGACTTCTTCGTCAACGCGCCGGGGCTCGGTCGCCGTGACGACGCGCCCGCAACGACGTTGGACACTGTCACCATCAAGTTCGGCGGAGCCGATCAGGTGTTCCACGCAGGACTGGGCTCGCTCGCGGTGCCTGGAACGCTGGCGGGCCTGCTGCACGCCCACGGCAGGCACGGCCGACTCGATCTCGCTGAGGTCGTTGCTCCCGCGACGCGACTCGCGACCGAGGGCTGGACTGTCGATGCGACGCAGCACTCCGTCGGCGTCCTGCTCGCCGAGATCTTCCGGTTGAGCGACGAGTGCTGGTCGCTGTACTCGATCGACGGCGCAACTCCGCCCGTCGGCTCGGTTCTTACCAACCCGGAGTTGGCAGCCACACTGCAGTCGATCGCGAGCGGGAACGTGCGCCGCTTCGCCGACATCGAGGGCGTGCGTGCGCTGCTGGACGACATCGCGGCCGTGGGCGGCGCCCTGACTGCCGACGACCTGGCCGCCTACGCCCCCGTCGAGCGGGCACCGCTGCGGGCGGGCCACCGCGGCGCGGTGCTGTCGACCAACCCGGCGCCGTCGTTCGGCGGGCCAATCCTCGCCGAGGCCACCCGGCTTCTCGGCGAGCAGGGCCCGGTGTCCACCGACGCAGCGGGCGCCACCAGGCTCATCGAGGCACTGCGCGGGGCAACGGAGCGCGAGAAGGAGCTGCGTCGCCGCGTCCAGGTCGCAGTCAAGGGGACAACGCACGTCAGCGTCGTCGATGACGACGGAGCCGTGGCATCGCTCACCCAGTCGAACGGGTCGAGCAGCGGCATCATGGTGCCGGGCGCGGGCGTCCAGATGAACAACGTAATGGGCGAAGAAGACCTGCACCCGGCGGGCCTGCACACCGCCGTCCCCGGGTCACGGATCGGCTCGATGATGGCGCCGTCCCTGCTCGACCTGCCCGACGGTCGCGTCGTGGCGCTCGGTAGCGGCGGAAGCGAGCGCATCCGCAGTGCGATGCTGTCGGTGCTCGTGGGGCTCGTCGACCGCGGCGAGCACGCGGACGGGGCGGTCGAGGCGCCCCGCGTCCACTGGGACGGGTCAACGGTCCAGGCGGAGCCGCCAATCGACGATGACGTCGCGGACGCCCTGGCGCTGCTCGGCCCGGTCACGCGGTGGGCCGGCAAGCACCTGTACTTCGGCGGCGCCCACGTCGTGGTGCGCTACCCGGACGGGCGGGTGGAGGCGCACGGCGACTCACGCCGCGGCGGCGCGTCCGCCGTCATCGACCTGCCCTGACCGCCTCGCGAGCCCTCGAAGCGGCATCGTGGCCGTGGGCCGACAGATGGCAGCGGGATGGGGGCGGCCCCAGCCTGCACGACCCCGCTCCCATGTCGCGCCCAGTGTGGACGATCCCGCTCCCACCAGCACCGACCGCTAGTAGCGCGGCTTGACCAGGCGGAGGAGGATCGTGTCGCGGACGCGACGTCAGTCCCTTGACGCGGTTCTGCTGCCGGACGACAACGGTATGTGGAGGTGGTGTCATGCAGTCTCCACCGCAGGTCACAAAACCGGACCGCATGAGCTCGCGCGTGATGCCGTGGCTTGTCAGTGGTGTCGTTGGCGTAGCACTCGGCCTGGGCGCTGGATGGCTGATCTTCGCGCCGACCTCGGCGAACGCCGAGGTCGCAGCCCTGATCGATGACTACCTGGAGGCGTGGGACGCCGGGGACGGTGAGGCGGTCGTGTCCTTCATGACGGAGGACGGTGTCCACTTCAGCGGGGGTGCGTCAGAAGGCAAAGCAGCCAACGACGACGGCGCGCTGGGACTCGCGGCATTCGTCGAGCGACTTGACTGGGCGACGTTTGAGCGTGTGAGCGACCCCGTCGTCTCCGAGGGGCCCCCCTATGAGGCAGCCATCATCGTCCAGTTGACCAACACTGGGCAGGACTCGTTCGAGGCTGTCGAGGCTTTCTCGATCGTCGAAGGCGACGACGGTGCGCTCAGGATCGCCGTCGATAGCTCCGAGATCGCCGGCCTCGGCTGAACCAGCGGTCCATGCATCCGGTCGCTCGCGACTGGGCTGGCGCGGCTTAGGGCCCGTCACCCGCTACGAGCGCGGCTTGACCAGGGGGAACAGGATCGTGTCGCGGATGCCCAACCCCGTCAGCGTCATGACGAGACGGTCGATGCCGAACCCCACCCCTCCGGCAGGCGGCATGCCGTACTCGAGCGCCCGCAAGAAATCCTCGTCCACAGCCATCGCCTCCTCGTCGCCGCCCGCCGCGCGCAGCGACTGCGCGTAGAAGCGCTCCGCCTGGTCGAGCGGGTCGATGAGCTCGGAGTACCCGGTGCCCTGCTCTGCCCCCCAGCACACGAGGTCCCACTTCTCCGTCAATCGCGGCTCGTCGCGGTGAACGCGGGTGAGCGGGGCGTTCTCCTTGGGAAAGTCCTGGTAGAAGACCGGGGTCGTGGTCGTCTTCTCCACCAGCTCGACGTACAGCTCTTCCAGCAGCATGGGGACGCTCGCCTGCGGCGGCTCCTGGAGCCCGAGCCGCTCGGCGTGGGTCCGCAGAACCTTGATCGGGGTGTCGAGACCGACCGGCTCACCGAGCGCCTCGCTCAGTGCGCCGATCATCGTCTTGACCGGCCAGTCGCCGGAGAGGTCGTACTCGCGCACCGGACCATCGGCCTCGACCCGGCGCGCCACCGGCTCGCCGAACACCTCGACCGCCGCGGCCTGGATGGCCGCCTGCGTCAGCTCGCGCATCGTGGAGTAGTCGCCGTAGGCCTCGTAGGCCTCCAGCATGGTGAACTCCGGGTTGTGCGTGGAGTCGGCCCCCTCGTTGCGAAAGTTGCGGTTGATCTCGAACACCTTCTCGGCCCCACCGACCATGAGCCGCTTGAGGTAGAGCTCGGGCGCGATGCGCAGGTATAGGGGCATGTCGTACGCGTTGATGTGGGTGACGAACGGACGCGCGTTCGCGCCGCCGTGCAGCACCTGCAGCATCGGCGTCTCGACCTCGACGTAGCCGCGGGCGTGCATGACGTCGCGCACCGCGCGTACTACCCCGGCACGCAAGTGGAGCATGTCGCGCGCCTCGGGGCGCACGATCAGGTCGACGTAGCGCATGCGCACTCGGGCCTCGGGGTCGGTGAGGCCCTTGTGCTTCTCCGGCAGCGGACGCAGCGACTTGCCCGTCAAGGCGAAGGAGTCGGCCAGCACCGAGAGCTCGCCGCGGCGGCTGGTGATCACCTCGCCGGTGATGCCGACATGGTCGCCGAGGTCGATGTCGTGTTTCCATGACGCCAGGGCGTCCACACCGGTCTTGTCGAGCGACAGCATCACCTGCAGGTCGCCCGTGCCGTCACGCAGCGTGGCGAAGCAGAGCTTGCCGCCGTCGCGCTTGAGGATGATGCGCCCAGTGACGCCCGCGGTCACCCCCGTGGTGGCGTCGGCGTCCAGGTCGCCGAACTGCTCGCGCACAGCGGCCAGCGTGTGGGTGCGGTCGTAGCCGACCGGGTAAGGCTCGATCCCCCGCTCACGCAGCGCGTCCAGCTTGGCCCGACGCACCCGCATCTGCTCGGGAAGCTCGTCGTCCTCGTCGGGCGCGCCCAGCGGCTGGGCCTGGGTCGGCTGGTCGGTGGTCACAGTCGCCCAACCGTAGTGCGATCAGCGCTCAGACGATGCGCCGGAGTCGACGACGCGCGAGCCCGGGTCGGGCGGGTCCACCAGGTCGCGGTAGGCCTCGAGCCGGGCGACGGTGGCCGCGTCCCACCCGTCAGGCTGGATCACCGCCGCCCACCCGGTGGCGTGGGCGTCGGAGTAGTTGTGCCCGAACCCCGGCGGCACGATGCCGTTCGTGGTGAAGTCGATCAGCATCTGCTCCCACGTGAACAGCGGCCACCAGGCCATCCGCTCGGGGAGCGTGTCGAAGCGGGACTGCCCGATCCACGCCGGACGCGTGCGCCACAGCGAGCCTTCGAGGTAGGCAACGGGGTCGGTGGCGCTGTGCATGAAGAGGATGCGGTTCGGACCCCACGCGGGATCGGCCAGGTCTACTCTCCCGGCGCTGGCCGCGAACCGCGCGACCGTCCCGTCGTCGACGACCGGCTCCCAGGCCGGGGTGCCCTCGCGGAACGACACCCACTGCGAGATCAGGTCGCTCGTGGCCGGGGTTCCGACCCACAGGACGCCGTCGAACTGCCCGGCCACCTGCTCAGGGCTCTGCCCGACGAACACGTCCTGCGAGCCGATCGCCCCGAGGCTCTCCCCGTTGAGGTACAGATCGGGTCGCTCGTCGGCAGGCAGCGCGGCGACCGCCTCGGTGAACGCGTCGACCAGCGCCTTCGCCTCGCGGTCGACGCCGGTGGGGTCGGTCAGCGCGGTCAGCCAGGACGGCACGGACGAGTAGGCGCTGGCGGCCGTGGCGACGTCGCCGTTGGCGACGTACTCCAGCGTCCTGGCCGAGACCGGGTGGACGGCCCCGAGACCACTGGTGACGACGACGACGAGCGACTCGCGGTCGAAGCCGCCGGCACGACGGGTCTCCTGCACCAGCAGCGTGGCCCGCTCCTCGGGGGTGTCGGCCTGCTCCCTGCCCACGTAGACGCGCACGGGCTCCTGCGCCGGCACCCCGGAGAACCCCTCGATCGTGGCGGCGTTCGGCCCGTCGGTCACGAAGTCGCGACCCTGCCGCCCGAGTGTCTCCCACTCGACCAGGGACGCAGGGCTGCCCGAGCGCAACGGCGACATGGACTGCTGCTGACCGGCGGTGTCGGAATCGGCACGCACGTACGACTGGTAGACGACCGCCAACATGCCGGCAAGCACGCCGACGACCACAGCGGCCATCGTCAGCCCACCCAGCAGCGTCGACATCCCCGGTGACGGGACGACGCGACGCCACCTACGGCCCAGCCTGCGCCCCCCGGCGCGGAAGCTGCGTCCGAGACCGACGAGAAGCACAGTGGCCAGCGGCGCGATGACGACGACGAGGGGCCATGACGGCAGCCCCCACCCGGCGGAGGCGGCCATCTCAGTCTGCCACTGCAGCGCGAACGGGGTCAGCGCGAGAGCACCTGTGGCTGCGACGCCGAAGGCGCTCAGCGCGACCCGACGAGCGGTGTCGTGCGAGTCGAGCCACCGCCGGTCGCCGGTGACGAGCCGAGCAAGCGCGCCGAGGATTGCGCCGATCGCGTAGCCGGTCAGCGGCAGCAGCGTGCTCATCACCACCTGGACAGTGGTCGTACGAGGCACCATCGTGGGTGTCAGCGAGACAAGGTATCCCACCCAGGCAAGCACCAGACCCGTCGCCGAGACAGCAGGCCTGGTTCGCCATGACCCCAACGCCCGCGCCGGGACGCTGGCCTCGGCTGTCGAGATAGCCCTGCCTCCTGTGGGCTGGGGAGCAGGCGCGCCGTTCAGGAGCACCGCAGGCCTTCCTCAGGAACAGTCCCATCGACGAAGAATTCGTCCACCGCAGAGTCGACGCACTCGTTGCCCTTGCGGTACGCGGTATGCGGGGTGCCTTCGTACGTGAGCAGTACTCCCGACTCCATCTGCTCGGCTAGCGACACCGCCCACTCATACGGCGTGGCCGGGTCGCCCGTCGTGCCTACCACCAGCACCGGCGGTGCCTCCGGGGCGGGCACCGGGGCCGGCAGGCCGTCGGACGGGATGGGCCAGTCCGTGCAAGCGGTCAGCCCCCAGGCCAGCGATTCCCCGAACCGGGGGGAGACCGAGGTGAACTCCGGCAGCAGCGCCTCGACGTCGGCCGGGGTCGAGTTGCCCGGTCGGTCGAGGCACGACACCGGGGTGAACACGTCCCACTGGTTGGTGGGGAACGTGCCGTCGGGGCTGCGCTGCAAGTACGCGTCGGCCGCCGCGAGCAAGGCAGTCCCGTCCCCGGCCAGCGCCTGCTCGAGGGCCTGCTCCAGCAGGGGGTAGCCCTGGCTGGCGGGCCAGTAGAGCGGCCCGATGATGCCGTACACGGCCAGCGTCTGACTCAAGGGGCGCGACGAGGTCGGCAGCGGGCTGTCGTCGGCGGTCTCGATGATGCTGGAGACGACGTCCAGCACCTGCTGCTGGGTGCTGCCCAGGGAGCAGCCCTGCGCGAGGCAGTCGTCGACGAACCGGCTGAGCGCCAGCTCGAAGCCGCCTGCCTGGCCGAGCAGCACGTCCTTGTCGCTCAGCAGCGGGTCGACGGCGCCGTCCAGCACCAGGCGCCCCGCTGCGGCTGGGAACTGGCGGGCGTACTCCGCCCCGATGGACGTGCCGTAGGACTTGCCCAGGTACGTCAGCGTGTCGTCGCCCACAACGGCCCGCAGAACGTCGAGGTCGCGGGCGACGTCCATCGTCCCGACGTGCGGCAGCAGGTTGCCGGACTTCGTCTGGCACCCAGCCCGAAACTCCTCGGTGCTGGCCAGCAGTGCGTCGACCTCGTCCGGGGTGTCCGGCGTAGGGTCACCCTCGACGAACGACCGGTCGAGGTCGGCGTCGCTGATGCACTCGACCGGAGTCGACTGCCCGACGCCGCGGGGGTCGAACCCGACCACGTCGTACACGGCGCGCACCGCCGGGCTGACGATCACGTCGGCCGCAGCCGCGTACTCGAGACCGGACGCTCCGGGGCCGCCGGGGTTGACGAAGAGCGACCCGACACGGCGTGCCGGGTCGGTAGCCGGCACCTTGAGCAGCGCCAGCTCGATCGTCTCGCCGGTTGGGTCCGCGTAGTCGAGGGGGGCGGTCACGGTCGCGCACTCGAGACCGTCGCGGCACGGCTGCCAGTCGGGCTGCTGGTCGTAGAACCGGGCCAGGTCGGCAGCGACAGGCTCCGTCGACGGCGACGCCTGCACGGTGGAGATGGGGGTTGGCTCAGGCTCGGCCTCGGCGGTGGCGCAGCCTGTCGCAACCAGGGCAAGGACGCCGAGCAACGCCCAGCGGCGGTTCATGCCTCGTCGCCGG